>CAILLK010000101.1 GCA_903835005.1 uncultured Bacteroidota bacterium | reverse complement strand
TCCCGAAGGGATTAAATGTCTATAGTAACCAATCTGGGAGTTATGCCGATGCTGAAGGCATCGCATGTATTGATGGCAAAAATGAGTAATTGACACAATAAATTGATAATCTTGTTAATAAACTCCGAACCGACATTAAGTTGCTCTATTCCCAATCTCACAAAGAATGGGATATGATGAGATAATCGTAAATTATTTTATATCAGCCACCAGCAAGGTTTTCAGCCATCACCATTATCCCATTGTCTATTATTTAAGAGAATGAGATAACCAAACAAAAGGCCTTTTTCAATAGGAAAAATCCGGGTTCAAATAATATTCGTCGTTTAAGCCAAAGTGGGAAGCAAGTGGGCAATTTTGTACTGCTCTGATATTTTGAAATTGCAAGGCCAGTACCCATGTGCCAAAAGAGGGGTAAACAGGTCTGCTCAACGCCGGCCCTGCAGGAAAAACAAAATTACCCATTCGGGTAGAAAATGGGACATTTTAAACCCTCATTTCGCTGATAATCAATGCCAAAGTGGGATATTTTTTTCCTCCTTTGGAATAATGTTTACGCTACAATATAATTCAGTTCAGTAACCCCGCTTGTAAATTGCCGGGTAGATAATAGCTTTAATTTTACCTGGTCTTTGATGTTGGTAAACAATGGAATGCCCCGGCCTAGAATAATTGGATTAACAAATAACCAGTAGCCGTCAATTAAGCCAGGTTGCATAAGGGAATGTGTTGCTGTCGGGCTGCCAAAAAGTAAGATTTCGCTGCCGGCCTGTTGTTTTATTTCATTTATTTTCTCTACAAGGTTGTCGCTGATAATTGTTGTGTTAGTCAGGCCCTTGCTCTTGATAGTATTTGATAATACAACTTTGTGCGCATGCTTATACCATTGTGAATGCTCAATGTCGTGCTTGCTCGCGTTCGGCTTGTCGGCAGCGGTAGGCCAGTAACCCTCCATCATCTCATAAGTTTTTCGCCCATACATTGCAGTATCAGTTTCACCTATCCGCTTACCCACATGATCAAAAATTTCTTCATCTACTTTAATCCAGTTCATCTCCCCGTTTGGCCCGGCTACAAAACCGTCGAGCGATATGTGCATAAACGATATTATTTTTCTCATATAGTTGTGTTTTTTGTTGCTTATGGTTTGTTACTCTTTTATAAAGTGACAACGCAAATATTGATGCAATAATTCAAATAGCCAAATTTATTAACTTGCATTGTTCAATTATGGTAAATATAGCGCTTAGAGGAATATTTGCCATCAATCGAAAACAAAATTTGCACAATATGCGAATAATCCGGAAAACATTGCCATCAAAAAGGTGTGCACTTAAAAGAGTTTTTTCTCATTAAAATAATATACCACAATTGTATTTAATTATTTTTTCATTATTTTTGTAATATTATTAAAATTCAATAGCCTATGCTTACTATATCCGACAGAACAATCCGGTTATTAATGAAAACAACTTTAAGTCTATGCGCCTTAGTAGTGAGTGCCGCAACAACCACCGGCCAGGGCGTATCATTTAATACTACAGGCACACCTGCCAATACCTCGGCCATGCTCGATGTGTCATCAACTACTCAGGGGGTTCTGATACCCCGCATGACAAAAACCCAGAAGAACAGCATTGGTTCACCCGCCACAGGATTACTGGTTTACCAGACTGATTCATCCGCGGGGTTTTACCAGTATAACGGAACTGGCTGGCTCTCGTTGATGGCCGACAGCACCGTGGCCGGAGGCGATCTTACGGGCAAATTCCCTAACGCAACAATAGCAGCAACTTCTTCTGCAGGCAACCACGCTGTTACTGCTATCAATGCCGGTTCCTCTGTTATTAGTCCGTCTAAACTCGGATCTGGTACACCGTCTTCAGCTAATTTCCTGCGGGGCGACGGCACCTGGAATTCCGCAAGTGCACCCTATGTCATTCCTATGGGCAGCGGCAGTTCGCGGGTAGCCCTTACCCTTAAGTCTTTCGGCCCCCCTGATTCAATCTGCTTTCTCGGCTTTGGAGCTGCGGGCAACCAAATAGTGAACGTGGACGGCGGCACCTACATAGACCCAAGCGGTACTTTCCCTATGGTGGCAGTACCCGTGCCCGTAGCCGGCACTGTTACTTCCTTTTCTTTCTTTTTCCGTATCACCAATTCTTCTATTACCTTTTTTACGGGCACCTATACCTTTACGGCACAGCTTTATTATTCCGCGCCCCCCGGCGCTACCCTGATAGGCGCCGAACAATTTTATCCGGTTACCGGCGCTACAGTTAGCATTAACATAGGTTCCGTGACCGGAGGTATTGCCATAGAAGGGGAAACGCTGACTGCAAATATCTCCGGCCTGTCGTTTCCGCTTTCAGCGGGAAGCCGGCTTTTAGTGATGATCAATTACGGCGACAATACCACGCCCACTCCATTGCAGACACTAACAGGTAATGTTACAGCAAGTGTGGGGATGCGGTAGTTTTCGCATCTACTTTAAAGTAGTAATCAACAAATAAACATTCAGCACCAATATTATCCCAGCCACCACCCATACCAGCCCTTTGGTAAATGTGCTGTTGACAAACTGCCCCATTTTCCGCTTGTCGTTGGTAAAAAGTATGAGAGGGATGACGGCAAAGCTGAGTTGCATGGAGAGGATAACCTGGCTGAGGATGAGCAGGCTGGCTATTCCCTTTTCGCCAAACATAAAGGTAACTACGAATGCGGGTATGATGGCTATGAGCCTGGTAATGAGCCTGCGGAGCCAGGGCTTGAGCTTTATGTTCAGGAAGCCTTCCATCACAATCTGTCCGGCCAGGGTGCCGGTAAGTGTGGAGTTCTGGCCCGAGGCAAGCAGGGCTACGGCAAAGAGGGTGCTGGCTATAGTTACTCCCAGCAACGGATCGAGCAGCTTGTAGGCTACCGTAATATCGGCTACCTCCTTGTGCCCCGATGTATGAAAAACCGACCCTGCCAATATAAGAATGGCGGCATTGATAAAAAAGGCAAACAGCAAAGAAACAGTGCTGTCGATAGTGGCAAACTTAATGGCCATTTTCTTGCCGGTATCATTGCGCTCGTAGTTGCGGGTTTGCACAATACTGGAGTGCAGGTAGAGGTTGTGGGGCATCACAGTGGCGCCCAGTATGCCAATAGATATATAGAGCATACCTGGATTGAACACGATCTGTTGGCGGGGAATCATGCCACTGAGTATGGGTAAAAAACCAGGGTGAGATACCAGTATCTCATACCCGAAACAGGCGAGGATAACGAAAATCAGGGCCGCAACCACCCCCTCAACAAACCGGAATCCTTTGTACTGAAAAAACAATATAATCAGCACATCGAATGCGGTAATGACCACCCCAACCGTGAGCGGTATATGAAAGAGCAGGTTGAGTGCCAGGGCCGCGCCTATTACTTCAGCAAGATCGCAGGCGGCAATAGCTACCTCACACAGCACCCAGAGGCTGAAGCTGAGCCAGGGCTTGTACTCATCGTGGCAGGCCTGGGCCAGATCGCGCTCAGTAACAATACCCAGCTTCAGCGCCAGGTATTGAAGTATGATGGCAAAGAAATTGGAAATGAGAATAACCGACAATAAAGTATAACCAAACTGCGCACCACCCGCAATATCGGTGGCCCAGTTGCCCGGGTCCATATACCCTACCGATACCATAAGGCCCGGCCCGGCAAAGGCTAATAATTTCTTCCAGAAACCACCATTTTTGGGGACATTAATACTTGAAAAAACCTCCGAAAGGGAGTTATTGTTGTTCTTCCGGACCCAATGGATTCCGGAAGATTTGGTTTTAGTGCGTACTATTTCTTCAATCAGGTCGGGCATAAAGTTATGCAGATCAATCTAAAAGTAAATTATTGTGCAAACCTAATATATTTTTTATGTTTGGCAAATTATTTTTATTAGGCAAGGCTAATTATTTTTTATTCGCCTGCTAAAGTTTAACTTTAGGCCTTCACTACTACAGTATGCAGACACTATCGGAAGAAAATTACCTCAAGGCCATCTACCATCTGGACAAGCAGGGGCTAAAAAAAATAACGCCGACCGCCATTTCGGATGCGCTGAACAATAACCCTGCATCTGTGGTGGATATGATCAAAAAGCTGGCGGATAAGAAATTCCTGCTTTACGAAAAAAGTAAGGGTGTAAAACTCACAGAAACCGGGCGGGATATTGCCGTTCAGATAGTGCGGAAACACCGGCTATGGGAAGTGCTGCTGGCCGAAAAACTGGGCTATGGCTGGGATGAAGTGCATGAAATTGCCGAGCAACTGGAACATGTGCAAAACGCTGACCTGGCAGACCGGCTGGACAAGTTCCTGGGGTTTCCGCAATATGACCCGCATGGCGACCCAATACCAAAATCGAACGGGGAAACAGCCTCAAGTTTCAGGACCATACTTGCCGATATGGCCGAAGGGAAAAGCTGCCAGGTAGTGGCTGTGAAAGATACCAGCAGTTCGTTTCTGCAATACCTGAAAAAACTGGATATCGGCATCGGCTCACGGGTTGCGCTGATAGAAAAAATACCCTACGATAACTCTATAGTAATCAGGATTGGTAAGGATAAAACAGCTACCGTATCCAGGATATTTGCGGAGAATCTCCTGGTGCAGGAATGAGCTTTTATTCAGTATATTTTTCCCTATAATTACATCTTAATGCATTAACTTTGATAGAGATAAAAAAGGCATTATGAATATAGCATTTGAGCAGAAAAGGCTGATCAGGCAATTTAATGAGGTGGAAGATGAATCAGTAATTCTGGCAATCAAAAATATTCTGGAATCTGATGAACAGAAGCCTTTAATTGAAAAAATACCGCTTGCTTATGCCCCTGACGTAATCGGATTCAACAACAGAAAATACATCCTGAATTACCCATTAAGATGCCTCGTGGAGCAAGGCGAAGACCATTTCATCATTAAATATGAGCCGCTTGATATTTATGCGGTAGGCAAAAATATGAATGAGGCCTCAGATGACTTCTGTGAAGAGTTTTATTATTTGTATCAACGAGTTGCTTCAATGGAAGATAATAATCTGTCTGATAGATTCATTGTCATTAAAAATCTGATCAAGTACATGGTAAAAGAGATAAAGGATGGTAGTAAAAAGTGATAAAACCATTAAAAACCTGATAAAAAAGGTATTTATTGAAGCACCAGGAGATCACCATTTTTTAGAGTTTTACTTTAATAAGAAGTTTATTGCCCGAACGAAAATCAGTCATGAAGCCAATCATGATTTAGATATTAGCCTCATTGGAAAAATGGCGATGCAATGCTGGTTAGGTAAAAAAGACTTTATTGATTTAGTAAATTGCCCTCTGTCTGAAGAAAAATATATCAGCATTCTAAAAGAAAAAGGAGTTATAAAATAAACAAATGTCCGTATTAACCCAATTAGCTTCCTCGCTGAATTTCAGGGGAACAGAACCCAATAAAGTATTAGCCAGGCAGATAGCTGCTGATAACAATACCGAAGCCGTAAAAGAACTGGTTGCCAACCTGAATAATAAAGCTGTTCAGAGCGATTGCATTAAAGTGCTATATGAAGCCGGGGAGATCAACCCACAACTGATATCCGGTTATGCCAAAAATTTCATACAGTTGCTGGAAAGCAAAAACAACCGGATGCAGTGGGGCGCTATGACTGCATTGGACCTGATTACGATTGAAAATGCAGACTTGGTTTTTAATTCATTGGGTAAGATTATAGCCATTGCCGATAAGGGCTCTGTAATCACCAAAGACCATTGTGCGGGGATACTGATTAAACTGAGTTCTGTTGAAAAATACCATCTTGATGCTTTTTCACTATTTATTGAATTGCTGCAGGATTGTCCGTCAAACCAGGTACCGATGTATGCCGAGCAGGCCCTGCCTGTAATAGACTCAGATAACAAAACTAAATTCATCCGGACACTGAATGACAGAATACCGGATATAGAAAAGGATGCTAAAAAGAAACGGGTTGAAAAGGTGATCAAAAGACTATCGTGACCTTGCCCTTTTCAACCCGTTTTGGCTTATGCTAATCTCTTAATAGCTCTTTACCACCATATAATCGGCAAATCCTGTAGTTCCCGGCAATACTTTAAAACCAAACTGGGAGCCACTTAAAGACTGAGAGGCGATATTAAATATCTGGGTACCATTTATGTAGCCGGTCCAGGTATTGTTGATCTGGTCGAGCTCCAGGGTGTTCCAGTTGTTTTTTACGGCATATAGAGTATCCTGTGTAGATGGTATGATTACAGTTGAAGTGGCTGTGCCTGTACCTTCTTTATACAATGAATAATTACCTGCAGTGTCGACATAAAAAGCATAGCCATTGTCGGATGTTGAGGCTCCGAAAATAAGGCCCATTATTTTGTTTGACTTGATACGCGTAGTAACCGTGAAATTACCGGATGTGTTGGAGCCTGTGTTTACTACCACCATGCTCGAGAGTAAAGTACTGTAATCTACGTACTCATAAGTCCCATTGGTTATGGTGCCATAAGCAGAATCGGTGGGATCAGTAAAATTCCAGCCATAGTGGTCAGCGCCATTAAACTCTTCATCGAAGGTATAGGTAAAGGCCCCGGTATTGTTATTGTTTCCGTGGTTGTAATTATTATTCCCGTTATATGGCCCGTTATTATAATTATCGTGCTGGTAGCAGGATGTAAGCATCAGGCTACCGGACAATATAAGAATTGCGAGTAATGAAAAATGTTTTGCTTTCATAAAAAATAAAATTTCGTTTAAAATATAGACTGTAAACGGACTGAGAGTTTAATGTAAAATTACAAAACTAATGAATTTAACAACCTATTAAACCTGTCCATACCCACTGCCAGAGAAAAACTTACCAGGCAGAAATAAAAAAATCCCCATAAAAGGGGATTGAAGAAAAACCAACCGGACTAAGAATTACCTGCGGCGCCAGTGACCACGAATCCAGTATTCGCCCCTGTCGTGATGCGCCCACCTGCCAGGTACCCATGTGGCACCTGCATATGGCGGCTCAGCCCAATGGCCGCCTACAAAAGCATAAGACACACCTCTCGGTTCCCACTCCTCATCAATCCATACGTGCCGGGGGGATGGCGCTTCAATCCGCACATAATGCGGAACTACCGGCCTTACATGTACATAAATCTGCGCAAAACTACCTGATGCGCAAAACAGGGCGATGCTGAGAATAAGCAATAGCTTCTTGATGTTTTTCATATTTTCAAATGATTTGTTACAGGAATTAGAACATAAAAATCGTGCCTGAGTTTAAAAATAACCGGCTAGTTGCAAAAAAATTAACAACCGCCATACCTGATCTGCATTTTTTTAATTCCTTTAAAATTAAACCAATCAACTTATCAACTAAATTCGCGGCATGGCAGCAAAAAAGAAAAAATCTAACAAACTAAGGATCATAGGTATAACCCTCCTGCTCTTGATTTTGCTGGCAATCTATAAAGTATTTGCACCCAATACCGGCACCTTTAGCCAGGGCGAGTATCTTTATTTACATACCGGATCGGATTATGAAAAACTGAAGACTGCCCTTAAGGATGGTGGTTTTGTATCGGATATGATCAGTTTTGAATTACTGGCAAGGGCTGCGAAACTACCGGAACATGTGCACCCCGGTAAATACAAGATAACCGGTGGCATGAGCAATTTCGGGATGGTAAGGATGCTGCGGTCGGGCAGGCAGGTGCAGGTGAACCTGGTCATCAATAAATTACGTACAAAGGATGATTTTATTCGCCTGATAAGCACCAACCTTGAGGCTGATTCGAATGCACTCAGGCAAATGCTTAATGACCGGGTGCTGCTGGCACGTTATAACCTGGATACTAATACCGTAATGTGTGCTATAGTACCCAATACTTATTTTTTCAAATGGAACACAAGCGCAGATAAAGTATTTAAAAAAATAGCCGACAATTACATCAGATTCTGGGATGACGCACACAAGCAGGCAGCAAAGGCTCATGGGTTAACACCAGTTAAGGCTGTGATACTAGCTTCTATAGTAGATGAAGAAAGCAATATTAACGCGGATAAGCCCAATATAGCCAGCGTATACCTGAACCGGCTGGATAAAGGGATGAAACTGCAGGCTGACCCGACTGTAAAATATGCGGTGGGTGATTTTACAATACAACGAATTACCGGGCCGATGCTGCAGAACAGTTCCCCTTACAATACCTACATGTATACCGGACTTCCGCCGGGGCCTATCTGCACGCCAGCCATTAGTTCGGTAGAGGCGGTACTACAGGCGCCTAATACAACGTATCTCTATTTCTGTGCCAAGGAGGATTTCAGCGGCTATTCCAATTTCGCCTCTACTTATGATGAACAGTTAAAAAATGCACATATCTATCAGAAGGCGCTTGATGCAAGGGGGATACATTAATCCTATTTGAAAATATATACGAAATAAAGAGGTACAAATATTTATTTCTGCACACCTTTCTTTCCAGATAATTATACGGATGACTTTTGAATTTTGAATTTTCGTACCTTTGCGCCACTTTTAAAAAAATCGTTCTTTAATTAATCTCCAAAAATGAATACAGTAAAAGTCGCCATCAATGGCTTTGGCCGTATCGGCCGTCTTGCTTTCCGCCAGATATACAATATGGAAGGCATTGAAGTTGTAGCAATCAATGATCTTACCAAGCCAAACGTACTGGCGCATCTGCTGAAATATGATACCGCGCAGGGACGTTTCGGACAGACTGTAACTCACACGGATAATTCTATCTCTGTTAATGGTAAGGACATTACTATCTACGCCCAGAAAGACCCATCGCAGATTCCATGGGGGCAGCATGATGTAGATGTGGTACTGGAGTGTACAGGATTCTTTACTGATAAAGAAAAAGCAGAAGGCCATATTAAAGCTGGCGCAAAGCGTGTGGTAATTTCAGCACCGGCTACAGGCGATATGAAAACAGTTGTTTTCAATGTTAACCACCACATACTGGATGGCAGCGAAACTGTTATCAGTTGTGCCTCATGCACTACCAATTGCCTGGCTCCAATGGCTAAGGTTCTAAACGATTCTTTTGGTATTGTTACCGGCCTTATGCTTACCGTTCATGCATATACCAGCGACCAGAACACACAGGATGCGCCACATGCCAAGGGCGACCTGCGCCGTGCACGTGCCGCTGCCGAAAATATTGTTCCTAATACTACCGGAGCAGCAAAGGCAATCGGTCTGGTACTTCCTGAGCTGAAAGGCAAACTGGATGGTTCGGCACAGCGCGTACCTACAGTTACCGGTTCGCTCACCGAGCTTACTGTGATACTAACGAAGAAAACAACTGCTGAAGAAGTAAATGCAGCAATGAAGGCGGCCGCAAATGAAAGCTTCGGTTATAATACAGATGAGATTGTGAGCAGCGATATCATAGGCACTAAGTTCGGGTCGCTGTTTGATGCTACTCAGACCAAAGTAATGACTATGGGCGATGCACAACTGGTGAAAGCTGTAAGCTGGTACGATAACGAAATGAGCTATGTAAGCCAGCTTGTACGTACCGTTCATTATTTTGCAGGGTTGATCAAGTAATAAAGAAATGTAACTTTAATAAACATAAAAGACCCTTTTCAGGGTCTTTTTTTATATTTTTGTGAAGAAATTGTTGATAATGGAAAATAATCAAAATGGATTATTGGGCAGAATTACAACCAATCCGGGCATCTTCGCAGGAAAGCCAATTATTCGTGGAATCAGATTCCGGGTGAATGATGTTTTAGAGATGATGGCCAGTGGAATGACTAAGGATATGATTCTGGAAGAGCATCCGATATTAGAAACAGAAGACATTGAAGCTTGTCTATTGTATGCTGCTTAAGGGATAGA
The DNA here is from genome assembly GCA_903835005.1 of uncultured Bacteroidota bacterium. Taxonomy (GTDB): domain Bacteria; phylum Bacteroidota; class Bacteroidia; order Chitinophagales; family Chitinophagaceae; genus Nemorincola. The sequence continues at coordinate 63,084 of CAILLK010000101.1, read as the reverse complement.
AATCAAGATTATAACCTCAAGTTCTGTATTTTCACACCTTATTTTTCAGATAGGACATGCAATCGCGCTTAATAGTAAAGAATTTTGGCCCAATTAAATTCGTTGACTTAGACCTGAGAAACGTAAATGTTTTTATAGGGCCTCAGGCCAGCGGGAAGAGCGCATTGGCTAAATTGTATACTATTTTTAAAGCGCCGAGGAAGTTTTTGAAAAATGGAGGTAGCGATAATAGAGCCTCATTTTTAGACGCCTTGGAAGAATACAATATTGCTGCTTTTCTGAATATTGATACTGAAATTATTTTTGAATCTGAAGTACATAAACTCTCATATATTGATCAGACAATAAATTATTACCCAAAACTAAAACATGAAATAGACGAATTATCAACTAAAATCGAAGACTTTAAAAAAGCCGATTTTATTGATATTACTGTTAAAAATCAAATTAAGAAATTAGAAAACTACCAATCTATTAATCCTAAATGGCATGAAATAAGTATTGATAATACTCATGAAAACAAACTTGACCAGTTTTTAAAAGTGCTTGATTCTGCTATTGAATTAGAAAATTATTTTAGTACCCAAGCGCCAACATATATAGCTGCGGAAAGAAGTTTTATAAATTTAGTTAAGGACTTCTCTTTCAATTTATTATTAAATAAAGTCCCCATTCCAAAACATATTCTATTACTCGGGGCTGAACTGGAAAGATCTACAATAAATGAAATTGATTTAGCCTTCCTGGATACCAATTTAAAATACAAAAACATAAACGGAGAAGGTAGAATATTTGTCAATGAAAAAACAAGCATCAAATTAATCGAAGCGGCATCTGGTATACAAAGTGCTGTCAATATTCTAATTCCGATTTTATCACATGATAAAACCAGCTATCAGCGTTCGTTTGTGATTGAAGAACCTGAGTTAAATTTATTCCCAAAAGCGCAATACACATTAATTAAATTAATCGAATCTCTTCGACAAGAAGCATATTCTTATGATAGAGGAGCCATACATACTTATACTACACACAGCCCTTATATTTTATCCGCATTCAATAATTTATTATATGCCAGCAAGGTATGGAATGAGAAAGGTAGTCCGGCAAGTGCTGGATATGTTCCCGAAATTGAGAATAAACTAAAAGAAATAATTCCTCCAAATGCTAATATACAACCAAATATTTTCTCTGCATACCAAATCAGCGGTGGAGGAGCGGAAACTATTTTAAACCGGGAAATCGGGTTGATCATTGACAACAAAATTGATGATGTTTCAGATGAGATGGGGGATGATTTTGATGCTTTAACCCGTTTAATGATATGATCTTACAACAATTAAAAGATAAACTGGGTGATTGTAAATTTGCCGATAAATCACTCTGTGAAAACAAAAGTTCCTACCACATTATCAATGAAAAAGAATTTTTCATTTTTGATGCTGAAGATATTCAACCAGTAAGAATTGTTCATAGTGGTGATTACCAATTAACTGTAAATAATTCTTCATCCTCTGCTATCTTTTTAGTAAAGACTGACAGATGTCTTATAAATGAAGAAGGACAGAAAAAATGCGATTGTGTTTTATTCAATGACCGTAAAACTTATTTTGTAGAAATAAAAGGTAGCAGTACCGGCACCCGGAAGGACAAGAGAAATAAAGCTATACAGCAACTCGGGAATACTATTGATTATTTCGAAACAAAGGGAGTAGTTTTGAATAAAGATGAAACAACAGCTATAATTTGTTTTAAAAATTACTCCAGAATAGCTGGAGCAGCAAATGATACTAAATTTGGTGATTTTGCTAAAAAATATCAAATAATACTTGAAGAAAAGTACAATATAGACTTCTAAATAAGAAAGCAAACATGTCCACATTCTCCACACACAATTTCGCAAACCAGAAAGCGCTGATACGCGTAGATTTTAATGTACCTGTAAAGAATGGTGTTATTACTGATGATACCCGTATACAGGGCGCATTGCCCACTATTAAAAAAGTACTTGCCGATGGTGGCAGCGTAATACTGATGAGCCACTGGGGCAGGCCACTCAAGGATATTGAGAAGAAACCAAATCTTACTTTGGCAGATTTTTCTTTGAAACCGGTAGTTCCATATTTAGGTAATCTGCTGGGTATTGAGGTACAGTTTGCCGATGATTGTATCAGTGAGGATGCGGTTAAAAAAGCTGCGGAACTTAAGCCGGGCCAGGTGTTGCTGCTGGAGAATCTGAGGTACTACAAACAGGAAGAAAAAGGCGATAAAGAATTTGCTGAAAAGCTATCGAAACTGGGTGATGTGTATGTGAATGATGCTTTCGGCACCGCACACAGGGCACATGCATCAACTGCGGTTATAGCACAGTTTTTCCCGGGCGATAAGAAGATGTTCGGGCTGCTGATGGAGGGCGAAGTAATGGCTGCCGAAAAGGTAATGCATAATAACCAGAAGCCATTTACTGCTATAATTGGCGGCGCCAAGGTATCGGACAAAATACTGATCATTGAGCAACTGCTGGACAGGGCTACAGACATAATCATTGGCGGTGGTATGGCGTATACCTTCTTCAAAGCTGAGGGTGGCCAGATAGGCAACTCTCTGTGCGAAGACGACCGCATGGATATGGCGATTGCGCTTCTTAAAAAAGCCGAAGAAAAGGGTGTTTGCATCCATTTGCCAGCCGATAGTATTATAGCTGACAAATTTGCTGCAGATGCCGATACTTCATCTTCGCTCAGCAATGAAATACCTGCGGGCTGGATGGGGCTGGATATCGGGCAGATGGCGATTGCCCAATTCTGCAAAATAATAAGTAAATCAAAAACTATTCTGTGGAATGGCCCAATGGGCGTTTTTGAAATGGATAAATTTCAGCACGGTTCAAAGGCTATTGCGCTTGCAGTGGCTGAAGCTACAAAACATGGGGCTTATTCACTTGTGGGTGGCGGAGACAGTGTAGCTGCAGTTAATAAATTCGCACTCGCCGATAAGGTAAGTTATGTATCTACCGGCGGAGGTGCAATGCTGGAGTATTTTGAAGGGAAGGAATTGCCGGGTATTGCGGCGATAAAGGACTGAATTGTAGGCCTGTATCAGATTTGCCAACTTTTTAAAAGTAGAAATCTTCCTGACAGCAATATTATTTTGTAGGTAACTCTGCCAGCTTAAAAACTTCACCCATACTATAAGCGTGAATGCCCACCACATGCCTGAAGGTGGCATTGATCATAGCCTGGGCCACTGTCATGCCCTGAATGGGTTTAAGGCTACCCAGGCCTGGTATATTGCCTATAAAATTCATCAGGGGCAGCATCAGCTTTTCCCCTGTTCTTTTTTCTTTTCTGTCTCCGGCCAGCATTCCGGGCCTGATGATATGAATTGTTTCGAAAGGCAGCTTTTTAATATCTCTTTCCAGTTCGCCCTTCATCCTTGAATAGAATATTTTAGAACCAGGGTCCGATCCGGCAGCTGAGATTAAAACATATTCCTGCACCCCGTTATTCGCCGCAATTCTGGCTGCCTGGTATTGGTAAGTATAGTCTATCTTATATTGAGCTTCTTTACTGCCGGCTATACCTATTGTTGTGCCCATGGCGGAGTATAATACATTTCCGGATACCTGCTTTTTCCAGGTATCCAGTGCATCAAAATCAACCAGATGTTCTTCGAGTTTAACGTGCTTCAAGCCAGTTGATCTGCGGACAAAAACTTTTACTTTTTAGAACCGGGAATCCTTTAATAAGAGTTGAACCAATTCCTTGCCCACTAAACCTGTAGCGCCGATAACAATGGCTGTTTTCATAATGCAATATACACTGAAAATAAAGCTACCCTTTAAAACCGTTGCAATTTAGGACAGAAATGAAAGAAAAAACCAAGAAAATGCAAGTTGGGATTAATCTATGTATTGAAATGGTTTCCGCTTTCTCCTTAAATGGTGAATTTTCAAAAACTTCCCTATAACTATTAAGGAGATTAAAACTGAAGCTATAACAAGTCCAAAATGTTTCGGGTTTATAATCCTGAGTTCAAATGCAAACGCAATATAACCAGCGCAAACCAGCAAAACTATTAAAACTGCCAACCATTTCATACCCGGGATATTAAAAGGTAAAGGGGAAATAGAAGATATAAACCAAATAGTCTATTTTTTTAATTTATCCACTATCTCCACATACTGTGCCATAGCAGCATCAGCAGCAGTGCCTTTGAGCTTTTCCCAGGCATTGAATTTTGCCTTGGCTACGAAATCAAACGGATTTGTAGGGCCATCACCTGTTACATCACCATCGGTGGCTTGTTTATACAGGCTGTAAAGCATTAATAATGTATTATTATCGGGGCGGGATGTCAGTTGTTTGCTATCAGCTACAGCCTGTTCGAATATTTCTCTGGTAACCATTGTGGTTAATATTTATTCAATTATTGTCTTCAGACTACAGCTGCAACCACAGGGCTGCTGAAATAGCTGGAATTCAGTTCAGGGTTTACCAGTTCTGCAGCTTCAATCGGAGCAAAGCTCGATAAAGGCTCCCCGCTATTTCTTCTTACAGCAGTAGTATGCTCGAAATGCGCAGAAGGCTTCTTGTCTCGCGTTACAACAGTCCAGCCATCATCGAGTGTATATACTTCTCTTGTACCCAGGTTGATCATTGGCTCAATTGCCAGTACCATCCCTTCTTTCAATTTTTTACCATCACCCCGCTTGCCATAATTAGGCACCTGCGGATCTTCGTGCAACTCCTTGCCTACTCCATGACCCACAAGTTCTTTTACCACTCCATAACGATGCTCTCTGGAAGTATAATTCTCGACGGCAAATGCAATATCACCTATCCTGTTATGTTCTTTAGCCTGCGCAACACCCCTGAATACCGACTCTTTGGTAACCTTTAATAACTGCAGGACTTCGGGTTTTACGTTGCCAATGGCAAAGGTATAAGCCGAGTCGCCATGATACCCATTCTTATAAAAGCCGCAATCGACAGAAATGATATCACCATCCTTCAATTCATATTTCCCCGGGAAACCGTGAACCACAACTTCATTTACTGAAATGCATAAAGAATAGGGGAAACCATGATAATTTTTAAAAGAGGGGATCCCTCCGTTATCACGGATAAAAGTCTCGGCCATCTCATCGATTGAAATTGTAGTGATACCGGGCTTTAAAAATTTTGCCACCTCGGTTAAGGTGGCAGAAACCATTAATGCGCTTTTACGTATCAGTTCAATTTCGTCTTTACTTCTTATGTGTATCATTAATAAATTAAAGGTCAAAAATCAAATTCCAAACTCCAAAACCTTATACTAGGCTGATGCACGGGTCGGAGCTACTGCGGTACGGCCTACAATGTGACCGGTTTTCATCAAACCATCGTAATGGTTCATGAGCAAATAACTTTCTACCTGCTGCAATGTATCGAGAATAACACCCACACCAATCAGCATTGAAGTACCACCAAAGAATGAAGCGAAACCACTCGTTACACCCAATAATGTAGCTATTCCGGGTAATATACCTGCAAGAGCGAGGAAACATGCACCCGGCAGTGTGATACGATCCATAATAGTTGCAATGTAGTTGGCTGTTGGTTCACCTGGTTTAACACCCGGTATAAAGCTGTTATTGCGTTTCAGGTTATCAGCCATTTCAGTCGGATTGAATATCAAAGCCGTGTAGAAATAAGTGAATAAAATAACCATTATTGCATAGATAAGGTTGTACCACAGAGACCTTGGATCAGACAGTGAATGTACAAAACCCGCTGCTTTTTCATTGGTTGCAAAACTGGTGAATATGGTAGGGATAAACATCATTGCCTGGGCAAAGATGATAGGCATAACGCCTGCTGAGTTCACTTTCAAAGGTATAAAATCACGAGCGCCACTTACTTCCTTGGCTGCATTGGTGCTGCCAATGATACGACGTGCATAATTCAATGGTATTTTACGAACACCCTGTGTGAGCAATATAAGACCAATGATAACAGCGATAAGAATAGCCAGCTCTATCAGGAATATCAACAGACCACCGCCGCCACCTAAATTCTTGGCGCCGAACTCCTGGAAAATAGAGTGCGGGAAACGTGCAAGGATACCAACCATGATAATAAGGGAAGTACCATTACCTATTCCACGCTCCGTAATTCTTTCACCAAGCCACATTACAAATAAAGTACCAGCTGTGAGCACAACAATTGTACTCAACCAGAACATATAAGGGCTGTAGTCGGGAGCAAGAGCTGCCTGATAAGTACCGGAACGCAGATAAGCCACATAAGCGCTTGCCTGGAAAGCGGTAACAATTACTGTGAGATAACGGGTATACTGATTTATTTTCCTGCGGCCACTGTCTTCTTTCTGCATTTTGGCAACCTGGGGTATAACAATACCTGCAAGCTGCATAAAGATAGATGCCGAGATATACGGCATAACACCCAATGCAAAAATGGATGCACGGCTGAAAGCTCCGCCTGCAAACATGTTCAAAATACCGAGGATACCGCCGGGACCATTTGAGTCGCTGAGGCGGGAAGGGTTAATTCCTGGCAGGGCAACGTAACATCCTACACGATATACCAACACCAGTGTAATAGTGTACAGAATACGTTTACGAAGTTCGTCAATGCTCCAGATATTCTTAAGTTTATCTATAAATTTCTTCACAGGAACTGTTGTTAGTCAAAAATGAAATGCGAATAAACGATAAAAGACGCATTTCACCAAAAAATGCGCCTGTTTATGCTAAAGAATCTCCAATGTTGCACCTGCAGCGGCTATAGCTTCTTTAGCTTTTGCGCTTGCTGCATTTACTTTAAATGGTATAACGGTTTTAAATTCACCAGCACCGAGGATCTTAACCAGATCAGTACGGTTGATTAAACCATTAATATACAATACATCAGGAGTAAATTCCTTCAGCTCATATTTTTCGATCAGCTGATCGAGCTGGCTGAGGTTGAAAACTTTATACTCAACACGGAAAGGATTAATGAACCCGCGCTTAGGCATACGGCGCTGAATAGGCATCTGGCCACCTTCATGACCTCTTTTGGACTGATAACCGGTACGGGCCTGCTGGCCTTTGTTACCTTTAGTAGCTGTTCCACCATGGCCGCTACCTTCACCACGACCAATACGTTTACCTTTTTTTGTTGAACCTTCAGCAGGTTTCAGATTGTGCAGTTGCATTATTTACAATTTTTGAACTTGCGCGGAATGTATAACCGCTCGCAAATCAGTTAGAAAATCTGGTAATTCTATTTGGATATTCCGGTACTATCCGATTACTTTCCGGAAACAAAATTAGACTGGGATAAAGTTTTGCCACTGGCATCTTCCACTTTTACCAGATGATGCACAGCATTCACCATACCAAATATCTGGGGTGTTGCTTCAACTTCCACAGTATGCAGCACATTGCGCAGGCCCAAAGCCTTTAAAGTACGCTTCTGGCGAGCCATGCGGTCAATTCCGCTTTTTATCTGTGTAATTTTTATCTTTGACATATCAATTCAATTTAAAACCCCTGAACCCCTAAAGGGGAACCATCTATTCAGCTTTTAATCTTAGTTAAACTTTTGATTCCTGTGGGATGTATTAATTAGTAATTTTAACCCGGTTATTCAATAAAATCCTGATTATCCATTAAACACTTTCTTCAGGCTGATGTTGCGGTCTTTCGCTACTTTGATTGGCTCACGCAGCATACTTAATGCAGTAAATGTAGCTTTAACCACATTGTGCGGATTAGCCGAGCCCAGTGATTTTGAAAGAACATCGGTGATACCGGCAGCTTCCAGAACCGCACGCATACTGCCTCCGGCTATTACACCGGTACCATGTGCAGCAGGCCTGATCATCACTTTTGCAGCGCCTTCTTTAGCCAACTGCTCGTGAGGAATAGTACCATGCATTACCGGCACCTTGATGAGATTTTTCTTGGCATCATCAATTCCCTTGGTGATAGCTTCCTGAACTTCTTTTGCTTTCCCGAGACCGTGACCTACAACACCTGCACCATTGCCCACTACTACAAGAGCAGAGAAGCTGAATGCACGACCGCCTTTAGTAGTCTTAACCACACGATTGATAGCCACTACTTTTTCATGCAGTTCCAGGTCTCCCCCTTTTACGCGACTGATTTGTGAATTCGCCATTTTATTTTTTTATTGGCCTGCCGTTACTGATAGTTATTGCAGGTTTGTTTTTATTATTTTTCAATTGAGCCCTACCCTGTTCAGGTAATGCTGATAATTAGAATTTCAATCCACCTTCACGGGCACCATCAGCCACTGACTTAACGCGGCCATGATACAGGTAACCACCGCGGTCAAACACACAGGTGTCTATTCCTGCTGCTTTGGCTTTCTGGGCGATTGCTTTACCAACATTCAATGATTTGGCAACCTTGTTGCCACCAAGCGCAACGATATCCTTTTCACGGGAACTTGCTGCGGCAAGTGTTAAACCATTATTATCATCTATAAGCTGCACGTAGATATCATTGTTACTGCGAAACACAGATAACCTTGGTTTCTGGGCAGTACCATGAAGTTTTGTGCGTATGCGCCAGCGTAATTTCTGGCGACGGATTACTTTTGCGTCTTGTGACATTTTATCTCAGTTTTACGGGCTTCCCAAATTCTCAGGAGCTACCGGAGTTACTTTTAATTTAATTCTATCTCTGATCTTGAACAACAGTATCAATCTGCACCTTGCCAATTGTAAACTGCCAACTAACCATTTATTACTTACCCGCAGACTTACCAGCTTTACGACGAACTGTTTCCGTTGAGTAACGTACCCCTTTACCCTTGTATGGTTCCGGTTTACGCAAGCTCCTCAGTTTTGCAGCTACAGCGCCAAGCAACTGCTTGTCATTCGACTCAAGAATAATTCTTGGGTTCTGTCCTTTTTCGGCAGTGGCAGCAGCTTTGATTTCTTTTGGCAATTCAAATATAATGTTATGAGAATAACCTAATGCAAGATCAATAGTCTGGCCAGTGACAGCAGCACGATAACCTACACCGACAAGTTCCAGTTCTCTTTTAAATCCGGTAGTTACACCTGTTACCATGTTGGCAATCAGTGAACGATACAAACCATGCAAAGCACGGTGACGGATCTGATCAGTAGGACGCTCAACCAGAAGCTGATCGCCATCTATTTTGATAGTGATATCACGATCAATTGCCTGGGTTAATTCACCCTTTGGCCCTTTTACTTTCAATTCATTAGCTGAAGAAACTGAAGCAGATACTCCTTTCAGCAATGTAATTGGTTTTTTACCTATACGAGACATAATAAATTAATTCAAAAGTTAAAATTCAAAAACATTCAGCCGTGTTCAGTTACCGTATAGAGAACTTAAATTCTCGGCTTTACTCTTTATTTAAAAGGTTATGTGCATAAATGCCAATAACCACATTTGCAAAACAATTAATAAATATTACACATTACCTCACCACCTACATTTTGTGTACGGGCTTCTTTATCGGTCATTAACCCTTTAGAAGTAGATACAATTGCAATACCCAATCCATTCTGAACCCGGCGGATATCAGCTGGCTTAGCATACTGACGCAATCCCGGACGGCTTATGCGCTCTAATGACTTAATAGCAGGATCTTTAGTCTGAGCGTCATATTTCAACGCTATTTTAATAAGACCTTGCTTGTTATCATCCTCAAATTTATACTTCAGTATGTAGCCTTTTTCGTAAAGTATTTCGGTGATGCGCTTCTTAACATTGGAAGCTGGTATTTCAACAATACGATGACGGGCCATCTGTGCGTTACGGATACGGGTCAGATAATCTGCTACTGGATCTGTTACCATTTTAAAAATTGAGTTTTATTGATTAATATTTGTTACTAGTATCAGACACCTGATGGTTCTGACTTTGAAACGTTTCTTCCATTGACCGCCAGAATTTACGCAAAGGCGATATTGGTACCCGGATACTACCAGCTTGCTTTACGAACACCTGGTATCTTACCATCCAGAGCCATATCGCGGAAAACCAGACGGCATACACCGAAATACCGGAGATAGCCTCTTGGACGACCGGTAAGCTGACAACGGTTCCTCAAACGTACTGCTGAGGAGTTTTTTGGAAGCTTATCCAATCCTGCGTAATCTCCGGCTGCTTTAAGTGCTGCACGTTTTGATGCATACTTGGCAACCATGTGTTCGCGTTTGCGCTGGCGGGCTTTTACTGATTCTTTTGCCATGTTTTTAAGTCGTAAGTCGTAAGTCTTTAGTCGTAAGTCGCTGAGGACAACTATAAATGCTTATGACGATTTATAATGTTAGATTTATTTACCTGTTTTTTCCATGTTGGTGAAAGGCATACCCATTTCTTTCAATAACTCATATGCCTCTTCATTTGTTTTGGCAGTGGTTACAAAAGTGATATCCATACCACTCAGACGTGTAATCTTGTCGATGTTGATTTCAGGATAGATGATCTGCTCATTGATACCCATAGTATAGTTACCGCGGCCATCAAATGATTTTTCACTGATACCTTTAAAGTCACGTACACGGGGAAGAGAAACAGATATAAAACGATCCAGGAATTCATACATCTTTACATGCCTGAGGGTAACACGACAACCTATCGGCATGTTTTTACGCAGCTTAAAGTTGGATATATCTTTCTTAGACATTGTAGGGATAGCCCTCTGACCGGAAATGATAGTCATTTCAGCTACTGCATCATCAATCATCTTCTTATCGGAAGTTGATCCTTTCACACCCTGATTCAGGCATATTTTTACCAGCCTCGGGCACTCCATTACAGATTTGTAGCCAAATTTCTTCATCATAGCAGGAATTACCTGCTCCCTGTACATGCTCTGCATCCTTGGCTTATAGCCGGCAGGCAATGCAGCCTGGTTACCACCTTCTACCGAGCTGGTCGACCCTTTTTTAGGGTTTTTATCTTTTGTAGTTGCCGGCCCTTTAGTTGCCGGTGTTTTTGCCGTTGCCATTACTTGATTACCTCCCCTGATGTTTTAGATACACGAACAAAACCTGTTTCAGTACGACTGCGCTTAACACGAGCCGGAGCTTTGGACTTAGCATCCCACAGCATCACATTAGAGATGTGAATAGGCGCTTCCTCCTTAACAATACCACCCTGCGGATTCTGGGCATTAGGCTTCAGGTGTTTGGTTACCAGATTTACATCTTTAACCAGGACCTTGCCAACAGACGGATCTACAGACAGCACTTCACGTGGCTCAGTGCGGTTTTTATCATCACCGGCAATAACCACCACGTTGTCGCCCTTTTTAATATTGAACTTCGGTTTAAATCTCTTTTTCATTTTTACTATTTTGTCTTTTCAGGCACCTTATTTTCTAAGGGGCTGCAAAGGTACACTAATTTTTACAATACTTCAGGAGCAAGGGAAACAATTTTCATGTAACCTTTATCACGCAGTTCACGGGCTACCGGGCCGAATATACGGGTACCGCGCGGATCGTCGGCGTTATTGAGCAGCACAACAGCATTATCATCAAAGTTGATGTATGAGCCATCTTTGCGGCGCAACTTGTTTTTTGTGCGGACAATAACCGCTTTAGAAACAGTGCCTTTCTTGACACCACCACCAGGGAGCGCGTCCTTAACAGTTACAACGATTTTATCACCGATACCTGCGTAATCTTGTCCCGAGTTGCCCAGCACACGTATGCAAAGTACCTCTTTAGCTCCGCTGTTGTCGGCTACATTGAGCCGGGATTCTTGTTGTATCATCTTGAATGGTTACTTAGCTTTTTCAATAATTTCTACCAGGCGCCAGCGCTTTGTTTTGCTCAGCGGGCGAGTTTCCATAATGCGCACCACATCGCCAATACCGGCATTGTTGGCCTCATCATGAGCATGGAAGCTTGATGATTTTTTCAGGAACTTACCATACATCGGGTGTTTTACCTTCCTTTCAACAGTAACGGTGATGGTTTTGGTCATCTTGTTACTGCTTACTATCCCGATACGGGTTTTCCTGCTTTTTCTTTCAATCGTCATCGTCATAAAATATTACTTTATCAGAAACCTAATTTTCTTTTATGCTGTTCCGTTTTCAGACGCGCAATTGCACGGCGCTGTGTCTTGATTGATAGCGGGTTCTCGATCGGATTAACCGCATGGCTGAACTTCGTCTTTTTCAGGCGCATCTCCTCGTCCAGAATCCTTTCATTCAGCGCTTCATTTTCCAGCGAACGGTAATCATCAACCTTCGCCTTTTGTGCTTTTGCCATTTTGTTGATTTTTATTAGTCGTTAGTCTAAAGTCGTTAGTCTAAAGACAAATTTTATATTTTTACTTAATCTGACGTAACAACTACAATTCTGTTACTTCAGGCCTGATACTATAATTTTATTCACCTGCATAATCATGACGAACAACAAACTTCGTCCGGATTGGTAATTTCTGTGCAGCCAGCAATAATGCTTCCTGAGCTACCTTCATTGGTACGCCATCCAGTTCAAACATGATCAGACCTGGCTTAACAACCGCAGCCCAGAATTCAAGGCTACCCTTTCCTTTACCCATACGCACTTCAGCAGGCTTGCGGGTAATCGGCTTATCAGGGAATATCCGGATCCACACATTACCTTCACGCTTCATGTGACGGGTTAATGCCTGGCGGGCTGCTTCAATCTGGCGGTTGTTGATCCACTTTGGTTCCATAGCCTTGAGGCCGAATGAACCGAATGATATCATAGCGCCTCTCTGAGCGTTACCTCTGATTCTTCCTTTATGCGCTTTCCTGTGTTTTGATTTTTTTGGTTGTAACATTGTTACAATATTTATTAAAGTATTCTAAAACAATATTATTATCTGCGTCCACCGGTTCCTGAGCCGCCGCCATTCGAACGACCGCCACCAGCTGCTCCGCCTGAACGGCCGCCACCTGCTCCACCACGGCCTGCACCGCCGCCGCCTCTGCGGTCACCACCGCCGCCGCCTCTTTCACCACCGCCACCGCCTCTGCGGTCGCCACGATCACCACCGCGCTCACGGTCACGATCACCACGTGGTCCTCCGCCTTCGCCACCGGCAAATCCACCAGCAGGGCGATTGCCACGGCTATCGGAATTGGCAGAGAAATTAGGATTCAGCTCACGCTTGCCCAGAACTTCACCTTTACAAACCCAGATTTTCAAACCAATTTTACCATAAACAGTCATGGCATAAGTGGAAGCGTAATCAATATCCATACGGAAAGTATGCAAAGGAGTACGGCCTTGTTTGAATTCTTCAGAACGGGCTATTTCAGAACCATTAAGACGGCCACCCGCTTTAATTTTTATACCTTCTGCACCCATCCTCATTGCTGTGGATATTGCCATTTTGATAGCGCGCTTGTAACTTACACGGCCTTCAATCTGGCGGGCAATTGTTTCACCCACAATCATGGCATCCAGTTCAGGACGACGGATCTCCATAATGTTGATCTGCACATCTTCCTTCTTGGTAAGCTTCTTCAGCTCTTCCTTGATACGATCAACTTCTGTTCCACCCTTACCTATGATGATACCAGGCTTTGAAGTATGAATAGTAACGATCAGCTTGCCCAGTGTGCGCTCAATAACGATACGGGAAATACCGCCTTTATTGATACGTGCATTGAGGTAGTTGCGGATCTTGTGGTCTTCAACCAGTTTCTGGCCGAAGTCCCTTTTTTCGCCATACCACATTGAGTCCCATCCGCGGATGATGCCCAACCTGTTACCTATAGGATTACATTTTTGACCCATTACTTTATATATTAAGCTTGAACTTTTTCGTTTTCTGTGTTTGCGTTTTCAGTTACTGCATTCCGGCTGTCCACAAATAAAGTGATGTGGTTGCTGCGCTTGCGCACCCTGTAAGCCCTGCCCTGCGGAGCCGGACGCATCCGCTTAAGAACACGGCCACCATCTACAAATATTGTTTTAACAAACAATCCTGCTTCAGCAACATCATTACCTTCATTTTTCACTCTCCAGTTGGCTACAGCGCTCAATAACAGCTTTTCCAGCGGTACTGACGGATCTTTGGTGCTGAATTTCAATATATTCAGCGCCTCTTCCACTTCCTTTCCACGGATAAGATCTGCCAGGAGGCGCATCTTACGGGGCGAGGTTGGATAATTTCTTAAACGGGCAACGGCTTCCATTTTTTTGATTTTTTAACCCCAAACCCCTAAAGGGGCTTCACCGGAGTATCCTGAATTATATTATTCTACTATTACTTTCTTCCTTTCTCCGCCACGGCGGACAGCAGGTTTACTTCTGACCGCTATGGCCTTTGAAGTTACGGGTAGGTGAAAACTCACCCAGCTTATGGCCAACCATATATTCTGTAACATATACAGGAATAAATTTGTTGCCATTATGCACCGCAAATGTCTGGCCTACGAAATCAGGAGTAATTGTACTCCGGCGACTCCAGGTTTTCAGTACACCTTTTTTAGCTTTGCCCTCACTTACAGCCAATACCTTTTTTTCAAGGTTAGCATCTACATAAGGTCCTTTTTTTATTGAACGAGCCATTTTCCTGACTTTTTATTTTTTATTTCCAAGCCTGATTTTCAGGCTTTTATTATGATTTATATTTTCAATAACCACTCAACCGGAATTACTATTAATGGAACCTGCCGCTTAATTTCTTTCCGTTGCGTCGCTGAATAATCAACTTATTCGATGCCTTATGTGTGCTACGTGTAACTTCGCCCTTAGCATACTTACCCTTACGGCTACGTGGATGACCTCCTGAAGAACGACCTTCACCACCACCCATCGGATGATCTACAGGGTTCATTGCAACTCCTCTGTTACGTGGGCGGATACCTTTCCAGCGGTTACGGCCTGCTTTACCCATTGACTGGAGCGCATGGTCGCTGTTGGAAACGATACCTACCGTCGCCATGCATGTGCTCAGCACTTTACGCAGCTCACCACTAGGCATTTTCAGTACACAATATTTTTCTTCTTTTGCATTAAGCTGAGCGTAGGTACCTGCCGAACGGGCAAGTGCACCACCCTTACCCGGCTGCAGTTCTATATTATGAACCACAGTACCAAGGGGCATGTTCTTTAATAATAAAGCATTACCAACTTCGGGAGCAACTGCCGCGCCACTTACTACTACAGCACCTACCTGCAGGCCCTGCGGAGCAATAATGTAACGTTTTTCACCATCGGAATAATGCAGCAATGCGATGAATGCAGTACGGTTGGGATCATATTCAATGCTCTTCACAGTACCTTTAACATCACTTTTATTGCGCTTAAAGTCAATAAGGCGGTATTGGATTTTGTTTCCACCACCACTGTAACGCATTGCCCTGCGGCCCTGGAAGTTACGTCCACCGGTATTTTTCTGGTGTTCCAGCAAGCTCTTTTCAGGCTCGTTAGTGGTAATTTCCGCATAAGCGTTACCTATTCTCCAACGTGTTCCGGCTGTGACCGGTTTATATTTACGTAATGCCATTTTATTTATTTTTAACCCCCTACCTCTAAAGAGGCTTACCAAAGAGTCTTTAACTTTTATTACTATACTTTTTAAACCTTACCGCTCCGCCTGGGCGGACCGGGCGTTCTTAAGCAAACAAATCAATTGTTTCTCCTTCGTTCAGCGTAATGATCGCTTTCTTATACGATGGCTTACGTCCTGCAAGCAAACCAGCTTTTGTGAAACGGGTTTTGCTTTTGGCCGGAACTACCAGTGTATTCACTTCAGCAACTTTTACGCCGTAAAATTCTTCCACTGCTTTTTTTATTTCCAGCTTATTGGCGTGCTTGCCCACTACGAATGTATAGCGGCCACTGCGCTCCATCTGCAGATTTACCTTTTCGGTAATCACCGGCCTCACCAATACTTCAGATAGTTTCATTTTTATTAATTTTTTTAGTCTATAGTCTTTAGTATTAAGTCTAAAGACACAAATTTTATTAATTACAGCTTTTTACTTTATACTATATACCAGCTGCTATATTATGCTTCAACCACTTCAATTTCTTCTTCGCTGAACATTTTTGCAGCTGTCTCGGTGAATATCACAATCTGAGTATGTGTCAGGTCGTAGGTATTCAGGTCGCTTAAAGCTACAGTCTGGTGGTTTGATAAGTTACGGCCGCTGAGGTAAACATTGCTGTCGTGCTCTGGCAATACCACCATTGTCTTCCTGTTATCGCCACGTAAAGCTGCGAGCATTGTAGAGA
The DNA here is from genome assembly GCA_903835005.1 of uncultured Bacteroidota bacterium. Taxonomy (GTDB): domain Bacteria; phylum Bacteroidota; class Bacteroidia; order Chitinophagales; family Chitinophagaceae; genus Nemorincola. The sequence continues at coordinate 46,855 of CAILLK010000101.1, read as the reverse complement.
AATCGCTGGTTTTAGGGGCCTGCAGTTTCAGGTCTTCTACAACCACAATCCTGTTTTCGCGGGCTTTATAAACCAGAGCAGATATTTTAGCCAGGTCCTTCACCTTACGGTTCAGTTTGAAAGCATAACCGTGCGGCAACGGGCCATTCACAGTACCACCACCCTTGTACAAAGGATTACGGATGTTACCTTTACGGCTGCCACCAGTACCTTTCTGCTTGTGCAGTTTCTTCGAAGAACCCTTCACTTCTGCGCGGGTCTTGGTTTTGTGCGTGCCCTGGCGCTGAGCGGCCAGATATTGTTTTACTGCCAAGTAAATACAATGATCGTTTGGCTCAACATTGAAAATATCTTCCGGAAGTTCTACTGAACGTCCTGTCTTTTCGCCTTTAGTATTTAAAACGTCAACTTGCATGACTAAAATTAATTCTGAATTAAAACAATAGATCCGTTATGTCCCGGTACCGAACCGCTGATCAATATATAATTTTCCTGAGGGAATATTTTTACAACGCGGAGCGCTTTGATCTTTACGCGGTCAGCACCCATACGGCCGCCCATCCGCATACCTTTAAATACACGGCTGGGATAAGATGAACCACCTACAGAACCTGGTGCGCGGCTACGGTCATGCTGGCCATGGGTTGCTTCACCCACCCCGCTGAAACCATGACGCCTTACAACTCCCTGGAAACCTTTACCTTTGGTGGTGCCGATAACGCTTACCTTTTCACCTTCGGTAAATATTTCACAAGTGATGTTTTCACCAACCTGTTTATCAATAGAACAATTGCGGATTTCTTTTACAACGCTTTTGGGAGTCGAGGCCGACTTAGCGAAGTGATTAATGAGCGCCTTAGGCGTATTCTTTTCCTTTGCCTCGCCGAACGCGATCTGCAGGGAATCGTAACCGTCGGTATCCACGGTTTTCTTTTGAGTAACCACACAAGGGCCAGCTTCGATAATGGTACAAGCTGTCTGCTTGCCATTAGGTTCAAAAATGCTGGTCATACCGATTTTTTTACCAATAATACCTTTCATATTACATTTTTTATATTACTCTCCCTTCTTCCGGTTAAAACCGGAAATCAAGAGCGTATTTGGGTCCAGCGCCCGGTTCCTATGTGTGGTCCGGGATAGACTGTTTTTCAATTTTTTTAAAGAACTGCCGGAAATAAATTCCAAACAACAAACTACGTTTAGCCCTGAGGCTGTTACGCTTTAATTTCTACTTCTACTCCGCTGGGCAAATCCAATTTTGATAATGCATCAACAGTACGTGAAGAAGAGGTGTAGATATCCAGCAGACGCTTGTGCGTGCATAACTGAAACTGCTCACGGCTCTTCTTGTTTACGTGCGGTGAACGCAATACGGTAAAGATCTTCTTCTCAGTAGGCAACGGAATAGGGCCTGTAACCACTGCTCCTGTATTGCGCACCGTCTTAACGATCTTATCCGCCGATTTGTCAACCAGGTTGTGGTCGTAAGATTTTAGCTTAATTCTGATACGCTGCGACATAATACTTGATAAATATTCTCTGAACCCCTTAAAATTTGGGACTGCAAAGGTAGTTGTTTGTTTTGATTCAGCAAAATAATTTTTGAGATTTTCTAAACTATATTTTGCAACCCTTTAAAGTATTGCCTGTAAATGATATTGCAACTTTTAAAGAGGGTTGCAAAGGTATGGATTTTTTTTGTAAAATCCATAGATTTCTGAATGATTCCGGATTCAGATCGATTTTTTTTAGAAAATAAATGTATTTATCACTACAAAAGCCTGACTTTTACATCAAAGCGATTAAAGCGACATTAATGTTGTAAACATCTGCAAATGCCCCTGATACACTACTCTATCAAAAACCGCCCATTAATAGCACACTTATAGACTATCTTCCTGAATTCAAATTGAACAGGAGTAAATACATCTTCACTCGGCTGGGTTGCATTGGCGAAGTTATAATAGCCACGCTCAGTAAGGTTTTGCACCTCATTATTACTGTTTCTTCCTGTTATCTCTTCCACCAATACAGGCTTGCCTGCACGCTGCCCTATAGCTTCAAGCAGGTATTGGGCTTTTTCTTTAGCTGCTTTTACCGCTTCTATCTGCAGCTCTTTTTTCAGCTGTTCTCTTTTCGAATAGTCAAACCTGACCACACTGGCATCGACAATTTTCATTGCCTCAAGAGTATCCAGTACTTTTCCGGCCATATCGGCATTATTCACTTTCAGTTCATAATTTCTTTTAGCCATTACATCCCTTTTGAAGCCTTTCGCCTTCCTGTACACCTCATCGGCAGCGCTAAGCGAAATGTCGGCCATATTGAATCCTAAAGCTTTCAGCTTATCCATCATTTCCCTTTCCTGATCATCAATACTTACCTTATCTCTTCCTTCATATAGTTCTTTAATACTGATGCGAATATAAATTTCATCAGGCACTATCGCCCGCTCAGCAATACCTGTAACGCTGATATATGGCCTTTCGGCCGGGGCTGGCTGAGCCAAAGCGCTGGCTGATAAAAATAAAATCATACATGCGAACAGCGCATAACTTATTCTGGACATAATTGTGTGTATTTAGAATTTAAACCTAACGCAAAGAGCTACAGCCATTGATAATACCAAATCACATTTAACTTTAATTTAGTATAATAGAAAATCAAACCCGGATTATTTTTCATAATACCCAAGATTCTGTTCAGTTTTTACGTCTATAAATATATAACCAAACTGCACAATCATGCTACGCACCTGTATTTTATTGCTCGTCTCGCTTCTTCTTTATTCAGCCATTGTCCCGGCTCAGAATATCCATATCATAGCTGGCACTACATCCGAAGGGTTTTCAGGTGATGGCGGACCATCGGTTGATGCGTCAATCAGCAATCCTTTTGTTTCCCGTGCCGATGCCGGGGGGAACCTCTACATCGCAGACTATATGAATAACCGTATCCGCAAAATAAATACCGCTGGTACTATCAATACAGTTGCCGGTAACGGATCTGCTGCTATAAGCGGCGACGGCGGACCTGCTATGGATGCCGGTATAGCTTCTCCGATAAGTGTTGCAACAGACCGGACTGGCAATTTCTATATAGCAACCGGAAACCAGATAAGGAAGGTAAATACTACCGGAATAATTACTACAATTGCCGGAAACGGTACGACCACCTATAGTGGCGATGGCGGACCCGCTACTGCTGCTGGTTTTGCCGGAATTAATGATCTTACGGTTGATACCTCCGGGAATATTTATATTACAGACCCCGGCGCCGGTAAGATCAGGAAAATAAACACGGCAGGTATCATTTCCTTGTTTGCCGGTAATCCAGCAACCGGTAGCGGAAATGATGGTATTCCTGCTACAGATGCCTACCTATCTACACCATGGGGAATTACTGCCGACAACAAGGGTAATATTTACTTCACAGAATCAATGTTTAACCGGGTAAGAAAAATTAATTCAGCCGGTATAATAACCTCGCTTATGAAAGCCGACACCGCTGGTTTCAGCGGCGATGGCGGTCCGGCTACAAATGCACAGCTAAGCCTTAGTGGAAGCATCAATAATGTTGCAACCGATACTGCAGGCAATATCTATATCGCCGATGTGGGCAATGGCCGGATAAGGATGATAAGCACCACCGGAATTATTACCACTGTGGCTGGTGGAGGATGGGATGGCAGTGGTGTACCCGCCACCGATGCACACCTGGGCTACCCGTATTGTGTCTCTGTTGATAACGCAGGTAATCTATACATAACAGACATAGCTGTTATCTGGAAGGTTTCTGCCAATAGCACTGGGGTCCAGCCTGTTAAATCTGAGTCGCAACAATTAGCGCTCTCCCACAACCCCACAAAGGGCTCCTTCAGCCTATCCCTGTCTTCCCCTACTACCCTCCCCGCCCACATCATCATCACCAACATCATAGGCCAACCAATAAAAGAATTAACCACAACCACCAATAAAGAAACCGAAATAACCCTTAATGCCCCGCCCGGCATTTATTTTGTAACTTCGGTAACTGATGAAGGCAGGCAGACAGCAAAATTAATCATAGAATAAACCAGCATTGATAAGGATAGCACTCATTTTTCTGACATTTTTTATCTGCCCGGCAATTAATGCACAGATCATCTCCACCTATGCGGGTACTGGGATGCAAGGCAATGCTGGTGATGGCGGCCCGGCAACCGATGCTGCGCTTAACTGGCCGGGGGGTGTAGCTGCCGATGCCGCTGGCAAAGTGTATATTGCCGACTTCTGGAATGCGCGTATCCGGGTTGTGGACCCTGCTACCGGTATTATCAGCACTTTTGCCGGTAATGGCTCGCCAGCCCATAGCGGTGATGGTGGCCCGGCATCGGCAGCCGGTATCAATTTCCCAATATGGGTTACCTGCGACCACCAGGGTAATATCTATATCGTCTCCGACAGCCTCACCGACCCTTTTACCACACATTATGCTAATTCGGGCGAGTATATCCGCAAAATAGATACCGCTGGTATTATTACTACCATTGCCGGCAATGGCACCACAACCTTTAATGGCGATGGGATACCTGCCACTACTGAGGGGTTTTATTATATCAGAAGCATTACTGCAGACGATTCCGGAAACATTTATATCGGTAATGTGCAGAGCAGGCTGCAGAAAATCAATAAATCAGGCATCATCAATACAATAGCCGGAAACGGTTCCTGGGGTTTCAGTGGCGACGGCGGACAGGCCTCTGCAGCTACAGTAACCGATGTGCATGGCATTGTTACAGATCATTCGGGCAATATTTTCTTTTCAGATGCAGCCAATAACCGGATAAGGAAAATTAACCATTCAGGGGTTATCAGCACATTTGCGGGCGATACCACTTTTGGCTATAGTGGTGATGGAGGGCCTGTAGCTGCTGCCACTATTAACTATCCGTCGGCAATGATTATGGATGATACCGGGAATATCTATTTTTCAGACTACGGCAATTACCTGGTCAGGAAAATAAGCCATACAGGAATAATTACTACTGTTGCCGGCAACAGAACATACGGATTTAGCGGAGACGGCGGCCCTGCCGATTCAGCCCAAACAGATATGGTTCTGGCATTGGCATTGAATCAATATAATAATTTGTACCTGGCCGATGTGGGTAACGAAGATATAAGGATGGTGTGTGCTCATTGCAGCGGAGAGGATGTGCCAATAACCCCGAATATAAATGCTCAACTCACTATCACACCCAACCCTGCAACTGGCTCATTCTCTTTTTTGCTGTCTTCTTCTTTTTCTGAGCCAGTGGAGGTAGTCATTACCGACATCACTGGCCGGGCCGTAAAAAAATTCTACACTACTACTAATAGGGCAACTAAGATAATCCTTGATGCACCACCCGGAATTTATTTGCTAACTTCGGTAACTGAAGATGGCAGGCAGACAGCTAAAGTTGTTGTACATTAGCTTTCCGTTTTTTTAAAATTAGCAAAACATGTTCCGCACGCTGTTTCTTTTCCTGGTTGTAATTATCTGTACTGAGTCATCTGCACAGGTAATGACAACGTTTGCCGGTAATAATTCGCGGGGGTATGCCGGCGACGGTGCACCAGCTGTTTATGCCAATCTTTGTTATCCGTTTTATGCCTGCCCCGATGGCAATGGCAATGTATACATAGCCGACTGGGGTAATGGCTGCATCCGGAAAGTAAATTCATCGGGTGTTATCAGTACCACAGCAGGCAACAGGTCTTTGATACATTCTGGTGATGGCAGCGCTGCTTTAAGTGCTGGCATACCCTACCCGCAATGTGTGGCTACAGATAATGAAGGGAATTTGTATGTATCGGAAGGCAACTCTGAGCGCTATGTAAAAGGCAACTACCTGGTTGACAGCCAGGCACTTTCAGGTTCCCGTATCCGGAAAATTGATGCATCTGGCGTTATTACTACTATTGCCGGCACAGGTATTCCCGGCTTTAACGGCGATGGCAGGCAAGCCACAGCCACACAAATCAACCTGGTCACAGACATTTTAGTTGATGGCACCGGTGAAATTTATTTTACAGATTATGGCAATATGCGGATAAGAAAAATCAGCCTGTCCGGCATTGTTACAACTATTGCAGGCAAAGGATCGGCTGGGTTCAGCGGCGATGGAGGGCAAGCTACCGCAGCAGAACTTTATTACCCATATGCAATGGCAATTGATGGCCCTGGAAATATTTATTTTACAGACAGCTACAACAACCGCATCAGAAAAATAAACACTGAAGGCATTATTACCACCATTGGCGGGAATGGCAAGGGAGCCTTTAGCGGAGACAACGGTCAGGCTAAAGCGGCGGCGTTTCAGCACCCCGAAGGCATTGTTTTAGATGGCAAGGGTGATATCATTATTGCCGACCAGCTGAACCACAGAATCAGGGAAATAAATGATACCGGCATGGTAGTTACTATTGCTGAAGTTCCTGCATCTGCAATTGCTGATAAAGGAACAAAAACCGAAGTTTCAGCCACATTTGTTCCGAATGGCCTGACAATGGATAACCATGGAATATTATATATTGCCGATAATGGCAATTGCACTGTTAAGAAAATGTCTGTCACCACCGGAGCTGCAAAGAAATAAAAGCACTAATTACCATACCTTTATTTTAAATACAAATCAATTAAGATTGGGCTAATAACTGATTTTCTGCTGGTCCATTAAAAAATGGTCTGAATTATCATTATAATCCTTCACTTACTTCCGTTTATTTTAAGCTGTTAATTTAGCCATTCACTTTATTTCTTACTTTTGAGGTAATGAAACATTTGCCAAACCTGCTTACGCTGGCCAATTTATTCTGCGGTTGTATAGCCATTGTTTATGTTCTGAACGCGCAGCCTTATACCAGCATGAGCCTGGGTGATCATGGCGGGGTACCTACATGGCAATGGGTTTACGGAAGTCAGCAGATGTTTATGGCAAGTTTTTTCATAGGAATTGCCGCCGTCTGCGACCTGCTGGATGGCCTGGTGGCAAGGGCACTGAAAGTTTTCTCTCCTATAGGCAAAGATCTCGATTCGCTGGCCGATGTGGTTTCATTTGGCGTTGCTCCTTCCATGATCCTTTTCAAATTCCTTTGGGATGCCAAAATGAGTGAAAAAAATGTTTTCGATGTCAATATGCTGGCAATGGTACCTGCTTTTCTGGTAGCGTGCTTTGCTGCACTGCGCCTTGCTAAATACAACATCACCGCTACCAGCCAAAAGGCCTATTTCATAGGTATGCCTGTGCCTGCAACCGGTATTTTTGTTGCCTCCCTGCCCTTGGTACAATGGTTTTCTTCAGCAAAAACAGAACACATGGCAAGTGCAGTGCTCCAGAATACCTGGTCCATTTACCTGATTATCGCTATACTTTGCTGGCTGATGGTGTCGAAAGTGAAATTTTTCAAAATGGTGCCAGCTAAATGGAACCTGACTTATGCCTGGCCTCATCTGATTTTGGTATTGCTTTCCGCAGGGTCTTTTCCGTTTTTGGGGTTGGCAAGCATTACATTCGGCTTTATACTGTATGTGTTGTTATCCTTCATCTACAGGCAGCCGGATGAGATAACGACAAACTGATTTTCAACTTAATACTTCAGACTTAATACTTTAGACTAACTACTTTAGACTTTTTAAAAAATGAAATACACAGCACACATTAATATAATGCCCCTTAAAGAACTGCTCGACCCACAAGGCAAAGCGGTAAACAACAGCCTTCATAACCTGGGCCTGACCATGCTGCATGATGTGCGCATAGGTAAGCACATCACCCTGCATGTAGATGCTGCTGATAAAGCCGATGCGGATGCCCATGTGCGCGAAGCCTGCAAAAAACTGCTCGCCAACCAGGTAATGGAATCGTTTGATTTCACAATCACTGAAGCTTAGGAACGATGCCGGTTCTATTTCCGGTGGTCAATGCACTCATTTCAGTTTGCCCTCGACTATCGGAAAATAACTTCAGACTAACGACTAACGACTTAAGACTTAAAAATTGCTCTACTTAGTTCCATCGCCTATCGGCAACCTGGGAGATATTACTTATCGCGCTGTTGAAATACTGAAACAGGCCGATGTGATTCTCTGTGAAGACACCCGTAGCAGCCAGGTTTTGCTGAATCATTACCAGGTTCATAAACCCCTTACGCCCTACCACCAGCACAACGAACACAAGATACTACCCCACCTTATAGAGCAGCTGGCTGCGGGCAAGACATTTGCCCTCATCACCGATGCGGGCACTCCGGGCATATCCGATCCCGGTTTTCTGCTGGTAAGGGAATGTAACCGTAATAAAATAAAGGTAGAATGCCTGCCCGGTGCCACTGCTTTTGTTCCGGCTTTAATCAACTCCGGACTCCCGGCCAGCAGTTTCGTTTTCGAAGGCTTTTTGCCGATAAAAAAAGGCCGGCAGACCATGATGAAAAAACTGGCTCTTGAGGAACACACCATAATACTGTATGAATCTCCCCACCGCCTGGTAAAAACATTAAAGGAACTGGCCACCTACCTCGGCCCCGAAAGGCAGGCCGCTGTTTGCCGCGAGCTCACAAAATTCTTTGAAGAAACCAATATCAATTCACTAAGCGCGCTTGCTGCCTATTATGAGGCGCACCCGCCAAAAGGCGAAATTGTGATTGTGGTGGGGCCACCCGATGGCACATTTCTGCCTCCTGCAGCTATGGAAGAGGAAAATTAAGAACTGTTTTTAACCATTTTTAGAACTCAGCGCCTTGCAATATCCTTAAATAAAAATACACTTTTGGCTATGTGCTTACTTAGCGGTAATTTTAATTTATGAAACGATCAGTGTTATTGGCTCTCTTTTGTGTTTTACTTACAGCTCATTCATCTGGGCAGGGTTGCAGCGTATGTACCAAAACAGCCCAGGGGCTGGATGATAAAAGCGCCAAAGGTTTGAACGGTGGTATCATTTACCTGGCCTTCCTTCCTTTAGTACTTATGGGTACAGTGGGCTTGATCTGGTGGAAAAACAATAAAAGCGGTGTTTGATTTTTTATTAAAACCTGAATTTTAGTTCCAATGAAAAAACTTGCATGCTCATTACTGTTCCTTATGCTGGTTGCTTTTTTAGCTTCAGCCTGCAAAGTCAATGTATTAAGAGGGGAAGGCGCTAAGGGGGAAATAACTCCCGCAGTAGCCCCGTTCAATGCAGTGGACGTAGATATAAGCACAAAAGTAATCATCAATATGAAGGAGGGAGCCCAACCTGGAATAGTGATTGCTGGCTATGAAAATATAATCGGGCATATTAAAACAAAGGTGGAAAATAATGAGCTCAAAGTATACAGTGATCTGGATGGTACATGGTCTGTGGATTATAACGGATTGACCCTGACAATTACCATGCCCGCCATTACACTTTTAACAATGACAGGAGCAGCTAATGCCGATATTCACGGAAATCTGACAGGTAAGGAATTTAAAATTGATGTTTCAGGCGCAAGTTCGGTTAAAATGGACAGTGCCAATGTGGATGATTTATCTGTTGATATTTCGGGTGCAGGCAATATAACGGTTAATGGTGGTTCGGTAAAAAATGCCAGCTATGAAGTAAGCGGCGCAAGTAATGTGAAGGCATTCCCGCTGCAAACGCAGGCAACAAAGATTTCTGTATCGGGCGCTGGAAACGGCGAAGTTACTGCAACTCAGAAATTGGATGCAGAAGTAAGTGGTGCCAGTAAAATAAAGTATAAAGGCCACCCGGCAATAACGCAGTCTGTATCTGGGGTGAGCTCTCTTAAAGATGCTAACTAACTTATAGATTCAGTATAAAATTTTTCGGCATTGGTGTGACTGTGATTCTTTTTATGGTTGGATCTAACCGTCTGTGCCTGTTATTTTTATCATATCGAAACCCTCTTTGTTCCTTTAATATTTTTGCTTTTGGCAAGGTTTTTGCTATATTTATTTAAAAAAAGACAGTATGGCAATCAACAAGTCTTTCAGGATATTTTTTTTGCTGCTTACCCTCCTTGGCACACGCTTCTGTTCCCTGGCCCAGGCCGATCAGATTGAACACATATGGTACAATGAAGAAAAAACCGGTAAAATACAGGTTTATAAAGGGCCGGATAATAAATTTTATGGCAAAATTATTTGGCTGAAAGAACCGGACCGTGACGGAAAGCCCAAAACAGATATCAATAACCCGGATGAAAAAAGAAGAAATGAACCGGAATTAGGGTTGGTGGTTTTGACTGGATTTGTGAAGGATGGCGAACATGGCTACCAGGACGGCAAGATTTATGACCCCAAAAATGGCAAAACCTATAGTTGCAAAATGACGCTCAACGGCAACCAGCTTGATGTAAGGGGTTATGTGGGCTTTTCGCTGTTTGGAAGAACCACAAAATGGACAAGGGCAGATTGATTAGTGGTCATCAATAGCCCTTACCGAAAAATCACTATTGCCTTGAATATGTTTTAAAATAGAAGTTTATCCGGCAGCCTGTTCTGCTTTATTCAACTGCGGATCAGGAGTAACGAAAATTTTAAACTCGCAGTTGGCTATTTCTTTGTCGCCCACCATAACCTTTCCCTTTACCAGGTGAAAATTAAGTAAAGCCTGCAAAAAGACAGCTTCAGTTGTTATAGTATCACCAAGGGCCGGCAGAGAATATATGTTGATGTTTTTTAGCGCGGCTATATACCCCATTGGTTTGGGTTTATTTCCTTTAATAGCTCTGTAGCCGGTGCCGGCACCTGCTGTCTGTGCCATATTTTCAATTAATCCGGGCTCAGTAAAGTGGCCGTCAACGATAAAAAGGTTATCCTCCTTAATGGCAAGGGTGGTGCGTGTAATATCGCCTTCGGCATATATCACATCATCTATCAAAAAGAAGGGGGCGCGCTGAGGGATATAATCAAGTGCTGCTGAATTCATGAGCTGTGGTAAAATTGAAACGCTAATATAGGGGGTTAGCAATTGGCAAACAATTTATCGGGCCTGATTTATACCTAAGTTCAGGTTAAAAGGTTCTTTTGTCCCCGATTAGCCGGCTATAGGGGTACAAATCTGTTTAAAAATAGGCGTAATAGAATTATTTTTTTATTTTTGGTTGGTATGAACAGGATTATTCCATATTTAGTGCTTGTTATTTTTATAATACCGGTTTTAAACCTTGCAGGCCAGCAAGCTAAGGCCGGCTCTGAACAAAAACCTGCTAAAAAAATATTCAGGCCCAATGTATATCTGGGGCATTCTGAATATTGCTATGGTAATATCACAAAAAACAACCTGGATAATTTATTAAAACAAGGGCTGACTTCGCACGATTCAACCGGTAAAAAGTACAAAGTGGTAAGTTTTGATTTTACTTATGTGGAAAGGAATCTTTATGAAGATGAAGTAGGCAATCTGATGGTAACACCTGAATACCTGACCGAACATTGTAACGGTGATACGCTGAGATCAATAATTTCTGCCTCCATATATGACCGTACAAAAGCCGGAGATACTGTTTTTATAGATAATGTAATGGTGGTTCGTTTTCAGGGAAAATCAAATGTACCTATGCCCGACAGTACTGCCTTTCTGGGCAAAGGATTAAAATTGGTCATCGTCAAATAAACAGAATTGCCTTCATAAGAATGATCCCGGCCAAAAATCAGAAAGGGTATCCAATTGAAATATTGAAAATGATATTGTTGGCGCGCCAGGTAGGGTCGTAGGGTGAGATCTGGTCGAAAACCCAGCCACTATTGGTTAGAATATAGGGCTTCTTAACCGGCATGGCCACATCTATACGAAGTGTAAGAAATGATTCAATGTCGAACCGGGTACCAACCCCTATATCTGCAGCAATATCCTGCCCAAGGGTATTGAATGTAAAATTACCACCGGGGTTATTGGGGTCAGACCGTGCCAGCCAGATATTTCCCGCATCCATAAAGAAAGCGCCGTTCATCTTTATAGCATCCCCGTAAAGCGGAGCAATGGGGAAACGGTATTCAGCATTATACTCCAGTTTTATATCGCCGGTAAGATCTACCTGGCTTGAATTTGGGTTGTTGTCAAAATAACTTCCCGGCCCAAGTGTTCGTATCCGCCATCCTCTTAAGCTATATGGCCCTCCGGCAAAATATTGCTTGATATAAGGTAAAGCATCCGACTGGCCATAGGGTATACCTACTCCGCCATAAAAACGCATAGCCACCATATCATGGCCAAAAGTAAAATAATGCCGGGCATCAAAATCAAATTTGGTATACTGGGCATATTGTATCTTATAAAGGTCATTCAGCGCCGCACCTAACTGATTAAGCCCCCCCAGAATACCACCTGCCTCTTCGATTGATAGTTTGATAAAGGAATAATTTCTGTTGCGTCTTTTAATCATATTATCAAACGTAAATGAAATATTTTCCCCTTCAATAAAATTTTCCTTGTAGCTGTTTTTCAAATAGATATTTTTATCCAGAAAAGAATCAATAAAGTAAGGCGTTTCAACCGGAACATGAATTATGTTCACAAAGGCAGGTGAAAAGGTCCAGATAATGTTTTGAGACTGGTGCCAGCTATAAGTAAATTTGGCGCTTGTATTCAGCAGGGTAAAAAGGCCAACGCGGTCCATTACATTTTCACCACCCTCTATAATAGTATGCGGTAAGCTGCTGTTGTCGAATAAAGTAGATGCAACCGGTGCCAGGAATTTCGGAAAATCAATGCTAGCATTTACACCATAATACTTGGTAATAAGACTGAAATGCTCAAAAATGTTTTTGCCGGTATTATCATTGTAAGAGGTTTCCAGACCGCCATTCACACTAATTGTCAGCAGGTTAGCCCCTTTCAATAAATTCCTGTCCCTGAAATTAAAACTTAATGAATTGCCCAGGGAATAAGTAGACCCGGTTGATAATTCATAGTTTGTACTTAAATCATGTTTTTTGCTTTTGCTCAGAAATATATCGTAATCAATTGAGTCCTGACCTGACCTGTTTTCATAGGGTATTATTTTGGGGTATTGGAAAATGCCCAATTCCGTCAATTTAGATATTGTTTTATCATAATCGGCCTGTGAATATACATTTCCGGGATCAAGATATATATGGTCATAAAGCACATGATTATGCACGAATTTGCTGTGATACCTGAAACATACAGACCCGATTGTATCCTTATTCATTGCAGAATCTGTCAGGTCGGCAAGCGATTTAAAATCGGGATAAATGCAGACCGAGCCAATTCTGAACTTTTTAAAGGCTTCAGAATCATCAACAATCTGTATATACATATCCAGGTCAACAGTTGATTGCAGATGTCCGTTTTTATGCTCTGATTCGTAATTTACAATACCCTTAAACGGGCTTTCGGCATTTTGAAACTGAGACTTGTCAACGGTATCAATTCCATTGTAGAAATTTATATTTTCCTGGGTAAATTTATAGTATCCGTTATTCCTCAGCAGAGCGGTTATGCGGCTTCTTTCATCAACCAGCATATTGTATTTAAAATCCAGCCCTTTCTGTAGAATTGATTCTTCTTCATGATCCCTTACCAGTTTAGCGATAACACTGTCTCCTATAAAGTAATTAACCTTGTTGATTTTATAATTTTTACCGGCGGTAATGTTATAGGTCACATATTCCTTTCTGTGCTTTATTTTCAGCTTTTCATTGATTTTCGCATAGAAAAACCCCTGTGTGTAGAGGTAATCTTTCATATTCCTGACTGAGCGCATTACCAATGAGGTATCAAAAATGACCGGTCGTTCCACTGATGCCGGTAAAGAATCATTGGCCCGGTTATGCAATCTGTAATAATGCCTGTTGAACAATAATAACTTTACAGGTACACGCAGAAACCTGGAATTTGGTTTCTGGGCTATTAATTTGTTGAGATTATCTTTTATTTCACCCTTGCCGGTTATTTTGCTTTGGGTATTGAAAATAACTGAATTTTTCCTCAAAAGGAATTGGTCATTACCTAAATGCCTGAATGTATTACAACTTTCAGCCAGCAGCAATATCCCCAAAAAGAGGATGATTATAACAGATTTAGCATTATGCAATAATTTATAATTCATTTATCAGGTTACTACAATTAGTCTAGTTTTGCAGTATGTTGACCAAGGCGCAAATTAAGTATATTAAGTCGTTAACAGAGCGAAAAATCCGAAATGAGGCTAAAGCATTTAAAGCAGCAGGTGAAAAGCTGGCCACAGAATGGCTATTATCCGATAAGGCTATAGAAATGGTTTTAGGTACCACTGAGTGGATATCCATGCATTCAAATCTGCTGGCAAAACATCCGGAGGCCAAATACTTTGAGGTTAAGGAATCGGAACTGGCGGCACTTACTACTTTACAAACACCTAACCAGGTATTGCTGGTAATACCTATTCCGGAATCTACAGCAATACCCATCCGCAATGAGTGGTATATAGCGCTTGATGATATACAAGACCCCGGAAACCTGGGCACTATCATTCGTATAGCAGACTGGTTTGGCATAAGCAATGTTATTTGTTCGCCTGGTTGTGTTGATCAATATAATCCTAAAGTTGTTCAGAGTGCCATGGGCAGCCACTTAAGGGTTTCTGTTTACGAATCAAACCTCGTGCCATTTTTACAGTCTATATCATTACCTAAGATAGCAGCGACCCTGGGTGGAGTCCCGGTTTATGGTATGAAACGAATGGAAGCGGGGGTTCTGATAATAGGTAACGAATCGAAAGGAATATCTGAATCTGTATTGAAAATGGCAACAAATAAAGTAACAATACCCGGAAAGGGAGGAGCTGAATCGCTGAATGCGGCTGTATCAGCAGGTATATTATGCTCCCTGTTACTTCCTTGTTAAAAAATTTTATACTGGTTTTTATTAACTATATTGGCATTACAATTGAGGATTAAAAATAAAAAAACAGGTTTATGAAAAATTTAGTGATCGTTTTGATGATTACAGTATGTGGAATCAACTATGCGCATGCCCAGTCATCAATAAAAGTAAGATTGAGTGATAATTCACCGTTTAATGTGGCTGTGGATGGGCGCTATTTTAATAAGAGGGGCACATCAGTTACTGTTGGCGATCTGCCTCCCGGCCGTCACAGGGTACAGATATACTGCCTGATGAATAACAGACGTGGCAGAGGCCGCGAGGAGATAATATATGAGGGGAATGTAAGAACATCGGAAGGAATGGTTTCTATTCTGTCGTATGACCCGATCAGTCGCAACAGGGAGATTACAGAAATGGATTTCAATACATTCAACGCCAACCGACCAGCACCTTATTCTAATGGAATGAATAACCCCGGCAACCAGGACAACAACAGGAACAATTATAACCAGGAAATTAATAGCCGGCAGAATAATGGTAATTTCCAGAATAATGGCTACAACCAGAATAATAATAACCAGCAAAACGACAATTACAGGCAGCCTGCCCCACCGGTTACCGGCTCGCTCACCGATGCTAAAATTGACCAGTTGAAAACGAATGTAGCAGCTAAAAAAACGGATACCGAGAAAACTACTTTTCTGAAAGGGGAGCTGAAAGATGAACAAATTACAACCAGCCAGGTGTCAACCATGATGGACTGGCTGAGCTTTGAAAGCAGCAAAGAGGAGTTTGCAGAATGGGCTTACTCAATTACTGTAGATAAAGATGCTTATGGGAGCCTTGATAATAAATTCAGCTATAAAAATTACCAGGACGATCTGGATAAGTTTTTGAAATCCAAGCAGTAATTAAGCGCTGTTTCAAAGCTTTTAAGATAATTTACAACCCATCTAGGTTTGTGCTGTTATTGAGCAGAATAAATTCAATACCTTTAAAGTAGCAAAATTCAGAAATACCTGGCAGAAATTGCTCAGCCAGGTTTTCATTTACTTATCTGTGTATGAAACTTAAGGATATTGACACCAGGGCTCCTGCAGGAGTAGATAAAACAAAAACAAAAAATGCCCTGGGCAAAATTCTCAAGGACCTTGATGAACTGCAGAACCTGCTTTATGCCGAAGGTAAATTCAGTTTACTCATAGTAATACAGGGCATGGATGCGAGTGGTAAGGATGGCCTGACCCGCGATGTTTTTACCAGCATGAATCCGCAAGGCGTTAATGTAAGCTCATTTAAAGAGCCAACGAAAGAAGAATTGTCGCACGATTTTCTTTGGCGGATTCATAAGCAGGCCCCGGCAAAGGGCATGATCCAGATTTTCAACCGGTCGCAATATGAAGATGTACTGGTAACCAGGGTGCACGGGATGATTGATGATGAAATTGCAAAAAAAAGGATGCAAGCCATCAATGATTTTGAAAAATTGCTTATCAACCACAATGATACCCACATCCTGAAATTCTACCTGCACGTATCGCATAAAGAACAGCTTGAGCGGCTGGACGAGCGGCTGAGAAAGCCGGAAAAGATGTGGAAATACAGCCCGGATGATTTCAAAGAATCCAAACTATGGGACACCTACATGAAATATTACGAAGATGTATTTGAACACTGCAACGCCGCGCCCTGGCATATTATCCCATCCGACCAGAACTGGTATAAATCATACCTGGTTGCCAGAACAATTCAGCAAACACTAAAGGGATTGAGAATGAAATTTCCGGGGATGAAGAAAAGATAAAATTCCAAACTCTAAATTCCAATTACTGTGGCGGCTGCATTACAGCCCCGCATTTTTTGCAGGTGCGCTTCTGTTCATCATCATAAAACCGCTGCATGATGGGTGGTAACTGGGTCACAATATCGCTGATATGAGCAAACTCCTCATACAGCTTTTCGTGGCAGTTTTCGCAAAACCACATAAAGCCATCCATTTCCTGGGTTTTACGCTTTATTTCAAGCACCAGCCCTACAGTATTTGCACCTCTCTGAGGTGAATGAGGTGTGCGCCCCGGCAGCAGGAACATATCGCCCTGCTTTATAGGCATATCCACTATTTTTCCATCTTCCTGAATTCTTACAACAACATCGCCTTCCAGCTGGTAAAACAATTCTTCCCCTTCATTGTAATGAAAATCCTTACGGCTGTTCGGTCCACCTACTATCATTACTATAAAGTCGCCGGCATCTTTATACACACATTGGTTACCTACCGGTGGTTTTAATAAATGGCGGTTATCATCTATCCACTTGCTGAGATTAAAAGGGCGCTGTACTGGCATAATATCAATAGTTAATTATTAATTTCTAATTTCAAGAGTGTGAACTCTGCTAATTTTTTCCAACTTTAGACTTACGACTTTAGACTTACGACTAAAAACTTACTTCAATATCTTCATTTTCACAGTTTCTATCCGGGTATCTGTTACCAGCAACACATCAAATTCATACTTACCCAGCAGAATCCTTTCCTTGATTTTGGGGATAGTATCATGCTCGGTAATGATATAGCCCGATAAGGTTTCCGACTCATCGGTAGGAAAAACAAAACCGTATTTTTCATTCAGGTAATCCAGTTCCAGCCTGCCGGAGAAAATATATTCATTCTCCGAAAGTTGTTTCTCTACAAATTCCTGCTCATCATACTCATCATTGATATCGCCGAAAATCTCTTCCAGCACATCTTCCATAGTAACAATGCCCGCCGTACCGCCAAATTCATCAATGACCCAGGCAATGCTCTTGCGCTCTTTTGTAAACCTGTTCATCAGGTCTACAGCGCTCATAGCTTCGGGCACCGGGGTAATGGTATGCAGAATCTCTTTCAATGATGCCGGGCGGCGGTTAAGATCCAGGTGATGGATATACCCTATAATATTATCAATGTTTTCTTCATAAACAATGATCTTTGATAATTTTGTATCTATAAATTTCTTCCTGGTCTGCGCCATATCAGATGACGCATCTATTGCTTCAATTTCATTACGGGGCACCATGCACTTACGGATGCGCACATTAACCAGGTACAGTGCATTTTCAAATAATTCCGCATTTACTTCACTGGTTTCATTTTCATGGCCATGCATGGTCTGTTTTACCAGCAATTCAAGATCTACCCGGTTAAAAATTTGTTTTTTCTCCCGGATACGTACATTAAAAAGATATTTAAGTATAAACTCAGAAATGGATACAAATATTTTGGCAACAGGGTAAAATATCCAGTACATAAAAAGCATAGGAACGCTGAATATGGTGAGTACGGTTTCGGCCTTTGATCTGAAAATAGCTTTGGGAAGGAACTCTGCAAAAATGAGGATAACCAGCGTAGCAAGAAAAGTATCAACCACCAGTTTTGTATATTCCGATATGGAATAAAAAGGTTGCATCATCCATGGGTCAGATGGCTTTTCACCGGTAATAATTATGTGATAATGATGCAATAAATCGGTGGTAAGAGTGGATGCAAGTAGGCCATATATAACCACAAATACATTAACCCCAACCAGGCTGGTACCAATAAACTCAGACGGATTATCCATAAAGCGGGCCAGTATCTGGCCCGAGAACTTACCTTGCTTTTTGCGCAACTCTATATTCAGCTTATTGGCCGATATAAAAGCAATTTCGGTTCCTGCAAAAAAACCGATAAGCAGAATACATCCTAATATATATATCAGCAGATGGGTAATATCCATGGCACTCAAAGATAGTAAAATATTGGTTCCATGTTAGCTTGAAGATACGTGTGGGTGGAAGTGCTAATCTTTCTTAACATCTTTAAGGCACTGCACGTAATGCTGAATGGCATTGGCGCTATCGGCCGGAACAGCTTGTTCATAGCCTGCAAGACTGAATTTCGTTATTTTTTTTGCTGCAAACTCTTTTATGGATTTTTCATTCAGCGAGTAAAAAACTGTACGGATGGCATTCATTCGGTCATTGGTAAAATCGTGTGTTATTTTAATAGTATCATCTATATACTTGGATTTATCCTCAAACTCAACTACCAGTTTCACTTCCTCCTTTTCGATCTCTCCTGTATCTGTTTTCTTGTAAATGGACTCTAACGGATTTGTCATCTGAAAAATAACAAAAAAATTATCTGTAGCATAATCAGGGTTGGTGCCATAGCTCCTGGAAACACGCACCGCAGGTGGTTCATTGGGGTCGAAAGGTGAAGAATAATCATAAATAGTATGATCCGGAGACACCTCCTTTTTGAGCAGGTTGCAAAAATCCTGGGCATAGGCACCCTGAGAAAAAACCAGTAATAAAAGCAAGGAAATGATTCTCATAAGAGATGAATTTAACTCAGCAAAAACAATGCCGCAATAAATATACTACATTAAATTATTTTTTTACTACCCAACCTGAAATCATAACATCCAGACACAATCCTTGCGAGGTTAGAATCAGGTAACCACCTACCATTCTCCATGCAAAGGATAGGTTTTGTAGGCAGGCATACCTGGCAAACCCAAGCCAAACCTTATACCTGAATTATGCCCGTTATGGCTGTCCCACGACTGAACAAAATCAACTCTAAGCACCCTGCCCAGTTTGTAACCAATATTTTCAAGCCCTGCGAAAGCCTCGGTATAATAATCTGTGCCAGTGGCATAAAACGCATTGCCGCCAAACAGCAGGTAATATCTTGCTTGCCGTAACAAAGGGATCTTATTGCTCAGCAATCCTTTCAAATGATATTCCAGATGAGCTTCTCCGTAAATAGGCTCCTTATTACTGAACTCATAATATTGCGCAAACTGAAAACTCTGCAGGTAAGGTGAGGCATAACCTATGCCTCTGTTTCCATATAAATTCATCAGATCAGGCACCGAAACATAGGCACTGTTAAAGAAACCCCCAACAGCAAAATTATATTTAATCAGTCCTGTCAGTTTCATACTAAACTCATCCTGAACTGAAAACCGCCATTTATCAAAATTGGAAACACTGTTGATGATACCCGGAATGCCTTTTTCATAAAACAGCCTGAACGTGGGCCAGTCGCTGCCATTGGCTACTTTATAATCGGGATATTGGGTGTAGGTATACCCTGGTTTAAAAGAAACTGAGGCAGTAATAAGCGCTGCATCACTCTTTTGCCATGCAGTTGCCGCTTTCAATAACCAATCGGGGCTATTTGATTTTTCATCACTGAGGCCACCTGGCCAAATGCTGTAGTAGGAGGTATTGTTCAATGGCAGCCGTTGCTGGTAAGAAGGTTTTATATACCAGTTTAAACCGTTGCCGTAGTTGCGGCCTAAATAGGCTGTTGCCTCATAACGCTCATAAAGCTTGAGGTCGTTATCGCGATAAAACAAAGCAGTATAAGTATTAAAAAAGGGAAGAACAGGATTCTCAGAATTATATTGAAAAACATATTTCCCGCCTTCTATCCCGATAGTCCAGGCCCTGTTCAGAAATGCTCTGTCTCTGGAAACATAGTATAGCCTGCCTGCCACATCAAAATGAGTATTGCTGAACCCATAGCGGTAAACTGACTCTGCATGCAGGTATTTACCGGTATCAATCATATGCCGCCAGCTTATTTTAGGAGCCAGATTAAACCCTTCAATTGTATTGAAATTCAGCATATTATCGCTTCCCAGGCCTATAAGAACTGAATTGATACTGAAAATATTTTTATTCTTTTTTGTACTGTAAGAATAGCCGCCAAGCAGAAAACCCAGTGGTTTGAAACGATTTCCTTTACGGCGCATGGAATCAACAAATTCTGGGCTTGTTATCTTAAGCCGGAGACTGTCTTTGGCTATAAAATCCTTTGATTCATCTTTTTCCAGTGGGATAGGCCTGTTATCCTTCCAGTAGGAAGTGTCTTTTTTATTAGCTGTTTTATCGTAAGCGCTGATGATCCTGTCTGCAAATACAGAGTCGGGAATAGGTTCATTTACTTTCTGGTTATTATACACCGTAACACCGCTTGCCGTAACATCAAATCCCAGCAGATTAACAGTAAAGTAAAGCACCTGGCTTTTGATAACCCAGGTGTCTTTATGCAATGGTAGGAATAACTGGTCTACTTTCAGCGTATCCACAATATCCATGCCGCTCTTTTTGGCAAGTGTCATATTAAGGCTGTGAATTGCCCAGTCCTGGTCTACAATATAGATCTCACCGGTAAAGCATGGCTCATAGGCTCGTTTTGGGATTACCTGAATTTTATAAATAGTATGGCCCTGCTCTTCAAATTGCCCGTCGAGTTTGTACTTGTAATAAAACAATGCATTGTCGCTAACCGGCGAAATAAACCCCCTTGACTCGCCACCAAAAACATTGATATCATTTTCATAAAAAGTCATCACACTGGGAAACCTCGAAAAACCAAGCCCGTTGGGACTACCACTCTGATGTACTGAATGGATCACCGTTTTCTTTTTCTTGCCCTGAGTATAGTAGGTTGCATCTTCCTCGCTCAGAAACAGTACTCCCCTGCCCATGCTGTCTACTATATCTGTTTCATCTGTTGTCTTCTGCCCCATGAATTTTTTGGGCATTTTCCTTGATCTCATGCCCCCTTTAAGATAAATATCTGTCTGGAAAGATTGTACCTGTTTCAGATGAAACTCCCGACGACTTATAGCATTCCTGATAATTTCGTAAACCGGGTCCTCGGCATTGGAGTGAATGACTACTTCTTTCATCTCCAGGTTCTGGCCCTTTAATACAAACTTGTGCTCAATGGTTTCATTTCCGGTAATGGAAAGATTAAAAGTAGATTGCTGGTAGCCAATATACTGGCAGATAACTTTATAGAGGCCGGGAGCCACAGTGAGCTCATAATCACCATTGCCGTTGGCATTCACACCGGTGGTAGTACCCTCAATGTATACTGTGGCAAAGGGCAACCTTTCGCCTTTATCATCCACTACCCTGCCTTTGAGCACCCCGGCAAATAAACTTGCGGGCAGGCCTGTAAAAATAAAGAGAAGAAGTAGTTTACGCAGATGCATGGTTTCCTGAAAATAACAGATGCAATATCGGTAAATCATCTATAGTAACCATAAAATTTATAGCATAGGTGTGCCACACTTTGAAGGTGTGGCACATCTTGGGGAGATTTATGAAATTATTTTTTACTAAATAACCCATGCAACTGGGCATCTATTTTATTAACCACATCGGCCAGGTCTTCTTCCTTATCAGCAAAGTTGCAGTTGTCTACATCTATTACCAGCAGCGGGCCGTCTTTATAGTTATCTATCCATTTGTTGTAAAAGCCATTGAGGCGCTTCAGGTAGTCGAGCCTTATGTTCTCTTCATAATCCCGGCCGCGTTTCTGTATCTGGTCTACCAGGGCAGGTATGGAAGCTTTGAGATAAATAAGCAGGTCGGGTGGCTGAATGAGCGCTTTGAGGTTTTCGAAGAATGAGGTGTAATTTTCGAAGTCCCTCTTGGTCATCAGCCCCATATCAAACAGGTTGGGGGCAAAGATGCAGGCATCTTCATAAATGGTACGGTCCTGAATAACAGTTTCTTTGCCACTTCGGATATCAATCAGGTTCTTGATACGGTGGTTGAGGAAGTATATCTGCAGGTTGAACGACCAGCGGGGCATATCCTCATAAAAGTCTACCAGGTAGGGGTTGTGGTCCACATCCTCGTAATGTGGCTGCCACTTAAATTGCTTGGCCAGCAGGCCGGTTAATGTAGTTTTTCCGGAGCCGATGTTTCCGGCAACAGCAATATGTCTGGTAGTATTTTTTGGTGGCATTATACAAATTTAAAAAATTTTTGGCGCACAGCTAAGAGAATAGAGCGAAAACCTCTGAACACCAATAAGCAGGTAAGTTAAAAATTAATCGTTGAAATCAGGAAATTGTTTTTGGAAAATAGATTTCAAATAGAAGATAATCCTAAATGAAAACTAATCAAGGCTACTAAATTCTCATGGCGTCTTTATCACCGCCTCCACATCTTCATCTCCCTCCAGGTTATCCATCTGCTCCAGTATGTGGGCAGTGCGCCAGCGCACCTTGGCGCTCATGGGCACAACAGTGTATTCCTTGGGGTTGGGCAGGCAGGCAATGATCATGGCCGCCTCGCCGCGGGTAAGATTTTTGGCGTGCTTATGGAAGTATTTTTGCGATGCTGCCTCAATACCAAAAATACCGGGGCCCATTTCTATCACGTTCAGGTATACATCCATGATGCGGCGCTTGCCCCATGTCCACTCTATAAGCTGGGTGAAATAAAACTCAGGGGCTTTGCGCACATATCTTCCCCACCCGCTGCCCTGCCACAGAAACACATTCTTGGCAGTCTGCTGGCTTATGGTACTTGCGCCGCCACCGGCAGGCACCCGCTTTTTGTGGTGTGGGTTGTTGAGGCTTTTATCAATAGCTTTCCAGTCGAAACCGCCATGCTCCGGAAACAACTGGTCTTCGCTGGCAATGGCGGCCAGCTTAACATTGCGGGAGATATCGCCATAGCTTACATAGCTCCGCTTGAGGCCATAGCCGCCAAACAGCCCGCCCAACTGGGTCATGGTAACGGGTGGTAATACCCATTTGCATACTACTACATACAGCAGTGAGGATACGAACAGAATCAGGATAACACGAAATACAATTCTGAAAAACCTCCGGATGCCAGATGGCTTTTTTTTCTTAACCTCTGCTGTTTTTTTCTTAGCCATTACCGGGTAAAAATAGAAACAATCTGAAACATTTGCTTCTCAAATATTTCTTTGATAAAAATGGTAAATTATTTATAAAATTGTGGGATTTCAAGCAATCCTATGATCGCTGATATTTATAATTACGAGTTAGGTGCAGATTACCTACAATATGAATTTGATAGTACAGGTCCAAAAGGAATTATCAGGAAAGTCGTGCAATATTCTGAAACTAATCTTAAAAATGTCTATAACCTTGGGTTTGGAGATAAAGACCTTATCACCAATGAACTCAATGATTTGATTATTACCAATAATGGTGACAGCCAAAAAGTTCTGGCTACTGTAGCTTCAACTCTATTTGTATTTACTGATAATTACCCTGATGCAACTGTAATTGCCTTAGGTGCAACATCAGCACGCACCAGATTATACCGAATGGGAATCACCAACAATATTGAAGAAATAGAGAAAGACTTTGAGGTTTATGGATTAAAAAATAAGACGTGGTTTAAGTTTTCAAAAAATATCACCTATGATGCATTTTTAGTGAAAAGAAAAAAGTAATTTTGTAGTATATGAAAACCAAGAAAAAAGCGCCTGTGTTACCGAAAGGAGCAAAAATAAATGCAGAACTGGATAAATTCAGCGATGTTGTTTTATTTCCTGAAAAGTTAAAAATGGCCAATAATATTCTGAAAACTGTGGGGCTTCCAAACTTTAATCAATAAAATGGCTGCTGGCAACCTCAATTCTAAAGAGGTCATCAAACAACTCAAAGACCTGCTGCTGGCAGGCAATGCGCATGTATCGCTGAATAATGCATTCAAAGATGTACCGGAAAACATTCGCGGTATTGTGCCTAATAAACTACCTTACAGCATATGGCAGCTTGCAGAGCATATTAGAATTGCCCAGTGGGATATCCTCGAGTTTTCGCATAATCCAAGGCATGTATCTCCAAAATGGCCGGAAGGCTACTGGCCAAAAGAAACCGCCCCAAAAGATGAAGAAGCCTGGAAAAACTGCATCATCCGCATTAAAAAAGACAGGGAAGCGTTTATAGCCTTGCTGGAGGATCCTGAAGTAGATTTATACAAACCATTTGCCCACGGCGACGGACAAAACCTGCTGCGCGAAGCCCTGCTGATAGCCGACCATAACAGCTACCATGTGGGTGAGGTTATTGCCATCAGGCGATTGCTGGGCGACTGGAAGTAATCTTCAATGATTTTGCATTATTTTTCTCCGTTCAGCATCTACTTTGTCTCTTAATTGTTGATTTTCGGGATCTTTCCTTGATTGCTCAACGGCATTTATAAATGTCGGATTATGGCGGTAATAAATCCTGAGAAAGAATAAGTCGGGAAGGCATAAGAAAACCAGACAAAGACATCCAAAGATTATTGTACGGCTAACCACCCGATTGTAAAACTCCTTATGCCTGCCCCGCCTTTTTAGTAAACCAATTATAGCTGGTATCAGGCATAAAATTAACCCTTCAATCAATTCAATTTGTGCGCCTCCCCAAGCCTGTATCTTAAATAGAATCCCTATACAGGCAATTCCAAGGCCGATACCGCTTAAAACAGCGCCAATTTTATGCCAGGTGGGGATACAGGTAAAAGCGCCTTTTTTAAATAGACTTCTCAACTTTATGTCATTCAATAGTGCAAAAGATAAGATTACATAAAGCCAGCTTAAGGAGCAGAGAGACATAACCATAATTATACTGCCTGTAGGCTGGCCCAATAATCTTACAATCAACCCAAAAACTGCAATCAGCACCAAAGCCTTTTCAATTATTCTCATAACGATTATTATTAGTAATTTAGAGCGATTTTATAAAGATAATACATCCACAATCAACTATAGAATGAGCACACAATTAGGCATAGGATCCCGCATAGACCACCAGCATTTTGGCAAGGGCGTAATAGTAGATACCGCTTCTGAGTTTTACACCATCTGGTTCAAATCGCAGCAGGGCACCAAGAGCATCAGCAAGGATTATCCGGATATGAAAACACTGGAAGAGGTAGAAGGATCTCAGACTCCCGGAGTTATTACTATAGCTGATATAGAAGAGGCGCTGAGCAATATACTGGACCGCAGGCTGCATGATATGCAACTGGTGCCTATAGGCCCGCGCTGGAAACGTGGCATGATGATACTGAAACCCGGCGACCCTACCCTCGCATCGAAAGAAGTGCCTATAGATACCTTCTTCCATAAAATTGTTATGGTGCGCGACAGGTTGCGTGTAATGGAGCAAAAGATCAACGCCAGTAAGGTTATGACCGACGATGAAAAAGTAGACCTGCAGCAATATATCACAGCCATCTATGGTTCGCTTACCACTTTCAATGTGTTGTTTAAGGAAACACATCATCAGTTTAAGGGGGTGAGCGGGAAGGAGTAGCGATAAATATCTCTCAACTAAACCCCGTACCTTTGCACCCTGTAAATGGTGAAAATAGATAACATAGAGTTGGGGGAATTCCCGCTGCTGCTGGCGCCGATGGAAGATGTGAGCGACCCGCCCTTCCGGGCTGTTTGTAAGGATTACGGGGCAGATCTGATGTATACGGAGTTTATCTCATCAGAAGGCCTGATCCGTGATGCCATGAAGAGCAGGCAGAAGCTGGATATTTTTGATTACGAAAAACCAATAGGCATCCAGATTTTTGGTGGCGATGAAGAGGCTATGGCCCTGAGCGCCAAGATTGTGGATACCACCAACCCCGACCTGCTGGATATAAATTTCGGCTGCCCGGTAAAGAAAGTGGTATGTAAAGGAGCTGGGGCTGCAGTCCTTAAAGACATAGAATTGATGGTGCGCCTCACCAAAGCCTGTATCCGCTCCACCACCCTGCCTGTGACCATTAAAACCCGCCTGGGCTGGGACAACAATACCCGCAACATAGAAGAAGTGGCCGAGCGTATGCAGGATATAGGCGTCAAGGCCATTTCCATTCATGGCCGTACCCGGCAGCAGTTGTATAAAGGTGAAGCCGACTGGACACTGATAGGTAAAATAAAGGAGAACCCGCGCATACATATACCCATCTTCGGAAACGGGGATATTGATACCCCGGAGAAGGCGCTGGAATATAAAAACAGGTATGGAGTAGATGGTATTATGATAGGCCGTGCCGCCATTGGCTATCCGTGGATCTTCAGAGAAATAAAACACTTTATCAACACCGGAGAAACCCTGCCCGCTCCTACCCTTGCAGAGCGCCTGCAGGCCTGCCGCAAGCACCTCTATGGCTCAGTAAACTGGAAGGGCGAAAAACTGGGCATCCTCGAAATGCGCCGCCACTATGCCAGCTACCTCAAGGGGCTAAGCCATGTAAAGGAATACCGAACCCGCCTGGTAATGACAGAAAACCTGGTGGAGATCGGGGATATATTGAATGAGGTCGAGGAGCATTACAGCAGGGAAGTAATAATTGAGTAATACAAGCTTTAGCTTTATTCATTAAATAGCTATATTTACAATCAAATCAGCATCTGATGGGTGAAGAAATAAAATACATTTCCAAAATAGAAATTAAGGGCCTCTGGGGGAAGCATGATCTGGAATGGAATTTACATCCGGATGTGAATGTGCTGTCGGGTATTAACGGGAGTGGGAAGAGTACTATTTTGAATTGTACATCAAAATTAATTCGTAATGCAGGTTTACTTAACGAAGGGCAAATTGATAACATAGGTAAGAGCATCAGCAATTGCAAAATTTCCTTTGGAAGCAAAAAGTTCCTGTCATTTTCTTTTACTAAACTAAATGAATCAGGTGCCGAAAAATATACAAATCCCATTGATACATTTTTATACTATGGAAAAAATTACTCTTTTTATGTAGTTGAAAAACTTAGTTCAAAAGATATTGCCTTTTTTCCAATGGTAGATTTCATCTGCACCTTTGATAATGAATTTAAACCCGAAGAAGCTATCAATAAAATCACAGATGACAATGCAAAAACAGAGTTAGATTGGCAAATATATCATCTCCAAAAAAAATATTTGAAATACAAATTAAGCACTGCTCAAAAAACCATTGAGGCAATCAATAATAGCATTTCAAATGGTGAATTACTGAAAATTCAGGCAAATCAAAACAGGTTTTCAGATATTTTAGACACCCTTTTTGAAGAAACAAACAAAAAACTTAATCGTAAAGAGGATGAAATAAGCTTTCTGTTGGGTGATGAAAAAATTAGTCCGTACCAATTATCCTCTGGCGAAAAACAACTGCTTGTAATATTACTTACCGTATTAGTGCAAGATAATAAAAATGCCATTCTATTTATGGATGAACCTGAGTTATCTCTTCATTTCGACTGGCAGAAAAAACTGATCGGATATATCCGGGAACTCAACCCTAATGTGCAAATAATACTTGCTACTCATGCACCGGCAATAATCCGGGAAGGATGGATGGATAAGGTATCGAACATCAGCGATTTAATACAAAAAGGAACAAAAATTCTCAACTGATGCTCGCAAGTTCCTTAGTTGAAAATACAAGTTCTGAAAGCCTTGTGGAAGAAAATGCTTTTCTGCCAAAGGGCGCACCCAGGCGGGTATTAGTATATGTGGAAAGTGATGAGGATATTGCTTTCTGGCGGCATGTTCTTCATGATTATGAATCACCGGAATTAGAATTTAACATTCAGACCCCAACCAAAAAAGGAAAACAAAAAGCAATTGAAAAAAGTAAAGAAATACTTGCCCTATCTGTTGGCCAGTACCTTATAGTTTGCGTGGACAGTGATTATGATTATCTGTTACCAGAACATTCGGATACCTCAAAACTGGTGAATGAAAATCCGTTTATTTTTCAGACTTATTCTTACTCTATAGAAAACCTTCAGTGTTTCAGCAATAGCCTCCATTCTGTTTGTGTGCAGGCAACCAAACACGATAAACGGGTGCTTGATTTCAAAGAAACGATGCAAACCATTTCAGAGATCGTTTACCCTCTTTTACTTTGGAACCTATGGTTCAGATCACAAAATGACCAAGAAACATTTACTGTTTCCCATTTCTGTGAGATAATAAAACTCACTGATAAAATAGATATAACTGACCAACTTTCAGGGACAATTGATGGTTTCAGAAAAAGGATTGCAGCCAAAATTGCTGTACTGGAAAGCGGCTATCCTTTGGCAAATGATGAAATCAGGACTATCGCAACTTCATTGAAAGCAAAAGGACTTGAACCTCAAAACTCCTACCTTTTTATCCAGGGCCATACTTTGAAAGACAATATTGTTTTGATGTTACTTAAGCCCGTTAGTCATGCTTTAATAAAAGAAAAAGAATCCAGCATCACCGAACAAAATACTGGTAATAAGCCAAATCTGATAAATGAAATGAACCACTATAGAAATCAGAAACAGGATGTTGCAATAGTTCTCAATTCTAACACAGAATTCAGATCCTGTTTCCTCTATAAAAAAATTAAAATTGACCTTGATAGATATACAACTACACTTACCAGGCAATAAACTTACGACTAAAGACTAAAGACTTTCGACTAAAAAATGACCCGTATCGGCCTTATATCAGATACCCACAACTTCCTTGATGAGGCTGTGTTCACTCATTTCGCAAACTGCGATGAGATATGGCATGCAGGCGATTTCGGTACAGCGGAGATTGCCGATAAACTTAAAGCTTTTAAACCGCTAAGGGGAGTTTATGGCAATATAGATGGCAACGACATAAGGCTGGAGTATCCCGAAAAATTAAAGTTTACATGTGAGGAAGTAAATGTGTTTATGGTACACATAGGCGGCTACCCGGGCCACTATGCCCCGGCTATCAGAACTGAGCTTCTTGCCAACCCGCCTCAACTGTTCATTACAGGTCATTCCCATATACTGAAGGTGATTTACGATGATAAAATCAAATGCCTGCATATGAATCCCGGCGCCGCCGGAAGGCATGGCTGGCATAAAGTGCGCACACTCATCCGCTTTGTGATAGATGGCAAGGATATGAAGCAATGCGAGGTAATAGAATTGGGGAAGAAGTAGTTATTCTTAGCAGCAATTTGCGGAAAATCAATTTAATTTTGAGTAGACTTTGAGCATTTATTTATGGGGAAGAATATTTCATTGGTGATATTAATTTTGGCTGCTTTCACTACCACAACACTTACAGCGCAAACAAGTAAAACAAAACCTGCTCCTATAGAAGATACCACAATCGGCATAAAACCAACCATAATGATTGAAAATATAAGCCCGGAAGGGCATTGCAACAACCAGCAACTTTTATTTTATGCACCATGGGCTGATTATTACGAAGTTGCCAAAAGAAGAATCGATACCGGCTGGATCAATAATTTTAAACCCGTAAATTCCTGGTCATTTCAGAAATTAAAGCCGGGAGTTAATGCGCTGATTTATAAAAACCTCGATGAACAAGGCACTTTTCAATTTACAGTCAACGCTTTTAAGGGTTCCGGATACAGGAGAAGCGATACAATTACCATAAAATCATGCCTAAGCAAAGACCCGGATAAATAGAATACTGATAAATTAAATGGAGAACATGATCATTGTCATTTGTTTTTTAAACCTCTTTTTAATATGTTTGTTTGATACTCAGAAATCCGATAATGATATTAACAGGCAAAAAAGCTTTTCTACTCATGCTTACCATCTGTCTTTTGATTGGAGGTAAAAGCATGGGTCAAAAAATTGATACCGTTTCTACCCTCTCCATCACGGCTTATGCCGATGCATATTATGCCTACTATACCGACTCTGTTGGCCCCGATAAATTTCAGAAGTTTCCCAATACATCGCCCAAATCCAATACTCCTTCACTCAATGTTGCCCAGCTGTCTGTTCAGTATAATTCTGATAAAATAAGAGCTGCCGCCGTTTTTTGCTATGGCGATTTTGCAAATTGCACCTGGGCTCCCGCTCCTTATAACAATATCATGGAAGCGCATATAGGGTTTAAGGTCTATAGTAAATTGTGGATAGATGCCGGTTTTTTCCGCACCCATTTCGGCACCGAATTTTTGTTGCCTGTGGAGAATATTACCAGTTCCATTGCTGTAGGCACTTACTACGAACCGGCATACGAAAGCGGCATAAAACTCAATTTCGACCCAACTGCTAAACTGGAGATCAACCTGTTCCTGCTCAACGGCTACAATATGTTTGTTGACAACAACAATACAAAGTCATTCGGCATGGGTATTACCTATACGGTTAATGATAAACTGGGTATTGGCTACACCAATTATATTGGCGACGACACCCCTCCCGCCCTTCTGGATCCTCCGCACCTGCGCATAGCCCATAATGTTTTCCTGAATTACAGCCATAAGAAAATAAAACTGCAACTGGGCGCCGATTATTTTACACAGCAAAATTCGGACATAGCTACCAACAAAAGCACTGCAACCATGTATAGCGCCCTGGCTACCGCCAGGTACCAGGTGGGTAAGAAGGCAGGTATATATTGCCGGGGAGAGGTTTTCCGCGACCCGGATGCTATAGTTTCACCTGTCCTCACCGATCACGCAGGTAATAAAACAGGATATAAGCTCTGGGGCATAACAGCAGGCTTTGAGTACAAGCCCACTGAGAATTCTTACATAAAGCTCGAGAGCCGGCTGTTGCAAATGGACAAAGATCAGTATATCTATGTGCAGAATGGTATAGGCCAGAATGCCCGGTACGAAATAATGATTAATGGCGGCGTCTCTTTCGACCTGCTGAAAAATTTTTTTACAAGGAAGGAATAAGGTAAATGAATCGGGATTTTACAGGTTGAATGCACTAAGTATAAAAAGCAACTTCAGAATAAATACTACAGACTTTTAATTTTTAACCTTTAACTGTATACTTAAAATGGCAAACTTCGACACAGGCTCCACGGGCTTTATGCTCCTCGCCACAAGTCTCGTAATGTTAATGACCCCCGGCCTCGCGTTCTTCTACGGCGGCCTTGCGGGCAAGCGCAACATCCTGGGTATAATGATCCAGAGTTTCGTATCTATGGGTATCACCACTATTTTGTGGTATGTCTGCGGCTATTCGTTGTGTTTCAGTGGCAACCAGATGGGCGGTATTATCGGTGATCTCAACAAATGTTTTATGCATGGGGTAGATCTGAATACGCCATTCCCCGGCAATAACAAAATGCCCGAATTTGTATTCTTCGCTTACCAGATGATGTTTGCCATCATCACACCAGCGCTCATCACCGGTGCCTTTATCAACCGTATTACCTTTAAGGCATACCTTGTATTCCTGGTAGTATGGCAGGTATTGGTTTACTATCCTTTTGCCCATATGGTTTGGGGCGGCGGATTGCTGTTTCAGTGGGGGGTTCGCGACTTTGCAGGTGGTATTGTGGTGCATGCCACTGCCGGCTTTGCGGCACTGGCGTCTGTAATTTATGTAGGCAAGCGCCGCGACCGCGAATCTCCGCCAAACAGTATACCGCTTATAGCCATAGGCACCGGGCTGTTATGGTTTGGCTGGTATGGCTTCAATGCCGGCAGCGAGCTGGATGTTGATGCTATTACCGGTCAGGCATTTATCAATACCGATGTAGCCGCTTCTTTTGCCGCCATCACCTGGCTGGCTATTGAGTGGAGCCTGGTTAAGAAACCCAAATTCGTAGGGCTGCTTACCGGCGCTGTTGCAGGCCTTGCTACTATTACTCCTGCAGCTGGTTATGTTACACTCAATTCAGCAGTTATAATAGGTATAGCGGCCGGCGCTGTGTGCTACCTGGCTGTATCGCTCAAAAACCGTATGGGCTGGGACGATGCCCTGGATGTGTGGGGTGTACATGGCATTGGCGGTTGCCTGGGCACCGTATTACTGGGTGTTTATGCATCAAAAGCCATTAATGCCACAGGCGCCGATGGCCTGATGCTGGGAGGTACTACCTTCTTTATGCATCAGTTGATAGCAGTTGTAGGCGCATGTATCTATGCATTTATTTTCACTTATGCGATGCTGGCCATCATCAACTTTGTAACTAAAGTAAAAGTAGGCGAGCAGGAAGAGACTGCAGGGCTTGATGAGTCTATTCATGGCGAGCAGGCCTATGATGCGGGAGTGGTGTAAGAATTTACAGTTTACAATTTTCAATGCAAACCTGGTAGTAACCGGGTTTGCATTTTTTCTTTTATGCTGAAGATACTGCCCGGCACGATGTCATTAACTTAACCCGTTCGGAACTCAATAATCAGATTATCAATCTATTGTACCGAATGCTAATTTCCACCAATACATTCGATACCTTCAGCATCGGAGAAACATTCCTGATGTATTTCTAATGAACGGAAAGTATAACTTTCTATTTGATAAAAAATTTTTCTATCTTTTTTTATTGATTATATTTGGAAAAGGTAAAAAATTTAAGACATCCAGAATTATGATGTTAAAGTTAAAAATTATTGCGATCGCTATACCGATATTGCTCTGTAGTGGTTCGGTTTTTGCCCAGTTCCCGCCGATACAATGGCAACATTGTTATGGAGGATCAGATTTTGATGATGCAACTGTAGCAATTCCTTTGGGTGATACAGGTTTTGCTATTGCCGGCACAGCTTCTTCGTATGATGGGGACCGTGTTTCACCTTTTTGTGGCGGAGCAGATTTCTGGCTGGTTAATATTGACAATTATGGCGCGATAAAATGGGAAAGATCATACGGCGGTAATTTTAGCGACAACGATTTTGCTATGACTAAAACAAGCTTCGGCTATCTGCTTGCCGGTGTCACAAATTCTACATATGGAGAAGTGACCGGGCTTCACGGTGATCAAACTAATCCGCAGAATGATTGCTGGGTAGTGGCTACGGATACTGCGGGCAATCTTTTGTGGGAGCGGTGCTATGGAGGCTCCAAACTTGAAATGTGTTATTCAATGGTGAACACAGATGATGGCAACCATATTTTCGCCGGGCTTACTTCGTCAAACGACGGAGATGTGGCAGGATATACCGGGCTTGGTGGAGCATGGGTGGTTAAGTTTAATGATACCGGTAAAATCATCTGGCAAAAAGTTTATGATAGCAGCACAGCCTTTAGCATAAAACAGACTTCCGGCCACGGGTACGTCGTTACGGGCTATTCCGTTGCCAGTAACCTTGGCCCAGACCGCAAAGGCGACCTGTGGGTAGTAAAGCTCAATGATACAGGTGGAATCACATGGCGGAAATTCTTTGGCGGAACAGGTTATGATTGGGGAAAAACTGTCGTTCAGACTACGGACGGAGGCTATGTAATTGCGGGTTATACCAACTCTGTGGATGGAGATATAACAGGAAACCACGGAGGTAACGATTTATGGGTTTTGAAGCTGAACAGCGCCGGGGTTAAGCAGTGGAGTAAAGTTTACGGTGGCAGCGGCGATGACGAAGCTACTTCAATCATTCAGACTTTTGATGGCGGATACTTGGTCTCGGGCTACTCCAATTCCATTGATGGAGATATTACCGGGAACCTGGGACTATACGATATCTGGATATTGAAATTGGATGCCGCCGGATCGCTGCAATGGCAAAAATCATACGGGGGCAGCCTGGACGACTATTCAGCCGCAACTTCCCAGACGCCCGACAGCGGCTTTATCGTCGCCGGCGACTCACATTCAAATAACGACGAAGTTTCTGGCAATCATGGTGCTTCTGATTACTGGATCGTCCGGCTTGACAAATACGGTGAGGCAGTGCCCGATCCTAAGAAAGATGAAGCGGTGAAAGTCTATCCTACGGCGGGTCACGGGACAGTATATATCGACATGCCTCCGGGTTATGAAGCAGCAACAATTCAATTGTTCAACATGGATGGCCAGGAGTTGCCGGGTGCTAGCTCAAATGGGTTACATCAAACTATTCAGCTGCAAAATTCAACTTTTGGCAATTACCTGATACAGGTTACTCATAATGGAAATGTGCAAACTTTTAAAGTTGTAGTATATTAGGTGTAGTATATTGCTGGGATTACAAATAGCTTTTTCATTTTATCTCTCACTCATATTTCTCATTATTGAGCAATATATTTTCTTGACAAAGAGCAATGTTATATTGGAGTTAGGGGGATGTTAATACCAGATTAGCTTGTTGCGATGTGGTTCAACGAAATATAATAAAGCAAAACTATGGCAAAGCATGATTGTATGAGAATGCAGCCGGGGGGACAGTTTTTGTTCTAACAGCACATTTGCCAGCATAGCAGACCATGGCGAGTAATGAATAGATAACAGGTATTATGGATGCCGTTTTTGAACGGTGAATTTTTTGAGGTAGAATTCCGGCTTGTATTTTCTTTTGGATTGCCCCAGTTGGGGTATTCCCAAATCCTGCTCATAGTTCCAATAAAGGATGTTTTGTGTTGCAAGCTTTCAAAATAATTCCTTTTTTAAAAGGCTTATTAATATTGGTTACATGGAAAATCGGGTGGTCGGGATTTCCTGATTTACCGGTTTCGGTTTAAACTTATTCCACTTTCCTGGTTTCCTTAGCTCCGGGGATTTACATCCACATATTCTCTGCGGAGGATACGCCAATATCTGTGCATTAACAAATTAAAGGCAAATAAATTTTTTTGTTTGAAATGCAATTGCTAATTTTAACGTTATCAATGTTCTCTTATTTTGCCTATAAGAGTTTCGTATCATTAAATCTGGTAAGAAACTAAAGGGACGTTTGATTTCAGACAAGGGAAAAATATGAAAATAGCAGCTCCAATATGGGTCTTTTGCTGTATTTCTTTTTTTGCTTTCCAGTTACTATCAGTAACAGCACACGGACAAGCAGATATTAACTCCTATGCCTATGCCTTACAACAAGCTGAAAGTGATGCTCAGAAGTTAACGGCTTATGAAAACATTATTAAGGCCTGCCGGTTTTCAAAACCCGATTCTGCCCAACTTCTGATAAAAAAAGGAATTGCCCAATTCAATCAAAACGGCTACCAGCAAGGGATTGCATCATTGCTTACCTATCAGGGAATAATTTATTCCGATCAGAATAAAACCGAACTTGCTGAGAAATCACTGGAGAAATCTTTGCTGATTTATAAAGCAATTAAAGATTACAGCGACCTGGCATCTGGCCATAATATTCTCGGTGTATTACTCAGCAGAAAGGGTAAATTTGATGATGCGTCCGGGCATTTTTTTAAATCGCTGAAGACCTTTGAAGCGCTCAGCGATACTGATGGAATAACCAATACATTAATAAAAATAGGTGAGAACTATGAGCGCTCGGGCGACCTGGGAAATGCACTGGAATATTACATGAAGGGTTTGAATGTGGCAAAAGATCAGCCCGAAAATGACCTTGTAATATTGAGAAGCAGTAATATCCCGTCTGTTGTAAAAGATATGAAGGACAACTTCATTTCCATGAAAAAACTCCAGAAAATACTGGATGTGAGTAAAAACAACAGTTACGTAGAGGTAAGGTCACTGCCAGATGCTATAAAAGACGCTATTTATACTATGGATGGTGATACTGCAAAGACATTAAACTATACCCGGTATGCATTGAATTTATTGTTGAAAAAACATACCAATAACCTGTATGAAGGTTTTGAACTGAGCATAAAGGATAATGATAAAGCCACTGGCAAAGATAATACCGGCAAAGGTGTTGAGTCGGTAAATATTGCTTCGCTGCTGAAGTTGCCAAACCAAAAGCAGAAAAATGAACCGGCGGTTGTCTTCAACAACAGCAACTCCATCTTTGGCAAAACGGGCACATCATTAAGTCTTGCTCCGGAGCTGGGATTACTGAACTTTAATGAAGCCATAAGCGCTGCAAATAATATCCCTGCTGAAATCCGGAATACGGATATGAATAGCTCCGGCTACCCCTTTGGTAACCTTCAGGGAAATCAGGTTATTAAAATCAATACTGAGCATGGCAGTAACAATTACCTTTTGCCGGGAACCCAAAATACAGTTCCGGTTCCCGGATATGGATTAATAGCCTACCTGCCCTACGATGAAGTAGTTCCCTACACTTCGTACCTCTACCTCGATAAAATGTGGCCGGTTAATTTTACCGGATGGCCGGTAATAACCCCTGAAGCTGAAACTGAAAAACTGAATACGCACAGAAACGGAGCTCTGGTATCGTCTTCACTCAGGGAAGCCGAAGCCGGTAATAATCCTGCTTTAAATAGCAGCAATGAAAATAAAACCACAACAGGATCTGCTCCCAATACTGTTTCCGGATCAACAGCCGGTAAGCAATATGCATTTTTGTTTAACCCGCTTTACCTGCCTGAGGCTGACGCTTCCGTAAATAACCTGAATTTATTCAGTGCATCAAGCTATAACCATAATATCGAGATTACCCTGGATTGTTCAGCAAGTAACAGAGCGACACAAATTGCAAATGCATCCGGAACTGCAAATAATGGGACTAATGCTGAGCTGAATAATATAAATAAACTTACCTCGCCAGTTGATTTAACCCGTGAATCTAT
Source organism: uncultured Bacteroidota bacterium (assembly GCA_903835005.1). GTDB lineage: Bacteria > Bacteroidota > Bacteroidia > Chitinophagales > Chitinophagaceae > Nemorincola. The sequence continues at coordinate 9,822 of CAILLK010000101.1, read as the reverse complement.
CATTAAAAAAAATGAGGTAAATAGTTTAGAAGTCCTTATTAAAAAATGCATAAAGAAAGGTGATTATGTTGCAGCAACTTCACTGCTGGAGAAACAAAAGAGTATTCTTGACAGCCTTGTTTATCTGGAAAGTGCATTGGCCAGTACTAACATGGAATCAAAGAATAAATTGAATGCAGTAAATTCCAGCGACCCGCAGCTGGAAATTTCAAATGGCGAACCGCAAATTGGGAATAACCTTCCAGTTTATATAGCCGGGATACTTTCATTTGTTGTTCTTGCTGTTAGCATTTCATGGGGAAGATCCAGATTGATGAATAAGGAGCTCGCAAACCGGGAAGTGAAACTCAGGAATTCCAATAATGTAAAAAATAAGGTGATTTCTGTTATTGCCCATGATATCACCGGCTCAATCGGGTTTATGCCTTTATCTCTTGGATTGTGCCGTGATAAATCAATTCCTGAAGACGAAAAAGATGCATTGCTTTACCAACTGGAACTGAATGCTGTATCATCGGTTAAAACGCTCCAGAATATGCTGGATTGGGCCAAGGAACAGATTCAGGGCACTGCGCTGAACCAGCAGCACATTAATATTAATGAAACATTGGAAGATGAACTTCAGCTGATAAATGCCTCGGCAAATCAGAAGAATATCTCCATTATCAACAACATACCAGGGCATATTACCGCATTTGCTGACCCTAACCATATAAAATTTGTTCTGCGCAACCTGCTGTCAAATGCCGTAAAATATTCAAATATTAACGGCCTCATTGGCATCAGCGCCACGCTTACAAAAAACAGGAACCAGGTGATCATTTCCGTAAGTGATAACGGCACAGGCATAAACAAGGACAAGATTGCTCATATTTTTGAACCCTCCACAAAAGGTAAGGCAAAGACAGATAACATAATGAGCAATGGTATCGGGCTGTCGCTCTGCAAAGAATTTGTAGTTGAGAATGGCGGGGAAATATGGGTAGACAGTGAAAAAGGCAGGGGTTCAGTATTTCATTTCTCTATGAAAGTTAACAGTTAGTGATGATTAATCAGTAACGCATTTCTAATCATTTTTGGGTTTTGAAGTACCTGCAAAAAATCCCAGGTTATTTACAGAAGCAATTTCGAATAACTGTGACAAGCTGGTAGTGCCTGTTTTGTCGAAAATTCTCTTTTTAAAAGTAGAAACAGTACTGTTGCTGAGATTAAGCGTAGCAGCTATATCATTCGTCTTATAACCGTTAAGAAGGTAGTGCAATATTTCAAGCTCCCTGGGTGCTAAGGAAGAAAAAGGATTATTCCGGATGGCGGTTGACTTATTTTTATTGTGGTAAGGTTCGTTATTCAGAAAGCTCTTTATGCAGGTTGAAATCTCCTCTTCGTTAGATGATTTAGGAAGATAATAATATATATCATACTGCCTGAAAGCATCAGCATAAATATCAACGGGCTGCATCGAAAAGATCATAATTTTCACATCAGGGTATAATTTCCTGATTATGGGAACTATCTCAAGGCAAGTACCATCGGGGAAAATTACATCAAGAATCATATGTGTGCAAGGCACACTTTTCAACTCGTTCATCAGGCTGTTACAGCTATCGGCCTCATATACATTCTTATACCCCAGCCTGGAAGTTATTAAAAGCCTTATCCCTTTCCTGATCATACTATGATCATCTGCTAATATTATACAAGGCGTCATAAAAACTATTTACAGTAAACATCAATCCAATTTCATGAGTATAGCTGGCGATCGATGAATAAAGATAATGAATTTCTCACCCGGGGCACTCAAATTTATTCTACAGCATCTGATAATAAATTCTACAAAAACTAATCACCTGATGTTCTAACCTTGTAGCATCATTAATAATCAAATTTAAGGAAAGTAATGTTAATCAGCCTGATTTTAATTTACCTCAAATCCCTGTATAATGCTAAAAACATTAAACGCATTAAGTTTATTGATTTATTTTCCGTTAATCCTGACTGCCCAGATCAAACCTCGGGAAAAAAGTGAATTAAACTACAGATTGATCGCCTTCACGTTTCCAGCGGAAGCCAGGACTCAGACTTATTTGCTTGAACTCGCAAAAGGTAATTATTATTCTGTCGATTCGTTTAAAAATAACATTATTCAATCGGTAAGGAGTAAGCAAAATAATACTATTGCAGAAGTCCCCTATTTTGGTTGCCAATATACCTGGCGGATTACTTATATTTTCGGCAAACAAAGTAAAACAGTCAGCAACCTTTTCCATTTCAACACAGGTATCATTCCGGAAGTGGATAGCAATATTACTCATCTTAGAATTTCATATCCATATAAAAGACATAAAGATGCTTTTATCTTATTAGATGGAACAAAAGTATTATACAATATAAAAGGGCAGCCAGTTTGGTATATGCCTTTAATAGAGGGTAAAACCCTACAGCCGCAGGATATAAAGATTACTCCTCAGGGCACTATAACTTTCATTGCTGATGGGCATGCTTTTGAAATCAACTATGATGGAACTGTATTATGGAGAACTCCTGATAATACCGTTATGAACGAACAACCAATAAATTTTAACCACGAATTTACCAGGCTGAATAACGGGCATTACATGGCATTGAAATATGAACAGGCAAGCTGCAGCGTGGAAAAAGCGGAAGACTGCAGTTATCATATTGCAATGATTAAGAATAACTTACCCGGAAATAATAAGAATATCCGTAAGGTACTTCATGGGGAAATAATAGAATTCGATGATTCAGGGAAAATAGTCTGGAGCTGGAATTCAGAAAAATATTATGAAGAAAGCGACATTCTCAATTCCAGGTTATTAAATCCCGGACTTTCACATTATAACCCTGCTCCCGGTATAGAAGATTATCGTCAAAAAATAGTTGATATCCATGAAAATGCTTTTCAATTTGATGAAATCAATAAAATTCTATTCGTGAGCTGTAAGAATTTAAACAGCATCCTTAAAATAAAATATCCCGAAGGCACACTTCTGAATATTTATGGCCAGGAAAATAAAAAGGCCCCTCATTCAGGAGTTAATAAATTATTTTCGGCACAACATGCCATAAAACACTCCTGCGATGGCAGGATTTTCGTGTTCAATAATAACCATGATAATCCGGATAGCTCCTCAACTATAGAAATATTTAAGGAGCCCGATTCAGATGAAGGAAACCTCGAAAAAATCTGGGAATATCCTTGCAGCACAGAAATTCATTCTAAGGATGGATTTCCGGCCGGAGGAAATGTAATTGAATTGTCAGATAAATCAATTTTTGTATCTACCGCAGCTCCGGATAATAAGTTATTTATCATAAACTTAAACAAAGAGATATTATGGAGTGCAGCTCCGGAAAGGTGGAGCAGTGAGGAAAATAAATGGGTTGGTATTACAGAGTACAGAGCCAGTGTAATAGAAAACAGAAAATTGATGGACCTGCTCATTATGGGCGAAAACAAATGAAGTTCAGGAGATACATTTTACATTTTGGCAATACCCTTAACCGCATATAATTTAATTATTTTTATTAATTTATTTAGCTATTGTAGTTTATTTTATTAACATCAAATTAATTCTACAAATAATTAAATCCACTTGGGCTAAATTGCATTTTAAAATTTTGAAATACTTTAAGCTTTAGGAATAAATATTGAGTTCAAGACAGTGCTTTGGGAAGAAGGACCTCAACAAAAAACAGTTCAATAATAATAAATATTTTTAAAATACACTTCGCTATTTGTTAAACAAAATCATTTAATAAATGTCAAACATCCTTTAGTATAGTTATAAATTCAACTGAAAATAATATAAAATGCTTAGACTACCTACCATCCTAAGTCTTTTGTTAATAATTACTCAAGTGCTGCCTGCTCAAATAAAACCTCTTGATGGCAGTACACTCAATTACACAACAATAGGATTTAAAGTGCCGGAAGAGCCCCGGAGCCTCGATTATACATTCGAAATCGCTTCCGGTAGTTTTAATAATCCAGATTCGTTTTGCAGGCATATTATAAAAACCATCCACTCTAAATCCAATAAGATAATAGAACGGGTGCCGTCATTTTGCTGCCAATATACCTGGCGCATAGTTTATAGTTTTAAACAATCTGATAAAACTATCAGCTCTTTATTTCATTTCGCTACAGCTTCTGTTCCGGAAGTGGATACCACTTTAGTTCGCCTGAAAATCACAACAGCCGCTGAAGCTTATAAAGATGCCTATGTATTTCTGGACGACAACAAAACACTTTATGATATGAACGGAGAGCCGGTTTGGTTTTTACCCAAATTGGAAGGCCATCAGGTTACCCCAAGAAATATGAAAATTTCGAGGCAGGGAACTATAACATTCGTATCTGACCCTCCTTATGAGATAAATTATGATGGTGAAATATTATGGAAACCACCTGCTGCAGCCACTGTGAGCGGCGATAACTCAGAGCATTTTCATCATCAGTTTACCCGGCTTTCAAATGGTCATTATATGATTCTTGGTGAAGATTCGGCAATTTATAACTGCGATCCTTCTTACAGGGAGGTCCCGAAATCTCAAAGCCAGAAGAATAAAAGTAACAGCCAAAAAACGCAATTTGGCAATCTGATAGAGTATGATGAAAGTGGTAAAGTTGTATGGTATTGGAAATCTTCGGATTACTTTACCAAAACACATCCTCGTTATTTGAAACCTCCAGCCGACGGGACAGCCCTTGATGTTCATGAAAACTCATTCCATTTTGATGATAAAAAGCAATTTATTTATATCAGTTTTAAAAACATAAGCCGTATTCTGAAAATCAAATACCCCGAAGGAACTGTAGTCAATGATTATGGCGGAATCAACAAGGAAGGAACTACTGAAAACAACTATAGCTTGTTTTGCGGGCAGCATAGTATTAAGCAGACTCATGACGGAAATTTAATGTTGTTCAACAATAATTATTGCCATCCGGGTTCGCTGCCCTCAGTAGAAATACTGGAGGAGCCCACAACCGGTAAAGACACACTGAAACTATTGTGGGAATATGCGTGTCCCAGCATTTACCAATCGCCATATGGTTTCCCGGCAGGGGGCAATGTAATTGAACTGTCTGACCGGTCTATTTTTGTTTCTACCGCGGCCCCCGACAGTAAAGTGTTTATAGTGAACCGCAATAAAGAAATTATATGGAGCGCCATGCCCCAGCGGTGGAATGACGCAGAAAAAAAGTGGAATCCCATACCCGAATACAGGGCTAGCATTATCCAGAACAAAGAAGCCCTGGAACGGCTGATATGGCATGAAGATGCTAATGAATTGCAGGCTGGCCGGGAAATAAATAGTAATGCCGGGGAAGGCAGTAAAGAAGGAACAACAGGCAGTCAATAAATTAGTTTTTAGTTTTATTGAATATAAAAGCTTACCTTTAACCACATTAGAACGAAGATTTATGGAGATAGCGCAGGAATTACTTAAAAAAATCAATATTATGCCGGATCGTTTTCCCAACTCCAGCAACAGCAAATGGATAAGGATATACATGCAGTCTGGAAAAACATGCCTTGGATATTATAACTTCAAAGATGAAACCTGGCGCGAGTTTAATGACCTGCTGAATCTGCATAACACCTCCACACTTAACACTAAAATGATAAAAGGATGGCACTATTAGTGGTGCAAAAATCCGGTTGGATCAGTTAATTGAATTATTTTGCATAACGGGTTGCTGACCGGGCTCTGCAAGAATACTTTATTTTTTGAAAGTCCCATTCTAATTGCCGAAGTTTGCACAAACCGCTACAGCGGGTCAAATCTGCATGTCAGCGGTTTGAGGTATTCAAGTAGTCATGGTAATCTCATGCTGCAATATAATAATATATAATTTTTAATATGAAACAGGATCTTACGGCTTTCACCCATCTGCTCAAGGAGTATATAGGCTTTAAAAGCATATCGACTGATGCTTCTTTTGCATCGGGTATTTCGGAGCAGGTAAAATGGTTAACCCACCTGTTTGAGGGTAATGGATTTAAGGTGAGCCTGCTGAAGGGCCCGGCAACAAACCCCGTTGTTCTGGCAGAATACCATGTATCTGATAAACTGAAAACGAAACTGATATATGGCCACTACGATGTTCAGCCAGCCAGCATAGAAGATGGCTGGAAATCGCAGCCATTCTATCTTACGGAAATAGACGGAAGGCTTATTGGCCGCGGGATTGTGGATAACAAGGGTCAGAATTTTATACATATATATACTGCTATTAAGCTTATTAAAGAAAACAGGCTGGGTTGCAATCTCAAATTCATGATTGAGGGTAATGAAGAGACCAGCAACCCCGATATGACTGATCTGGTAATTGCTAATTCCGACAAGCTGATATGTGACCAGATCCTTATTTCGGACGGTGAAATACTGGGGGGCACACCTACTATTGAGGAATCGCTGAGGGGTGGCGGCAACCTTACCTTAAAATTCATATCTGCCAAAAACGACCTGCATTCCGGTTTATTCGGCAGCGGCGTGCCGAGCGCTACCAAGGAGCTGATAGCCTTTCTGGCAAAAATGCTACTTACTGATGGCACAGTAACCATTCCAGGGTTTTATGATGCTGTGGATAAAATAAAACCGCAACAAATTGAGCGCAACCTGGCATTGCTGAAAATAGACGACCCGATGGTGACAGCCGGTGTAAAAACTACTATAGGGAAGTACGATTTTCATACTATGGTGGGCATATGGCCAGCTATAGAAGTGAGCGGGATCCAGGCGGGGTATACAGGCGAGGGGTATAAAAACATTATACCAGCCAGCGCTTTCGCCAAAATAAATTTCAGGCTGGTGGCGTCTCAGAAACCAGAGGCTTTTGTGGAAATGTTCCGGAAATATGTTGCTGACCATGTGCCTGAATATATTGATTATGAACTGAAAATTGACAAATTGTCGTACCCGGTAAAAGTAAATGTATCGGACCCGGAAATACTGAAGATAATGGAATACCAGGAGCAGGTATATGGGGTAAAGCCGGTGATAAAGAATGTGGGGGGTGGTATACCTGTAGTAGCCGATTTTAAAAATGTGCTGGGTATTGATGCCTTCCTTATATCGCTGGGCAACAACGACTGCAATATGCATGGGGTTGATGAGAACTTCAACCTGGACCTGATTAAGAAGGGGCTGGAACTGAGCGAATTAATATTGAGCTGATCCATATAATTGTGGGGTTGAGCTATATTAATGAAGTTTTCAAAATAAAACGTTATAGAAAAAGCGCACGCAAAGCAACAAAGTGGCAATTTGCAAAGATCCTGTTTAATGCCGGTTTATAATGTCTATTTGGTGTTATCGCAAAAAATATTGAAATTTCATAATGTAAAAGAAATATTGTTTTGAATATTTGTTGAGGATTTTGTTTGGTTATCCCATTGTCTCAAAAAAACGAAATGGGATAATGGTAAACGCTGAAACCCTGGCTGGTGGCTGATATAAATTAATTTACGATTATCTCATCATATCTCATTCTTTGCGAGATTGGGAAATGAGTAACCTATAGTCAGTTCGGAGTTTATATCAATTGATTGTGTCAATTACTCATTTTTGCCATCAATACATGCGATGCCTTCAGCATCGGCAAAACTCATAGAATGGTTTCTATAGACATTTAATCCCTTCTGGATTATTTTTGTACCAATAAAATTGAGCATCATAGAGCCTTTTAAGCCATCGAACTCACGTTAACCTTGCAACTTAATGTCTGGTCCCTAATACTTTACTACTACCTTGAAAAAAGGCAGCCTCTGGAAAAAAGCTTTTTGATTGAATTATCCTATGTCCCTTAAAAAAAGCAATGGGATAATGGAAAACGCTGAAACCCTTGCTGGTGGCTGATATAAAATAATTTACGATTATCTCATCATATCTCCTATTTGAGGTATAGGGAATTTGGTTGTTATAACTTCAATAGCCTAAATCAGCGAGAATGTATGGGTGTCTGAATCCGGAGCAGGCATAAAGCCCTACGATTAACTCAGGATGAAATAAAGATTGTTTCATAGATAAATAAGTTGATATTTTTGGTTAAATTTGGGACAAAGATAAAATAAATAATTGGAAATTCCTATTTATTTGGTATGTTTATTTTGAAAGGGACCATTGAGCGTATGTTTAGTGATATTGATTGGGAATAACATCAGCTTCTGTACCCTGCAATCCTCCGACTTCGCTCAAGCTGGCTTTATTTCTTGGAGACTTGGGCTGCGACAGTATCAAAAGTTGGTCATAGTAAAAGCTTCTATTACTGCTAGGGAGTCTTAGCGCAGAGTAAAAAATATTGTCTACAATAGCGGTAATTACAATTTGCAATTAGGCAATATTTCACCAGGTATCTATATAATGCAATTACGAGATAGTAAAGGCAATGAATTTAGGTTTAAATTTGTAGTAGAATGAAGCAATTAGTTTTGATAATAATTATCTCATGTGCCTGCTATAATATGCAGGCACAGGAAAATATTATTGTTACAGTTGCTGGCAAAGAGAGTGCTGGATATAGCGGAGATGGTGGCCCTGCAACTAATGCGAAATTAAATTCTGATGAAGGATTTTGTCTGGATAATTTTGGGAATCTTTATATAGCCGATGGTTTTAACAGTAGAGTACGAAAAGTAAATTTAACAACTGGAATTATCACCACTATAGCTGGTACTGACAGTGCTGGATATAATGGAGATGGAATACTCGCTACAAACGCAAATTTATATGTTCCAGAAGCTGTATTTACAGATAGTGCTGGCAATATTTATATAGCTGATGGTTTAAATAACAGGATTAGAAAAGTAAGTATAGCAACAGGCATCATTAATACAATATGTGGAAATGGTATACTTGGAAATGGAGGCGATGGGGGTTTAGCAATAAATGCCGAGTTGAATAACCCAGTTGGAATTTGTTTAGATAGATCTGCCAATATTTATATAGCAGTTTATGATAACAATAAAATACGTAAAATAACAAATTCTACAAACATTATTACAACATTTGCAGGCACAGGGGTTATTGGTTATTCTGGTGATGGAGAAGCGGCAACTAACGCAACATTCAATGGACCTATTCAATGTTTTGCAGACAGCATTGGTAATATTTTTATTTGTGACCAATACAATCATGCTATACGTAAAGTAGATGCCACAACTAACATTATAACAACTATTGCTGGAAATGGAACTGCCGGACACACGGGTGATGGAGGCCTGGCTGTGAATGCAACACTTAATCAGCCATGCGGCATATATGTAGATAATCAGGAAAATATATTCATAGCAGAATATGGCGATGGAGTGATAAGGAAAATAGATGGTGCAACTGGTATAATAAGTACTGTAGCAGGTACCGGAACGAGGGGATACTCAGGAGATGGTGGGCCTGCTACTGCTGCAGAATTAAAATGTGGCGATGTATTTGTGGATAAAAACGGGGTAATTTACATAGCTGATGAAGATAACAACCGGGTGAGGATGGTATATAATACAGCAATGGGGATTGGTAATGTGCAAATGGGACAATATACAAATGTGAAAATTTATCCGAACCCGGTAAATGATGAACTGAATATAGAAAATGGCGCTAATAGCGATTTAATAATTTACAACTTACTAGGATCAGAGTTGCTTGAGACAAAGCTTATTTCAAACAAAGAAGCTGTTAGTATCATACACCTTACTCCCGGAGTTTACTTAGTGAAAATCATAGGGGCTAATGGGGAGGTACAGAATTTCAGGGTGGTGAAGGAATAGCCCCTTTGGTTATCGCTCTCAGGGCAGGCTC
>CAILLK010000100.1 GCA_903835005.1 uncultured Bacteroidota bacterium | reverse complement strand
CTGGCTGCGTGATGTACTGACCATAATCCCTTCTTATCCCGTCAATAAAATCAAAGAACTGTTGCCGCATAACTATACGCCACAGCAAAATTAAACCTCAACAGCGAATCGGGAAACATGTACTTGCTGGGTCGGATACGACCTTACGGCAGAAAGCCTGTTATAAGTATTGCCTTTATTAACCATAGCAGCATAAAAATCTATTGGATGTTTTTTTTCAGTCAACACCTTTAAAGCTTCATCATAAAATCGAATCACCTCTAAATAATCAGTTTCAGTATCTATGAAGTTATATTTGCAATTCGCCATGTGGAGATTCCAATATGCATATTCTTCAGGATATTCCTTTATTGGGATATTAAGCCCTGCAAATTTTTCAATAGCCTTCTTATGGGAAGAATGTTTATCTTGAGGTGTGGTACCCGCACTATCTAACAAACGAAATTCTTCAATTTGTGCATCAAATTCAATTTTTTTCTTTTCTCGCTCTTTTGGTTTATTAAAACTATAGTCATTTATATATAGAGTTATTACCCCAAGAATTGATGTAGCAATAAAGCCTAAAATCCACTTTCCGGTGTTTGTTCCAACTATCCAATTGTAAATACAAACAAGTTTGAGCCATACATTTTTGGCTAATTTTGATAAAGAAACCATAAAAGCATTTTAGTAAAGATACTTAGATTGGTTATTTTCATTATTAAATTATTGATGCCCCATAAAAATATTTTTTTTATAAATTGTATGATATAATGATAGTTTAAACATATTACATATGAAAATGTGACCACTAAAGACAAAAATCATAAATATATCATAATCTCCTTACTCAATGGGGAAGATAAAATTAAAATTAAATACTTTGCGAAATCTGTAAATAATCCAACAATATATGAACTAGATGGTTCCTTCGATTCTAAAAAAGAAACGGAAGGGGAATTCATAAAAAATATTTTGAAAGAGCATATTAAAAAATTTGGAACTATAGATGAAATAATGCTAATAGGTCATGGCGGTAGTACCGATATAATCGGCTCTAAAAACATTAAGATCAACCTATTAACTTATACATTTTTAGATAAGATAGAAGAACTGAAAAATGAACTAAGTTGCTCAATCACAAACAGAATTGTATTCAATGGTTGTGAAGTATTCAGCAATCTAAGGGATGGTGAAATTAAATATTACAGTGATTTTGCAAAAGAAAATAAAATTGAAATTGTAGGTACAACATCTATAATTTGTGATGGCCCAATATTACCAAACTCCGGAAGATATGTAAAATTTTCAACTGATGGTAAGATAGTAAGAGATTCAAAACTTGACCATCCAAACCATCTATTTTCTTTGCTTGGAAATGATACAAGCTGGACAGATTTTTACATTGGCCATACAGCAGAGGAAGGTGCAATTCTTAAAAAGACATATGAAATTCAGCAAAAAAATGAAAGGGATGCTGAAACTAAAAGACAGATTCTCCAAAATAAAATGGCAGATAATGGCCCTAAATTTTGAATAATGAAATTGGCAATAAATCAAGAAACTCAATAAAAATTTGATTCAAATTTGAACTAAAATATTTTTTGGCTCTCTTCCGCCATTGTTAGGCGTGTGGTATAATTAACACATAACCAATGGGGGGATTTTATGCAATGTCAGAACATCTTTGAAAATCTTGGCTCCAATCTTTTCTGCCTATGGAAACCAGATAATATTATTCAAGTAAGCCAGGATAATGTTTTATCGCTAACTGAAAAAATATGCACCGATAAAAACTGCAAATTTCCTCAACTGGCACTGAGGATTTTTAACCACCTGCTTGCCGGTGTAGATAATGAGGGCAAGGTAACGGTAAATGCCAGGTTGCTTTCAAAAAAGCTAGGGGTCAATTACGATACTGTTACAAAGTGCATAAAGTACCTGAAACATATTGAAATCATAAAAGCAGACAAATAGTGCTGTTACTGTTCATTTTTAAGGTTCTCAATATACTCTGCCCACCACTGCATCATCTGTTTGCGCTCTGGTAGGTACTGAGCAAAATTATAGCTTGCCCGTACCTTGTTCCTTTCGCCATGTGCTAACTGCCTTTCTATGACATCAGCACGAAACCCTTTCTCGTTTAAGATGGTTGATGCTGTAGCCCTGAAGCCATGTCCAGTTGTGCGTGTCCGGTAGCCTAAACGGTATAGAGCAAATAGCAGGGTATTTGCACTTATATACTTTGCCGGATTGTTCCGGTTCGGGAACAGATATTGGTTATTACCAGTAATGATTTTCAGTTCCCGTAATAAGGCCAAAGCCTGATTAGACAGGGGAACTATATGAATCTCCCTCATTTTCATACGCTCTGCTGGGATGCGCCATTCCGCTTTTTCAATGCTTATTTCCTCCCATTTTGCACCCCTTAACTCTATTGTTCTGACAAAGGTAAGTATCAGTAATTTCAACCCAATTTTGGTTTGAATATCTCCCTGATGTTTTTCAAGGGATTTTAATAGTTCCGGTAATTCACCTTCTTTCAAATGAGCATAGCCATTTTTTTTAGCTGGTTGCAGTGCGCCTCTCAGGTCTGCTGAAACATCCCGGTCTGCCCTGCCTGTTACTATGGCATAACGCATGATCTGCCCTATAAGATGCTGAACTCTATGCGCTTTATCTAAAGTGCCTGTAGATTCTATTTTCCTTAAAAGGGAAAGCACTACCGGGGCTGTAATATCATTGATCGGGGTATTGCCTAAAACCGAATAAACATTGACTTCAAGCAATCTTAGCTGCTTCTGGCTATGTAGTTCGGTCAACAGGTGTTTTCTCTTATCCAGCCACTCTGTGGCTATGGATTTAAAGCTATTCTCTGCATTCAGATACAATTGCTGTTTGTTAGCTTTTTTCTCTGCTGATGGGTCTATGCCGGCTCTAAGTTTCGTCCTGGCTTCATCCCTTAATTCTCTGGCCTTTTTAAGGCTTATTTCAGGGTAAACACCAATAGCAAGGCGTTTTTCCTTACCAGCGAACCGGTATTTATACCGCCAGTATTTATTTCCTGTTTGCGTTATTTCCAGATACAGGCTATACTCATCTGATAGCCTTCTGGTTTTCTCGGAAGCCTTGGCATTCCTGCATTCTATCTCTGTTAACGGCATCGGGGCATCTCCTAATTGATACCTAATAATGCCCCCAGATTTGCCCCCAGATATTGGTGGATTAGGGTAAATTCAGATGGACATCATTAGATGATTATATCATAAAATGCCAGGAATTTCAAGGGTTCTATGGACTATAAGGGAAAGTAGTAAATGTGGGATTGATGGAGCCTGCAGCGAAGCAAGTGTCAAGCTAACCAACTGTATTTTAATAAATTCAGGCATAATCAAATTGAATTATGCCCCCACAAATGCCCCTTGAAAAATCAAGGGCTATTTTCCTTTACAAAACACAAGGAATTCTCAGCATAAACAGAACCATAGTTCCGGAAATTGAACCTGTCAAGCGATACAGTGATCATTTGAATAATGATCGGACCACTAAGTATCATCTGATCTCAATTGTACTAAACAAAAACATTTACAGAACTATAGTCATACTTTCTCAGTTAGGGATTCCGCCACTTTTAAGGGTATGGTATAATACAGGTGTGACTAAATGAATCCAGGGGGGATTATGCACAAAATATTAAGACTGCCGGAAGTCATGATAAAGTATCCGACCCAGCAAGTACATGTTTCCCGATTCGCTGTTGAGGTTTAATTTTGCTGTGGCGTATAGTTATGCGGCAACAGTTCTTTGATTTTATTGACGGGATAAGAAGGGATTATG
>CAILLK010000099.1 GCA_903835005.1 uncultured Bacteroidota bacterium | reverse complement strand
GGTTGTAGTTTTGCTTCTCTTCTTCATGATGATTCATCTGTTAGTCTACGCCATTATTAAGGCCCCATCAAATTCTAACCGGCAAATCTTTGTTCGGCAATTTAATAGAGTTATATTATGGATCATTTGATTAGTGGATTTTCCCTTTTGAAAAGGCTTTTTGTTTGGTTATCCCATTGTCTCAAAAAAAAGAAATGGGATAATGGTAAACGCTGAAACCCTTGCTGGTGGCTAATATAAATTAATTTACGATTATCTCATCTTATCCTATTCAATTACTGAATGAAACAGCAGTTGAAAACTGCCTAGATTGCTCAGAAACGTGTCTGCTACCCAAAAGCCCTGCTACAAGCGCCAGAGAATTTGTTTGGTTATCCCATTGTCTCAAAAAAATAGAAATGGGATAATGGTAATCGCTGAAACCCTTGCTGGTGGCTGATATAAATTATTTTACGATTATCTCATTATATCCCATTTTAGCCCATTGATTAATGTGAAATTAGGGCAATGTGAAAATGAGTTCTGTTGAAAATGCGTTCAAATGCATAGAGATAATATAAATATACAGTTTTCAATCGCCGCAATCATCGGGAATGTTTGTATGCACTTCCAGAACTAAAACTTCAAAAGTTAATCAGCTATTCCCTCGATGCATATAGCAATATTTGTAATAACAAAATAATTAATCGAAATCGTCGGGAATGTTTTTGTGCCTGGTTCCAAAGCAGGTAAAAAAACCTTCGACTAACTCAGGATTGAATAATAATTGCTTCATGGTTGAATAAGTTATAATTAATCATCAAATTTGGAATAAAGGTATGGCCGATTGTTTATATTTCCAAATTATTTAGCATATTTATTTTTTAGGATGGCTGAATATACGATAATAGGAAAATACGTGCAAATACCAACGAGTGGCCCATCTAATTTTCAGAAACTAAAATTGTTTTAATGAAATTAAAAAAATAATCTGTGTATAATTCTACCCCTGTTGTGCCAATTAATTTTAAATCTTCATTGTTCAGGAAGTATATTGGGTCGGGATATTGATTGTGGGAGAAAGCATTGCGGATTTTCTTTATTTGCATTGCGGTTAATTCCGGTAGATTATTTGATTGCTGAAAATGGCTGATAATATTATCAAAGTCTTTGCCATCAATGCCAGGATATTTAGTAAGGATTGCTTTTTCAAATTCATGTATGATTTTGAATATTTCAATGCGAACAATATCATACCGCTCCAATTCTTTTTCCAATTCTGCCCTGTGTATTTGCTCTTTTTGTAAATAGGCTAATAAATTAGGGAGCCGCCTGTCTTTAATAAACTTATTAAAATCCCCTATATTTTTCACTTTCAGATCGTCCTGAAAAATTCTGGTTTTGCCTTCTATCGTTATTTCAACCCCTGCAAAGTCTTTACTTGTGCAGCAATAATCAAATACCCTGCCAAAATCTGACATTGGCTTATCGAGTATCCCTTTATCACCTTTTGGTGCAATATCCTTTAAATAGAACTGACCATCTGAGTTTATGAGGTTCCTGTTTATATTTTTTAAAAGATAATCACACATTGCGAATGTGGTTATATCCTGTACTTTTAACTGCCTTATCTGCTTTTCATTTGATTCGAAATCATCGTAACGCTTTTTGAATTTTCCGTAATCCTCATCATTGGGCGTTTCTTTTATCCATTTCTTCAGCTCATCCATTTGCCCCTTCCTTGCTTCCTCACTCAATGGCTCGGGTTTAAGTGATTTGCGCATCTCACTTTTGGTGCGTTTATCATGAAAATTATCGAAAATCTTATAAACCCTCGGCCAACCATAAAAATCCTGCACATCATCATCAAGATATTCTTTGAGATAAGCCATGAACATAAAACTCGTATTGGGCGTGCGGGCACTCACTATTGCTGCGTTCAGTTTATCATTATTTAATGCCAATAATTCATTTTTAATGCTCTCGGCAAAAAAGCCGCGTGGAATAACAACCGGAAGCTTTTCCATTTCAGCGGCAAGGCGCTGACCAAAATGGGGTTCCGTTTTTTTGCGTGCCTGATTATTTTTTAACCACTGATAAGCCTGATAATTTTTATCGGTTTCGCATTTTAAAAGATAACTATGCCGGGCGGTGAGATATGCCATGTAAAAGTCAACAATGGTTGCAGGCTTCCGGCTTACAACCTGGCCTAAAAAAGGGTGTTTTGTGCTGCCGCTTAGCAAGCCACATTCATTAAATGTGCGCTCCAGCGTATCTACATTAGCGCCATACAGGGCCAACTTGGCTTGCAATACGTTGTATAGCGTAGAGGTAGGCTTGCCGCTGGCTTTTACGCCTTCGGTTTTATCGGCGGGCTGGAAGAGCATTATATCTTTGGCCAGGAAGCCGGCCAATACCCCGGCTTTTATTTCCACATCTTTTTTGCTGCCTGGTTTGCGCTTTTCTTTCAATTGCCTTTTGATTCTTTCCTGCAAAATTTCTGTATCAACTATCAGATCTTCCAATCTGTATCTTGCTTTTATTTCAAAGCTTTCTGTTATTACTCCCATCAGGAAACATTTAATTTCATCGGGCAATTCATCGGCTGTGCAACCATATATAGCCAATTTCTGATTCAGCAATTCTTTACGCTGATCATAGCCTGTGGGTTTCTTGCCTTTGTCCTTTGGTTTCGGTATATCAGCCGGAAGGGCCAAAGGCAATAATTTGCCATTTATAATATTACGGTACAGTTGTTTGCGCTTATTGAAATACTGCACCAATTTATCTTCCAGTTCTTTTTTAATTCTATCCTTTCCAATCAATAATCCGTAAAAGATAAAAGCAAATAACTCATACTTGCTCAGCAGCAAGTCGGGATGTTCCTTTTTTGCAGGTTTACCTGCTTTTTTATCATTACCATCAATATGGATGGCAGGCCAGAACAGCGTTTCCGGGTTTGTTATTTTTATTGCAATATTGTCGGCTTTACCGTCAGGGAAATGATAATGAGGCATAGTGGGCGGCATGTAGGACGATTTGTCGTTTTCATTTTCTTTTTTTAGTTCATGATTTTGCCACAATAACTGCCATTCGGCGGGATAATCTTTATTTAAAAACTTATGCTGATAATCTGGCAATCTGCCATAACCTATCATTTTTTCCCATAAGCTGCCTATTCTTGGCAATCCATCCACAATCTTATCGTAAAGGTGGTAGTGATAATTGCCGAGATCAACCGGGAAATGCAACAAATTAAACCATTTCACTTCATCCATAAACCTTAGCGCGAGATAAGAAAAACGGTCTTCGTGCCTTTTTAGCAATACAAAGCCACTATCGCCTTCTTCTTCCATACCGGGCATATCTTCCACTTTGATGCGGAAGGCATCCTGATCTTTGTTTTGCTCTCCTTTTGCAGGTAATTGAGGGAATAAAAGTGTGGGGCATTTTTTTAGTTCATTGAGCATATCCAGCAGCAATGCGCCATTGGAAGTATCGCTGGTGTAACGCGCATTGGGCAGGCGGATGCAATGGACAGCAAAAACTTCGTAAGTGGCTTTAAAACCCCGGCTGCGTTTATCTTTCAGCCCCTGCAGTTTCTGGGTAAATAGCGTGGCATATTTACGTTCGAGAAGCAGACAGATAAAAAACGTAAGGCCATGTATGGTGAGCGACTTGCTGCCTTCGGCCTGAAATTTATATTTAAAGCCAACTAATTCTTTACCGCCTTTACCCTGACGCAACAGATGCTTAGTATCATCTGGCGTGAAATTAAATCTAGTTTTGGCTTTGCGGACTGCTGTATCGAATGTGACCCGTAAGCCATACAACAAATTGGCCGGGAAATCGAATACATATGAAACCCGAAATTCTTCAGTTCCTAAGATTTTTACATTTGGCTGAGAAATTGTATGGGTAAATTCATTACGGTAATCATTGAGTACTTTGAAAAAAAGTGTGAATAAATCATAATAATCACCCGGAGCATAGTCCATTTTCTGTATTTCTTCTTCAGTGGCTGCGCCCATTGGTTTTTTATAGGCATATAGCATTGTTTTAAGGAACGGGAAATGCTTATGTAATTCTTTGATGATTTTTAACTGCTCATCGGGTGAGACTGAGTTTTTACCTGTAGTGGTTTTGGGTTCGAGTTTTTGCAGGATCGGGAAAATCAGTTTCGCATCATCATTGGGCACTTTTTCACCCATACGAGTACTAATATCGGCCAGCAAAAGATAGACATTATGCCTTGCCATATTGATATAGGCGGCGAAATAATACTTGTCATCGAGGGTCATGTATTTTCTATCCATGGAGAAACTGATTTTAATAAATAATTAAGTGTGCTAATGAAAAATATAATTTTACATTATCAAAAATAGTAAAAATCAATTTAGTTGTCTATTCTGAATAGTTTATTTTTGGAATGAAACAAGAGTTAAAGTATTTATAAGCAAGGGTTTATAGGATAGCTGCTGTAACAGCCCTGATTTTGCAGGGTAAATACAGTCTGAAAGCCTTACTGGTGGCTACTATTATTGCTGTAACAGCCCTGATTTTGCAGGGTAAATACAGTCACTTTCGCATTATGGTATGCGTGAAATATGCTGTAACAGCCCTGATTTTGCAGGGTAAATACAGTCTAAAGTTAATTTCTGTTCCATACTTTTCAGCTGTAACAGCCCTGATTTTGCAGGGTAAATACAGTCTTTGCACTCAATATCAAAAGTTGGTGCATGCTGTAACAGCCCTGATTTTGCAGGGTAAATACAGTTATATATCATAGTGTTGCATACCTGCATTGGCTGTAACAGCCCTGATTTTGCAGGGTAAATACAGTTATAAGTGCTGCTATCTGTGCCGCTATTGTGCTGTAACAGCCCTAATTTTGCAGGGTAAATACAGTCGGGCCACTTCCTTTGCTTTATCCTGAATGGGCTGTAACAGCCCTGATTTTGCAGGGTAAATACAGTTGTTTTGTTTTGGCTACCTACAGAAAAAAGCTGTAACAGCCCTGATTTTGCAGGGTAAATACAGTGCATAAATACCACCCTGAAACCCATTATTAGCTGTAACAGCCCTGATTTTGCAGGGTAAATACAGTTGAAATGGTGCCGGATCGGAGGAGCAATGGCTGTAACAGCCCTGATTTTGCAGGGTAAATACAGTCTATTACAGAACTCTTCTTCTGTCATCTTAGCTGTAACAGCCCTGATTTTGCAGGGTAAATACAGTCAATATCCTTTGGTGCCAATCCCATTGCCCGCTGTAACAGCCCTGATTTTGCAGGGTAAATACAGTTCGGGTCGCCTGTTGTCGGAACATAAGTAGCTGTAACAGCCCTGATTTTGCAGGGTAAATACAGTTTATAATCTCGTGTGAATTTGGATGTGTCAGCTGTAACAGCCCTGATTTTGCAGGGTAAATACAGTTTGGTTTAATTACTGGCGCCGTAGCTAATTGCTGTAACAGCCCTGATTTTGCAGGGTAAATACAGTCACCCGAAGTTATCAGGCTTTCAATCTTTGGCTGTAACAGCCCTGATTTTGCAGGGTAAATACAGTCAAGTCCGGATATTCCTTCTAGTGTTATTAGCTGTAACAGCCCTGATTTTACAGGGTAAATACAGTAATTATAAGCCGCATTCGTTCCAGGCGTGAGCTGTAACAGCCCTGATTTTGCAGGGTAAATACAGTCTCTACCTATGAATGCCCCAATACCTGTACGCTGTAACAGCCCTGATTTTGTAGGGTAAATACAGTTTACCCTGGTAATACAATTCGTTTGTTGGTAGCTGTAACAGCCCTGATTTTGCAAGGTAAATACAGTTCTCAGAGCGAATAAACGCTATCGCTATTTGCTGTAACAGCCCTGATTTTGCAGGGTAAATACAGTGGATATATGACCGGGCTGGTACCCCCAGTGGCTGTAACAGCCCTGATTTTGCAGGGTAAATACAGTATTTTCATCAGTATATACCTCAGCGCTCTCGCTGTAACAGCCCTGATTTTGCAGGGTAAATACAGTACAATTAAGATTACCGCCAGAGAATGTTGGCTGTAACAGCCCTGATTTTGCAGGGTAAATACAGTAAATATGCTGTATTGATTTGGGCTACCAAAGCTGTAACAGCCCTGATTTTGCAGGGTAAATACAGTTGTCTGCCGAACTTTATAACGCCGTCCACCGCTGTAACAGCCCTGATTTTGCAGGGTAAATACAGTACCTCGACGATCGCACCCTCTCCATGATCAGCTATAACAGCCCTGATTTTGCAGGGTAAATACAGTAGATAAGTAACTGATATGTTCCCTGTAGAAGCTGTAACAGCCCTGATTTTGCAGGGTAAATACAGTGGAGCCATCAATAAAGAAAAGGAGTTATCGCTGTAACAGCCCTGATTTTGCAGGGTAAATACAGTGTAAATCTAAACAACCATCTATCATTTTTAGCTGTAACAGCCTTGATTTTGCAGGGTAAATACAGTGTTCGGCAAGTCCGGCAGACATAGCTTTTTGCTGTAACAGCCCTGATTTTGCAGGGTAAATACAGTGGTCAGATTGACCACTATCAGACCAATTCAGCTGTAACAGCCCTGATTTTGCAGGGTAAATACAGTAACAGCTTCTTGTTGGTGGATGAGAACAGTGCTGTAACAGCCCTGATTTTGCAGGGTAAATACAGTTATGAGTACCCCTGCAATCTGCTTTACCTAGCTGTAACAGCCCTGATTTTGCAGGGTAAATACAGTCTGTCTTTTTCTTTGTCGCAACACTGCTCTGCTGTAACAGCCCTGATTTTGCAGGGTAAATACAGTTTCCAACCTATTCTTATTTTACAGGTTCCGTTGTAACAGCCCTGATTTTGCAGGGTAAATACAGTGTTCTTTGCAGATGAAAGCATCTTGGTCGGGCTGTAACAGCCCTGATTTTGCAGGGTATATACAGTATATTTTCTATTCTTGGAAATGGTTTTTCAAAGGCCATAAAAACATGGCAAAGGTAAACCCTGCCCCTACGCAGATGCGAATAGGATAGTCAGCCATGGCAAGGCATGTACAAATTATATTTTCAATTTCTACAAAGCGGTTGCCCATTAGCGGGGCATAATGGAGTTTCGGGATTGGCGCTATTCAATCACCCCTGTCCTGGCTTATCGCCAAGCCGATCCCCTCATAACCACCCCGGCCTGTCGGCCACCCCTCCTTAAAAAAAGTAGGGGAGTAAAAAGAGGGGAGTTTGCAAAATTCCTGATGGATGCGGGTTTAGACGGATTCAATCTCTGTGTTTCCGATAATTTTATCCTGATGGGCGCGACTGAGACGGATTCAATCCGTCTCTACACGTATCCGGTATGTTTTTTGCTCAATAGCAATCCTAACTTGAATGGTGCTAACCCTTTGAAGCATAATAGGAGCAATATGCCGGGAAAAGACCTTCTTAACTTGTACCCACTGCCGTGCCCATAACCGCATTGGCAGTAACAACCTCAAACACCTTAAGGTTCACTGCGCGCTTAATATCAGCAAGTTGCAGGCTATCGGGCAATGGGTAGGGAAGATCGTATGATATAGACAAAAGGAAGGTTTCTTTATCAAACCCTTCGATGGAAATCAGTATGGGTTCTTTTACCGGATTAATGAGGAGCAGGGCAGGCCGCAGTTCGTCCATTACCTTGTGCAAGGTATCATTACTTACCCCGTATTTTATATTTACTTTCAGGTTCACGCCCCGCCTGTCTCGTTGCGATAAATTAATGAGGTTCTGGCTCACCAGTTTCTGGTTGGGAATGATATAGGCCGAGCCGTCCAGGTTGCGCAGCCGGGTGCTCCTGAAGCCAATGCGCTCCACCACAGCCTCTACATCGCCCAGCTTTATGGCATCGCCGGTAAGGAAGGGCTTATCGGAGAGGATGGTGAATGCGGCGAAAAAGTTCTCTACGGTTTCTTTGGCGGCAAGCGCTATGGCCACACCACCAATGCCCAGTCCGGCTACCAGTGCCGGAATATTGACATGAAAAACACTGCCCAGCAGCCAGAAACAACTTAACACCCAGAGCAGCAGTTTCGACATCTCCTTGATGAGCGGCAGCAACTGCACCCGCGACAGGTTGTTTTCCTTACGGGCGGTTTCGGAACGGATATAGTATACAAAATCAATGAGCCGGGAAATGGCCTGGGTGAGTATGATAATGAAAACGAAAAGGAAAATATGGTCGGCCACATCGCTCAGTGTATAATTGAGTTTGCCTGCCTGGCCAAGGGAATGATGAAAGGTAAAATGGTCCAGGAGCCCGTCGAGCTGGTTGACAGCCATATAAAAAAGCACCACCAGCACCAGGCGCTCCATGGGTTTAAGCAGCAGATCCTTTACCGTAAGCTTGTGCTCCAGGTAGCTGTATTTTGAAGCAAGTACACTGCTGATGCGCGCCAGCAGGGATGCCACAGGCCGCTTGAGAACAAACGAAAGCAGTATAATGCCACCAAAAAACAGGTATTGAGACACTTTTTCGCCGAGGAATTCCTCGTCGAAAAAGCGCCAGTCAATATCCAGAAAAAGATTGTTCATTGTTGAAATCAGCCTATCTGAAAATTAAAAATAATCAATTAAACGGAAACATTAAAATCCCTCAAAGCATCGTTCAGGCTGGTTTTCAGGTCTGTAGATGGTTTGCGGGTGCCTATTATCAGTGCACAGCTCACATGGTAATCACCGGCCGGGAAACTTTTGGTATAGCTGCCGGGTATTACCACACTGCGGGCAGGCACACGGCCTTTGTAAGTAATAGCCTCGGGGCCGCTCACATCAATTATTTTGGTAGATTGGGTGAGCACCACATTGGCGCCCAGCACCGCTTCTTTTTCCACAATAACCCCCTCAACCACTATGCACCGAGAACCTATAAAACAGCCATCCTCTATAATAACCGGGGCAGCCTGCAACGGCTCCAGCACACCACCAATGCCAACACCGCCGCTCAGGTGCACACCCTTGCCTATCTGGGCGCACGAGCCCACAGTAGCCCAGGTATCAACCATGGTTCCCTCATCTACATACGCGCCTATATTGACATAGGAGGGCATGAGCACTACATTCTTTGCCAGGTAGGCGCCATAACGCGCCACAGCATGAGGCACTGCCCGCACACCAAGAGATGCATAATCTTTCTTGAGCAGCATTTTGTCGTAAAACTCGAAAGGCGGCAGGTCCCAGGTCTGCATAGGCTGAATACCGAAGTAGAGCAGGATGGCTTTCTTCACCCACTCATTCACAACCCATCCGCCATCAGCAGGGCTTGCCACGCGCAGGCGGCCCTTATCTACTTCCTCTATTACGGCTCTGATAGTTTCGGCATAAGATTGCTCTTTCAATAACTCCCGGTTTGCATAGGCTGCTTCTACAGCCTCTTTCCATTGTTGCATTGTATATTATTTATCGTTTTTAATTTTAATAAAAAAAAAAATAAACCACAATAATTATTCCGCCCTTACAGGGCTTGTAATTGTTGTTTGTTTTACCGGGGGCTTCACCCCCGGCTATTATATATCGCTCCTTCAGAGCTACTATAATTCTCAACTTTTCAACTTTTCAACTTCCGCACCTGCCAGGGCCAGAACATTTTGCCGGTTATCAATCCGCGCGCCTGCCATCTTTCTACAAAATAAAACAGGAGCATTGCTGCAAAGAATGCCGCAGGCATACCCGCCCCTCGCGATAACAGAGCATATGCAGTAGTGCCTGTAGCAGTGAAGTGGGCTGCTATGCTATCCATAAGGTAAAACACCGAAAAATGAACCAGGAACAGGGAATAAGACCGCTCACCAAGCCAGAGCATCAGGGGGCTGCTGAGTAATTTCCGGAAGGAATGCCGGTTAAAGGCAATAATTATTATACCGGCATAGATCAATCCGTAACCCGGGTTTTCGAGCGGCAGGAGAAAGCGGGAAAATACAACCAATATGCAGCCCGAAACTATAAATAAGCCTGCCTGCCTGATGGTATAATCTCTGGCCGCTAAAAGTATACCCATAAGGAAACATACAGGATACCGGAGGGATTGAAAAATATTGGAAATCACCTTTTTATAAGAGTATATATCAGGGTGGT
Source organism: uncultured Bacteroidota bacterium (assembly GCA_903835005.1). Taxonomy (GTDB): domain Bacteria; phylum Bacteroidota; class Bacteroidia; order Chitinophagales; family Chitinophagaceae; genus Nemorincola. Next base: position 45,464 of record CAILLK010000099.1, on the reverse strand, counting down.
GTTCGGTAAGCCAGTACTGCAATGCCAGTGAAAGGCCTAAAGTAAACATAATCAAAGCCACTACCTTCAGGTTACTGATTAATTTGTTACCCGTAAAAAACAGCAGCAGAACAGGTACCAGTAAATAGAAAAGCATCTCAATACCCAGGCTCCACCATGCGAGGTTGTAATATTGTCCGTCAAAATTAATGATAACTGACTCCCTGATTATCTCCGGCCAGTAAAACACCATATGGTACACCCTGGCATTATACCAGGTAGGGTATGTATGAATATACCAGCATACACCCGCGCCAAAAAGCAAGGCCACAAGGTATGGCGGATAGATTCTTTTTACCCTCCTTACCAGGTAATCAAATGTCTTAAACTCCCTTTGCCCCCGCAGATAGGGCCTGAGCAATACCACCCCGCTCAATACAAAAAATAGCTCCACACCAGATTGGGTAAAGTAGGCCAGGTAAAAGCCTGCATTGGGGTAGCCCCTGCTGATCAGCCCCTTTACGATATTTGAAGTGAAGGCATGGTGAACAACAATCATCAGCGATGCTATGCCCCTGAGGCCATCGAGAAAATGAAAGCGTTCTTTCGCGTTGATCAAATCACTCATGAATAAGAATTGCCTTAATTAAAAATCCGTCTTAACCCTGTTTGAAAATTGTTATTTAACTACAGCATCTATCACCTCTAAAACCCGGTCCAGATCATCATTGGAGAGATTTGAACCTGAGGGCAGGCAAAGGCCTGTTTCGAACAATTTTTCAGATGTACCGTCTCCAAAATAAGTGCAGCCTTCGAATACAGGTTGCATATGCATAGGTTTCCACAACGGGCGGGATTCGATGTTTTCTTTTTCGAGGGCCAGCCGCAAATCTTCTCTCGAAAAGCCGGCTTCAGCCTCATCAATAAGGAGGGTTGTGAGCCAGCGGTTGCTGAAATAACCTGAAGGTTCACTCAGGAAATGGATTCCCTTTTTGCCTTCAAGATGTTTAACATATCGATTATAAACACTGCGCCTTTGTTTGATCCTGTCTGCCAGTACCTGCATCTGTCCTCGGCCTATGCCAGCGCATATATTGCTCATACGGTAGTTATAGCCTATCTGAGAGTGCTGGTAATGAGGCGCCTCATCGCGTGCCTGTGTAGCCAGGAAGCGGGCATCTTTAACCACCTTACTATGCTGGGATACCAGCGCTCCCCCACCCGATGTGGTAATGATCTTATTGCCATTGAACGACAGCACGCCAATATCTCCAAATGTGCCACACCTCCGGCCGTTTATGGATGAGCCCAGTGCTTCGGCTGCATCTTCCAGCACAGGGATCTGGTAGTTCCGGGCTATGTCCATTATTTCGTCCATTTTTGCCGGCATGCCATAGAGGTGAACCGGTATTATAGCTCTTGGCGTTATTCCTTTGGCTAAACGGTCTTTGATAGTCACCTCCAGCAATTCGGGAGATATATTCCAGGTGTCTTTTTCACTGTCTACAAATACCGGTTTGGCGCCAATGTAGCTAATTGGGTTAGCTGTAGCAGAGAAGGTCATGCTCTGGCATATCACTTCGTCGCCTGCTTTTACACCCAGCAAAACCAATCCCAGGTGCAAGCCTGCTGTGCCTGAACTTAATGCAGCCACCTGGCAGCCGTGATCCAGAAACAATTCGAGGTCCTGCTCAAAGCCGTTTACATTGGGGCCTAGCGGTGCGATCCAGTTGGTATCAAATGCCTCGTTTACAAATTGCTGCTCTGTGCCGCCCATATGCGGCGACGACATCCATATTTTTGGTTTCATTGCGCTTTAATTTTTATTACCCTTGCCGGGTTGCCTACGGCTGTGGCATAGTCGGGTATGTCGCTGATCACTACCGCACCGGCGCCTATATTGCACCACTTGCCTATCCTGATTCCCTGAATCACAGATGCGCCGGAACCTATGTGAGTCCCTTCACCCACAGTTACATCACCGCTCAGTGTAGCATTGGGCGAGATGTGCACATAATCTTCCAGCACACAGTCATGATCAATTGAGGAGCTGGTATTAATGATGCAGTGCTTGCCAATACAGGCATCGGGGTTAATGGTTACACCAGCCATCACAACTGTTCCCACATCTACGGTTGACCTCCTGGAGACATATGCGGTGGAATGAATTGCAGTACCAAAATCTATTGAATCACCCAGGCGGTCAGCCACCTTTTTCCTGGTGGCATTAACCCCAATACTAATAATAAGCTTATCATTAATGCCTGCAAAAGGCCTAGGTTTTGATACCGGATATTCCCATATCGGCTCTCTATCGGCATCATCCCATATTTCGATACGCGGCTCCTGCATACTTTCCAGTATATCAACAATCACCTTACCATGTCCGCTGGCTCCGTAGAGAATCATAATGGGCAAAGATACTGTTTAGGGGAGTTAATCAAAAACAGGAAGGCAATAGTAATAAAATTATGATCCCAATACTTTAAATGATATCCAACCTATATTAGTGTTGATTTATTAAATCTCCGGCAGGAATTCCTTTCAACCTGCCACTTTTAATCTTATTTACCTCAAATATTGCTTGCTTTAAATCTTTCAATACCCGTTTACGCGATGTATTTGCTACTAATCTGGATTTATGTCTGGATTCCATAAACTTATTGATTTATTAAATGAATCCTACATGATTGATTTAATGAAAATTCAAGTAAAACTGGTGGTACACATATACTAATTCCCTCTGAACTTCTCCATTGTAGCAGAGGTCTCCGAACTGATCCCTTCAGACTTAGCTACATTACGGAATGTCTGCCCCAATATCATAAAATCGAGCGGGAAACTGATCCGTTTTACATACCACACATCATACTCAAATTTCTGTTGCCAGCTTATGGTGTTGCGGCCATTTACCTGAGCCCAGCCAGTTATTCCGGGCCGCACATCGTGCCGGGTCATTTGCTCTTTGCTGTAGAGCGGCAGGTATTCTTCCAGCAGTGGCCGGGGGCCTATTATGCTCATATCGCCTTTTATTACGTTAAGCAATTGGGGCAGTTCATCTAGGGATGTCCGGCGGACAAACTTGCCAATAGGTGTAAGCCGCACTGCATCAGGCAGCAGGTTGCCGTCTTTGTCTTTGCGGTCGTTCATGGTTTTGAACTTGATTACCCTGAATATCCTTCCATGCAGCCCGGGGCGGCGCTGAAAGAAGAATGGCTTTCCGTTATTGGCAAATGCCAGCAACACGACCACTACTAAAAATAAAGGCAACAGAATTGTGAACATAATGACTGCCACAAAAAAGTCGAGCCATCGTTTCAGCATGTTGGCATAAATGGGTGAGCGTTTGTATTCCTTCATTTCGGGGTAAATTTAACCGTAAAGTGGCAAGGTGCAAAGTTCAACCCCGAATGAGCCATTTTATTGGAATTCCAGAATAATAATATAATTGATTTTGAAGAAGGCTCAAATAAGAGCCACCGTTTAAATAAGGTATTTAAGCAGAAGGAATTTAACTGCTTAAATCAGAAACAAATATTTGAAAAGCCCCCCGGCAATTTGGAAATGCCAACCTATTGTTTTTTCCATTACCTTTGCCCACCTTTCCAAGAAATTGCTTCATGAGAAAACTTATATTTCCATATATTGCTATTGCATTCATAGTCCTGTTTACAGGTTGTTCGACTAAATTTAACATAGGCGCTCCCTACAAGAATATTACCGTTATTTATGCCTATCTTGACCTTAATGATACAGCACATTATATAAGGATACAGAAGGCATTTCTGGACCAGTCAAAAAGTGCTTTGAGCATGTCGCAAACGCCCGATTCCAGCTTTTATGCCAACCTGAATGTGAAGATAAAAAGGATGGATTACACTGATACCAATTTAATTGATACTATACATCTTAACAGGGTTGACCTGAATAACGAAGGATATCCGAAACAAGCGGGAGTGTTTTTCAATTCACCCAATTACGCCTATAAATTTAAAAATACATTAAACCCATATTACATATACCGTATAATTGTAACCAATCTTGCAACCGGTCAGGTAGATTCGGCTGAGGCTCCGATAATTGATGACAGTAATGATGGTAATTTCACCTCCAATTATTTCTTCTCAGATACTGGTAAGCTTGAGTTCAGCTCAACTTTGCCCAATGCAAATTTTGATTTATTCTGTGAATACACGCCAACTGCCGGATTTTCATTTGAAAACCTGACGAGCCCTGCGGTTATTGCCCAGGCCATCTTCACATTCAACTGGGTTGATTCGGATATTACCAATCAAAAGCTAACAGGACATTCGTGCACTTTTGATGCCGGATATCAGACATTAAATAGCAGCTCTAATATTATTCAGATATTTTATAAAATACCAAATATTTCATTTTACAGTGCCTTAAGCTCAGGAATGGGTCCAGCGCCTGCCAATCAAATCAGGTTATTAGGTAAAGTCAACCTTTCTGTTTACCTGGGTACGCAGGATTTTTTAAATTATCAGAACAACAGCCTCACACAGGGAATCGGACTAACCGGCAGTGAAATTGAGCCAGTTTATACCAATGTGAAAGGAATGGATGCCCTCGGTTTATTCACCTCGAGAGGATTGCAAACCGGTATTCTCAACATAACTGATCAAACGCTGGATTCCCTGGAGATCAGCCCGCTTATGACACAGAATAACATCAAGGGCAGAGCACAATAATTAGGTTTTAATTCAGATTTTTACCAGTAATAGAGCGGATTTTGCTATTACTTCCTCGTTATATATATCCGTCTTTCAGAAAAAAATAATGCCGATTTGGTAGTTTTTTAATTGCATTCACATCTTTATTGACAGTATTTCTGCCAATATTACAGAATAAAAAGAATGGCATATTGATTGAGAAGGATAATTGTAGTTGAAATGGCTTTATTCCGCACAATAGGAGAATCCAAAAGAACTGAACTGGTAAAAAATTGATAATTATATATTAAATTGTATTATGGCAAAGATTATAGGAATTGACTTAGGAACCACCAACTCTTGCGTATCTGTAATGGAAGGCAACGAACCTGTGGTTATTGCAAATGATGAAGGGCGCCGCACTACGCCTTCGGTAGTCGCGTTTCTGAAGAACGGAGAACGCAAAGTTGGCGACCCAGCCAAGAGGCAGGCTATTACCAACCCGCACAATACGATTCAGTCCATTAAGCGTTTTATGGGCCGTCGTTTTGATGAGGTTACCGGTGAGACATCGCATTTCTCTTACAAAGTGGTGAAGGGTGAAAATAATACACCGAGAGTAGATATTGATGGCCGTATGTATACGCCACAGGAAATATCGGCAATGATATTGCAGAAGATGAAAAAGACTGCAGAAGATTTCCTTGGGTATGAGGTGAAGGAAGCAGTAATTACAGTGCCTGCTTATTTTAATGATGCACAGCGCCAGGCTACGAAAGAAGCAGGGGAAATTGCCGGGCTTAATGTTCGTCGTATTATTAACGAGCCAACAGCAGCAGCCCTTGCTTATGGCCTCGACAAGCAACATAAGGACAGCAAAATAGCTGTATTCGACCTTGGTGGAGGAACATTTGATATCTCTGTACTGGAACTTGGTGATGGCGTTTTTGAAGTAAAATCTACCAACGGTGATACCCACCTGGGTGGTGATGACTTTGATAAAGTGGTGATGGACTGGCTCGCAGAAGAATTTAAGAAGGATGAACATATGGACCTGCACAAGGATCCTATGGCATGGCAGAGGCTTAAGGAAGCCGCTGAAAAAGCTAAGATAGAATTATCCTCTTCCCAGGAAACAGAAATTAACCTGCCTTATATTACAGCTATTGACGGCGCACCAAAACACCTGGTGCGTAAGTTGAGCCGTGCTAAGTTTGAACAACTGTCTGACAGCCTGGTAGAGCGCACACTGGAGCCATGCCGCAAAGCACTTAAGGATGCAGGCATATCGGCTGCTGAGATTGATGAGGTAATACTTGTAGGAGGTTCAACCCGTATCCCTAAGGTTCAGGAAGTAGTTGAGAAATTCTTTGGCAAGAAACCAAACAGGAGTGTAAACCCTGATGAGGTTGTAGCTATAGGCGCTGCTATACAAGGTGGCGTATTGACCGGTGATGTGAAGGATGTGTTGCTGCTTGACGTTACGCCGCTTTCGTTGGGAATTGAAACTATGGGTGGTGTTATGACACGCCTCATTGAATCGAATACCACTATACCTACTAAGAAGAGCGAAACCTTCTCAACAGCGAGCGACAGCCAGCCAAGTGTAGAAATAAATGTGCTGCAGGGTGAGCGCCCAATGGCAAAGGATAATAAGAACCTTGGACGTTTTATACTGGATGGTATTCCTCCGGCTCCACGTGGTGTACCTCAGATCGAAGTAATATTCGATATTGATGCCAACGGCATGTTGCATGTAACTGCCAAGGACAAAGGAACCGGCAAACAGCAGAACATACGCATAGAAGCAGGCAGCGGGCTGAACAAGGAAGAAGTAGAACGCATGAAGAATGAGGCCAAAGCCAATGAGGAGAGTGATAAGAAAGTGCGGGAGCGCGTAGAAAAACTGAATAAAGCCGATGGCCTGATTTTTAGCACTGAAAAACAACTGAAAGAATATGGCGATAAAATACCCGCAGAAAAGAAAGCGCCTATTGAAGCTGCAGTTGAAAAACTGAAGGCAGCTCATAAAGCCGAAGACCTCGATGGTATTGACAAAGCAGAAGCCGACCTGAATGCAGTATGGATGGCAGCAAGCGAAGAAATGTATAAGGCAGGCAATGCACCAGGCGGCGCTCCGGGTGGCGAAGGTCAGGCAGCAGGCGGCCAGCAGAGCGGCAGCAATGAGCATGTTGCTGATGCTGAGTATGAAGAAGTGAAGTAAAAGAGGTAATTCAAAATTATATAATGGAAGATAAGATGCAAATACTTTTATTTGCTTTTTATCTTCCAGTAATTTAAATTAAAATAATTTTAAACTTAAACAAATATGGCAACATGGAATATAGTAAATACAATTGATCAAGGTGGTTTTGGTAAAGTGCATGAAGTTGAGTCAAATGGGCAAAAAGGCGCTTTGAAGGAACTGAAAAATTATAATCAGACAAATTTGAAAAGATTTCAAACTGAAATAAATATTCTTCAAAAATACAACCATAATAATATTATTGAGATTTTTGGTTCTAATATTAATGGAAATCCTCCAATAGGTCCTTTTTATGTTATGGAATATATGGCAGGTGGATCTTTAAAAGCTATGATGGATGAAGCGTTTAAGCAAAATAAATTTTTTTTGCCTAAATGGACACTGCAATATGTTATTTTCCCAGTTATAGAGGCAATATTATATGCGCACAATCATCATTCTCATCCTTCATATCACCGGGATCTCAAACCGGCAAATCTATTATTTACTGATCAAAATCAAACCCATATTAAAGTTGCAGATTGGGGAATTGGTAAAGATATAAATCGTACTTCTATTGCATTGACTGTTGGTGGTATAGGAACACCTGGCTACTGTGCTCCTGAGCAGTGGTTTGCCGTTAATGCTATTGATGGTAGGGCAGATATATATTCATTAGGAATCATTTTTTATCAAATGCTTACTGGAATCTTACCCCAAGTGTATAATAATTCAGGACAGCAATTTAGTATCGCTAAGCCATCCTCAAAACAAACAGCGGCTCAACCTCTTGATAATGTTATTCTAAAAATGATTGCGTTTGAGCCTTCAGACAGATATCAAACTATTCAAGAGGTTAAAAATGTACTAACACCAATCTCATGGATTTTATAAAATAGTTATGATCTCGACAAGAAAGAAGATTCTATCCATTAAGCTTTTTGCCGATACTGATATTGGCAAAGAAAGAGAAATAAATGAAGATAGTGTAGCGTCATTAATCATAAATTCTCAAAGTTCAAATAACACAATACATTGTGGGATTCTTGTTGTAGCCGATGGTATGGGTGGCCATGAAATGGGTGAAATGGCATCAGATTTGGCATCTAAAACTTTTATTGAAGAAGTTATGCAACATGTAATTCACATTAATAAAAGTGATGAAAAATTGAATTTTTCAGATATTCTTAAAAAATCTGTGAGTGCTGCAAATAAAATTGTTTGGAATTTGTCTAATATTAATTCAAAACATTTAGGCACAACTTTAGTAGGTGCAATTATTTTTAATAATCATGTTTATATTGCAAATGTTGGAGATTCAAGGGCATATTTAGTTAACCCAAAAAAATCTATTTTTCAAATTACAAAAGATCATTCTGCAGTGCAGGATATGGTAGATGCTAAAATAATAACAAAGGATCAAGCGAGAAATCATCCAAGAAGAAATATTATTACAAAAGCCTTAGGGCTTTCAAATGAAGTTTTGCCTGATATATATGAAACTGATTTTAATGGTGAAATTCTGATGCTTTGCTCTGACGGTTTATATAGTATGGTTGATGAAAAAGAAATTATAAGTACCGTAAATGAAAACTTTAATAGTTGTTGCGATAAATTAATATCTCTGGCTAATAAACATGGGGGACAAGACAATATTAGTATTGCTTTGGCAAGTTGTTAATTATTGTAAAAATTGTATAAAGCTTATTTAATTTCTTTCTCAAAATAGTTGTTGCCGCTGGTAGTTTGTACCAGCCATTTTTAAATTTGTTTTCACCTTGATTTTCAGTTTTCATTCCTAAATTTGTAAAATCCGGCTATTATGGAATTCGCTGATTTCGACTTAACCAAATCATACACCTACGCTGATTATCTCAAATGGACGTTTGATGAACGTGTAGATTTGATCAAGTGCTAGTTATTCAACCTGAGCCTGGCCCCTGGTTCCACCCATCAAAGGATATCGCCTCGGCTAAGCAGTATATTATAGAATTACCTTGATGGCAAACAATGTTAGGCTTTCTCAGCGCCATTTGATGTAAGATTGACCCGCAAATCCATAGATGAAAAGGAAATTATTAACCTTGTACAGCCTGATATTTGCGTTATTTGCGAGTTGAAGAAAGGGGATGCCTAGGGGCGCAGGATATTGTAATAGAAATACTTTCGCCCTTTACCAATAAAAAAAGAACTGAAGTACAATTATGAGGTATATGAAGTAGCCTTTGTAAAGGAATACATGGTTGTTGAGCCGAGAGAAAAAGACTTGCAAACTTTCCTACCTACAAATGGAAGATTACTGGCATCAGGGTATTTAAATGCTGAAGGTAAAGTTACGACTCCTGTTATACCAGGCTTTTCTTTGGATTTGGCCAGGTTGTTTGAGCAATTGTAAGCACCATATAAATTAACTTTTTGCTATTAATAGTTATTCCGGAAGGTGTTTTTACCTGCTGGCTATCCATTTAAATGATTACTAAATTTAAGCCAAATAAATTACCTATTTGCAATATTGCTTCGAATAACTCTCCGCCTCCGGGTTATGTAATTTATAGGCCATCCTGAAATCACCGCAACCACTGTCTTTTACATTGTTTTTAATATAGCATACTCCTCTGTATAGATAGCCCTGCGACCATAACGGATTAGCATTAATAGCAGCATTGAGATCATTAATAGCATTCCGGTAATTTTTCTGCTCACTGTATACCATAGCTCTGTTGTAGTACCCGGTAATACCAGTTGGGTTCAATTGAATTTCTTCACTGAAATCGTTTAGAGCACCAGCAATATTGCCCAATTTAAACCTGCAGGAACCGCGCATACTTAAAGCCATTATAAAATCCGGCCGGAGGGCAATCGCCTGATCCATATCTTCCATGGCTTCTTTATATTTACCAGTTGAATATTCTTTTCTTCCTTTTGAAATATAGGCCGAAAAAAAATCCTTTTTGCGGGCTATTGCTTCTTTAAGGTCAGACATGCTGCCTTTTTCATCTCCCATTATTTCTTCCAGGTTAGCTTTATTAAAATAACCTAAGGCATAACGGGGATTGAGCTGAGTAGTGCGGTTGAAATAATATGCGGCATTCCTGTAATCGCCTTCGAGTTCATAAACACCAGCCAGTTCATAGCAGGCCTGCCAATCAGAGGTATCTACCTTAATAGCTATTTCATATTCTTTTTTTGCATTTTCAAGATCGTCCTTAAACAGAAAATCGTTGCCTGCTATAAAATGTTTTTTACTCTCGGAAATCTGTTGCTGGCAGGAACTGAATGCTATAGCTAAAAGCAAAATGGTCATTAAAAAGTAAATACGGTTCATGTGTAGCAAATTTTCAGAAAAGATAGTCTGAAATCAATAAATGTGCAAAATCATTTTTCTGTACGGAGAATTTCTCAGTAAAAATAAAGAAGGAAAACCGGATCACTTAGCATAGTAATTATTTGTTCCGATATATTGTTCTACTGTTTCCGGTACCAGGTATTTGATAGACTTTTTTTCTTTTACCTGCCTCCTTATAAATGTGGAAGATATCTCCAGCAGCGGTGCCTCGAGCAGCGTTATATCTGCACCATGGGTATCTTTTATTTCAAAACCCGGCCTTTTGTATATTATGAATGAATAGCTGGCCAATAAATGTTCGTAATTTTTCCAGCGGTGAATATTCTGAAAACTATCGGAACCAATAATAACTGAAAACTTTTCCAACGGGAACTTCTCGGTAAGATATGCCAGTGTATCAATGGTATATGAAGGCTTGGGCAGATGAAATTCAACATTACTGCCCCTGAATTTGGGGTTGTCCTGAATAGCAAGGTTTACAAGGTACAGCCTGTCGTACTCATTAAGCAGCGAGTGAGCATCTTTGAGCGGGTTATGAGGCGAAACAACAAACCAGACTTTATCAACCTCAGTGTGGCCAACCACATGATTGGCGATAATGAGGTGACCAGTATGAATAGGGTTGAAACTTCCGAAATACAATCCGATGTGCATGGAGCAAAACTAACAAATACCGGAAAGAAAAAAACGTTTGGAATCATAGATAACAAAACAATATTACTACCCAAAACCTGGAATACGATTCAGTTTATTAAGTTGCCACATGAGTATGCCGTAATTCAGAAATACCATTTTATCGCAGCTATTACCGGCTCAATATTCTGCTGAAACGCTTCACGTCCACGTCAGGCCTCAATGGCTTGCCCTGAGTGAGGTGCTTTGTAAATTCGCTGGCAAAAAAGGGAGCCATAGATACCCCTTTTCCACCCATTCCGTTAAGTATTCCCACTGAAGGATAAAGAGGATGAAGGCCAACAAATGGTTTCCGTTCCAGATTGGCAGGGCGGCGGCCCACGATGTGATCAATGATGGTATAGGGTAATTTCAGCCACAGGTCCAATTGCATTTTTACATTTTCCATGAATGCACGTGAAGGGTTGAGGTCGGTATATTTCCAGTCATGAGTTGCACCGATCCAGAAAAGATCATCACACTGCCATGGCACTATCGCGAGGTACTGTTTGTATATATAGTTGCGGGGCAGGCCCGGTATGGAGGCAATAATGGCCTCGCCTTTGTCTTTAGACCATGGCAGCATACTGAACCACGGATTAATTTCAGCCTCTGCGCCTTCGCACCATATGATTTTTGCGGCCTCTATATTTTTATACAAAACTTTATCTGCATTCACTTTACATAGAGCCGGATCTATCTGTTCTTCAACAAAACAATTCAATTCGGTGAGCTGTTGCTGCCATTCATTTAACAATGCACGGATATCTATCAGCGGACAAGGCAAAATCTCTCCTGCACCGTAATAAAACCTGAAATAAGGCTCCCACGACTCAGCATCGGTATCTGATTTCAAAAAATCTTTTTCTAAAAAGGCCTTCTCTATAAATAAGTTTCTTTGATCCTGAGTGGCATAAAAGTCAAGAATGCTGCAATCTTTGATGAGGTTAATTTTCAGCTCATCTTCCAGCTCTTTGTAGCAATTGATTGCAAATGGGAGGAGTTCTTCTATCATCCAGGTCCTTACCAGTCTTTTGCCTGTAACCGGGTTAATAATGCCTCCCGCTACCCTGCTGGCAGCATTGCCGGCTCTGGCATCAAATACGAGTACACTGCACCCGGCCTTAATCAGCTCCCGGCTCAGCAATGCGCCGCTGAGGCCACAACCAGCAATAAGGTAATCGACTTTCATGGTGCAAAGTAAGGTGGGAATATTGAAAAACGGAATGATTATCAAGGTTGCCAGCCATCCTTTTTCATAAAAGATTTTGCCTGCTGAATTCAGTGCTGGAAAAGGAGCAAGAGACAGTTTCCTTTTATTTACTACTTTTGGCGCCTGATTAAAACATATTTCCTTATGCCTGATTTTTTGCGCAAAGCTTTCCGGACATCTTACTACCTTTTACATGGCCGGTCGGGTAAAAATATTAAGATCAATAATGAGGACTATACGGTTTCGGCATATGTGGCAAGGGGTATAACACCGACAATTGATGAAGTGCCGCTGAAACTATTGCTGAATTTATCTGAAAATGCAGCTACCCTTTTTGATATAGGCGGCAACATAGGTGTTATAGCAACCATACTGGCAAAAAAAATGAAGCCCGGATCGGTAATTTATTCTTTTGAACCGGCACCGCTCAGTTATAAATATCTTGCCGATACTGCACGGGTGCAGAAAGGTAATGCAAAGATCATACCGGTTAACCTGGCTATCAGCAATAACAGTGATAAACTGCATTTCACCAACGATGGCAACTCATGTACCAACCATATAGCAGATGCCAATGAAACGAATACAGTTTCGGTTGACTGTATTACTATTGACGCATGGTGTGCCAAAAACAATGTATTGCCAGAGGTAATGAAGATTGATATAGAAGGGGCCGAATTCTGGGCGCTTGAGGGCATGAAAGCGACGCTAAAGAACAATAACATAAAAGTATTGCTGGAGATTCATCAGGGCTACCTTACCGGGCATAAGATTACCGGCGCTATGTTTGGAAAAGTAATAGAAGAAATCGGGTACCGTGTATTTTCGTCAACCGGTATGGAACTGGCTGGTGACCAGATATTAAAGTATAGTTGTGTGATACTTTCGAAAGAAGTGTTGCCTGCAGAAATTTATAAGATCTAAGATGAATGCACCGAATAGCAAAATGTAATAATGCACTCCAATGAATGCTGCAGGAAATTCAAAGAGCGGGGAGAAATAATAGGCTGTTTTGCTATTCACCTTTCTTGAAATACTCCTTAAACTTGCCGGTAAGGTCGGTTTCGATAATACGGCAGGCAAGATCAATCATATTGCGGAAGGCAAGTGCGTGAGCAATACCATGGCTGATAATTACCGGGCTGTTGATACCTAAAATGGGCGTACCACCGTAAATTTCAAAATTGAAATTATCCAGGAAAGGGTCATTAAACCCTTTCTGGACTTTAAAAATATCATAAACTGATTCAGCTAATTTCAGCGCAACATTACCAACAAAGCCTTCGCATACAATAACTTCAGCTTTATTCAGGAACAAATCACGGCCTTCAACATTACCAATGAAATTTATATCGGCCTGCTCTTTTAGCAATGGGTAAGTAGCCTGGCAAAGCAGGTTTCCCTTGCCTTCTTCCTCACCGATATTGAGCAATGCAACCCTTGGGCTTTCCACGCCCAGAACATGGTAAGAATACAATGATCCCAACTGGGCAAACTGTACCAGATGCTCCGGCTTGCAATCAGCATTAATACCGGAATCGAGCAGGAAATTGAATTTACCATCCTGCCTTGGCATAGGGGTTGCGATTGTGGGGCGCAGGATACCATCTATAGCTTTTACAGAGTAGAGTGCACCTACCATCATAGCGCCAGTGTTGCCTGCGCTGATAAATGCATCGGACTTACCTTTCTGCAGCAATCCGAACCCTATGGCAATACTTGAATTGGGCTTTTCCTTGAGCGCCTTTGTAGGATGCTCATGCATACCAATAGTTTCGCCGGCCTCAATAAAAGTAAAGCGGTGTTTATAAGCATCCAGTGCAGGCATGAATGGTGCCGAAGCCTCGGCATTACCTATAAGCAAAAGATGAACAGATGATTCAGGTACCTGTTCAAAATATTGCAGCACACCCATCAGGGTCTCCTTGGGGGCATAATCGCCGCCCATAATGTCAAGCCCTATCTTCATTAACTGATAAAATTAGTTATGAATTAGTTTCACCTTCTGTTGCCGGCGCTTTATCAATTACAACTTTGCCTTTGTAGAAAAGTTTCCCTTCTACCCAATGCGCGCGGTGACGCAGATGGCTTTCGCCTGTTGTTTTGTCGATGCTCCACGTTTCAGCTTCAGCCTTGTAATGAGTACGACGCTTTGCGCCTCTCTGTTGTGAGTGTCGTCTTTTAGGATTTGGCATTTTACTTTATTTATGTTTGCTAATTTATGACTAAATTTCAATGATATCCGATTCTTACCCTTCAATTCCTGAATTATAATAAACAATTAATGCCTATGGTTTTTTCGGCTTTGGCCGCTGCTTGCCTGCAGGTACTTTTAGTTCTTTTTTCTCTTTAAACGATTCCAATCCTTTCCACAGAGGATTATGAACTGTTGCAGTGGATTCGGATAACTTATCGAGCAAATCCAATGCCTGCTGATTGCAACCGGACGAACCATCTTCTTTATCCGGATGAATATGCTGCAAAGGTACACTGAGCATTACAAATTCATACAGCCAGTTACTGATGTCCAGCACAGTTTCACTCCGGGGAATAAAAACCACATCATCTTCCTCATCAATCTGCTCCGCATCTTCACCCAGCAACTTAACTACGAGGTTAAATTCGTCCCACAGCCTGAGTTTGAAATCATCTCCACACCGGTCGCAAGGTACTATAACCTGACCATCTACATCAAATTTAAGCATGAAAAAACTCTCATGCTTATCAAAGACCAGGGTAATCTTTACATCCCACTCACTAAAACTTTCATCAGCATTCCTTTCCTCCATGAAACGATCATCAATATCGTAAACATAAGTATGTGGACCGGGTTTTAACCCTTGCCAGGCAATTTCATATTCCCGGTTATGCTTCATTTCAGATTTACAGTTTGGAGTTTACAATTTACAGTTTGCAGCTTGTTAAGTATATACATATTTTATTGTTCATAAAAGACGTATTATTAAATGACTACTGCCAATTACCGGTTTACAACTGCCCGTTGCTAACCGAAAACTGCTCACTTTTACTTCAAACGGGCTGCAAAGGTAGGGAAAAATCTCTTGATTACATCAATTTATTTCGTTTGATCAAAAAAGCATGCAGCACTTCATCAACCGGTTTTGAAAGGTCTACTGCTACCCTGTCGATCTGGTATTGATGACAGCGGTTCTCTATCATAATCTGAAAATCGCGCATCCTGCTGATGTACTGTTCCTTAATCTGCTGGGGCTGCAGTTTTATCCTGTCCCCGGTTTCCATATCTACAAACTCATAAGGCCGGTTCTCAAATTCGAATTCAAGTTCCTGAGTACCATCTACAACATGAAATAAAATAACCTCATGTTTATTATACCGTAAATGCTGTAGGGCAGAAAACATATCTTCGATATTATCTGAGTCATCCATCATATCGCTGAAAACAACTACCAGCGACCTTTTGTGCATTTGCTCGGCTACCAGGTGCAAAGCTTTTGCTGCATTGGTTACTTTATTTTCAGAGGTGGTTTCGAGTGTGCGTTGCAATTCATTCATCAGCATCCGGTAATGGCTGTGTGCCGACCGGCAATCAGAAAAATAATTAACCTGGCTATCAAACTTTACCAATGCAGCAGCATCCAGCTGGCGTTTCAGCAATTGCAACAGGCTTGCAGCCGCCACACATGAAAACTGCAACTTGCTCAGTTTTTTATCATCTAACGGGAAATACATAGAAGATGAAGTGTCCAATACTACACAGCAACGAAGGTTGGTTTCTTCCTCAAACCGCTTAATAAACAGCTTATCTGTACGTCCGTATACCCGCCAGTCTATATGGCGCAATGGGTCACCAGGATTGTATAGCCGGTGTTCCGCAAATTCGACCGAGAAACCGTGAAACGGGCTTTTATGAAGGCCTATTATAAAGCCTTCAACCACCTGCCGGGCTATCAGTTCTAAATTATCGGTAAGGGGTTGCTGAAGGATCATAATAAAAAGGAATCCGGTTTGGAAAATTTTAAGTTCAAATGTAAAGCATCATTTGCAAACACTTTCAGAAATAGGGCCTTTTTACATCAGCAAAAGCAGGTTATTCTTTCCGGTCCGGGGGAAGGACTTCCTGGAGTCTTTCCTCGAGCTCATTGCCCCTGAGATTATGGCCAATAATTTTGCCGTTGGGATCAATCAGAAAGTTGGCAGGAATAGATTGCACAGAATAGGTGGTAGCAGCGACAGACGACCATCCTTTGAGGTCGCTTACCTGTGTCCAGACCAATCCATCTGATTTTGCAGCCGAAGCCCAGGCATCTTTATCATGATCCAGAGAGACGCTGTAAATAGTAAAATTACGGGTTTTGAACCTTTCGTAAGCCGCAACTACAACAGGATTCTCACCCCGGCATGGACCGCACCATGAAGCCCAGAAATCGAGCAAAACATATTTTCCGCGAAATGACGAAAGCGGAATAATCTTGCCGTTAAAATCGGGTAATACCAGATCAGGAGCAACGGAACCTTCGACTGCAAGATTTTTCCCTGCCGACTGCTGCTTCATTCTCAATGCAGATTTAACGTGATATTCAGCATAGTCTTTTGTCATTCTGGTTCCCGGGAATCGACGTGACATGCTCTGGTAAAATGCTTCGAGATAATTGACCTCTGTTGATCCGTTGAGCATACGGGCAGCAAAAATGGCATTAGGCTGATAATGTGTAGTATCGGCGTAGCGCTCAACAAACTGTGTAAAATTCAGCCGCATATCCTGAAAGTCATTTTTAGCTTTCATAAACAAGCTGTCATTACCTCTTGCCTGAAGCGTATCCAGCACTATGCACATATTGTTGTAATCGTTGAGGTGCTTTCTTACGGCCACGAGAAATTTCTGGAGATCCTGTGATTCCGGAGAACCACTGATAGTATAATTTTCCAATGATTTCCAGTCGCCATCAACTCTGATATTTGCTTTGTCTACAGACAGCAAAATGAATTTATTAGCACGGAAATGCAGCCGGTAAAGTCCCGGTTCGGGAGCCAAACCAGATAATTCAAATTGCCCATCCGGTTTTGAATGAGTAGAATCTATGATAGTAATCTGATCATTGGCATTCAACTGTTCCAGAATAATATTCTGTTCAGGAAGACCATTAATAGCCCCGATCACAGTAAACCTTTTGTTAGTGCTTTTGCAGGCAACAATTCCGGATATAACAATAAAGAATAATAGTAGATGTTTTGATCTCATTCAGGGAATTTTAGTATGCACCAAGCCAAACTAAATCAAAATTAGTAAGTCAAACGTCAAGAAATGCTTAAAATTTGAATTAAACGAGAGATATTTAATTACAAGCTAAACGTTATCAATTTATTTATTCAGCTGATAATAAATTCCAAAAAAAATTGCTAGCTTTATTATCTAAATACATCAAAATGAAAAAATCATACTTTCTTTTAGCTGTTTCGGCGGTTCTTGCTCTGTTTACAGGTAGTTGTTCAAAATCAGGATATTCCACTACCGATGAAACAAACGGCATTGTTAACACAACTAAACTGTGGTCGGGCTATTCTACTGGCTACCTGATGGGTGACACTATTTTAACACCAGGCAGCGCTTCAGTACCTTATGCCAGATATTATTACCATATTATCACAGACAGTTCAATTTCGGTGCAAAAGATAAATGATTTGCAGATTAAAATTATGAATATGCCGCTAAATTATGCATCGACTAATACAGCGACCCATCTGGTGTTGTTTGATTCTACTATTTCCGGATCGGCCCCCAGTAAGCTTGATTACTACAGTAATACCGGAAGTATGACCTATGAGTACCATTGGGTAGGCACATATAATGCGGCAAGCGGCCATTATTACCAAACCGATATTTATATGCATACCAATTAAAACCTGATCTGAAAATACTTACTCAGGAATGCAGAGATTTATTTCAGAAGCCGGTTAAAAATCGACCCTGGCAAAGCATATCTGTTTTTTATGAAAACAGGGCACAATAAGCACGCGCCCGGCCACCTGCTTGCCAGATTTCGGCAGCCAGTCGGGATAATCATTGCCCTCAGCAACAAAAGAATGGATATCGGTAGTTCCGGATGCATCAATAGTGCCCAGCTGAATCCGGGAATGGGCAACATTAAAATCATTGAATAAAAAACCAAGTGTTCCGCCGGTATTCAGTAAGGCATAAGAGGAAAACACACCACCATCCTCCTGCGAGTACTGTAATTTGGGTATGAAAGAACTCCACTCCCTCATGCCGTCTTTATTGTAGGAAAGGGCCATAATATCTTCGTAATGATATTCGCGGACCATTGTGGACATGTAAGGAGTATTGTAAAAAGAATAATAGCCAAACCCGGGTGTATAATTACTCCTCGTTGTCATATAATGCATCTCTGAGATCAGCACAAAGCCTCCGTCATTCTTAACAATAATTTGCTTTACTTCATAATTATCGAACGCATGATTCTTATGTCTTACTCCGGCTGCCTGTGTCAGATCATGATCAAAAGGAATAAACTTAGTGGTAAGAAAATTGCCGGAAGCCATATCTGCATCTGTATAAATAATACCGTCAAAGCTGCCGTTCTTTTTATTGGAATAAAAGCCGCCAAAATAAACTTTGTTATTCGCATTATCCACCTTCAGGTAACCACTGGCCACATATTTATCCTCGAGTTTCAATTCCTTAGCATCGAATTTTGTGGCGCCAGGCGCCAACTTCAGCACCCAGAACTGATCGGCATAGTTGAGCGTACCAGCAGTTGAATAAGCATTCATAAAAACAGTACCATCATTGGAGATGTTAACTTCTCCATGTTCCAGACTGTAATCGGATTTGAATGTAGCTTTACTCTTTTTCACCACAGCTAAATTATCATCCAGCCATTTTGCGTCAAATTCAATATCGGCCCCTTTGTCATTAATACTGTAAATGATGATATTTTTCTTATTCTCTGAGACCTCCGAAGAAAAATAAACCCGTGTAGCACCCAAAATACCGGTTTTCGCCGTGCCCAGTTCTATGGGTTTTCCTTTAAGTCTGCCTTTACTGTCGAGCATGGCTGCATACTGCACTACTTTATTGCTTTCCAGCGCCTGGTACAGAACAATCATCTTATCGGGATAAGCGATAAATCTAACCTGGTATATTTTATCAGGAAAAAAATCAAGCAGTATTGTAGCTGCTTTATTCATAGAATCATCCCAGGCAGTTAAAACGGCGTTTCCGGGCGAATAGGTATAGGTATACAGGTTTCCTCCGCTCATGCCTACTATTCCATATTCATCCAACCGGATATCAAATTTATCATAGGGTGAATAAATAACCTCCTGCGCTTTGACTGTATTAAACAGAAAAAAACCAAGCAATAACATCAATACTGGTTTCAAAAAATTCATGCCGCAAATTTAGCTGGTGTTGTGCACCAAAATTAAAACTTATTCACAGAATCCCCCTTTATTTCTTCATAACCTCATGATTGCAATAAACATCACACAGAAGAATAAATTATGGGTTAATAATTTACAAAATCGGGATCTGGTCAATTATTTTAAACCACCGGAACCAAGGTATAAGGTTTCAAGGATCCACAGTTTTAACAGGCTGAATATCATTGCCTGAAGACGGTATCCGGCACTCAGTAATTCTGCCAAACCATTGATACCTGTTGCGGGCAATAATATCATATATACCGTCTCTTATAAACCGGGGAAAAATTATAAATACATAAAACAGTACCCATATGCCTCCTAATACTTTAACAACCCGGAGAGCGGCCTCTGACTTAATGTAATATTGATTTTCATAGAAAAGCACCAGACTATCGGGCGGAGTACCAGGGAACCGCCTCAGAACAGTTTTTCCATTTTCAGACTGCAGGGATTCAAAAAGGAACTGTTTCTGCCTGTCGTGCCGCAAAATGAACTGAACACTTTGGCTGCACAATTTACACTCACCATCATAATATAAAACCGGCCTTTGTGCTCTGGTGCTGTTCAAGATACTTTCAGCCATATGAATTCAGAAATCCTGAAGTGGTTAATTAACAGAACCTGCTCTTACACTGTTCAATGGTTTTGGTAACCGGGCGGGGATTGTATTTTGGAGCTTTTTAGCAGTGTCCTTCTTTGCGGCCTGAATTCTGGCATTTAATATAGAATCCACCTTCACTTTTACTTCTATTTTCAGCCGGTATGCCAGATCTGTTTTTGCCTGCTCGTCTGCCTGCCTGATCCTTATGCCGGACAGCGAATCTGCCTTCCGGATTATTTGCTCCCTGGTGAGTGGCTGGGCTACTTTATTGCAGGAATAAATGGTGCACAAAACGACCGATGCCAAAACTATTCTTTTCACGTTCACGCTGCAAATTACTACAAGCCAAACAACAAAAAGCGCACCAGATATAAATAAGGAAAATATTAACACTTGATTTTTAAATATTTTAACCCTCTAACGTGTTTATTTCAATTAAATTGTCTGAAATTTACGTAAGAAATGAAAAAGAGGCCCGAAATATGGTTTACGTGCCTGCTGCTGGCCCTCACAGCCTTTAAATCCTCAGCCCAGAATTCTGTAAATGATACCATCAGGCTGGGGGCGGTAATTGAAAAAGGCCGGATTTACCCTATGATCCTGATGGATGAATTTGTTGTCACGGATAAAGCTTATGATGCAGCAGCCAGAAAAAGGAGGGAGCGACTTAGAACAGATATTTACACCGTTTATCCTTATGCCATGGCAGCAGCAGCAATTTTTAAAGAAGTAAATGACAGCCTGGATAAGATGGACAGGAGGCATGACCGTAAAAAATATCTCAAATCGATTGACAAAAGACTGGATGTAGCTTTTAAAGAACCGCTTAAAAACCTCAGTATAGACCAGGGGCATGTGCTGATCAAATTAATAAACCGGCAAACCGGGCAGAATTGCTACAGTATTATTAAAGAACTGAAAGGTGGCCTCTCGGCGATGTTATGGCAATCGGTAGGCGTGTTTTTCAATAATAACCTGGTTAAAGAGTATGAACCCGATGATAAGGATAAAGAAATGGAAACCATGGTAAAGGATCTTGAAGCTTCCAACTCCTACAGGTATCAGGTTTCTCAGCAGCAATCGTTATTGAAGAAAGTTGCAGCTACAACAGCTAAATGACCCTGATTAAATAATTATCTAAATCTATTTTTGGTTCAGAAACGATACCGGCACAGTGAAGATTCAATTCCATTTTTGGTTTATTAGAATATCTTTGTTCCTGCTGAGATTACACCAGCTTTCCGGAAATATAATATTATGAAAACACCGTTTGATAAACTGATGATCCAGGCCGCCTGGGTATACGTTATTCTGCCTTTTTTACTTTTTTGTATCGGGTGGCTGAGAATGCCTTATTCGGTAATAATGGTTGCCATACTTGTTATATCCTATATACTTACCATTAAGGCTAAAAAAGATTACTACGAAATAAACCTTAAGAAACATTCCAGCAAAATCATCCTGGCGCTTTCGGCAATAATAGTGCTGGTAATTTTCTCCGGAATTGGCGAATACAGTTACCAGGTTGAGGACCATCAGTTCAGAAACGGGGTATTTCATGATCTGGTTACTCATAGCTGGCCATTCAGGCTGAATGAAAGAGGCAACCTGCCTACCCTGCACCAGCCGGTACTGTACATATACTATATTGAGTACTGGCTACCCGCTGCACTGATTGGCAAGCTTTTTGGCTGGGCCATAGCTAATTTTTTCCTCTGGCTCTGGACGGTTGCCGGCTCCGTGCTTACCTTCTATTTTCTATGCCGTTATTTCAAAAGATTTTCGCTGAAAATACTTTTTATGTTCTTTTTTTTCAATACGGTTTATATACTGGTTTCTTTTCTTAAATACCCTGTCAGTTCAGTTATTTCAAGCGACTATAAAATCTGGTCGGGGCAAATGCTCCTGGCAGGTTCAAATATTGACTCGCTTTACTGGATATATAATCAAACCGTAACCCCCCTGCTCATCATAGCTATGCTGCTCAACAAGCTATCGCGGCAAAGCATTGGTTTCCTTTTTGCACTCTGCTACCTGCATGGCCCGTTCACATTCATCGGTTTTTTTCCTTTCCTGTGCATCATAATGGTAAAGGATATTTTCATCAGTAAAGATGGAACATTTATGAGCCGGATTCAGCCTTACCTTACATTTCAGAACCTCATCGGGTCGGTTGCAGTAATGTTTATAGGTTATTTCTACCTGTCTGGCAGTCCGGCAGTGCAGTCGTTATACATAGGCAAGATAAGCCTGCTCAAGTATCTCGTTTTCATTATGGTTGAATTCGGGATTATTTCACTGCTTATATTCAGTAAGTACAAGAAAGATCCATATTATTATATGACCCTTTCCATGCTGGTGATATTGCCTGTTATCGGTATGGGTACTATTCAGCCATTTACTTTTTGCGCACGGGTATCTATAGCGCCCATGTTTGTACTTATGGTTCTGGTTACAAAATATATACTGGAAGAAAGAGCGTCAACTACAAAGAGACTTCTTGTGGCGTATGTTCTGTTAAGCGCCATTGATCCCTTACTGCAGGTCGGGCGGTCTGTAGTATTTACTATTGGTCATTATATTGATCCGGTAGCTACCAATACCTGCTTATACAACCGGGCTGGTGAATGGTCGAACTGGAAGAACCTGGTACCAGATAAGAGCAAATGGAAAGAGGCAAATTTCAATATTCTGAATGTTCCGGAAACTGTAGATACTACTATCAATCCATTCCTTTATACTTTTGAAAAACAGAATGATACACCATTTTTTAATAAATACCTGTTAAAGAAAAAAAATAAACCCTGATGATGAAACAAATGTAGTTTTACTGGACGAATTGCATTAGTAAATTCGATTATTTTTTTTGAGCCACTACCAGGCAACTTCCTCCGAAGGGAATTGATTTTTTAGCTTTAATTCTGCTCAGTTCCCAGTCCCATACCTTGTCCAATACCGACCCTTTCGACTTATGTTCATTGGAATGTTTACTGATATCACCGGAGTTCTTATGCATACCCAGCCTGCTGGGCAGTGAGCGCATCAGAAATATGGGCAAGGGTAAAACCGAGAAAATATAGGTAGCGTAGGCCACATCAAAACCAACATCATTCAGTTTTTTAGTTAATGACCTAATGGTGTACCGGTTGAAATGCCCTGCATCATCATCTTCATTCGACCATAAAATTTCATGGGCCGGAACCGTTATAAATAAATATCCGTCTTTTTGCAGATAGGCATACAACAATTTCAGCAAGGCAACATCATCTTTAAAGTGCTCCACCACATCAAAAACCCCAATGGCAGGAATCGTTTCTTTCTCAAAACCGGCATCTTCAAGTGTAGAGCAGATTATATTTTTGAGTTCTCTGGTCCTGGCGTTAATGCAGCCTCGTTCGCCGGGTTCAACCAATATTGTTTCGATACCGCTTTTTTCAATAGCTTTTGCCACATATCCGTTTCCACCGCCAATATCAAAAAACAGATCTTTGGGCGCAAATCTTTTTACAAGCTCTACAATACAGTTATTTCGGTGCCGGAACCAAAAACTGTTTTCCTCTATCTGATAGCAGGCATCATTGCCTTCATCGGGGTAGGAAATAGCTGTTTTCTTTTCAGCATACCAAATGCCATTATTTTTTACTAACCCTTTTGTATACGCCTCAATTCCCATAACAGCTATGTTAAACTATCTACTATTTTATTGATTACTTCTATTACTTTTAATACATCCAGTTCATAATACATCGGCAATCTCAGTAAGCAATCGGTATACCGGTCTGTTTCCGGCAATTCTGAGGCTTCATACCTTGATGAATAATAGGGACTTTTGTGCAGGCTGAGATAATGGAAAACGGCATAAATATTATGCTCTTTGAGCAACCTGGTAAATTCAACCCTTTCCTCCAGGTTGTTGAATACAAGGTAAAACATATGCGCATTATTGGTAGCAAATGACGGAATTACCGGTAACCGGAAAAGGCCTTTATCTTCCAGAGGCTTAAGCCCTTCGTGATAAGCTGCCCATATCTTTTTACGGCGGTCCTGTATATCATCCAGGTTTTCCAATTGTGCAAAAAGGAATGCTGCAATAATATCAGAGGGAAGGAAAGAACTTCCCACATCCACCCAGCTATACTTATCTACCTCGCCCCTGAAAAACTGGCTCCGGTTTGTGCCTTTCTCCCTTATAATTTCGGCGCGGTTGAGAAACTGACTATCGTTAATGACAAGCATTCCCCCCTCGCCCGACATGATATTCTTGGTTTCGTGAAAAGAGAAGGCTGCAAGGTGGCCTATGGAGCCTAATGGCCTCCTGACTCCATCCTTACCGGTATAATAACTATCAATGGCCTGTGCCGCATCTTCGATCACAAACAGATGGTGGCGGGCAGCCACAGCCATAATCTTGTCCATATCGCAGGCCACACCTGCATAATGTACCGGCACAACAGCTTTTGTGCGCTCCGTTACCAATGCCTCTACAGCATCCTCATCCATGCCGGGATGATCTTTACGGCTATCGCAAAACACTATTTTTGCCCCCCTGAGAACAAATGCATTGGCGGTAGAAACAAAAGTATAGGAAGGCATAATCACTTCATCGCCCGGCTGGATATCTATGAGCAATGCAGCCATTTCCAGCGCATCAGTGCAGGAAGTGGTGAGCAGGCATTTATTAAATCCAAAGCGCTCCTCCAGGTAACCGTGACAGCGCTTTGTAAAAACCCCGTCGCCGGAGATTTTCCCCGACAATACAGCCTGATAAATATAATGGCCCTCTTTACCTGTGAGGTAAGGTTTATTAAAAGGAATAACGTTCATAATCCGATTTTTTTTCCAGCGATCAATGGGTCGGTGATATAATCATCAAATCCATTTTTCCTCATTTCGTTTACAATAATACGGTAATCATAAGGAATACGCACAAACTCTACATCAAAGTTCTCGTTTATTACCAGGTACGAAGCCCGGTTGTCACCATCACGCGGCTGCCCTACCGAGCCAGGGTTGAGCCAGGCCTTGCCATCAAAAAACTTCTTGTAGGATGGAAGATGTGTATGGCCGGTAATCAGGACATCCTGGCTGAACTGATTATTTCTGAGGTATTCACTGTTTACATCAAATACATACTCGTCTACTGGGTCAACCAAGCCTGCATGAACACAAAGCGATTGCTTGCCAAAAACCGGGATTTCTTTACTTTTCTCCAGTGCATTTAGAAAGCTTAAAGAATGACTGGTAAGTAAAGGTAGCTGCCAGGACAATATGCGGGTACATGTTTTCGACCGCTCTATTACTCCATTATTATGAACAATGGCAAAATCGTGATTACCCATAAGGCATGGTATATTCCTTTTACTTATGGCATCAATAACCTCATTGAAAAAACAATAATAGCCTACCAGGTCTCCCAGGCAATAAATCTCAGTTATCCCCCTGCGGTCGAGATCTTCAAATACTGCATCCAGAGCGGTGATATTGCCATGAATATCTGAAATAAATGCTATGCTATTCATAAATAATTTTGTCTGAAATAAATCTTACTGCTTTCCCTGTTTTCTTAGATTGAGGCCTATATATTCCGTTTTCCAGATAATGCTCAATACAATACTTTGGCTCGTTATACCCGAATTTGCTGCGCAAGGAGCAGGCGCTGGATATGCGTGGGTTTATTTCGAGCAGGTAGGCTTTACCCGATTGTTTTCTGAATTGAAAATTGGTAGGCCCCAGAGGCTTTAATTCCTTCACAAGAGTACTTACAAAAGACTGCAATTCATCGTCCTGCTCAATGACATATGCTAAACGGGTTGACCCGTCTTTTGATAAATACCTCCTCATAATCATTCCATCAACTACAGTGCCATCACCACATCCGAATACCGAATAAGTATATTCTTCATCAAGGCTCCCTATATATGCCTGAAACAGCGTATCCTCATTAATTTCCCTGCTTCTTTCATTATAATCCTCTTCATTTCTGATGATATAATACCCTTTTGAGGCCGAAGATTTCCGGGGTTTAATGATAAATGGCAATCCAAGGCTGGCAGATGCAGATGGATAATTCAGGCCGGTTAAGGTAGGTATAACGGGTAAGCTCTCTATGCTTTTTAGAAAAAGAAAGGTTTCATACTTATCCTTCGACAGGTTAAGAATAGTTTCATTATTAAGTACAGCAGGGGCCGGCAGCAGATTCCTGTTCTCATTATAGCTGTATACATCCTGCTCTATACCCGGGAATATTAAATCTATACTGTACTTTTCGCAAACCCCGGCAAGCCATGAGTAATACCCTGGGCTGCTGGTGTATGGCGCTACTTCAAAATGATCGCAAATATACCTGCCGTAATTCTCTTCAAAAATATCGGCACCGGTGATTAAGCAGGGAATACCGGCAATTCTTAAACTCTCTATAATACCATAGCCTATTATAGATCCTGCTCCGGTAACTAAAATATGGTATACCCTTCCGCTATTCAAAATGATATGCTTTTGATAAATAATAACTAAAATCCCTTGCACCAGAATACCATTGCGCAAAAGCCACCGAAACAAGTGGTATATGGTAGGTAATTCCTTCTTTCTCATTCTGCTGAATCATTGATTCAGCATCATAACCCGCATTCATGCCGGCTATTAATGCCACAATTTCTTTAAGATTCAAAGTATGTGCAGGCACAAAAACATTGTGCAAACCTGAAATGTTATTTTCAATGGTATATGTGATTGCGTATAGCAGCAACTCTACAGAAAGATAATTCCTGGCAACATCCCTACAATTGGCAAACAGCGTAATCTTTTCCCTGTTTCTTACCGCATCAATAAAATAATAAAACCCGGCCTGCGATTTTTTGGCCAACCGTGCATAATCAAAGATTTGCGGAAAACGCAGACAAGTATACTTATGCCCTTTCATTTCACCGATAATGATTTCATCGGCAATATGCTTTTTCAAAGAATAACTATCATTGAATTTGTTTGCTTCATCGGCCGAAACACTGGAAATATTTATTAACCATGAATTGTCTTTCTGGCATTTGCATACCAGATCAGTAATATATGCGGCAACGGATTTATAGGATGATATAGACGGGTTAATATTATTAATAATTATATCGAAATTTTCCGGTACAATTTCTGAGATTAAATCTGACTCAGCGTTAAAATAAACTGCATCAGCCACCGGGGTATGACAATAGGTTCTTATCACCTGATGGCTGTTTATTAAATCTTTGTATAAATAGGTTCCAATAAACCCTGTTCCACCCATCAATAAAACTTTCATCCAACCTTAAAAAATTTTTTAAATAGTAGCTTCTATAAGAATGCAATTAGCAATTTCAGGATAATTATCACCCAATTTTAATAGCGCATTATAAATATTATCAGTCCAACCTAAAACTGCCATTTGACCAGTAGTAATTGGTTTTAGCATCAACCCGGAAGATTTATTTATCTTAAAGCCGGCTTTTGAGACAACATCAGAAATTGAATCTAAATCAAAATACCGTTTATGCCCGAATTTTATATCATATTCGCTTAGCTTGTACAAATTATCCAGTAGCCCGGCTTCATAACCTATCATACGGTGGAGGGACTTAGCATTAGGCACAGCAATAAAAATAGTACCGCCTGGTTTCAAAAAATGACTATATTTTTCGAGTATAAAATATGGGTCTTCAACATGCTCAAGCACAAAACCCATCTCAATTAGATCAAATTGTTTATCAGTGTCATAATCCTCAAAATACGTATGCACCAACTCAACATTTCCTTTCTGATCTGAAATCTTATCAGAAAGTTCTTTAATAATACTAAGAGAACCTTCTAAAATAGTATGTGATTGCAAACTAAATTCAAACTCCTTTCTTATTCCGGAATTTACAACCTGGTGCCCTATTCCGAGACTAAGTACTGACCTGTAGGAATTCTCTCTTATTTCATTACATAGTTTTTTAGCAAAATGCCCTATGAAATAATGATTTTCATCGAAAAATTTATTATCACTATTATAAGAGTCATGATACTCATTCAAATTTTCTTCAATATTCATATGTTTGCTTATTACCTATTCGTATATATCCTTAATTATAAATAAAGGCCTGTTTTTGACCTGGTTGTACATTTTCTCGAGGTAGATCCCAAAGATACCTAATGAAGTCATAATTACACCTGTAGAAAACAATATTAATATAGCCAGCGATGAATAACCCATAAGCAAGCTTGACGGCATAAAAATCTTTCTGAAAATAATAAATGCTCCGAAACAAAAAGCAGTGATGGTAAGCAGTGAACCTAAAATGAACAACATTTTGAGCGGATAAGCCGAAAAAGAACTGATCGCTTCAACGAGCAGTATTATTCTTTTGCGGATGGTATAGGTAGCCTGCCCTTTCCTGAGACTTTTAGCAATCGGGATTCCACTCTGGTTAAAGCCCGACCAATACATCATACCTGCAAGGAAGAGGTTTTTATCGCCGAGTTGCAACAGGGCATCAACGTACTTCCTTGTCATTATCCGCTCCGTTAAAGGGTTAGCAGGTATTTTAGTATCACTTAAAAAATTAAACGTCTTCCAGAATAGCCCACCTAAGATTTTCTCCAGAAATTTCCCTTTTCTGTTTTCCTGGAAGCCATATACTACGTCATAATTTTTATTGGTCAGCTCATTATAAAATTCCTTAAGCACCACAGGATCCACTTCCATATCACAATCTATAAGAAATATCAATTCCCCTTTTGAATAACTCATTCCAGCAACCAGGGCATAGTGATGACCGAAATTGCGGGAAAGGTCCAGAACCTTTATTTGCGGATACTGCTTTTTCAACTGCAATATTTTCTGCAACGAATTATCCGGAGATCCGTCGTTAACCATTACAATTTCAAAATCAGTACAATTAATACTTTTTACAGCATCATAGCATCGCATTATAAACTCCTCCAGAAAACCTTCGGAGCGGTAAAGTGTGGATACAATACTAATTTGCGGATTGGGCATTAATAATTTTGTTGGTGAAATTAATTATTTTTCATGTAATTAACCGCTTGCGGCCCTTCATTAAAAATAAGGTCAAGAATGGTTACTCCATGCTCAAATGGCGGAAACAACTGGGTATATTCGGGATAACCCGAATAATCCATCCAGCTGAGTTTAATGCCTGCTTCCTCAAAAAAACTATCAACAATATAGTCTTTTGCTGCCGGGCCCGAAATATATTCGGTTCCACCAGCTTGCAGCACAAGGCTCAGTAACCGCTCTGTTTTACCATCCGCTAATTCATAATCACCAGACCTGCTGATTTTGGTTTTGATGCCCAGAATTTCATTAATTATCCTGATGAGTTCATAATTTACCAGACTCAGTAAAGGTTCGCTGGTATTCAGATAAAACTGCTCAAATAAATCTTTATAGTCTTTGAAATATTTTGTCTTGCTGTAAAACTGTTTTATTGTCGCCCAATGATCTTTTGCCCATCCGGGTTCTGAAATAATCGTTTCATTTATTTTCTGAAAATATTTACCTTTTACTTCCACAGGTATTGTCAGCCATGCAAGTCCGTTAGGGGTCTTTATTTTATTTCTGTTCCGCCAGTCTCTGCGGGTATATTGCATATCATCGTAAAGGATGAATTCATCTACCATACGAATCATATCAAAATACCCTTTCCATGGAATATAATTGGATTGTAAAATCGCTACTTTTTTCATTCAGATAATCTGTGGTATAGTAAGAATTGCAGAATACAAAAGTAAAACTAATTAATCAGAAACGGTTTTGACTGATAAACTTAGCCTGTCCAAATAATATTTACAGCACACTGTATACACCATCAAACTTAAAGAAAACCGTTGTCTCATTATTAAGCGCCGCTTTAACATGGTAGCCATCATCTGTCTTTTTCCAGTCAATTTTTATAAACGGGCTGATTTCCGGTGTTATCAGGTTCAGGAATTTGATATTTCCCGAGCTGCGCAACAGCAACCGCTCCTGCAACTGCTCCTGTAACAGTTCCTTTACCATCTCAATCATACATACACCCGGAACAACCGGGTTACCCGGAAAATGCCCCTTAAAAATAGCATGGCCGGCATTGTATATTACCTGGCAACTTATCTGGTTACCTTCAACCAATTCATTGTGGCAGGTATAAAAATCATTGTTCAGCATATTGCAAATTCAAAATCCAAAACTAACAATCCAAAAGTCTAAAACCTAATTATAACCTCTGAAATTTACAGTTCAGATCATAAAATCAAAACATTTCCTGTTCTACCTTTTGAAAGTATACAGAAAGAAAATTCCAGCCTTACCGCAGCAGAAACGATAAAAAAAGCCGGCTCAATTTTTCTGTTGAGCCGGCCCGATCTATAAATTATTACCAATCAAATTACTATTCAGCAATAGTAATTTTTGAATAATATTTGTTGCCACCAGGTGTAACAGCAGTAATAACATAAATGCCAGGAGGCTGATTGAGCTGAATGCTGTTGTTTTTATTTGCAGGTAGTGAAAACTCTTTTATTTTCTGCCCCAGAAGATTTGTGATCGTTACTGTTGCGATCTCATTATCAGGGTTTGCCAGGTTAATAATAAATTCACCATTGTTAGGATTAGGATAGGTAAGGAGGCTACCTTCTGTGCCATAATTAATTGGTGTAATGCCTGAAGTTCCGGCAAGATTTATTACAAAAGTACTGGTTCTTGTTCCGCAAGAGTTGGTATAAGTATAGGTGAGGGAGTCAACACCTGTCTTTGTAACAACGTAAGAACACCAGGTAACGGCAGTATTATGAAGCGTATCTCCTGCTGCAATAATAACTGCGGTATCAACAACACCAGTGCTTACTATTTCACCGCGTATACCGTTGCTTTCTGTCCAGGTTCCGCCAGCTGGATAACCGAATAAAAAATAATCGCCGCCTAAAGCTACAAGCGATGGGGCCTTTAGAATAATTACAGGTGGTTGATTAACATAAACTGCTGTTTCAGACGAACTGGAGCCAAATCCATTATGAACCGTATAAGTAATGATTACCTGACCATAGCTAACACCTGAAACTGTAGCAGAATTTGGCCCGGCGCTTGCAACTGTAGCTTTACCGTTGCTTGTTGACCAAATACCACCAGACACGGTATCTGATAAGGTAATGGAGGCGCCAATACAAACAGAATCAGCACCATCAATAACACTGACAAAAGGAGGAGGACCAACATAAATTGTTTGTGTAGCCGATGTAGTTCCACACGCGTTTATTAATGTATAAGTTGCGGTGGTTGTTCCTGCAGCAACACCGGTAACAATACCTGTACTGCTGCCGATTGTAGCAATTGTAGAATCTGCAATAGTCCAGATTTCACTGGTACCTGTTGTTGCACTATCTGTTAATGTAATTGTATTTCCGATACCTACACTGTCAGGCCCTGAAATAGCACTTGCAACTCTGTATACATTAACTACATGAGAAGCAGCAACATCACCACAGCCATTAGAAAGAACGTAAGAAATTACAGGTGATCCCTGAGCAACACCGGTAACGTTTCCGGATCCATCAACAATAGCAAGTGAAGGGTTGCTGCTGAACCAAAAACCTGTAGAAATTGACTCGGACAAATGAATCCAGGAACCGGCACAAACCGCATATGAAGAAGCGGAAATTACGCCGGGGCTTAATAAAGTGTCAATTTCAACAGAAGTTGTTGATATTACTGTATTGCACGCGTTAGTGAAAGTATAGGTAATTGTGTCGACTCCACCTGAAAGGCCATAAACATGTCCGGCAGTATTGACATTTGCATGTGAATTGCTGGTACTCCAAACCCAAGTACCATAAATGTTTACATTCATCAGATCAATAGTGTGACCAACGCAACCAACAGACGGGCCGGTGATTGGCATCGCAATTACATTGGTATCAACCCTTATCGGATGAGTTGTACTCAGATAACAAAGCCCATTGTAAGTTGTATATTTAATTGTATCAAAGCCTTGTGAAATTCCTCTTACGATACCTGCACCCGCAAATGAATCTACCAATGGATGGCTTCTGCTCCATGTTCCACCGGAAATCGATTCGGTTAAAGTAATAGTTGCGCCTTTACATATAATTGATGGCCCGGAGATTACACCGGTTGCAGGTATGGGATTAATAGTAACATAACCAGTATCTGTATTGGAACCACAGGTATTATAATTATAATAATACACTGTATCCATTCCGGCCGAAGTACCATTAGCTAATAATCCCGTTACTACTCCTGTAGAAGTAATTGAGGCGGAATCATTAGTAACGCTCCACATACCACCGGGTACGCTGCACACTTTTGTAATACTTGAACCCATGCATACTGTTGACGGTCCGGTAATTGCCCCCCAGCTTGCAGTATCCACCTTTAGCCAAGCTGCCAATGATGTATCTGAACCCAAAGAATCTGTAGCAATACACCTGAATCTGTATCCGCTTAAAGCCAGTGATGTAGTAACAGAAAGCGAGGAATCACTAATTGCATAAGGCCCTCCTGAAGTCAGGGCAGACCAGGTAGCACCACCGTTTGTTGAAAACTGCCATGCGTAGGTGATTGTTGGTAAAGGATTTGCTGATGTATCTGAAACCCCGAAAACGAAATTTGCGATAGTTCCCGAACATACAGTATCGTTCAGCAAATCAGTGCCAGTTCCGGTAATCGGAATATGCCCTCTGCCGAATGATGCGGAAGAAAACAACATAATACAACAGATAAGCAAAACTGGTAAGTAAACCCTTTTTTTCATGCTATGAATTTTAATTATTAAATTTATTTTTTCCCGAAAAACTGTACACCACATAAGTGAGGTATAATATTCGTTTATAGCTGCCTCTGGTTAAGATTACAATTCTGAATCAAATAAGCGAGCAAATTTAATCAAATCAAATCAATTTCTGCCACTTGGCAGATTTATCTGAATATAATTTAATTAGCTATACAAGATTATCTTTAGATTAATTTTCAGCCGCAGTTGAAAAAGCACCTATTGCTGGCTTTTACGCTTTGTTACCAGAGTTCTGAAACATAGACGTAAATTAACATCAAAATCTTGGGTTTTTCAGGAATATTTTTTTCGCCCTTCAAAATCTACCAAACAAAACAAATAAATAATACTCTTTAGCTTTCTGAATTAAACAGAAAAAGTGTTGGTAAAAAAAATCTTTGGCTTATTCGTAACTTCGGACCTTAAAATAAAAGTTCATGGCACAATTGATCAGAAAGGAAGACGCACTGGAATATCATGAAAAGGGACGGCCCGGCAAAATTGAGGTTGTTCCTACCAAAGAAACCAAAACACAGCGCGACCTGGCATTAGCTTATTCGCCGGGAGTTGCCGTGCCCTGTATGGACATTTATGCCAATCCCGAGGATGTTTACCGTTATACTGCCAAGGGCAACCTTGTGGCTGTGATTTCCAATGGCACAGCCGTCCTTGGCCTGGGAGATATCGGTCCTCTGGCTTCTAAACCGGTAATGGAAGGAAAAGGATTATTGTTTAAAATTTATGCCGATATAGATGTATTTGACATTGAACTAAATACAAGGGACATTGATGAATTTGTAAAAGTGGTGAAAGCTCTGGAACCCACTTTCGGGGGTATTAATCTTGAAGATATTAAATCTCCTGAATGTTTCGAAATTGAAACCCGACTTAAGAAGGAACTGAGCATACCTATAATGCACGATGATCAGCATGGCACCGCAATAATATCCGGTGCAGCTTTGCTGAATGCGCTTGACCTTGTGGGTAAAAAAATAGGCGAAGTTAAAATTGTCATCAGCGGTGCAGGCGCTTCAGCTATTTCCTGCTGCAAAATTTATCTTGCATTAGGCGCAAATGTTGCAAATATGTATATGTATGACAGTAAAGGCCTTATAGTAAGGAGCCGTACGGATCTGGATGAACATAAAATACAATTTGCACAGGATATACAGGCTATTGACCTTCATGAAGCAATGAAAAATGCCGATGTTTTTATAGGATTATCAAAAGGGAATATTGTATCGCAGGAGATGGTAAAGGAAATGGCGCCTAAACCTATTGTTTTTGCACTCGCAAACCCCGATCCGGAAATAACATACGATGACGCATTGGCTGCCCGGCCGGATGTGATTATGGCTACCGGACGCAGCGATTACCCCAACCAGGTTAATAATGTACTTGGATTTCCTTATATCTTCAGAGGTGCGCTTGATGTAAGGGCCGGAAGTATTAATGAAGCTATGAAACTGGCAGCTGTAAAGGCGCTGGCTGAACTGGCTAAAGAACCGGTACCTGATATTGTTAATGTAGCCTACAATAACATAAGCCTGCAATATGGCCCCACTTATATCATCCCTAAACCCATGGATCCCCGGCTCCTGGTAAAAGTTTCTACAGCTGTGGCTAAAGCAGCTATGGATAGTGGCGTGGCCAAAAAACCAATCACAGACTGGAATGCTTATGAAGCAGAACTATACCGCAGGCTGGGTTCCGATGACCAGATATTGAGATATATTACCAACAAGGCAAAGCAGAATCCTAAGCGGGTTGTATTTGCCGAAGCTGAAAATATAAAGATACTCAAGGCGGCCCAGATAGCCAAGGATGATGGCATGATCATACCAATACTGCTTGGCAATGAAGCAAGGATAAGGGCGCTGATTAATGAAAATAATATACACCTGGATGATGCTGAAATCATAGATCCGAAAAGTGACGCTTCGGAAAAAAAACGGTGCGAATATGGCGAACTGTTTTTTCAAAAACGCCAGCGGAGAGGGTACAATTTATATGAAGCCAAGAAAGCGATGAAGGAACGCACTTATTTTGGTTGCATGATGGTTAACAGCGGCGAAGCCGATGCTATGATATCGGGCCTTACACGCAAATACCCGGATACTATACGCCCTGCGCTTGAAATAATAGGAATGCAGGAAGGAGTAAAAAGGGTTGCCGGAATGTACATAATGCTCACCAAAAAAGGGCCATTGTTTTTTGCCGACACCACACTTAATTTCAATCCTACTGAGGATGAACTGATTGATATTACTTTGCTTACTGCAGGTGTAGTTGGCCGTTTTAATATAAAGCCACGTATAGCTATGCTCTCCTATTCCAATTTCGGCAGCAGTATGTCTCCTGAAGCTGAAAGGGTAAGGAATGCCACTGAACGAATAAAACAGATGCACCCTGACCTGGTGATAGACGGAGAAGTGCAGGTAGGCGTAGCGTTCAATAAAGACCTGCTTAAAGAAAATTATCCTTTTTCTGACCTGGTAAACGGCGCTCCCAATGTATTGATCTTCCCTAACCTGGCGGCAGGTAATATAGCCTATCACCTGCTGCAGGAAGTAGGCGGTGCAGAAGCTGTTGGGCCTATCTTGCTAGGTTTGCGGAAGCCGGTATATGTTTTGCAGCTGGGCAGCACAGTCCGGCAGATTGTTAATATAATTGCCCTGGCAGTGGTAGAAGCTCAGGTGAAAAGTGAATAAAATTTTCTATAATTCTGGATATTTGCAGCGTAATGCATGCAGTAAAATCTTATTTCAGGCAAGTCAATTAATAACCTTTAAAAGGGCCGATTCAATATAAAAATTAAATCGGCCCTTTTTATTAAAATGCCGCAATTTTAGTAATCCTGTTTCTTTCCAGCATACTCACCAACGGAAATATCCTGTCCTCAATTCGATAAATTATACCGAACCAGATAAAGGCTGTCATTTACCAAACGAAGGGTCGGACTTTAGGCTTAAAAGTACCTGAACTATCCATTTTTTAAGGGTAAACGATAGGTATAACTGTCCGAATAAAGATTTCTTTGTTATCTATTAATATGCCTTCCGGAAGGAGTTATTTGCTTTTATTATTTTGGGCAACAGGAACAAATATGGTACTGACAAAATGTACAGGATGGGAAGAGCCATTATCTGGCTCAAATGGATATTTGGCGGCCCACTCACATTGGAATAAACATGGTTATATTTCCTACTTCCTGAGTTTGTCCGTATCTGAATTCTGCTGTTCTTAATTTTTCGGCAAGGCTAATACCGAACCTCCCTGCCTGCAGCACAAATCCAAAATCATATTGCAGATATACAACGTTGATATCACTTCTGCTTATTACATAAGGGTCCATATTCGAGAAAAAACCACCTTCCAAAGTAGCGTTATAGATTACTGCCCTGACAGTAGGATGCATATATGCATGAATAGCAACTTTACCCGACTGTTTTTCATTTTCCACCAGTAATTGGTTCTCTTTCAGTAAATGCCCGTTCAAATTACCAAATGACATTGTAAAACCAATTCCCATATTATCGACCAGGGTGCCTGCTTCACAATCTACATTTGCCAGTAACTCTAAATTCGGTGACGGCTTCAAAATCTGTCGTGCATAATTCAGATTGTAATCCAGCACCACGTTATTTCTGATCTGGTTTTTCCAGCCCATAGGTTGCTGATCGCCAATTATTTTATGAAACCAGGTTTGTATCTGGCCGCCATAGGTAATTGGCCCGATAGCCCCTGCTCCGATATCGGTTGATATACTTTCTTTCGAATCCGGATCAGTTGAAACCATTCCGTGTTGAATAGTAATCACTGATGCATAAGGTCTGTCTCCATAAATTATCTGAGGTTGTATAAGGTCTGCAGGGGTGTAAATCCTCCTGCACATGCCATAATAATAATTGTCCTGCCCATGAGGAAGGCTCATAAGCAAACGATCAAAAACACTTCTCCCCCTGATATTGCGCTTATAATATGCATCAAATTGCCAACCTGCTGTATAGTACTGATCTGTACCTTTTCCGGCAATATTCAGGTAATCATCATCGAAATACAACTTCAGTTTTTGCCACGATATTTTCTTCAGCTTCAGCGTATCCTGTTCTCTGGAAAGTTTAACCTGAGCCGAAACGATATTAACCGTAAAGTATAACAGCAGGTAAGTTAAAAAAACGATCCTGATATTCAATAATCCCATCCCTGATAATTTTAAATTTCCAGTGTCCTGATTGCTGCAATCAAGGAATCAAAAATATAAATTTGCCAACGTATTATCCACTCCGCTTACTGTAATTCAATATGGCCCAGCCATTGAAGAAAACAGCAAACCCCAGTAATGCTAAAATTTGTGTTTTGATATCCGCCAGGCCACTGCCTTTCAGCATTACCATGCGCATGACTTCTATAAAATAGGCTATAGGATTGAACCGGGTAAGAATCTGCGCCCAGTGTGGCATACTCTCAATTGGCGTAAACAAGCCGCTGAGCAGGTTAAATATCATGGTTACGAAAAAAGATACCAGCATGGACTGCTGCTGTGTTTGCGCAAATGTGGACAACAATAAGCCAAAGCCAAGAATAGCCAGCAGATAAAACGATGCAAATACATAGATAGTAAGGTAATGCCCAACCGGAACTATACCGTAAACCACCCTGGCTATAATGAGCCCGAAAGTAAGTACACCAAACGCAAGTATCCAGAAGGGAATCAGTTTGCCTAAAATAAATTGCCATTTTTTTATGGGGCTTACATTGATCTGCTCTATGGTGCCCATTTCCTTTTCGCGAACTATATTATTGGCTGCAAAAGAAGATCCGATTATTGTAAGCAACATAACCAGGATACCCGGCACCATAAATACCCTGTAGTTCATGTTGGGGTTATACCAGTTAGAGAAAGTTACTTCAATAGCAGGCTGCTCATTAAAACGGGGGTTTTGCAGCCACTGATCCCTTATGTCCTGATTATATTCCTGGATAATACCCTGAATATAGGCTCCGCCAAGCCCGGCTTTAACACCATTTATAGCATCTACCGACACTAAAAGCGGAGCCTTGTTTTCCTGTATCAGATCGCGCTCGAAGTGGGGTGGAATTTCCAGTATCAGATCTGTTTTGTCCGACTCTATGGCATGCATTCCGGCATGAAAGGTGGGGCTGTAATCCTTAAGTTTGAAATAACCTGATGAAATTATTTTGTTGACCAGTTTTTGAGAGTATTGGGTATGATCCTGGTCAACTACTCCCAGGTTGATATTTTTAATTTCATAATCAGCAGCAAGCGGCATAATCAGCAACTGGATCATGGGCATGATAAACAGTATCTTCAGTATAGAAGGGTCTCTGACTATCTGGAGCAACTCTTTCTGCAACAAAAATTTCAATGTCCTCATGCCAGCCTGATTTTAAAGTTCTTAATACTGATACCCAGCAATACCACGGTCATCCCAACCAATATCAGGGTTTCCTTCCACACATAACTAAAACCAAGCCCTTTGATCATTATGTTTTTCACAATGATGTAGTACCATTTTGCCGGCACCACATTAGAGATTACCTGCAATGGCCAGGGCATATTCTCTACCGGGAAAAGAAACCCGCTGAATAGCAGTGTTGGCAGAAACAAACTCATCATTGAGGCAAACTGGGCAGTACGCTGTGTTTTAGCTCCGTTGGAAATGAGAATGCCCAATGACAGCGCTGTTACCGTAAACAAAATACTCTCCCCTATCAGCAGCCACAAACTTCCCACGATGGGAACATCAAGAACGAACACACTCAGCAATAGTATGCAGGCAATATTGAGCATGGATACAAACAGGTATGGTATAGTTTTGGCAATGATTATGCGAAAAGGCTTCATGGGAGATACAAGAATGATTTCCATCGTTCCCATTTCCTTTTCCTTAACAATAGCTATTGAAGTCATCATAGCGCAGACCAGCATGAGCACAAGCGCCATTACACCAGGCACAAAACTGTAAGCGCCCTTCAGTTCGGGATTATAGAGCATCCGGGTTTGGGTAGTAATGGAATAAGGCATAGCCACATCCCGGTTCAGTGTAGCCTGGTAGTCGTTGATAATAGAGGTGGCATAGTTCGTGAGCATATTTGCCGTATTCGGGTCCGACGCATCAGCTATCAACTGTATCTGGGCATGGTTTGTATGCAGCAGGTCATACCGGAAATTGCGGGGGAAAACAACAGCCAGCCTTATTTTCCCTTGCCTGAAGGTAGCTCCGATATCGTCATATGAATAAACATTCTTCAATAGACTGAAATACCTGCTGGCTGCAATCTGATTGGAAATCAGGGTAGTGGCCTCATCTCTTGACTGATC
Organism: uncultured Bacteroidota bacterium; assembly: GCA_903835005.1. GTDB lineage: Bacteria > Bacteroidota > Bacteroidia > Chitinophagales > Chitinophagaceae > Nemorincola. The sequence goes on along the minus strand of CAILLK010000099.1, from coordinate 6,170 downwards.
ATAAATGGCAATTTTTGAATTCTTAACCTCATTGGTGAGCGCAAAACCATAAAGCAAAATCTGTATTACCGGCATCCATATCAGTATCACCAGCGTTCGCCGGTCTCTCCAGATATGGAGCCACTCTTTTTTTATGAAAATTAAAAATTGCTTCATTTTGCTATTACAATCTATTAAATAACCTTTCAAATTAATCCCCCTTCCTCACCGCTTTCCTTGCCAGTTGCAGAAACACCCCATCCATCGATTTTGAATCATATTGTTTCATGAGGTTTGCCGGAGAGTCGAGCGCATCAATCCTTCCATCCACCATTACTGTTACCCTGTTGCAATACTCCGCTTCATCCATATAGTGGGTGGTAACAAAAATCGTTATTCCTCTTGCCGATGCCTCATAAATCAGTCCCCAGAACTCTCTTCTTGTAATCGGGTCCACACCTCCGGTAGGTTCATCAAGGAATACGATGGCCGGATCGTGGACAATAGCAATTGAAAACGCCAGTTTTTGTTTCCATCCAAGTGGTAAAGACCGGACTAATGCTTTTTCTGATCCCTCCATGCTCAATTGCTTAACCAACTGGCTTGTTTTTTCCTTTATTCTATCATCCGTTAACCCATAAATCCCAGCATAGAACCTGATATTTTCCGATATGGAAAGGTCTTCATAAAGTGAGAACTTCTGGCTCATATATCCTATGTTCTTCTTTATTTTTTCGTTTTCCTTATATACATCAAAACCTGCCACTGTTGCCTGACCAGCTGAGGGCAATGACAGTCCACACAGCATACGCATCGCCGTGGTTTTACCTGCGCCGTTAGCCCCCAGAAACCCGAATATCTCCCCTTTCTCCACATCAAATGTGATCTTATCAACAGCGATAAAATCTCCGAATTTCTTGGTTAGTTCATTTGCCGTTATCACTTTTTCATTTGCCATAACTAAAATTCTTACAACCCTTTTTGCGGACTTAAAAACTGTAACAAGGATCTGCGCCTCTGCGCTAGATTATTTTTAACTCTGCCTATACTTTCATCAATGCCATAAAACAATCTTCGATATTGGGTTCTATGGAGCTGATCTCTACTTCTTTAAAGATTCCCTTTTGTGCTATTTGCTCCAGTTTTTCTTTACCATCACTGCTGCTCTTAAAAACAACGTGATGCAATTGTCCGAACGGATAGCAACTCTCTACTGAAGGATCTGCTTTTACTTCATTCAGCAGCCGGAACATTTCAGTTGCTTTTATTGCCCACAAAGGTTTATTAAATTCACCCACAATGCCCTTAGGTGTGTTGACAGACAATAACGTACCTTTCTGCATCAGTGCAACCCGGTCGCAAAGACCGGCTTCATCCATATAAGGTGTTGATACGAGAATCGTTATACCCTGAATTTTCAGCCGGTGCAGCATCTCCCAGAATTCTTTGCGGGATACCGCATCTACGCCTGTTGTAGGTTCGTCAAGAAACAGAACTGAAGGCTTGTGTATCAATGCGCAGCATAGAGCCAGTTTCTGCTTCATACCGCCCGACAGCTGGCCGGCCCTGCGGGTTTTAAAAGGCTCAATCTGCACATAAATTTCTTTAACAAGGTCGTAGTTTTCCTCAATTGACGTGCCGAAAAGTGATGCAAAAAACTCCAGGTTTTCCTGTATTGTCAGATCCTGGTAAAGTGAGAACTTGCCTGGCATATACCCTACCCTGTTCCTTATTTCCTTATAGTCTTTTATTACATCAAACCCATCAACAGAGGCATTACCGCTATCTGCAAGCAGCAATGTGGTGAGAATACGGAACAATGATGTCTTGCCGGCACCATCAGGGCCTATTATCCCAAATATCTCCCCCTTCTCTACAGCAAAAGAAATACCTTTCAAAGCATCGGTTACCGATTTTTTGACCTTGTATTTCATTACTATATTATCCACTACTATTGCCTGCATACATTCAAATCAAAAACCAAAACTCAATTCAAAATTCCAAATCCCAAATCCCAAATCCCAAATCCCAAATTCCAAATCCCAAATCCCAAATCCCTCCTACTTAAACTTCACTTCGCCATACATACCTATCTTCAGGTAGCCATCATTTTTAACATGTATTTTCAGCGCATAAACCAGATTCGCCCTTTCGTCTTTTGTCTGAATGGTTTTGGGGGTAAATTCTGCCTTGTCTGATATCCAGGTAACAACTCCGGTATAAGTGCGATAGCTGCTTTCTGTGCTGTCTACCAGCACTTTTACCTCCTGATTCAGTTTCACCTGTGCCAGTTGCGTACCGGTTATGTAGGCCCGCAGTGTAATGACAGATAAGTCGCCAATTTTATACAAAGCCTTGCCTGTAGTTGTTTCCTCACCTGCCAGAGCATATTTGGTGAGCACAGTTCCGTTGATTGGGTTAACAATATTGGTTCGCCTAAGCTGATCTTCAATTACAGAAACAGACTTACTAAGCGGCCTGAATTCGCTCATTACTGTGCTGTTTTGGGTTCCTGTGGCAGTTAGCTGCACTTTTATCTGTTGCTCATTCACCGCTATTTGCTTCTGCAAAACATCAATGGCTGAGTTGAGATCATCCAGTTGCTTGGTAGTTGCGGCATCGGCTTTTATCAGATTTTCTGTACGTGCTTTTTCCCGCAGGTCATCTGCCAGTTGGGCTTTCTGCACATTTATCTGATCTTTAAGCAGCTTTACCGACGGGCCCACATCCATTGTTTTCTGATGAAGCGCCCCGATGGTTGCCTCAACCTGCGCTTTCTGCAAGCCCAGCGGCACTGAATCAATGTACCCCACAATGCTGTCTTTTGTCAATACAGACCCTTCTTCTATATTCAGTGCCATAATTTTCCCCGGCACTTCCGATGAAACAATTACTTCATCCACCTCAAAAGTACCCGATGCATCCGAGTTACTGCCTTTATTGCATCCTGTACCCATTGTCAGCAGTAATCCAATTATTAAAAATATCCGACTCTTCATTTCTAAATTTTTTGATTTTTCGAATGATCTGTTTTATTCAATTTTTCAAATAGCGGCTTCAGACTAAATACTTCAGACTATTTCCCCATCGTGTTCTGATAATTATACTGTGCCTGAAGCAACTGCAGCTGATGCAGTATCCTGTTCTGCCTTGCCTGATCCTCCGAATTGACCTGAGTCAGATAATCGTGCGCGCTCAGCACACCATTCTCCAGTTGGGCAGAGGCTGCTTTCTTCACATTTTCCCTCAGGGCTATTATCTCATCGTCCGATTGAACAAGCTCTGTATATTTAATTATGTCTGAATTCTGCTGCCTTTGTGTTATGCGGGTATTGAACAGGAATGTTTCTTTTTGAATGTCCAGCATATCCCTGTTGATACCCATTATCTGTTTCTGGTTATGCAATGTATAAAGGCTGCCCAGGTTCCAGCTTAGCCGCAAGCCGCCAATGTAATACCACGCAAAATCATTACTCAGCATATTCAATCCGGGCCTGCCATATCCTCCTTGAGCAAAAAAATTGAACTTTGGCCGCAATTGGGTTTTCAGCAGGTCTTCCTGCAGGTCGCAGGCCTTTTTCTGGTAATCGTAATACGATAATTCAGGCCGTGTAATGGCTTCAGGTAAAACAGGAGTAACCGGCCTTTCAAGAACAGTATTTTCATCCAGTTGCCCGTTTACAAATACGCCAAGCATATCCAGGTAAGCTTTGCGCGCAGCCCTCAACTCCACTCTTACCTGTTCTGTCTGTAATATCTGGGCCTGGAGTTCATCTACGCTGCTGCGGTAGGCAGTACCATTTGCTACCTGGGCCTTCGCCTTATCTATGCCATTCTGGATATCCGCTTTAAGCAGGTCGTTTTGTTTCAGTTGTTCATCAATCAGTATTGCACCCAGAAACAACTGATCAATCCGGTCGTAAAGTGCATAAAGCTGAACCTCAATATTCTGTTGTTGTACCACTTCATTTGCTTCGGCGGTTTTTTTCTGGTTCCTGATCACTCCGCCATCATATATAACCTGGTCTACTTCTCCATATATTTTATATTGATCCTTGCTGTAGGTGGGGATAGTAAGATTGGGAATTTTAAAAGGTATATTAGTCACATCCGACTGGTAAGTAGCCTGTCCGTTGATCTGGAATGCAGGAATATATGCCCTTGCTGCATTGGATACCGTATATTCCCTGGTTTTTGATATCAATCCCCGCTCTTTAATTAAAGGGTAGTTTTCCTGCCCACGTTTGTAAGCATCATTTATCGACAAATGACTTATAGACAGTGAAAGTTTTATATCCAGTGGTTTATCCCTTTCCTTTGGCACTCTGAGGTTTCTGTCATCTTGAGCCCTGGCTATAAAAACAGACAGTACCAGCGAAAAGCAGATGAAACCGGTTTTATTTAACCAAACAGTTAATACCTTCATAGAAAATCATTTTTTTATAGACCCGATTATAAATTTAGCCACCTCCGTTTTCCTTTGCTCAATAAAATACCTGAACTGGAGTTCATCCATACCGCTGCTCATCATAAACATCGGTTTGCCAATAAACGGGAAGATGCACATGGAGATCATATTGATAAAGAGGTGAGCTGGTTTCACAGGTTTTATGTTTCCGCTGGTAACCTCGGTATCTACCAGTTCTGCAAATTTCAGGAATAATGAATCTTTATTTTTCCAGAATTTCTCTTTGAAATAATCCGGTTGCTGGTTTACCTCATTCAGCACAAACAGCGGCAGATAAGGGTTTTGCTGCAACATGGCCAAATACGCTCCGCAGAAATTTTCGATCTTTTCAAAGAATGGGATCTCAGCATCAATTATTCCTGTTATCCTGGGAAAAAACTGGGCAAGGCTCTGCTCAAAGATCATTTCAAACAGGATTTCCTTACTTCTGAAATAATAATGCAGCATAGCCTTATTGATGCCCGCCTCATCGGCAATATCCTGCATCCTTGCCCCGGCCATACCTTTAAGCATAAAGACTTTTCTGGCTGAGCTGAGTATCCTTTCCTGCGTGTTATCGTTTTTTTCCATACTAACCAAGTGGTTTAACCAAATAGTTAACGCAAAGGTAAGGGGAAATTTTATTTCAAAAAATATTTTTAAAAACAACCTGGAAATTCGGCTAAAGGGATGATGAACCTATGACTGAAAGCGGAATTATTCCATCTGCTCCATTTTCAGGTAAGGCTTCTTTGATTCATTCATCATCTTAATGATCTTTGAGGGATTCTTCCATTCAAATAAATGAATGACCCATAAAGTTAATCTTAAAAGCGGTGAGGCATGAATCAGGCTTTGGGCAATTTTAGTTACATCCTGTTCCTTTTGGGTAATATGCGCATCATAGGCACTTCCGGTAAGCATACTGAGTTCTTCGCCAAACCGCCATGCGCCATCGCGCGCGCTGTCTATACTGAAGGATATAAGTATACTGTTATACCGTGATGCATGAAGTCCCAAAAGGGAAAGTAAGGGAGATACAGTATCCAGTTCCCTGATCACCTTGTTGGAATTGGAAGCGATCAATGAATTGATCACATTAAAGTCATTGCTCAGCAATTCATAATCAGCTCCTATCATCGTCTTAGCCGCTGCAATACCGAGGTCGAAATTGATATGGGCATTCATGCCCTCGAACAATTGCTGCAGCACCAGCGGCCACTTCCTGCCGACAGTTTCAAATGCCACCTGCCAAGGCCCTGTTGGTTTCGAGCCTGTCTTCCATTGATCATATGCAGCAAGGTACCGGTTCGCAAAAATTACGTCCAGCTTTTCCATTCGCGGGCCATCCTGAAACAGGTTATTGGCGATCCCTTGTTTCACGCTAAAGGTCATTTTATAATAGAGTGCCGCGAAGTAGCCCGCCCTGCTGCCGGTTTGTTCGGAATCGGCAATAATGGCTGTCAGCCGGGCCAGTACTTCATCTATACTTGTTGCTGGTATCATTGTGTTTGAGATTGAGTTGTAAAATACTATTTCCTGAAAATAAGAATACTATTTTCTATACCAATACAGTTTTATGTACTTTAAATAAACAGTATGTAACAGTAATTCAGCGGCAAAATAATAAGCTTGCCAAGCATAGCAGTTAAGCCGCTTTAAAAAATAATTTTCCGGCTAATTTTTGCTTGACAACTATTGGAAAGAATAAATTGGGAAGGTTGTTTTGCATTAGGTAAATAAT
>CAILLK010000098.1 GCA_903835005.1 uncultured Bacteroidota bacterium | reverse complement strand
GTAATATAAACCAAAGGAGGTATATAACAGAAACACTTTTACTGGCAATAATCACCCGTAATAACAACATTCATATTACGATAGTGTTGTATTGCCTGATTTGAATTGCTTTAAAAAATTATTTAGCCGCTGAATCGCTGAGTGGAAAGGCCAGTTGCCCCGAGGTATCGGGATTTTCAGTAAATTTGGTGAGATTGTGCAGGGACTAGTCAACCAGGTGCAATGGCTTTACTGCAGACTAGCGCCAGCGATATACCTGGAAATGAAGCATGTAAAAGTCACATCCCTTCTGTCCAGAAATCAGCCAGGAGTTCAGCTTGTTTGAGGACCGTATCTATGGCTTTTTGTTGCATGTCGGGTGGGTAGCCGTACCTGGTGAGGGTGCGGCGAACGAGGACCATGAGTTTGGCCCGGGCGCTTTCGCGGATCGTCCAGTCGATGGTGGCGTTGGTGCGGATTTTTTCAGCTATTTATCTTGCAATAAATCGTAATTGTTCATCTCCCAGCACTTTTACTGCGCTGTCGTTGACTTCGAGGGCATCGTAGAATGCCAGTTCATCGACCGTTAGGTTTAATTCTTGCCCCCGTTTGTCGGCGGCTTTGATGTCTTTGGCAATTTCGATGAGATGCTGGATTATCTCGGCGGTGGATATGAGGTTATTCTGGTATTTCTTTATAGCTTTTTCGAGCATATCGAGCAGGGCACGACTTTGCACGAGGTTGGTTTTTGCCCGGTTTTTTATTTCGTCGTTGAGGATTTTTTTGAGGAGTTCGAAGGCAAGATTTTTGTGGGTCATGCCTTTTACCTCCATTAAAAACTCTTCGGATAAAATGGATATCTCGGGTTTCTGAATGCCTGCGGCATCGAATATGTCGATTATCCCCTCGCTGGTTACGGCCTGGTCTATTATCTGTTTTATGGTGCTTTCTATCTGCGCGTTTGAGCGGCCTCCGCTGCCCGTGCTTTCGAACTTTACGAGCCTTGCCTTTACTGCCTGGAAGAATGCGACATCGTCTTTTATCTCCATTGCGTCCTCGCGCGGGATGCTGAGGGCGAAGGACTGGCTGAGCATTGTGACCTCGCGAATGAAGCGCTCCTTGCCATCCTTCAAACCCAAAATATGCTCCTCGGCCTGAAGGATGATGGATAGTTTCTCGCGCGGCTCTACGTGGAAGAAACGGCGGTAGTTGAATTTGAGGGTGCCTTCATAGTAAGACTCCGGCTCTTCGGCTACTATGTCTTTGCGTGTGCTGCTGTCTTCATTGAATAGCTGGCGTACTACTTCGTATTTCTCCATCATCACGGCAACTGCCTGATCGAGATTTTCAGTTGGTGTGCCTTTGCCGCCTGCTGCGGAATAAAAGGAAAGGGCTTCTTTGAGATCGGAGGCGATGCCGAGATAATCGACCACATTGCCGCCGGGCTTGTCGCCAAAGACACGATTGACGCGGGCGATGGCCTGCATGAGGTTGTGGCCGCGCATGGGCTTATCGACATACAGGGTATGCAGGCAGGGCGCATCGAAGCCGGTGAGCCACATATCGCGGACGATGACCAGCCGGAGCGGGTCGGCGGGGTCTTTCATGCGATCGGACAATGTGCGGCGCTGGCCCTTGGTGGTGTGGTGTTTCGACATATCGGGGCCATCGTCGCTGGTGGCGGTCATGACTACTTTTATAATGCCCTTGCCGAGGTCGTCGTCGTGCCAGGCGGGGCGGAGGGCTATTATTGCATTGTATAAATCAACGGCTATGCGGCGACTCATGGAAACGATCATGCCCTTGCCATCGAATACTTTTTGGCGTTTCTCGAAATGGTCTACAATATCGGCGGCCAGATTTTTTATGCGTTGCGGATGGCCTATGATTGCTTCGAGTTTTGTCCACTTGGCTTTTGCCTTTTGCTTCTCGGTTACGTCTTCATCTTCTTCGAGTTCTTTGTCGAATTCTTCGAGCAGGCGGCGGCCTTCGTCAGTAAGGTTCACTTTAGCCAGGCGGCTTTCGTAGTATATTTTTACTGTGGCGCCATCGGCTACTGCCTGCGAAATGTCGTAGACATCGATGTACTGGCCGAAGACCTGCGGGGTGTTGACATCGGTGCCCTCTATGGGTGTGCCGGTGAAACCTATGTAGGTAGCATTGGGCAGCGCATCGCGCAGGTATTTTGCAAAGCCATAGGCTATGCGTGCGCCTATTACTTCTTTGGTGTCTTTGTCTTTTACATTGCGGGTTACAGCTTCAAAGCCATACTGGGTGCGGTGGGCTTCATCGGCTATGACTACAATGTTGCTGCGGGGCGAAAGCTGATCATAAACCGCGAGACTGCCATCGGGTGAAAACTTTTGTATAGTGGTGAATACTATGCCGCCGCTGGCTACCCGCAACAGTTCTTTGAGATTTTCTCTGTCTGTTGCCTGTACGGGTTTCTGACGGAGTAGCTGGCGCGATGATGCGAAGGTATCGAATAGCTGATCGTCGAGGTCGTTGCGGTCGGTGATGACAAGGATGGTGGGGTTTTGCATCTCGGGCGCGGTGATGAGCTTGCCGGCATAGAATACCATGCTGAGGCTTTTGCCGGAGCCCTGGGTGTGCCAGATGACGCCAGCGCGGTGATCGCCCTGTTGCGAAGAACCCTCACCCCGACCCTCTCCCAAACCCTCACCCCGACCCTCTCCCAGGGGGAGAGGGGGGTGTCCTTGCGGCGAAAGACCCTCACCCAACCCTCTCCCAGGGGGAGAGGGCTTTGCGGGCGCGTTGCGCCCGGCTGGGGTGCATACTGTGTTGAGTTTTTCGAAGAATTCGTTGGGGTTATTTATCAGTTCTTCGTTTTGGAAGCGGGCTATGGTGAAGCCCTGGGAGCGGAGATAGTTGTCGCGCTCTTTGTCTATTTTTATTTGGTTGGGGTCGGTGTGGATGCCGCCGTCGAATTCTATTGCGAGCCTGAGCTCGTCGCAGTAGAAATCTGTGATGTACATGCCGATCTGGTGCTGGCGGCGGAATTTGAGGTTGTTGAGTTTGCGGTTGCGGACGAGTTGCCAGAATATTTCTTCGGCAGGGGTTTGGTTTTTTCTTAGTTCACGGGCGAGGTTTTTGAGGCCGGAGTAGTTGAAGTGGGCGCGGTAGTGAAGACCCTCACCCCGGCCCTCTCCCAAACCCTCACCCCGACCCTCTCCCAGGGGGAGAGGGGGATTTATATGCGGCGAAGAGCCCTCACCCAACCCTCTCCCAGAGGGAGAGGGCTTTGCGGCGGCTTCGCCGCCGGCTGCGTAACCTGTGGCTCGGATTGTTGATGCTACTGCTTTATTGACTGCATAGTATTGGTGGTAGGCGGCGAGTTTTTTTTCGGTTTCGATTTGGGTGAGGCCGGTTTTGAGGTCTTTCTTTTGGGTTTTTTCGAAGACTATGAAGTTGCGGGTGAGGTCGAGTAATGTTGTGGGGTTGAGCATGCCGGTGAGCATGGTTTCCAGTTGCGGGGCGAACCGGGATGCTTCTTTGAGGCCGTCGGCGGTTTTCCAGGCCATGTAGCGGGTGATGCCTGCTGAGAGGCTGCCGGCTTTGCATTCGTGGCCATCGGATATGATGCAGATGGCATTGTAGGTGAAGAGGGAGGGTACGGTGGATTTGTAGGTCTGGAGCTGGTTGTAGGCTCTTTCGAGTTTGGCTTTTTCGTCGGTGGCGTTTTTGAGTTCTATTACTACCAGGGGTATGCCGTTGACAAAGAGCAGTACATCGGGGCGCTTGTTGTGGCCGTTTTCTGTGATGGTGTATTGATTGACGACGAGGAATTCATTATTGAGCGGGTTTGCGAAATCGATGAGGGCTACCTCGTGGCTGCGCTCGTAGCCATCGGCAGTGTAGGGTATTTTGACTGTCTCAACAAGGTATTCGTGGAATGTTTCGTTATTGAACAACAGTTCGGGCGAATAGATATTACATGCCTTTAACAATGCCTGCTCACGGATATGAGCTGGGATGTGTGGATTGAGTTTATCGATGGCGCTCTGCAGGCGGCCTTTAAGAATGACCTGCTCGAATGATTCTCTTTCTGAAAACTCAGCGCCGGGGGCTATGGATAACCCATGCAGGTATTGCCAGCCTTGCTTTTGCAGGGTTTCGATAGTGAGGGTTTCGATATGATTTTCGGAGATGGGTTTCATGATTACATACTTTTTTTATGTTCCAGAGTATTAGCCCCTACAACATATGCATAAAGGGCAGATGGCACATAGTTCAAAATAATACCGTCATGTTCAATAGTCCCCTCTTTATCAACAGAAGTTACTATAGCATCATGAAGTTGGTTTTTATTGCAAAACTGAAGCAGGCTTTTCAGTTCAGCAGGCTTTTCGAAATAACGATTACTCCATTTAATTTCTAAAGCCCAAACAGGCTTCAGGTTTTTGTCGTCTAAACCAACCATATCTACTTCACCCTGGAACTTACCGACACTCCAGCGTGCGTACCAAGGCGTAAACCATCCCCGATGCATCCATTGGGAATAAATAGCCGTTTCGACCATATTGCCAATACCTTCATCGGTATCTTTCAAGGGTGAAAACAATGCACTTCTCAGGCTTGGATTTGTAAGATAGACTTTGTAAAAATTTGCTCTTTGAAATTTTTTTGCCGTCTCATCAATGCGATGTACTACTCTTACAAGGAATGCCGCCTCCAGATATTCAAGGTATTTTTTCAACAAGTTTTTTTCTACTCCACTACTTTTAGAAAGTGAATCCAATGAAACTTCACTGCCGCTGTAATAAACCAGTGTAGTAAAAAATGAATTCAATTCCTGTACATCCTGTATGCCATAAAGACTAGGCAAATCACGAAGCAACACTTTATCAACAATGTCGCTTTTAATGTACCGACCGGGGTTTGCCTGCATTTTTTCAGAGAAAATAACTTCGGGGTAGCCACCAAAATTGATGTAATCAATAAAATGCCTGTTCACTTCTTTAATATTAATTGTAGTAAAAAAGTCACTATTTTTCCCCTTCCAGTTAAGTGTTCCCGGCCGGATGAGGTTATCGTATTTTTTAAGGTGAATGTATTCGTGAAATGTAAGCGGCGGCAGCATGAAGTCTGTAAACCTTCCCGCGCCACTTTCAGCGCTTTTGAGCCTCAAAGCAGCAGCAGCCGAACCAGATACGATGAATTTGGTATGCGGAAAACTATCAACGAGTACTTTTAAGTGCACCTCCCAATCTTTAAGATATTGTATTTCATCAAAAAACACAAACCAGCCTTTTGTTGCCGGTGTTCCGGCAGCCCGGCGGGCGAGCGAAAAAAGCTCCTCCAGCCCCATGTTAAGGTATATGGGGTTATCAATGCTAATAAAACAAACATGATGCCTGTTGACTTTGTTTTGCAACAGCTTCTCAATTGTGTGGTGCATCATTACTGTTTTACCCACCCTACGAGGCCCCATTAAAACGACAGCCCGCTTGACATCAGTTTCTTCAACCAAAGGATAGAAGAGATCGAAATAAAGGCGATGCTGCATATTGTTGTAATCATCATCAATGCTGCCAGTTACCCACCAAGGATTTTCGAACCGCATGCGGTCGAGAATGAGTTCCTGGCTGATTGGTTTTAATCCTGTTTTCTTTGACATATGGCAGTAAATGTATGAAATAATGTAGATTGAACTACGTTATTTTGACTATTTTTGTTGATCTAAGGAAAAAAACGATGATTTTAATTCTTATTTCAACGAGATAGTTATATTTTTTACCTATTTACCCTCACCTCACCACTCATCAGCTTTGGCAATAAGTTATCACGTAGCTGGGTGAGGGTGCGGATTTGAGTTTGGTTTGATTTAATTTTCAGAAAAAAAGGTTCAACGTTTTCATCAAATAGTTTCAATTTTTCTGTTGGAGGAATTATGATGTCCAGATGTTTAAAAGTGGATTTTGAAATCTCTTGAAACACAGAACCATTACCAGCATTTTCGATTTCAGACATATTTGCTTTGCACCACAGATAGATAAAGTAGTTAGAAACAACTTTATCACAAATAATAGCAATGTAGCCTTGATTAATTGCAAGAGGAATTTCCGTTATTGCTAAATAGCCAATAGGTGCTCTTGAAGAGAGCAATACCGTCCCTATTGGCAATAAGCCTGATCCAATTTGTGCCAGTCCTTTTGCCGTAATCTTTCTACTTGTTGTAAACAAGTATATAGATGGATTGTCAGATAAATCTCTCGGTGATGTCCAGTAAATATCTCCATCCCAATAATCAGGATTAGTTGTGCTCGGTGTAGTTCCTCCTTTTACAGAAATTACATTATCTAATTTGCCTGTCTCCCAATCTTCCTTCGCCTCTTCCATAAACCACTGCCTGAAAAGTGCTTCTGCGAGGGCTTCGAGGGTTTTGTTTTGGCGGTGGAGGAGGTCTATTTTATCCTCGAGGCTGGAGAGGATGGAGGTTATTTCCTCCGCTTCTTTTGGCTGCTTTGGATAAAGAATCGGCATTTCTCTTAGGTATCCAAGCGTAATATAAGGTTGACTGCTTCCGCCTTTTATTGTGTCTAAAATATGTCTACCTATTTTTGAATTCAAAAAGTAATACAGCCAAAGAGCTTTAATCTTGTTCCCCGTTTTAAATAGACCAACATTTTTAACGGCATAATCTATTTTATTATTTCTTTCTACATAGGCAAACCCGCAATATTCACCAATCATACTTACAATTACATCCCACTGATCTACTTTGCTCCGGAGATTTATTTTATCAAAATCTTCTTTACTAATCAGGTAAGCGCTATCGAAATCAATATCCCTCCCTTTGATATGCTTTGAGGTAATTAGATGCTTGCCCGTTAACTGCGACTTTGGACTATCGTGTGTACCATCGGTTACTTTGATACAATATTCACTTGACTGAATGAACTTCCAGCCAAAGGCAGTTTTGCCAAATTTTGTTTCGATTAATTGATTTTCAGTCTCACTCATTTAATTACTTTTAAAAGGGTTGGCTCCAAACCAAATAACTGTGAACTTATTATCTTCAATTGCTGTTGAAAAATGTATTGAATCTTTGTCTGGAAGTGCATCAGATTTGAAAAAATAATCGTGGACACTACCATCTGCAATACGAGTTATTTGCACCTGCAACATATCGAAATCACTTTTATCGTTATATTTTACCCTGAAACGGTCGTTTTGATTTTCGCGTTCGGGCGGGATGTTACGTCTTACAATTTTTGTTTGCATTGGTTATTACTTTTTTTTATAAAATTGTTTTCCTACCCTTTTTATATGGTCCAACACATCTGGGTCTTTAATACCATCGAATCGCTGCAGGTCGAAGGTATAGAGGGTGTCCAGGGCATCGAGCCCGAGGCAGATATCCAGAATGTCTTTGTGTTTTACGTTTTCGCCTTTTACCACGAGGTCGATATCAGATCCGGGCTTATAATTGCCCATAGCCCGTGAGCCAAAAATAATGACTTCCTGCACGGCGGGGTGCGCGGCGAAAACTGCGTTTATGAGTTTTATATCTTCTGTGTCGAGTCCGAAATTCATACTTAAAATATTGTTTGCTGCTTGCCACCAAGGCGCTCTTCTTCCAGTTTGGTTTCCAATGCTTTGAGTAGCGGATAAAATACTACCATTACATCTTCGGCTATCTGCTCAGCGGTATCGCTGTTGTAGGTATGTGAGGTTAGCTCTCTCGATTTTTTCATTTGTCTCCAGCCTTTTTCATCCACAATATAACCATCAGTCAGCGCCTGCCGGAGTACCGGAGTGGGGCCTTTAATATCTACATAGCCTTTGCTTGCCAGCAGATCCTGCAGGGTATTCCAGGCCAGTTCGTAGGTATATTCAAAACGCTGTATCAGGCCTTCCTGCTCCAGCTCTGAGAGATCATCGAGTTGTTTGTGGGCGGCTATCTCTTCGAGTTTTGCCAGCGCCTTTTTATAGTTGCTGAACCTTTGCTCCCAGCGGATGTCGTTGTTTTGCATGTTGTGAATATTTATTTTACATTTTATGCCTGTTTTTCTTAACCCTCACCCCGACCCTCTCCCAGGGGGAGAGGGAGTTTTGCAATCATTTGTTTTCCCTCACCCAACCCTCTCCCAAGGGGAGAGGGCTTTGTCCATCGTTCGTTTTCCCTCACCCAACCCTCTCCCAAGGGGAGAGGGCTTTGTCCATCGTTTGCTCTATGTCCTATTTTATATCGTAATCTTTTTTAAGTTTTCGGTTATTCGTTTGTTCAGGTCTGCTTCTTCGGCTATCTGGGCTTCGAGTTCGGCCTTTAATGTATTAAATCTTTCGGCGAAATTGAAATCGTCTTCATCATCGGGCAGGCCTACGTAGCGGCCGGGGGTTAGGGTGTAGTTGAGGTCTTTTACTTCATCGATGGTTGTGGATTTACAAAAGCCTTGTACATCTGAGTATTCACCTTCTCCTGTTCTCCAATTGTGATAGGTAGTTGCAACAAGATCAATATCTGCTTCTGCCAGTTCTTTGTTTTTTCGGTTTTTGAGGAAGCCGAGGTTTCGGGCATCTATGAAGAGTATCTGGCGCTTGCGGTGCTGCTTGTGGCGGCGGAGGAACCAGAGGCAGGCGGGTATCTGGGTATTGAGAAATAGTTTGGCAGGGAGGTTGACGATGCAATCTATGAGGTCTTTTTCTATGAGGGCCTTTCTTATTTCGCCTTCGTTGTTGGCGTTGCTGGTGAGGGAGCCCTTGGAGAGCACAAAGCCTGCCTGGCCGGTGGGGGCAAGGTGGTAGATGAAGTGCTGTATCCAGGCATAGTTGGCATTACCAACGGATGGGGGCAACTTCTGGCCGAGGACTTCCCAACGGGCATCGTCGCGGAGGAGGTCGCCGCTCCAGTCGCTGTCGTTGAAGGGCGGGTTTGCGATGATGTAGTCGGCCTTGAGGTCTTTATGGGCATCGTTGAGGAAGCTGCCCTCGTTGTTCCACTTTACGTTGCTACTGTCTATGCCACGAATTGCTAAGTTCATGCGGGCAAGGCGCCAGGTTGTCTGGTTGCTTTCCTGGCCGTAGATGGATATTCGGTCGGAGGGGTTGAGCATGGCACCCGTGCCTTTTGCGCCCTTGGCTTTATAATGGTCCTGATGGGATTTTATGAATTTCTCGGATTGTACAAACATGCCGCCGCTGCCGCAGCAGGGATCGAATACGCGGCCCTCGTAGGGTTCGAGCATCTGCACCAGCAGGCGTACAATGCTGGCGGGGGTGTAGAACTGGCCGCCCTGCTTGCCTTCGGCAAGGGCGAACTCGCCGAGGAAGTATTCGTAGACCTGCCCGAGTATGTCTTTGCTCTGTGCTTCTTTGGTGCCTATGCTGGCGGTTCCTATGAGGTTGATGAGTCCGCCGAGGCTTTGTTTGTCGAGCTTCTCCTGTGCATAGACCTTGGGCAGGACACCCCGGAGGGAGGTGTTGTCTTTTTCGATGGCTTCCATGGCATCGTCCACATCCTTGCCTATGGTGGGGAGCGTGGCGCGGCCCTGAATCCAGCGCCAGCGGGCGGAGGGTGGTACGTAAAACACTTTCTCGGCTATGTATTCGTTTTTGTCTTCGGGGTTGGCGCCTTCGCCTATTTGTGCAACAAGCTTGTCGTAAAGTTCTTCGAAGGCATCGGAAATGTATTTTAAAAAGATGAGGCCGAGGGCAACGTGCTTGTACTCGGCGGCATCCATATTCTTGCGCAGCTTATCGGCTGCTTTCCATAATTTTTTTTCGAGTGTTTCTTCTGTTTCCTGTTTGGTTGCTTTGGCCATTAGTTGATTGATTCTGATAGAATTTATAAAGGTAGTGAGTGGTTTTGATTTATCGGGAGGGTATTTTCCCCGGTGGGTGGGGGTATTTTCCATCATATTATATAAATAATAATGTAAGTATTTAGTTGTATATCAGGCAAGCCAGATAAATATCCGAACCGGAATGGTGCCACCGCCACTTCCGCTTAATAGCAACAATCAGCCGGGACAACAAAACCAGCGAAAACTATTTATAACCCCGCTGGAAAAATCTCCCTGAATGAAAAATCCTGAGTAAATTTGAATCTGCTATGTGTTATAAAGTTCATGTACCACTTAAGGAGAAACTGCAGGAATACCTGGCCCCTTATTTCATTGAGGTGAATGGCTATGAGCATTATTTTCATGCCGATGGATTTAATATGCCTTTTCTGCCTATAACTACCAGCGATGCGCCGAAACTGGTGCAGACGGGTATCTGGAAACTGATACCCCACTGGGTGAAGACCTGGGAAGAGGCTAAAAAATATGCCAATACCCTCAATGCCACCAGTGAGGATATTTTTGAGAAGGCCAGCTATAAATCGTACATCACCCGAAACAGGTGCCTGGTATGGATAGAAGGCTTTTTTGAGCCGCACCACCCTGAACCGGATAAGACAATACCTTATTACATTCACTCAAAAGATGGTAACCCTATATCGCTGGGAGGGGTATACAGCAACTGGGTGAACCAGGAAACCGGTGAGGTAATCAAAACCTTCAGCATCATTACCACCCCTGCCAATGAACTGCTGGGACAGATACATAATGCCAAAAAAAGAATGCCCCTGGTGATAGCCCCCGAAGACAGGGATAAATGGCTGGGAAACCTGAACAAAGAAGAGATCGCAGAACTGATGCGTCCACTGCCCGATGGCGCACTGGATGGCTACCCGGTAAGCGGCCTCATATACAATAAGCGGGTGGATACCAACGTGCCTGAAGTATTACTGCCCAGAAACGGGTGATAACGGCATGTGATAATTATAATCCCTGCATGCTCTGCCTGCGATCGAACTGCCTGCGCGACCATTTGAGCTTCTTAATGCCCCGCCAGTGGTCATTGCCGCGTGTGCCGAAACCGCCATTACTCTTGCGGCCACCACAGCTGCGGATGGCATAACCGATGGTGAGCCCGAAGGCAGATTGCTTTAAAGAATTAGTGCTGGGATCAATGGCATACATGTTGGTGAAGCCCATCTGGTAATGTGCCCGGAAGAAAAAATTCTGCTTGAAGAGGTAGCCGATATTGGCGCCGATACCTACTTCATACCGCTTAATATTAAAACCATTGGTGGGGCTGATGGTATAGGTTCCGCTTGAGGCGGGTATACCATTATACTGGTCGTAATTATAGCTGCCGCCCATGATCTCGGCTACATAAGGGCCTATACCGCAAAAAAAGCGTTTACCGCACCTGTAGCCCGATTTGTATTCAATATTAAAAGGGATATTAATGGTATTAAACTGGATTGTACCGTTGGGCGGGCCGGGAACTTTGGCGCCGGTGGATGCAAAGTAAACACCCGGTTCGAAATATACATGGTTGGCAGGGCTCAATGATATGCCCGCAGCAATGCCGACCGCCTCACCGGCTTTGGATTTTGTGGTTAGTTTAGTGCCGCCTGATTTTTCATTCAGATTGGTATAATTAAGGCCTCCCTCGAACATAAACTGAGCATGAGCAACTGTGGCGAGGAATAAGATAAGTAGTGTAGTAAAAACTGTATTTTTCATCTGAAACTGAAAGTTTTAATCCATTTGGTAAAACCATGTACAAAAACAGGGAACCACAGGATATTAGCTCAAAAATATATAAAATTTGCTGAACCACATAGTTTGTAAAAAGGTGTATTACTTGTTGATGCAGGATAAAGCTTTTAAAATGAAGGGGCCTTAATACCTGTGTAAAGAATTTTTTCTGAGAACCAAAGAATTCGGGTAAATTGTACGTCTTATTATAGTAACGCATTTATTTAAACCTATGGCAAGCTGCAAAAATACCTTTCTTTTACTACTGTTATTGGTTTCAGGTTCTTTATCCGGACAGGTTATAACTACATATGCAGGGGCGGCTGGTCATGCTTTTGCGGGCGATGGCGGACCGGCTTCAGATGCTGATTTCGACTTTCCATGCGGCGTGGCTGCAGATATTAACGGGAACCTGCTGATTGCTGACTTCTGGAATGCACGCATAAGGAGTGTAAACAGCCTTACAGGTATTATTACAACTGTAGCAGGTAACGGCACTTTCGTAAATAACGGTAACGGAGGGCCTGCTACTGCCGCGGGTATTAACTCCCCTACGGGTGTAACAACCGATAAATGGGGTAATATTTATATTACCTGCGACAGTATTACCAATGCCGGAACCATGTATTATACTGAACAGGGATCCTTTGTTCGCAAAATAAACGCGGCGGGTATCGTAACCACAATTGCAGGAAATGGCGGTGCTACCGATTCGGGTGATGGCGGGCCTGCCACTGCTTCCGGAATAGGAGCTACGAACGGCATTTCGGTTGATACTTCGGGTAATCTGTATATATGTGAGGTTGGACCCAGGATCAGAAAAATCAATACTGCCGGTATCATTACAACTCTGGCAGGTAACGGAACTTATGGATACAGCGGGGATGGCGGACCAGCTACCGCTGCTATGATATATGGCGCGGGCGCACTTGTGCCAGATAAGAAAGGCAATCTGTATTTTACAGACGGAAGGAGGATACGAAAAATAGATGCTGCTGGTATCATACATACAATAGCCGGAACTGACAGTTTTGGATATACAGGTGATGGCGGGCCTGCTACTGATGCGCGCATATCCACCCACGGACTAGCTATAGACAGGGCTGGCAATCTTTATTTCTCTGATCTTATTTATGCTGTTATCCGTAAGGTAAGTAAGGCTGGAATTATTACAACTGTCGGGGGCAATGGAATAAGAGGGTATAGTGGTGATGGCGGTCCGCCGGATTCGGCTGAGATAAGCATTGTGTATGGTGTGGCAGTAGATACGCCAGGAAACATATACCTGGCCGATGTGCAGAATGAAAATATAAGGATGATATGCCCCGCCTGCAGCGGTCTTTCGGCTCCCGAAGTTGTGCGGCCTCAGCCAGAACTCAGGGTATGGCCGTTGCCCGGTTATGGCAGGTTTTCATTATTGTTCAACACATCTGATACCGACCCTGTTGTGCTAACGGTAACAGACCTCAGCGGAAAAAAAATACTGGAAACAGGCTGTGTAGCAGGGAAACAGCAGCAGATAAGTGTAAATGCGCCACCGGGAATTTATTTGGTAAACTGTACAAACGGGGCTTGCAAAATGAGCAAGAAGATAGTAGTGAAGTAAGAAAGGAAACGGGGAAATGTAATCGTTTCAATTCAGATCAGATACCACCAAGCCTCAACCAGGGCCGGGCAACCATAGGTGAAAACGGCCAGGGAATATTGATCAGGATAACGACCATTGCAATGGTAAACCAGATAGCTATTGTTTTGAATTTGGCTTTATCATTGGTTTTGCGCTTAGCGGCCGATGAGCCAATTGTTATAAGGATTATAGCTATCAACATCATGAGGCTGTGCTCCATGCCGAAGAAGCGGATCTGCCGCATATGTACCGCCTCTTTGTAATGGTGCAGAAAATAATCAATAACCGGACTGATAACGTAAAGCCACAACCCCAGTACCAGCTGTATATGTGCGATGGTGGCCGTAATGTGCCTGAGCCGGTTATCTTGTTTGGTAAACGCCAGTGAGGTCAGCCATCCCGTATAAGACCTGATGATGGCTATGAGCAAAGAGGCCAGCACCAGCCAGCGGAAGAGGGAATGTAACGTAAGGACGGTATTGTACATGGCTGCAAATTAATGGTGCGATTCGGAAGATGTAAACAGGTTGTAGACGTAAGGAAATCCGAAGGCTATAGACCTTATGTGGTATTTTAACCATAGATGAAATAAGAGGGAAAATCGCTGTTGATACGGTCATACAATCAGACTGTGACCATCCCAACTTCAGCCATTGTTTGAGCGAGGCAAACACGGTTAATCCCTACTTCACCGGCCCCGGATAGGAGCCACCGCGGTTTATGAGTAGCAAAAAACCGCAAAGCAACACTACTGCAAGGAGAACAAACAAAGCGCCATTCCTGCGGCTGCTGGCGGACCACAACAGGAAATCATAGTACCAACTGCGGAGTTCATAATACCAATTACGGACCATAGCTGTAAATTTGCATAAAGGTATTGCGATCGGGGATACTGACAAAAATATTATGGATAAAATCAGTCGCTGTATTGAATGTTGGTTGTTTGCTGATTCCATTAAATGATCGGTTATGTACAGTTGAATTCAGCAGTACTGCATTTTTTTGAAACGGCTTTTATTTTGTGGCACAGTTTTTGATTTGTTAGACTATATTGTATCATAAAACGAGATTATCTATGAAAAAAGTACGATCTTTTTCCCTGATTGTTGCTGTTCCGCTATTTTTGACTTCCTGCCATTACAGCTATGACTGCACCTGTCATTTTAAAACGCCCTCAGGTTATGATTCCAGTTATTGGTAAACCTGAGCGGCTAAAATATGATTGGTCGGATTGGTTATCGCGGCGTATTAATGAAGAGCATAGAATTGGATACAAATATGAGCATAACCGCATCGTTGTTTATTCTTTGAGATATCACTACCATAGATAAGCCGTAAAAGTATTTCGCCGCATCACGTCCTCGGATCCCCCTTTACCCCCAGCTTTGTCATCTTCTTTACTTCTATGCCTGGGAAACCGAAACATTTCTTAATGCAAAATTACATTGGCGCAATTTAGTTGAAAAACATAGCATTGCTTCACAATATGGGAGCCAGCATCTCAACAAAAACGTCTTTAGCAATTAGGAATTATACTAAAATAATCCTAAATTTGATTATGCAAACCACTGAAGTAAAAGAGCTGGAAAGAAGTGGCAATGAGGCTGTAAAGCAATTGAGAAAGGCAAAGCATGATAAAGGCTTGCCTTTTATGATCAATTCAAAAGGCTTGCCACCCAATCAATGTTATCTGGAATATCCAGGGGGTAAAATGGTGATTGTAACTTTAAAATCACCTGAAGACCGCGATTATACATTGATCCGCGAACTAAATGCGATGGAAAGGAGTGAAGTTCTCGCCAATTTTTTACTCCGGTAAATCCATGCCCGAACTTTATATCATAACAGGCTCAAATGGCGCTGGTAAATCATCTTTAGGTGCCAACTACCTTCCTGATCATATAAAGGAGACCTGCAGAATATTTGATGGTGATAAGTTATTTATTGAGAAAAGAAATGAACTATGGCAAACTCTGAAAGCGCCAAAAGAGGTAAGAAAACTTGCCTTTGAGTTTACTGTTGATACATTCGAGAAACAGGTAGCTGATGCATTAGCACGTGGAAGTAATTATGTTTATGAAGGTCATTTTACCAATGATGCTACCTGGGATACGCCGAGGAAATTTAAGGCCGCAGGTTATACTGTTAACCTGATTTTTTTAGGATTATCAACTCCGGATGCATCTCAGCTACGGGTTATTGAGCGCTCTAAAGATGGCGGACATTGGGTTGATCGCCGTACTATTGAAGATAATTTTTATGGTAACTTACAAAAACTGCAACAACATCTGGATGCAGTTAACAATATTCAGATCATAGATACTACAGACAAACATATTGTTGTTGCTCAGATCGCTAACGGAACAATAATTTCGTCTGTTCCTTTGCAAGAATTACCTGATTGGTTTATTAGTTATCTGCCACAAATTACAAGGAAGATCAAGGAAATAGAGGAAGATCAAACAAGCAGATAATCACCCCTCACGCCCTCGGATCACCCTTTACCCCCAGCTTTGTCATCTTCTCTACCTCTATGCCCGGGAAACCGAACTGTTCTACCACCTTGCCGAGTAAATGATATGCCAATACCAACAAACAATAGCATCAAAGTGCTATAAGGAAATTAGGGGATATTGTTTAATTTTGATCTAAATGAATTTATTGAAAAGACATTGCAATATGTAGTTGATGATAAGGGCAACAGATCATCTGTTCTGGTATCCATAAATACCTGGGAAGACCTGAATACTAAATACAATAAGCTTCTTAAGAAGGTAAGTATTCTTACCGGCATTCAGAAAGGACTTGAGGAGGAAGCTGAAGCCAGGAAAAGCGGTAAAAAACTACAGACTCTAAAAGACTTTTTGGATGAACGTAACAGTTAGGCTAATAAGAATATTATTTCAGTTTTTGTAATGAGAAAGCCTGATTTAGATGGCTTTTATTTTTGCTTTTAAACGCAATTCGAGAAATGATTACAGGCTGCTCAGTAAAGTTTTAAACTCATCCAGGTTTATGACATTTATTACCGGGAAAGCAACTGATTTCAGGATATTAAAATGCTTGT
The DNA here is from genome assembly GCA_903835005.1 of uncultured Bacteroidota bacterium. GTDB lineage: Bacteria > Bacteroidota > Bacteroidia > Chitinophagales > Chitinophagaceae > Nemorincola. The sequence goes on along the minus strand of CAILLK010000098.1, from coordinate 8,319 downwards.
CGTTAGTAACCAGATAATGCACATTACCTGCAAAAGCACAATCTGCAAACTTATTATCATCGGGGTCGGCGGGTATAAGATTGAGTTGGAAATAAGCATCAATTTTTTTTACATTTTGCAGTAACGATAAGGCGCTGATAATTAATTCTGCAGTTTCCTTCGAGAAGTTTTCTGATATCTTTTCGTCATACTCCAGCAATATGTCATTGGTAATGTACAATTCATAGGCAGATTCCATCAACCTGTCAATCGCCAAGGCATAGGAGGATCTGCGCGAAATGGATTGGAGCAGACAGTTAGTGTCCAGAACTATTTTTAGCTGAGGCATTATTTTTCGTTCAGGATATGTTGCAATTTTTCATCAGTGTAGCCTTTCTGCTCCCAAATTTCATCGGCTTTATCCCTTGCTTTATCCATCAGGTAACGGGCCATGATGTTCCGTAGTTCAGCCAAGTTATTTTCAGGAATATCATTTGGAAAGAGTTTAAGCAACTCAACCTGGATGTTACTTAGCGGCGGATGCACTGATGGATGATTCATATTTCCTGTTTTTAGTTATTACAAAGATAGGAAAGACTAAATGAAAAGTGTATTAAACCGGGTACACCAATCATAAAGCCGAGTGTTCTTCCTACTTACTGGCTTGGGTAATTAGAGCATCAATTTCATCTGGCGATAAATTGTGCGGGACCACTGAGGCATCCAGTTTTTTGCTAAAGAAGAGAGCTTCTCCATATTGATTTGGAGCCACAATAATTTTTGTTCTGCTTCACTCATCTTGTTGATATCATCTACCAAAAGGGCAAAAGTAGATGGCCCGGTTTAATCCGGAATTTGATAGGTTTTTGCCGTACCCATGTATTCGGTTTTTACAGGATTAGTTTTTATTTGGGAGGTTTTTGATAGCTTACTAGCAATACAGCTAGGTTAGAGTAGCTTGCGAATGAGTTTTAATATAAATACCATTAAAGATGTTTTTTTGAACCTTAAGATTGCAGGAAGCCTCTGAATGCACTTAATATTTATAAAAATAAATATATATTAGTCTAAGTCTCCTATATCTCTATAAGGATCAATATTTAATCCTTTATAAATCTTTTTCCACCACTTAGTCATAAATCTTACTTCATTTTTTTCCATTTCAAATTCTTTTTTATTTTCTGTAAAATAACTATCAATATATTTCAATATTAGTCCTTTTAAGTATTCTAAATCACTATCTATAAATTCGAATGACAATAGTCTGTCCTTATAATTTTTCCAACTTCCAAATATTTCAATTAAACAACCTTCAAAGCGGAAAATACCTTGTCCATGTTCAGATGAAGATGGTTCTTCTAATAATACACTCGTATAACCAGTAAATACATGATCATTATGTGATAATAAGGATCTAAATTTTTCATTTGATTTTGGAAAATGTATGTAAATGTGGTTTTTAATGTTGTCTCTATTAATATAATATAAACGCATTAGCCTTCTAAAAGTAAAAATACTGCTGCTAAGATATATATCCACAAACTCATTAAATAAGTCTAATATTATTTCCTGCCATTCTCTCTTCTTTAGTGTTAAATAATCATCTTGATCAGAATAATTATCATTTATGTGTTCCAATAAAAAAACTTCAGCTAATGCTGCACGGTACTGTATTTGTATGTTTTTTTCCTTCATTATTTCGGAAAGAAAATTTAAATATAAATTTCTGTCATTGTTAAAGCAATTTGAAAGATTTTCAAACCGCTTTTTATTGAGAATATTTTCAACTATTCTATACCATTGGTTCAAATCAAAAAAATCATGCGCAGATTTTGCACTAAGAGTTAAATATGAAATGATGACATTTTTAAATATTTTAGCATTTTTGAATTTAATATATTCTTTTGCAATTATTTTAAGTTCTTGTTCTTTATCATCATTATTATTACTACTATCTATCCAACCTTGAAATGTGCTAACTATCGTTTCTACATCTGATTCAATTACGTTCAGAAATTCACCCATCGGGATTAAATCAAATAAATTGTAAGAAAAATAAATATAAAAATTGTGTGGTTCTGCAAATCTTCTTAATGATTTATATGCTTCAGCAGTTATCAAATACTTCACTGCAACTTTTAAAGCATTAATTTCATGCATTGTAAAATATACATTTTTTAGTTCTTCTACACAGTGTTGCCAATTCTCTTCATTAAAATTATATTTAGTACTATAATGGAGTATATCCTCATCAATTACTATTCTATTCTTTATCTTATTATAGACATCTATACTTTTATTTTTTATTAGTTCAAGTACTAATAAATCATGTAAATCAGCATCATCTTTTAAAGTTCCTGTATTATATGCTACTTTAAATGAATTACAAAATCGTTTTAAGTCGCGCATGTTATTTAGCAGACTTTCAATCAAATATCCATTTTCTTCATGTAATGAAAACTTCAATTTTATTCCCAGAAAATAGTATGACAGTTTTTCTAAACTACCATTTAATTTTTCAATATTTATAGAATCTGAGCTAATATTTGATAATTGTTTTTTGATTTCATCTATAAAGATTTCTTTTTTAAACTTCGGCAATGCAATAACAAGCTGAAATATCTTTTTTAAATATTCTTGTTCATTTGTAAAATGATTTGTAGTTTTTAAAACATTTACAATATAATTCTGATCAATTCCTATGATGAAAAAAGTATTTGCAAAATTTGCTGAGTTTCTGACTAATCTTAAAACTTCCATTACTTCTTTGCCGGTAAGTCTATCCATATCATCAATAAAAACAACTATTCTCTTTCCCGTTTTTTGTATAGCAGTATTGATGGAATCATAATTTTTATCAATACTTTCCTCGGTAATAAATTCATTGATAATTGTATCGTATAATCTATGCTTAGCTTCTTTACTATTCTGTAAAATCCGAGTTGAGTATTCCTTTATTTTTGTTGCAATCATGCGATTATAAGGCCTTAGAGTTGAAGAAAGAGACTTGAAAAATTCATCAATGATTGCATCAGATTTATTAACTCTCCATGGATTAAAATTTAAAATTAAATTTTCTTTTGATGACACTAGATTTTCTTTTAACCTAAGTAAGAAATCACTTTTACCAGACCCCCACTCACCAATCACTGCAATTCCGAATGAATTTTTCGTTGAAGTTGAAATGATATGATTTGCAATAGTTTTTGCATATCCAGAATAATTATAGGCATCGGTATAACTTTCTAATGAAGGATTGTCTTCAATAAGTGAAAATTTGGACTCGTATTTATAAAGTGTGTTTTCATATGATTTGTACGATTGCATTATTATTGAAATGCTAACCATAAAAAAATCAGAATAGCTAAATGTATTTAAAATAGGTAAATGGAAATATATGAAAGAATAGTTTTTATTTATTCTAAAGAAATAGTAATATGTGATAATGATTGCAAACCATAGAATTAGAGAGTTTATCGTTGGCCAAAGATTTCGAATGCAATTCTTAATTAAAATAAAGAGTGCTAATACAAACAAGGAAAGGAATACTATATCTGGAAAGATACTATTTTTTGGGCAAGTTGATAGAATTGGAGCAATTATAAATGAGTTGAGAAATTTTGTAATAGCACTACTAAATAAAATAAAAATTGAAATCAATCCAAATGAAAGGAATAATACTGATGTGGAAATTTCTTGCCTTATTAACTTATAAAATGAATCGGTATTTTCTTTTTCCAAAATGCTAGTATTTTACAACAAATTTAAGCTTTTAAATTAGTCTAGTAATTTTTCGTTTATATTCAAGTTTGTGGACATATTACCCCCTCACGCTCTCGGATCCCCCTTTACCCCCAGCTTTGCCATCTTCTCTACTTCTATGCTCGGGAAACCGAACTCTTCTACTACCTTGCCGAGGATGAGGTACACGCCTGCGCCTTTGAAGGGGTAGGACTTGAGCGATGGGGAGAAGTGGGTGGTATCGAAGAAGTCGCCGCGGGCATCGAGGATTGTACCAGTCAATTCCCAATCATGTTGCTATTATGAGGTTAGAAATTAACCTTCCAACTGATCAAATAAATCAGATAATTCTGCTGTGGTAACCGTTTGCATAAATCCTTTTTGCTTGAGTCCCTCAATTAGTTTTTTATCGCCGGTCCACAGTACTCCTTCCAGATGTATTGCTAAAGCAACAAACGGGATATCGTCAGGGTCAACATCAAAGGCTATTTTTTCCGCCAATACAAAGTGCTTTTCGGGAATAAGAGCTTCATCTTTGAATTGGATATTGCTTAACACATCCTGCTCTAATTCATTAAGTTGAAATTCTGAGTATTTTGTGAGTCCCAGCAATTTTTTTCTGTGCTTGTGCAATTCGAACTTAAGGAATTCACAACTATAAAACTCGAAATGCTTATTTAATAAAAGTAATTTACCAATTCTTCCGGAAGAATTAAGGAACGATGATAAAATAAAGTACACCATCTTACTCGTTCTTTTCCATTTTTATGTCGTTGTAAAAGTCCTTAAATAATTCATTATTCGCGGATTTTACGTCTAATAAAAAAGAAAAATAACTTCGCAATATGGTGTACTTTATTTTATCAACGTTCCTAAGTATAGCACTGAATGCGATATTAGTATCAATAATGATTTTGATGGCTAAGCGTTTTTAATAAGTCTGGACCTGTTTTTCTCCCACCAGCCTTTTTTAACTTCCTTCACAAGTTCGTCAATTTGCTCTTGCGTCGCCTTTGATTTTGAAGTGATTTCTTTATGGCGGGCATATTTCAGCAACTGCTCTATTTCTTCTGTATCTTCAGAGACAGGCAGCCTGATGATCACTTCTTTATCTGTTCTTTCGATAGTCATGCTGATTACTTGTTTACTAATCAAAGTTACAAAAAAGATATAAATAAAGCAAAAGACGTCGTGTATGCAAATACCCCCCCTCACGCTCTCGGATCCCCCTTTACCCCCAGCTTTGCCATCTTTTCTACTTCTATGCTAGGGAACCCGAACTCTTCTACTACTTTACCCAGTATGAGGTATACGCCTGCGCCTTTGAAGGGGTAGCTTTTGAGCGATGGGGGGAAGTGGGTGGTATCGAAGAAGTCGCCACGGGCATCGAGGAAGGTGCCGAAGTTCATGACCTCGCCGCGCACGGTGCGCACGTATTTTGTGGTTACGTAGTTGCCTACCATGCGCACCTGCTGGCCTACATGGTCTGTGAGATGTTTGGCCATACATTCGCCCCTGTAGTCGGTCTGCAGCAGGTCGAACATGCCTATGGTAACGGGGAAGCCGAGGAGTTCCAGTTCGTCGTAGGCGTCTTCTATTGCGGTGCTTTCGAAGGCGGGTAGGGTAAACGATTTTATGGCGCTGGCAAACAGCTTGGGGCATTCGGGCTTTGCCGATTTGTTGAGCAGTACATGGGCTTCCCACAGCAGGGCTTTTTTGTCTTTGCCGGTAAACCGCATCGCGCCTATACGAATGAGAATGATAAGCTGCTCCAGCGATGTGTGGGTGCGGTTCACGAGGTCTTCCATACCGGCATAGGGGCCGTTGGCAGCACGCTCCTGCGGTATCAGTTGCGCCATAGTAGTTTCCAGGTCTTTGATGTGAATAAAGCCCAGGTATATATCGGTGCCGCGCAGCAGGGTATAGTGGTTGCTGTTGTTGGCGCAGGGCAAGTGGATCGTGGCGCCGGCTTTCTTTGCCTCGTTCACATATACCTTGGCCGAGTAGAAGCCGCCGAAGTTATTGATCACCGCCGTCATAAACTCAATAGGGTAGTAGGTCTTGAGGTACAGGCTCTGGAAGCTCTCTACCGCAAACGATGCTGAGTGCGCCTTGCTGAAGCTGTAGCCCGCGAAGCTTTCTATCTGCCGCCATACCTCTTTGGCCACACCCTCGGGATAGCCCGATTCGCGGCAGTGGTTGTAGTATTTATCTTCTATCTCCAGCAGGTGCTTTTTGTTGCGGCCCTTGCCGCTCATCATGCGGCGCAGCACATCGGCATCGGCCAGGTCGAGCCCACCGAAGTGGTGACCTACTTTGAGCACATCTTCCTGGTACACCATTACGCCGAATGTCTCTTTGAGTTGCTCCTCCATTATGGGGTGCAGGTACTTTACCTTCGATGGGTCGTGAAAGCGCTCTATGTAGGCTTTCATCATACCGCTCTTGGCCACGCCGGGCCGTATGATGGAGCTGGCCGCCACAAGGGTAATATAGTCTTCGCACTTCAGCTTTTTGAGCAGGCCGCGCATGGCAGGGCTCTCCACATAAAAGCAGCCTATGGTATCGCCCGCCTTGAGCTGCTGCTGCACCTTCACATCGTTTTTGAATTTATCTACGGCATGTACATCTATCTTAATGCCCCTGTTGGCAAGGATAATGTCGGCCGACTCTTTGATATGCCCTATGCCCCGCTGGCTCAGAATATCGAACTTTTCAAAGCCAATGCTCTCGGCGGTATACATATCCCACTGCACGGTGGGCAGGCCCTTGGGCGGCAGGTCGAGGGCGCTGTAATTGGTGACGGGCAGTTCGCTGATGAGCACGCCGCAGGGGTGTATGGTGCGCAGGTTGGGGAAGTCCTCAAGCTGATTGTATACAGACAGTATGAGGTTGGTGATCTCGTGCTTGTTTACCACTGCATCGGGCTCATCTATTATGCGGTCTATATCGCTCTTGGGCAGGCCGTATACCTTGCCCAGTTCGCGGATAATGCTGTTGTCTCTGAAGGTGCTCATAGCGCCCAGAAGGGCGGTATTTTTATGCCCGTAGCGCTTGAAGATATAGTCGTACACATCATCGCGCTCATCCCAGCTGAAGTCTATATCGAAGTCGGGCGGAGACTTTCGTTTGGGGTTCAGGAAGCGCTCGAAATAGAGGTCCAGCTCTATGGGGCATACATCGGTTATCTTGAGGCAGTAGGCCACTACGCTGTTGGCGCCGCTGCCCCTGCCCACATGATAGAACCCGCGCGACATTGAGTACCGCACAATATCGTGGGTAATGAGGTAGTAGGATGCAAACCCCATTTTATCAATGATATCCAGCTCCTTGTTCACCCGCAGCATGGCCTCCTTGTTTTTGGCGCCATAGCGCTGCTTCATGCCCTCGGTGGCCAGTTTGCGCAGCAGTTGCTTATCATCGTAGTGGCTGCCGGTAAAGGTGCTTTTGTTTTTTACCGTTTCAAAATCGAAGGTGAAGTTGCAACTGTCTATCAGCTTCCAGGTGTTGGCAATGATCTGCGGGTAGGCTTCATATGCCTGCAGCAGTGCATCGCGGGTGCAGAGCAGGTCTTCGCGGTTGGCGGCCTGGTGTGGCAGGAGCTGGGAGAGCAGTATGTTGTTGTTGATGGCCCTGAGCTGGCAGTGCAGCCTGAAGTCTTTCTTGTTGGCAAAGGTGACCGGCTGCCATACCACATACCGGCTATAGTCTTTGCTGCCCCATATTTTGTTGAGGTGTTTGGGTTTTACACCTATGTATTCATTCTCGTTTAGTTCGTGTACCTGCCGTATACCGAACGGATAGATCACATATACATCATTGAAAGCCGGGGCGGTTTCGGGCAGGTGGGTTTCGGTGAGGTTGCATTGGGTGAGTAGTTCATTCATTTCGCGGAAGCCTTCTGCACCGCGGGCAATACCTATGTACAGCAGCGTATCGCCATTGCGGAACTCAACGCCTGCCATGCCTTTAATACCCTTGCCCATGCACAGCTTCAGAAACTCGAGCGAGCCAGTGGTATTGTTGATATCGGTAAGCACGGCAGCGGTATAGCCCGCATTGATGAGCAGGTCTGTGAGCGGCTCAATACCAATGGTACCGTACCGGAGGCTGTAGTAGCTGTGTACATTGAGGAGCATAGGAGTTGTTGAATAAAAAGGGTTTCGATTAAATGGCCTCATCCGCCATGGCGGACCAAGGCGCAAACAAAAATTTACTCATTTTTATATTTTAAGTGTCTATGGCCGCAAAAGATGCGGAATAAACAGGGTTGATTATGAGCATAGCATGGGCGTTTGTGGCATGAAAGGCCATCATTAAGTATGTTTTACTAATATAATATTTCGCCTCTGCAGTGGGGCCGGACCATTGCTTTGTAACCGGAGGCGTCACCCCTATCTCTGACTTAAGAATGCCCCGCAGTATTGCGCCCTTTCAGGGCTTGTATTCGCTGTTTTTTGCACCGGGGGCTTCACCCCCGGCTATTATATTTCGCTCTTTCAGAGCTGTTTGAGTTTTTAATAATCCTTAACTTAACGACATTGCCTTTCAGGGTTTGTATTCGATGATTTTTGCACCGGGGGCTTCACCCCCGGCTAT
>CAILLK010000097.1 GCA_903835005.1 uncultured Bacteroidota bacterium | reverse complement strand
GTTAACGTGAGTTGGATGGCTTAATACTTTCTTTGTTGCTTATTATTTTTGATTAGGTGAAAATCCTGAAGGGATTAAATGTTTATAGTAATCAATCTGGCAGTTTTGACCGATGCAGAAGGCATCGTATGTTCAAATTGCCATACTGGTAATGGGTACAATCAATTCAGTTGACGGACTCGGCGCACCAGGGTACTGATAGTCCATGCTCACGCCATTAGCGCGAACGCACTGGTGGTGAGTTAGTAATACGTACGTATTATCATTTAAGCTCCTGTTCCGGTTGTTCCGAAGAACAACTGGAACTGCAAACAAAAAACCCAATCTCGCAAAGAATGGGATAGGATGAGATAATCGTAAATTATTTTATATCAGCCACCAGCAAGGCTTTCAGCAATCATCATTATCCCATTGCGTTTCTTTGAGACAATGTGATAACCTGTTAAACCAGCTCAAATAACCAAAAGGCGCACTTTCAGAAAAAATGACTTTGTGCCCCTCCCTTAGTTAGAAAAGACTAATTGAGCTCTACTTACCCGATGAACCAGAACTTTTCTCTTTGGTCCATGGCCCGTTATAAGCAGATACCTTCGTTATCTTACTTTTGAAATTTCTGCTTTCAAACAGCTCATCCCAGTTCATTTTCCTTAAAGCATCGCCGGTATTGGCCGGATGCTGCGCCAGGAAATTGCGTATATTGGGGTAATAAAGCCAGAACACTTCCTGCTCACTGCTGGTACCATCAGGGTTGGTTACCTTTATTACCGGCGCAATACCTACAATTCTTACAACCATTTTATGTTCCTTTTCCAGGAATAACCAGTCTTCCTTGAACCGGTATTTAATTACCTTTTCCGGGCTGAAATTATTCGCCGGATTCTTCCCGCTTGTCATAAGTTCCGTAAATTGAGCTGAGGAAAATTCTTTACTGAACCTGCCTCTATCTTCGGCATCATAGGCCTTAATTATGCCCGACCCTATAGCCCCAATTAGCATATTGGCAAAATCTGGGGCATCCGGCTTATGCTGAAACGCCTCATTACCTGCTTCATTAATATCTAGCTCCCGCCATACCCGTTTCTTCCACAATATATTGGTTTCCGTTATCTGCCCCCAGGGCAGCGCATAGGTATCTTCAGGCGCCAGTTTATTAATGTCTTCGGCTGTTTGCGGCTCCCTTTCCAATGGCTGCCTGCTGTTGCTGGTTTGGGCAGTTGCCCGGTTGCCCATAGCTAGAAACAACGAGATGACCGGTATCAGAATAATTTTAGTTGTCATCATAAAATGTATTTATGGTTAAAAAAATAAATCAATACTGAAATTTGTTGTAAAGCAGGCCCATATTGGGTTTTGGCATGTAGTCCGGCTTTACTTTATATAAAGCCTTGACCGGATCAAACGTGGTAACAGAATGTTTATAAAGGCTAAAAATATCCGTATTGTAAGTTAAATGGCCATGATTCATCTGAGTCTGCTGCACGGCCTCTTCAGCAATAAATGCAAGCTTTATCTTATGCAACGGGTCCATCGCTTTCTCCATATAGATATTGTCATAACCCGGAGTGGTAGTTTGGCCCTTTACAACACTACTGCCAACCAGCAATACTAAACTTAGCCCGACAATGAAATTAATACTGTACATACCTTTTGATTCTCAAATAAAGCTAATGCTTTTTTACTTATCAAGCCACATTTTCACCTTTTATTTCTATATCCATCATACTCTATCAATTGTTCTACATCGGTATATCCATCAGGCAAAGGATGTGCTGCAATAAATTTAATTTCAGCTTCTTTGCTTATCGCCCCGCCTGCAATCAATTTCCGGCTCGTATCCGACCCAGCAAGTACATGTTTCCCGATTCGCTGTTGAGGTTTAATTTTGCTGTGGCGTATAGTTATGCGGCAACAGTTCTTTGATTTTATTGACGGGATAAGAAGGGATTATGGTCAGTACATCACGCAGCCAG
>CAILLK010000096.1 GCA_903835005.1 uncultured Bacteroidota bacterium | reverse complement strand
GAAGTCCTACAGATTTTGAGCATATCCATTTTTGAAAAAATGCCCATAAATCAACTGTTTCAGCCAACTCAATTACAATATTTCAAAGAACAAAACGATAACCAATTGAAATTGTTTGATTTATAACGCAACGCTAGTGAGGGCGCATCTAAAATAATTCCTTTAATTTTCCGGAAAATTTATTCATGACAAATACCGTAATAACGCTTCAGGTAAAGGATGCAAGTGATATGAATGCCTATGTGGTTACCCCCGATGGTATTGGTCCTTTTCCGGCTGTAATAGTTTTTCAGGAAGCTTTTGGCGTTAATGAACATATGCGTGATGTGGCGGAACGTATAGCAACCCTCGGATATGTTGCCATTGCGCCAGAGTTGTTTCACCGCACTGCACCTCCCGGTTTCGAAGCCGGTTATGGCGATTTCGCGGTGGTTATGCCCCATTTTCAGGTCATCAATGCCGATACGCTCAGCAATGATTCTCATGCTTGTTATGACTGGTTACAGACTCAGGAAAATGTGATTAAGGATAAGATCGGTTGTATAGGCTTTTGCCTGGGAGGCAGGGCTGCATTTGTTGCCAACAGCGCACTGCCTCTGGCCGCATCGGTTTCCTATTACGGAGGTGGCACGCATCTGATCGCTGATTTAGCTGCAACGCTGCATGGGCCGCAATTGTTTTTCTGGGGTGGTAAGGATGCCCATATACTGCCGGAACATGTAGCAACAGTAATTGATGCTGTAAATAAAGTGGGCAAAGATTATATCAATGTGGTTATATCTTATGCACACCATGCGTTCTTCTGCGATGCCCGCCCTTCTTATCATCCCGAAGCTGCAAGGGAAGCCTGGGGGATGACTGTTGCTTTTCTGAAAAATAAACTTGGATAGCAAGGAATAGCTCAGTGAAATGGATTGTTGCTGACGCAGGATAAAAAAAGATATAGACCAATACTGTATCAAAGACTGTCATTGAATCAATATCGGGAATAATGTCTTCGGCCGTTTTTTTTATTACTGCATATTTTACTTATTTTTGTGATATTCTTAATCTAACCGGGGCGTAAATGAAAAATACTGTTTTATTGCTATTTCTTGTGTGTATTTCTGTAGTGCTGATCAATTGCAAGAAACATCATAACAGTCTGCCGGTTATACCGCTCGATTCGGATACATTTGCCTACAGGCACTTTAATTACAAAATAGGGTCGTACTGGATTTATAAAGACTCCCTGAACGGAAGGATCGATTGTTTTTATGTAAGGAACAATTATTTTATTAACGAAGGTTCCGCCAGTGCCGTTTATACATATCATTTTATTGATGTGGCCGAACAGAATATTGATAAAACAAATGTGGCTGATTCGGCATACTGGCAATATAATTTCCAGGGAAAGAAGGTTATTGTTGATTACTTCTATGGCCAAAATGGCTATGGCTGGAAGAACGACATCACATTTAATCCACTATTTTTATATCCGTTTATTGTGGGTGATAACGGAAGCAATTTTGATACAGCTAAAGTACTTTCGGTAGATAGTTTCCAGATTACAGGCGATTCTGTTTATTACCAGGTAGCAGAGGTGCAGCAGTTTATTCATATGGCAGCAAGCGGAGGCCCAGGATTAACTGATATTGAAGATCAGTTTAATGTTAACGACAGTATAGGTATCATCAGTATGAAGCTTTTTCATCCGCTCGATGGAATTAACCATTTGTGGGAATTGCAACGGTATAAGGTTACGAAATACTGATCGTTCTTACTTCGTTATTACAAGCTTCATGGTTGTAACTGCATCATCATCCGTATATATCCTGCACATATAAAAACCGGGTAAAACATTCCTGATTTTGATTGTGGTATTATTTCCTGCAAGTGGGTAAATACCTGCTATTTTTCCTGTGATATCATAAAGCTCGGCACGGGTAATTGATGGGTTGCCCGGGGTGTTGGAAATGGTGCATTCATCGTAAGCGGGGTTAGGATACAGCTCAAATTCAGGGCTAGCGTTTTTTAAATTTTCAGAACTTAAGGCAGCGTTAAAAACGCAAAACGGGTATGTCAGTTTTGCAATAAATAATGTTTCATCAGTACTATCAATCAGTTTCAACGTATCAGGTCCGAATGCTATGTTATTTCTCATATAGTCGCCTCCAAAATATAAATTGCCTCTGTTATCTATTGCAAAACTCCTTTCGTCATCTCCTCCGGCTGGAACTGTAAATGTATCTTTAATAATGCCTGCCGAATCAAATTCAAAAAGCATTGAATAGTCAGGTCCATAAGTGTTTTCAGTACAAATCCAGATGTTGCCGCAAATATCTGCTGACACTTCATCTCCATCAGGATAATGGAAGTCATTTAATGATTTTGCCCATTGAAACACACCATTACTGTTATATTTCGCCAGGTAACTTGTTGGCGAACCGACAGGCATTACTGGTAAAGATAAAGTGCCGAATGTCATAGTGCCATTATACATGCCGGTGATATATTCATTTCCCCACAAATCTGAAGTGACCCCTTTAATGGCAGATAAAATACCGGTGTTAGTAATGTTTTCGCCCCATTTAGGGTTTCCGCTTGAGTCATATTTCATTGCATAGAAATAAAAATATGCTCCTGCGGTTGGATTGTTAAATGTTGCTGTGCCCACTGTAAAGTGAGGCGATGTATAAGCGCCGGCAATATATAAATTGCCATTAAAGTCGGTGGAAACACCTGATATATTATCGCTCGAATCTCCTCCGAAACTCTTTGCCCATACAGGGTTACCAGCCGTATCATATTTTGCCAGAAACACATCCGCAAGTCCTGGTGCGCTTGCATTTGTAAGTGTTGCAGACCCAATAGTAATGGTTGGTGTGTTAAAGGTTCCTGCTACATAAATGTTTTTTGTACCTTGTATAGCGCCTGTTGTCCACAGACTGCCATCAATCTTTTTTAGCCATATAGCATGGCCTGTTGAATCCAGCTTTGCTATGAATCCGGTATAAGGTGCAGATGTAGTCAGCGTTTCTGTACCGATAGTAATACTATTGCTGAAAACACCAAATAAATATAAAGTGCAATCAGGTCCTGTAATCATATTGGAAACCTCGGCTGCAGTTACATTAATTTCCCAACGGTAAACTCCATTTGAATCAGTACTGACCAAAATATCACTTTCTCCTCTTAAAGAATCGCTTCCAAAATAACTTATTACTGAATCAGCAGGATGAGACGGGCCAAAAGGCGTCTGAGTTCCCCATTCGTAAGTATTTCCATTTTTATCTACTGTAATCGGCCATGATTCAATTGAACCGTGAGGGCAGTTACTTCCTGTGGCCCATTTCCAGGTTTGGGCGCCCAAAGGGATAATTCCGGATAAAAAAAATATTGGTATAAATGTAATTACGAAGTTCCTGATCATAATAGAGTTGGTTTAGTTAGTCGAAATTATGAAAAATAATGTTGGTTTTTGTATTTTTATGCGCCTAAATATTTAACTTGTATAAATTTAAACTAAAAGTTAGTATTCATTGGTCACTCTGCTTTATGAAACTTCAATTTTAGTAATCATTAAGCTGAAATATAGTGCATAATTAAAAAGTAATCAGAACAAAAGCATAATATCATTAATAAACATAAATTGAGTAAAAGAATTCAAATGTTATTATAAAGATCGTTAGAGACATGATATAAATTATACTTATGATTGAAATATTGGTACTCATCAACATAACAAAGATATTCGGCCGGCTGGCAACACAAAAAGGCCTCAGTGCCGGGTTGTGGAAGCTGTATATAGTACTGGCCTGGTTTTTCGCTGAGTTTACAGGTATATTCATTGGCGTATTATTATTCCCTGATACCATGTTGGTTTACCTTTTGTTCGGTTATAGTTTTGCAGCAGCGGCTTATTATCTGCTGAAATATATATTGAACAAAAAGCCAGATCTGGTAGATGATGAATGGCTTGCTCAACTGGGGCAAGCGGAGGAAACCGGAAAGCTGGATGAGGGTATTCATTATAATTAATTACTGATTTTCCCTTCTGTTATAATAGAGCATGAATGTTGTTTTTTCAAACAGCAACAGACGGCTGAGCTGGGAATTGCCAATATAGAACTGGCTTTTAAGAATAATGAAAAGGCGCAAGGGCAATGTAATTGTAATAGACAGTAAAATTGTGAAAAGCAATAAACGGGAAAGCGAAAAACTATCGGCAGAGAAAAATTATATCAATCAGACAGAATAAAACGTTATAGAAAAATCTCACGCAAAGGCCCGAAGACGTAATTTGCAAAGATCCTTTTTAAGACCGCAATTCCTACTAATGCCGGTTTCTAATATCTATTTAGTATTACTGCCATATTACGGTAAGCGAATGGTATTGGTTTTGAACCCCATTTCAGTGAGCGGATTTTTGAGGTGTTCCAGAAACTGCATGGCAAAGTAGTGCATGCCGGCACCGGCCTTGGCCTGACAATATTGAAAAAGATAGTAGAGAACCAAAATGGCATCATTACTTCTACCAGCGAACCGGGCAAAGGGGCAAATTTTGATTTATTTATTCCGGCATATTAATTTCCTATACCTGAATATTAACCATTTGGAACCCTCGTTGCGGTATGTCTCTGGCCCCCGGCGTTTTACTTCAACCTTGAAAAAAGATCAGGTTTTGAACCTCCACGCAAAAGACTTATTGTTTGGTTATTCCAGTCTGTATAAAAAAGATGATCCTGGTTTAGTTAATTCGTTTAACACCATTGCAATTTTACTAACCAGCCTGATTTAATTATTGGAGACTGGCTGAGGATGCTATTCAGGTTTATTTCATTGTAGTTCAGTAAGATATCAATATGGTAAGCTCAATTGTAATACTCACCTGAACGGTGCCACCGCAATTGTGGCCCAATTGTAGTAATCAGCCCGGAACAAAACCTTCGATGTCTTTAATTCAATTATCCTAAAATTACCATCCCAGTAAGGTCTTCAGCTTTGCCATGCCGCTCTTGCTTACCAGCACTTTGCTACCACAATGGAGGAGGGCGATGTGGCTTTCCTTCTCGTAGGGCTCTATGCGCATGAGCTGTGTTACGGGCACCAGGTAGGAGCGGTGGACGCGCACAAACTGCTGCGGGTCGAGAGTTTGCTCGATGTGGGATAGGGTGCTTTTTTTGAGGTAGCTGCCATCGTCGGTTACAATTTTTATATAGTCGTCGTTGGCTTCTATGTAGAAGATATCCTGGGCGGGTATGATTCGGATGAGGCCGTTGTCTTTTACCACTATACGGTGCTGGTAGCCTTCGTAAATATTGTTTTCGAGAAGGGCGCTTACCTGAGCTGTAGCCCTTGCCGGGGCCTGGTTGAGCCATTTTTGCATGGCTTTATCGAACCGGTCTTTAATGATGGGCTTGAGCAGGTAATCTATGGCGTGGGCTTCGAAGGCCTTGAGGGCGTATTCATCGAATGCGGTGGTGAAGATTACTGCAGGGGGCTTATCGAGCAGCTCGAGCATTTCGAAACCATTGAGGCGCGGCATCTGTATGTCGAGGAAAATAAGATCTGGGTTGTGCTCGGTGATGGCTTTGAAGCCATCAAAACCATCGCCGCATTCGGCTACCACTTCTACCTGTGTGTAGGGTTGCAGAAAGGTTTTGATAAGCTGGCGGGCAAGAGGCTCATCATCTATTATTACTACTTTGAACATGGATTTGCGGTATTTTTAAGATGGTTGTAAAATTCTGGTCGTCTTTGTGGGTTTCGAGCAGGTCGGTGCGGGCAAAGAGCAGGTAGAGGCGACGGTTTACCCCCTCCAGTCCGAAGCCGGTGCCGCGTGGCGGCTGCATATTGGCATCGAAGGGATTTGTGATGGTGATGGTAAGCAAGGGGCCATCGAGAACGATGTGAAACACAATATCGACCGTTCCGGTTTTGCCATAAAGGCCAAACTTAATTGCATTCTCGAGGATGGGCTGCATGAGGAAGGGGGGAATGGTGGCATCATCGGTATATTCTTTTTCGAAATGCACTTGCAGGCGGTCGCCGAAGCGAACAGACTCAATGGCGAGGTAGGAGCGGATATAATTGAGTTCTTCCTCCACCGGCAAAGTATCTTCAGATTCCCTTCTGACGGAAGAACGGAGAAAATCAGACAACTTGCCGATCATATCCTGTGCTTTATCGGGCGCTATCATGATGAGGGCGCTTATGGAGTTGAGGCTGTTGTAGAGGAAGTGGGGCTGCAGTTGCTGGCGGAGCTTAAAGAGCTCGGCTTCCTTGAGCAGTGCAGAGGCATCGGACTGCTGCTGGAAGCGGGTATCGAGGGCAGAAAGATTTTTACGCAGAGCGGCGTTGGTGGCCATCCAGCTATTGAAAATCCAGTTGATTAGAAAACGGACGGATAAGGAGTTGACAAGCCATAATTTATAATCAAGGTTTTTATCGCCGATAATTATCCGCATCATCTGCAGCTCGGCAAATACGCCCGCTGTGCTGATGAGCAGCGCCATAAGCAGGGCATAGGGCACAATAGCCGCAGTGGTAGGGTAGGAACGAATGAGCAGAAAAATGCCCCAGACAGACATGCCGACTACAATACTGCTGCATATACCATCTTCAACGGCCAACTTCCAGTCGAACATATACACCATATGCAGGATGTACAAATGCACCCCAAGCACAATGAGTGTTAGGAACAGGACAAACCAATGAATATTTTTTTTGATCTGGAACAAGTGTCGGAATTGTATCGCCGAACAGGAGCGATGATTAGTTTTATGGATTTAAACAGACCAAAGTGGCGCGGGTATCAGCTCAGCTTCACGCACAATTGAAAAAAGAAGCCCTCCATGCGTCAGGTCGACTGGCTGCAGGTGCTTTACAGCCAGCATCAGCCAGCGTATGGCGCGGCCATGGCGGTCGATGAATGTGGATTCTTCAGCGCTTCCGGTTACCTTTGCTTCAGAAAGCGCCTGTTCTTCATTTTCGGCATAAACGAGCCTCCATTGTTCTTCGTACTGATCGGTGGGCAGGCCTTCACACTCAATACGGTATATGATTTGTGCTGTAAATGGTTGCATTTTTTTGAGTATTTAGTCGAAAGTATTTAGTCGAAAGTATTTAACCTTAATTAATTACAAACTCCAATTCGCAATCAATAGGATTTCAGTTCTATGCTGCCAAAAGAGCAATTGCCCCGGAGAATCAGTATTTTTTTATTATCGCTGGTGGTGGGGGTCTGTATTGTTCTTTCATCTTCCACACTGCCGAAGGACGGGTTAACTTCGTTCTGGATTTCCCAATGTGACGGGACTACAATCTCCAGGCCACCAAATGCGACTTTACACTCCAGCACCACAGATGGCTCGGTAAAATCGGCCTGGGCAAGGTTGAGTTCGCAGCCGGCAAAAGTAATGTTAACTACACCTCCTTTAAAATCTTTGGAAGTAACTACTTCCTTCCTTCCGCCAAAAGTGGCTTCTATATTCAGCGAGTTATCGGTAATAATGGAAGAACGGATATTGAAGTTTGGCGGGCAGTATTTATCTTTTCTGGGCCTGAAGGCGATAACCAGCCCGAAAAGGATAATAAGCGCAGGCCATACCAGTTCGCTGGAGCGATGGCCCATAATATAAAACTGAGGAGTGAGATTGGCTGCGCCGACAATAATGAGAATCCACCAGGCATTGTGTCTGAAATTGTTTTTGATACCAATCATTACCCCTATTACTATAAGGATAATTGGCCAAGAAACGAGCATGGCATAATAAGGCAGGATATCGAGTTCCCTGAGCAAAAAGGCAGCGCCGACCAATGCAAGCAGAATGCCAAAAAATACCCTGTTCTTCTGCCTGTGTTCTCTGAATTGCCTCATCCGGTCGCCATTGTTGGGGTCGGAATCGGGGAAACGGTTATAATAATTTCTATTGCGCATACGCTCTTTAATTGTACGTCAAAGATATAGGGTGCCGCTAAAGCAGTATAATGCTATTAGGTAAGAAAATTAAAAAAGTCGGTAAGGGCTGTAATCTAGTCGGTGAGTGAATTGGCGATTAATTCTTTTCTGTACCTAATAAAGTATGACCAGAATCAGGGAAAGCAAAATGGTCAGGACGTATATATTTGTACTAACTTTGCGCCCCGTTAAATAATATATATATGCACACCCGTATTAGCAGCCGTAGTTTATTTTGTCTTTCCCTGATGCTTTTAATGCAGATCTGCGCTACAGCTCAGACTGAAACGAAAACGAAAAAGCACAAAACAGGTTCCTTCTATTTCAGTTGGGGATATAATGCAGAATGGTATACCAATTCGACCGTACATATAGAGCAGGATGCCCTTGGCAATAATTATGATATGGTACACATGAAGGCACAGGACCATAAAGGCTGGGACTATGGAATACTAAATAAAGCGCTGACCATACCACAATATAACTACAGGCTTGGCTGGTACTTTAATGAGCGGCAGGATCTTGGGGTAGAGATCAATTTTGACCATACCAAGTACCTGCTGTCTGATGGGCAGTTTATGCAGATAACCGGTAAAATGAACAACCAGCAGGTGAATGAGTACCTTATGTTTTCGCAGGGCAATGGCTTTTATTATTATCTTAATAACGGCGCTAATTTCTTCCTGTTCAACTTTGTAAGGCGTACAGGTCTTTTTAGTTCCAAAGACAATAACCTGCATATAGACCTGATCAGTAAGGCAGGCGTTGGGCCGGTGGTGCCTCATGTGCAGAACAGCCTTTTCGGGCAGGCTAATAACCCGCACTTTCAGTTTGGCGGCTGGAACATAGGCCAGGAAAATGTGATCCGGTTTACGGTAATGAAGTATGGATTTATTGAATTCTCGGAAAAGGCAGATTATGCCCGCTACAGCCACCTTGCTATATATGACGGATATGCCAAACAAGCTTTCGGTACTATAGAATTCATAGCCAGTATAGGGTTTATATTGCCCAGCCATAAAGGCAATCCGAAGTTTGCAAAGAAGGCGGATAGCGGGGCTTCGATATGGCGGTAATTTTGTATTGTATTATTTGTGGATATGGGTTGTATAGCATGGATGAATATTTAAGATAGGGGTGCCTGCCTATTTGGTTGTCATTATATTGCATCATTTTTCACTCCTTTTCCCTTTTATATGCTTCCCTCTGTTATCAGGTCCTTATTGTGCCTAACCATAAATTTATTATTTGCCATGGCAATTTGTAAGGCCCAGCAAAATGGCAGCCGGGTTTCCTTCGAAAGGCCCATTTCAAATGCTGATTCAATGCTGCTGATGAGGTATATTGACAGTGCCAACAGTGCAGGCCTTTTTTCGATCAGATATCAAAATTATATGGACTCTGCGCTGGCTATTAAGCCATGGAAGGCCAACTGGTGGCAGCATAAGGCAATGCCACTTTATAAAAAAAAGAAGTATGAAGCAGGGGCGCCTTACCTGGACAGCGCTGTTAAGTATGATGAGCATAGCTATATAGACTACCGGGCTTTTATGAAGTGTATTTTCCAGAAAAGTTACCGATCTGCGATTGCTGATTTTAACCGGTCGAAAGCAATAATAGGGAATGGGGATGTAATGGACCATACGTATGATTTTTACATTGGTTTGTGCTATCTGCAACTGAACAAACTGGATTCGGCTGCCTGGTACCTGAGCGCTACCACAACTGAACAGTTGAAAACTACAGGGGAGGGGTATGTGCATCCTCTCGACCTCTTTTACCTGGGAATTGTATATTATGAATTGAACGATTATTTGAGGGCCAATGAAGCATTTGAGCGGAGCCTGAAACTGTATAAAAACTTTTCGGACGCGGAATATTATAATGCGATATGCCTTAAAAAACTGGATAAAAATGAGGCTGCGCTGGCATTAATGACCAAGGCCCGGGAAGATTTTAAGGAGGGGTATACCATTAATGAAGATAATGTTGATTATGAAGTATATCCCTACCAGATCACAAAGTTGCGGGTATATGATGGTTCGGTGCAGTGGCTACAGAGTGGAGTTAAGTAATCTTTAGTTTTGGGTTTTAAAGATTAGGAATAACTCAAGCACTGTTTTTTGATGCTTGGTACGATGCCCTGGCGAAGGCAATGGAATCATCTGGGGTAAAGCTTTTTACATTGCCATTTTCAAATTCAGTAAATCTGTGTTTCATTTCTATGTCAAAACCTGATTCATTCTCCTCAGCTTTTGATTTTACAATGCCAGGAATTGCTTTTTTCCGCTTAAGGTTTAGCTAAAGAAGGTAATTGGGTATTTGTTTATCAATAGTTGCTGCAGCATACATAACAAATATGTTATTGCGAAATTAAGTAATGAAATTTAGTTTGAAGGGAAACACACACCTCCAATTTTAAAGAATTACTTCAATAAAAAAACCACTCTTTGAGTGGTTTTTTTTATTGAAAAGTAGTTTTTTATCAGAATCCCATGCGCTCGCGCAGCCTGTTAGGTACGCCGTTTTTGTGTAGCAGAATTGCTGTTGTTTTGTAACGTACATAAGCTTTGGTTACGTAAATGTAGCCTTTGTAGTCGTTTTTATCGCCCCATGAGTTTTTTACTTTGTAGTATTTGCGGCCGTCCTGGTCTTCGGCCATGCCTACTATGTGCATACCATGGTCATCGGTAGTTTCATAATCATCAAAAGCAATCTGGCGTTTTTCCGGGGTGATCATCCTTTCTGGTTTAGGCCCTTCCCACATGTTTTTCTTTTCGCTGTCGTCCATGTCGTCAAAATCCTTCTCGGGTACGTAGGCTACACCGTTTTTCCAGCTGAAGTATTTCTCACTTACATCAGTGGCCCATGCCACAGTGAAGCCTTTGTTGAGGGCATTATCAATAATATCGGTAAGGTCGTTCATCTGCACATTATAGACCTGCGCCATAGCCCAGTTGTCGGGTACCATGAACAGGTTTTTCTTATAGAAGGGGCTGGTAAGTACCGAGCCAATTTCTACATAATCTTCGGGGTGAATACCTACACGCTCAGCCGCAAAGGTTTTCGGGGTATAGGTTCTGCCATCCCATACAAATTTTTCGGGCATAGCACCCAGGTAAGAGTCCATCACATCATTGTAGGCCTTTTTCCAGGATGGAGTGAGCTTGCCGTTGGGATTAGATACTACTGCCTCCAGCATAGCTTTAAGCATAGCCTGCATTTCGGCAAATTTGTTTTTTGTAGTGCCGTAGTGCAGCCCGGTATATACTTCCTGCGGCACTGCGCCATACTTGGCATACATATTGATCACATCGTGGCACTCGCCGCCATCGCCCCAGCTCATACCTCCGTGCATGCGCACAAAGGCATCGCCTTTATCCATATATACACAGTGTGCACTGAAAATCGGGGAGAGCTCAACAGGCTGCTTGCCCATACGCATCATTTCGCTTTCCAGGAAGGAGTTGGTGCTGTAGCTCCAGCAGGTGCCCGAACTGGCCTGGTTCCGCACATCGGTATGCTCCAGGTCAATGATGGTATTGAAGTGGTATTTCTTATCATCTACATCGCCCCAGCCGTTTTTATAGGTGTTGTAGCTTTTATTGTTTTCAATTTTTTTAATCAGGTCGTCTTGTGCGTGGGAAAGCATCGGAAAGCCCACCACCAAAACCAGGATCAGTTTTTTCATTCGTATAATTTTTGTCTTTTTTATTGGCCACATTGAACTACCCAATATCAGCATCAGTTCAGCATCCGGAAATTAACTCGTCCGATTACTTCACCTCAACCAGAACAGGTTCGTTTCCTGCCTGAGTATAGTTTTTAGCAAAAACAAATGTACCTATATATCTGATAAGTTGGTAATGGCGGTGGAATAATTGTTGGATGGCATAATAGTTCAATCGGAGACTCAAAATTTGGTGCTCAATCTGAAGTAAAGGCACCCACATTTTGGGCCATAAAAATAATTAAGGCCGGAGTTGATAAACTCCATAAAAACCCCTACATTTGCACCCCCTGAATAACAGTAATCCAATACTGCCCGGGTGGCGAAACTGGTAGACGCACTGTGTTCAGGTCGCAGCGTTCGCAAGGATGTGCTGGTTCGAATCCAGTCCCGGGCACAAAACCCCCTTAATCGGGGGTTTTTTTATGCCCTGAAATGTAGTATTATCAATGGTTTGCAAGCGAATGGGTAGCCAATGAACCCGGTAGAAGCTTCAACAAGCAGGACTGCGAACAAAGAGCCTTTGAAAGGCTGGCACTGAAATTGAAAAAGTATTTTCCCAGGCTACCGATTTGTCTGCTTGCCGATGGGCTTT
>CAILLK010000095.1 GCA_903835005.1 uncultured Bacteroidota bacterium | reverse complement strand
TTGTGCAGAGAATAGCACTAAAGCCATTTTTTGAGACAATGGGATAACCAGCAATATCCGTCTGGCGTTTCTCTAGCAGAGCTTTGTGAGTAGCGGACATGTCTGAGCAATCCAGGCAGTTTAAAACTGCCGTAACCAAACAGAATTCAAACACTATTAACTTTTACATTAATGCATTACAATATTTTTGCAATAACACCCGCTCCTCCGGAAGTCTATCCCGATTTTCATCGGGAAGGGCCTGGGTGAGGTCACTAGGATATAATGAGATAATCGTAAATTAATTTATATCAGCCACCAGCAAGGCTTTCAGTCTTCACCCTTATCCCATCGCATTGTTTTGAGTCAATGGGATAACCAAACTGAATTCAAACACTATTATCTTTTACATTGATGCATTACAACATTTTTGCAATAACACCCGCTCCTCCGGAAGTCTATCCCGATTTTCATCGGGAAGGGCTGGGGTGAGGTCTCTAGGATATGATGAGATAATCGTAAAATTATTTATATTAGCCACCAGCAAGGGTTTCAGCCTTCACCATTATCTCATCGCATTTCTTTGATACAATGGGATAACCAAACAAAACAGCATTCTAACCAGGCAAGTTGTATATTTTAATTTAAAATATATTATACGCCATTTAGGTGGTCTGCCTATATCTAAGAGGTAATTGCCGCACCCTGAACTTCAGTTCAGAACTGCACACACTTCTCGGGATACTCGCTGGCATGGCGGAAAACCAGGTTGCGGATATAGTCATTATCCTGCAGTGGTTCTATAGTTTGCCTGATGGTTTCAATATTCTTCAGTTGCTGCTTTTTATCATTGAGATACCCCATGCCAAACAGGTTTCCCTCTACCACCAGGATGCAGCTATAGTCATTATCATCTATGCCCTTGTCAATAAGCGCGAAGGTAGGCAGGTGTTTTTTTATCCAGTTTATAGCTTCATCGGCATGGGTATTATATTCGGCGGGTTCGGGGTGGTTTTCGCAGCCACAATCTGTGCTGGTAATGAGATTGCAGAGCCGCCTGCACAAGCCAAATTCTTCCACCATTTCGCGCAATCTGAGATGGCCTTCGGCTATAGTATTAAAGGTATAAATAGGCTTATGGCTGCGCCTTATTTTTTCTACTGCAAACCTTTTGTAGCCTTGCATATCCTCATAAGTATACAGGCCGAATTCGGGCAGGAAACCTCTCTGGCTTCGGTTGTGAATGGGCCATAACCTTCTTATTTCGGCGCTTTCAAGAATGTTTGCCATCAGCTCGGTAGCACATTCTTTATAACTGATCCGGTGTGTTTCGCGCAGAAAATCCTGTTTCTGCCTGTTGGTTTTATTATTCGAGAAATGGCTTTTTACCCGGCGCCTTATATTTTTGGCTTTACCCACATAAATGGCCTTACCAGCAATATTGTAGAAATAATAAACACCGGGAGTGGAAGGCAGATGCTCCAGGTCTTCAACAGGTAAATGCGGTGGCAGGTACTGCTCGCTGTTTTTGCCTTTGAGCATGCCGTTTACCACATTGTCGGTGTCTTTATTGAGTATAATGGTAAGCAGGTCGGCGGTAGCCAGTGCATCGCCGCCGGCGCGGTGATGATTGCCATGATTGATGCCGAGGGTTTGTGTGAGCTTGCCCAGACTGTACCCGTTAAGCCCGGGCAGCACTTTGCGTGCAAGCCGCACCGTGCACAGCTTCTTGGTGTCGAGGTCATATCCGGCACTCTGCAGATGGTGCTTTACAAAAGAATAATCGAAGTTGACATTGTGGGCCACGAATATTTTGTCCTGTATCAGTTCAAAAACCTGTCCGGCAATTTCGCCGAAAGAAGGTGCATTGGCCACCATGCTGTTGTCTATGCCCGTAAGACGCTGTATAAAGTAAGGTATAGGAAAGTGCGGGTTGACCAGGCTTTCATAAAAATTGATCACCTTGGTGCCATCGTGAATTACAATTCCGATTTCGGTAATGCCGTTTCCTGCCGCATAACTTCCTGTTGTTTCAATATCTACTACGGCGTATAGCATGGTAATAATTGAAACTAAAGGTAACTAACATTTCAGTAAACTGAATGAGATACTTTAAAATTGGTTTTGTAATAGTTTCGTTGCCAGTAATATTAAAAGGTACTGCATAAAAAAACCTTTGCTTTACAGGCAAAGGCTTTTTGGCATGTCCTGAATTTATTATTTAATTGGTATTGGTTGAAGTATTATAGCCGCTGATACCTGAATTGATCTGGCTGTTGCCGCTAAGGTCATCAATACAAGGAGAACTTTCGATGTTGCCGCCCACATAGAAATTCCATTTCAGGCTTCCGAATGCAGTATCAATAGAATATAAATAATTGTCGTAACTGCCCACATATACGGCGCCATTGTAGGGCAACGGACTGGATTTGATTAATCCTTTTGTTTTGTAAGCCCATTTTTTAGTGCCGTCAATAATATTCAGTGCATACAGATAATAATCGTAACTGCCTGCATAAACCACCTGGTTGCTGATAATAGGAGATGTTCTTACCTGTCCGCCGGTAAAATACCGCCACCGGTAAGCATTGCGTGCAATGCTGGCAGCTGCTGTATCTAAACAATACACATAAAAATCGTCACTCCCGAAGATACAGATACCCGCATAGGTGGTTGGTGAACTGAGAATGTTGCCGCCGGTTTTGTAGGTCCAGTTGGCTACGCCAACAAGCGGAACCGGAGGGCTGGGAGGAACCGGAGGATTCAGATAAATACAATACATATTGCTGTCGGAGGCGCTGCCTGCATAAATAAATGGAGCGCTTACAGACGGAGAGGAAATAAAGGAAGCATTAGAAACAACGCCCAGACCCGGATAATCCCATATCGGATTACCACTTGCGTCGGGGCCGCTGGTTTTGTTCATACAATACATGTGCCCGTTGATAACTCCGGAACCAACGCCACCTGCTCCTATAGTGGCTACATAAATATTGCCGTTATATATAACAGGAGATGCATTAAATGCGGAACCATCGGCAGCGCCAAATTTCCATTTTGTAGCCCCTGTACCGGTATCTATTGCATAAAGTGTATCATTGGTTGTAGCCAGGTAAAGCATATTGGCATCAGCAATCGGCGTAGCAACGATAGTGAAAAAATGCGCTGGATAGGATACCGTAGCATGACCTGAAACAGTGAGTTTTGCAATCAGTGCACCCGTATTTGAGTTTAATTTATAGACAGTATCAGAATTGGCAGCTGTAACATATACCCTTTCGTGATAAACAATAGCGGAAGGTTTGAAAGGAATTCCTCCGGTGCCCGCCGTATCATAAGGCATACTGAATTGCCAGTTTTTGGCGCCGGTTGAAGGGTTTATGGCATAAACAACATAATTATCGCTGCTGATAATAACAGACGGGTAGTAAGATACAGGCAACGGCTGATCTGAACTGAATTTTTTACCGCAAGAGGTAATAAGCATGGATGCTACAGTTAATGATAATACAGTCCGGCTCCAACGATATGACATAGTCTGGAAATTTTATACCCGCAAGATAGCATTTTTTGAAAACTTTTGCGTAACAAATGGATCAGCAACTCAAACTTTTGGAAAAAATATTTTTATTTTTTCACATTTAATAATTACAGGTTAATAAATATATAGATACAGATTGCTTGATCCACCAAAATTATAACCACTTCAGCGGGTTCCTCCGGCGGAGCAAAATATATCGTTTAAGGTTCATCCAGAAGGCAAGGATCATATAAACTATGAGCGGTGAGCCAAGTGTGAGAAATGAGATATAAATAAACCAGAGCCTGATGCGGGATGTGGCAACGCCTATGCGCTCACCTATGGCAGAGCATACACCGAAGGCCTGCCATTCAATAAAATTCTTAATGTGGTACAGTTTACGCATATATTTGCACTGCAAATTAATTCTAAAGCCCCATTCTGCCAAGATAAGTTCAAATAAAATGAGGCTTTATTCTGTTGCTACAGAACTTTAGTATTATTTTGGCAGGAAATCCATTAGTACTAAATTAAAATGATTGCTAAACTCAAATGAAATCTATCTTGTTGCAGATCTTAAGTAAAACTAAAACATACATCGTCATGAAAATAAAACAATCAGCGCTTCAGCTGTTTTTTGTTTGCGGGATTCTATTATTTGGTTGCAATTCATCGCACGGTCAAAAGAATAAGGTTGTGGCCGCCGACAGCACTGTAAAGAAGGAAACCCCGGTGGTAACAACTCCTCCGCCACCACCTGCCCCTCCTGCCGTGCTGGATACCAATCTTTATAACAAGATGGTAATGCACCTGCTCAATGATACAGCTAAAAGAGGCTGGCCGGTAAAGACCGACTATCCTTTGCCGGGCGCATTACTGCCCTTCAACAGGATAGTAGCTTACTATGGCAACTTCTACTCTACCCACATGGGTTGCCTGGGCGAGTATGAGCCCGATGAAATGCTGAGAAGGCTGGGTGATGAAGTAAAAAAATGGCAAAAGGCGGACTCACTTACTCCGGTAATTCCTTGTATACACTACATAGCTGTTACTGCACAGGGATCGCCGGGCAAGGGCAACAAATACCGCATGAGGATGCCTTTTGCGCAGATAGATAAAGCGCTGGCAATTGCAAAGCGAATCAATGCAATAGTGTTTCTGGATGTACAGGTTGGGCAGAGCACGCTTAAAGATGAAATACCATTGCTGGAGCCCTACCTGAAAATGCCCAATGTGCACCTGGCTATAGACCCTGAATTCTCGATGAAGACAGGCCGTAAACCGGGGTCAATAATAGGTACTTTTGATGCGGAGGATATTAATTATGTTTCGGACTATCTTACTGCGCTGGTAAAGAAAGAGAACCTGCCTCCCAAGATATTATGCGTTCACCGTTTCACCAAGCACATGGTTACCAACTACAAGAAAATAAAGCTGCACCGCGAAATCCAGATAGTGATGGATATGGACGGATGGGGATTCCCGGCCAAAAAAGTGAGCTCCTACCAGATTGCGGTATTGACTGAGCCCGTGCAGTTTGCAGGGTTCAAACTCTTCTATAAAAACGACATTAAAACCAAGCCCTGGACCAAAATGATGACACCTGATGAAGTGCTGAAAAAACTGTATCCTAAGCCGATTTATATACAATATCAGTAAGGGGATAAGTCTAAAGTCGTTAACCTGATATTGCTATTTCAAATTCATTAATAAAGGCATTGAAGTAAGGACATTTTTTAATCACTATATCGAATTTAAGGAGTTTAAATAATTCCGGGCAATGAGATTCCTGGTATTTTTTGCCTTTGGCTGTTTTAGAGGTTAAAAAGCCTTTCGGGTTTTCTTTGTGCATTACACTTCCTGTGAAATTTATATCAGACCGGTAGCTGTTATTGAATGTATTTATATCAGCTAAAATAAGTGCCTCAAGCTCATAGATGTTCAGTAAAAGCAGTTTGCTTTTACAAGTCAATCCGGTATGTATTTTTCTATAGGCTGCTTTCTTAGCATTGATTTTTTGTTCTTCGGTTATTATAGCATCCGCATCAATGATAACGATTATATGGTCCGGCATTTTTCGCCTGATTTCAACATTATAACTTTTTAGCGCACTATCCGTAAACATCTGGCTGCCCCGTTTGTTTTGCGATAAAGTTAAATACCGGTAACCCTCATCATACCTTTGCTTCATCAGGTTTGTGATAGCTGAAGTATCATTCGGGTCTTCCCCGATAAGGCCAATATTGATCATCGTTTTTTTAATCATTGCCTTCAAGGTCTGAATGCAGCCAATAATAACTCAGGTCCGATACGTCCTGCATATATTCTCTCGCAGTATTCATTTGATCATCATCAAGCTTATAAAATCTGCTGCTGCCTTTCTCCATTTTAGCCACTGTTATTCGGTCCAATTCATCGGGACCAAGAATATCTAATACAATAGGCGAGTGAGTTGATATAATAATTTGCTTATCCCGGGATTGTTCTTTTAAAAAGTTCATTAGTAAGAACAACTGGTGAGGGTGAATGCCAAGTTCAGGTTCTTCGATTAAAACAAGACCATCATCCTGGCTACTCATTTCGGCAATAATATAAAATAGTCTTTTTGTGCCATCTGAAAGATAACTCCATGGTATCCAGGAATCATTGATTTTGTATTCTAAATAAAGATTGTCTATAAGAATATTTTCGTCAATTTTATACAGATTAGCATTTGGGCTCAGTCTAACTTCTACAATAGGAGAAAATAAAGAAAGGTTGTTTTCAATGTTGTATTCTAATAAAAAATCGTTGAAGGATTTGAATAAAAATATTTTAATCGAATCTAAATTTTCTAAATCATCTTTATAATTCAATGCAAAATCATTATCAAAAAAATTTCTAAAACGTATACTTAGTATGAAATAATTATCATCGCTTTCTATTTTTAAAAATGAAGCAGGGTATATTATGTATTTAACCGATGAGTTAATTATCCCAGCAAAATCAGGTAATTTATATTTAATAAGTTGTTCATAGCCAATTATCCGCGTTAAATTAAACCTTATCCATTTAGGAACACTTGACAAATCATTATCTTCAATAGTATACTCACTATTTAATAATTTATCATCCGTATTAGTTGATTCAATAAATAGGGTTTTAGCACTTAGGTTGTTTTTTGAAATGTGTCCATTGATCGTATTCGCAGTTTGGCTTATTGATTTTGTTTTTATTGTAATTTTTGTAAGTATTTTATCTTTCTCTACCACAGTATAACTGAAATCATCAGCTAAGACATATTTTTTCATTAATTCTGGTAACTTTTCAGAAAAAATAGATGAATCAATAAACTCCAGCAAATTCGATTTCCCGCTGCCATTTTTCCCAATGATAATATTCAATCCCTCCTTGAATTCTACCTTGGTATTCTTCAGCGATTTATAATTCTCTATGGAAATTTCTTTGAGCATATTGTAATAATTACAAAACCTGATTTTGAAATGTAAATATACCTAAAAAAACAAAACCCGTCCTCGTGAACGGGTTCTGACTTATCAACTTGTAAACTTATCAACCTGCTACGCCACTGCTTCCTTTGCAAACTCACTCCTGATCACATTGAGTGCGCCGCCTGCCCTGAACCATTCTATCTGCTGATCGTTGTAGGTATGGTTTACTTTTATTTCATCACTGCTGCCATCTTTATGGTTGCATACCACTGTCAGTTGCTCGCCCGGAGTGAAATGGGTAAGGCCCAAAATATCTATGCTGTCATCTTCCTGTATTTTATCATAGTCATTCTTATCGGCAAAGGTTATTGCCAGCATACCCTGTTTCTTTAAGTTGGTTTCGTGAATACGGGCAAAGCTCTTAACCAGTATAGCACGAACACCAAGGTGTCGGGGCTCCATAGCCGCATGTTCGCGGCTGCTGCCCTCACCATAGTTCTCATCACCTACTACTATACTGCCAATGTTTGCAGCTTTATAGGCACGCGCTACTTTTGGCACCTCCTCATAAGCGCCGGTAAGCTGGTTTTTAACTTTATTGGTATCCATGTTGTAGGCATTCACAGCGCCTATCAGCATGTTGTTGGAAATGTTGTCGAGATGACCGCGGTATTTCAGCCACGGGCCAGCCATTGATATATGGTCGGTAGTACATTTACCAAAGGCCTTTATCAGCAGTTTCACACCGGTCATGTCCTTGCCATCCCATGCATTGAATGGTTGCAGCAACTGCAGGCGGTCGCTGGCTGGCGATACCACCACATTTACAGCCGATCCGTCTTCAGCCGGTGCAACATAACCCGGATCTTTTACGTCAAATCCTTTCGGAGGCATTTCGAAACCTACCGGCTCATCGAGGAGTATATCCTCACCTTTATCATTCTTCAGGGTATCTTTCAGCGGGTTGAATGATAAACTGCCGGAGATAGCAAAAGCAGTAACAATTTCGGGCGAGGCTACAAATGCATGGGTAGAAGATAAGCCATCATTGCGTTTAGCAAAGTTCCTGTTGAACGATGTAACAATAGTATTCTTTTTTGCGGGGTCGGCTACGTGGCGCGCCCACTGGCCAATACATGGACCGCAGGCATTAGCCAGTACCACACCGCCAAGGCCATGCAGTGTATTCAGCAATCCATCTCTTTCTATTGTAAAACGTACCATTTCAGATCCGGGGGTGATGGTAAATTCGCTTGTTGCCTTAAGGCCTTTGTTCATCGCATTTTTTGCAATAGATGCAGATCGGGATATATCTTCATAAGAAGAATTGGTGCAGGATCCTATCAGTGCCACTTCCACTGCATCGGGCCAGCCATGCTCTTTCACGGCAGCAGCCATCTGGCTGATAGGAGTTGCAAGATCGGGAGTGAACGGGCCGTTTACATAAGGCTCCAGTTCATCCAGGTTAATTTCTATTAGCTGATCGAAATAAGCTGCCGGATTCTCATAAACTTCTTTATCTGAACGAAGGTCGTTGCGCACAGCTGAAGCCAGTGTGGCCACATCGGAACGATTGGTGCCCCGCAGGTAATCACCCATTTTTTCGTCGTAAGCAAACAGGGAGCAGGTAGCGCCTATTTCTGCACCCATGTTGCAGATAGTTCCTTTACCGGTGCAACTCAGGCTTTCTGCACCATCGCCGAAATATTCAACAATTGCACCGGTACCGCCTTTCACAGTAAGTATTCCGGCTACTTTAAGTATAATGTCTTTGGCCGATGTCCAGCCGCTCATTTTTCCGGTAAGCTTTACACCTATCAGTTTTGGCATTTTCAATTCCCAGGGCAGGCCGGCCATTACATCAACAGCATCTGCGCCGCCAACACCAATCGCAATCATACCCAGACCGCCGGCATTGGGTGTATGACTGTCGGTGCCTATCATCATACCACCGGGGAATGCATAGTTTTCGAGTACTACCTGGTGGATAATACCGGCCCCGGCGCGCCAGAAACCAATACCGTATTTATTGGAGATAGAACCCAGGAAATCATAAACTTCTTTATTTACATCAAGAGCAGTATTCAGGTCGGCTTCGGCTCCTGTCTTTGCCTGTACCAGGTGATCGCAATGAACGGTGCTGGGTACAGCAACTGTTTTGCGGCCACATGTGCTGAACTGCAGCAGCGCCATCTGGGCCGTTGCATCCTGCATAGCTACACGGTCGGGCGAGAAATTCACATAATCTTTGCCACGGGTGCAGGCTGCAACCAGCTTATCGTGCATGTGTGAGTACAGTATTTTTTCGGCAAAAGTCATTGGCCGGCCTAATAATGTGCGGGAAGCTGCTACTTTGCCCGGTAATTGTTCATAAACTTTACTGATGAGATTGATGTCAAATGCCATTATGGAAGGATTAACTGAAGGAAAAAAATAATTCGCGCTGCAAAATTATCCTAATCAGGGCGAAAAGAAAAATTATGGTGCAAACAATATCCTAAAACCCTGCCATGTCTATCTTCAGGCAGTCCCATAAGTTTTGCTCAGATTGATTCTTAGTTTACTGAAATACAGTTACTTTAAAAGTTATTAACTAGAATCATAAGAATAAAAACCATACAAATAGTTATAAATATGATTTTAGTCATTTTTAAAACCAATGAATGTCATGATTTAATTTACTATGTATGGGTAACATTGTAGTTTTAACAGGGGTATTTATTAATGGAGGTACTTCAGGTATATAATACTAAGCATTTTGCAACATTATTCGAAAATGTTGCAATTGGCGTATTGGTTGTAAATGAAGAGGGATTAATTGAAGCTGCGAATAAATATGTGCTTGAAGAATTCGGGTATACAGAAAATGATTTACTGCACAAGGAAGTAGAAATGCTGCTGCCGGAGCGATACCGGAAAAAACATAGGCACATGAGAAGCCAATACAGCTATGCACCTGCCAATATCTTCATAGGCCCGGAAAGAAACCTGTGCGGTTTAAAAAAGAATGGTACCGAATTCCGGGTTGAGATAAGCCTTGGGTACTACACCGATTGTGGTGTTACCCGGTATGCCGCATTCGTAAATGATGTACAAAAGAAAAGTGAAGCGGAAGAAACAATCAGTAAACTGAAGGCAGAACTGGACCAGAGAGTAAAAGAAACAAACAGAACGCTGCACGCAACTGTTGACCAGTTAATAACTCAGTTAAGGGATAATGAACGTAAAGATGCTGAACTAATAAAAGCGCTTGAAAAAGAAAAGGAACTGAATCAGCTCAAATCCCGCTTTGTGTCCATTGCCTCACATGAGTTCAGAACACCATTATCAGGGATTCTGGCGTCTACCTCTCTTCTTTCGAAATACACTAAAGAAAACGAGCAGCCGCAAAGGGATAAGCACATAAAAAGGATACTCTCATCTGTGAATCTGCTCAATGAGGTTTTAGGCGATTTTTTATCTGTGGATAAAATGGAACAGGATAATTTCAGGCCAAACCTTACGGCATTTGATCTTTATGAAATGGTAAATGAAACCATACAAAGCCTGCAGCCGGTACTAAAGGAAGGCCAGAAAATAGAATATACCCAAAACGAAGAAAACGTAATTGCCTACCTGGATCACAGCATGTTTCAGCATATACTCTCCAACCTTTTATCGAACGCTATCAAGTATTCGCCTGCCGGCAGTGAAATAACTCTGATAACCGAACACAAAGACCAAACTTTGACGCTAAGGGTAAAGGATAAGGGAATAGGCATACCTGTAAAAGAGCAGGAACGCCTGTACCAGCGGTTTTACAGATGTTCAAACTCGGCACAAATACAAGGAACAGGTTTGGGGCTGAATATTGTAAAGAAGTATGTAGATGCTATGGATGGATCGATAAGCTGCATCAGTGAAGAAAATAAAGGGACTGAATTTATTGTACAGTTCAATAATCAAAAAGAACATTATTGAGCTGATAGCGGTACCTGAAGGCAATGAAATCTTGTGCGAAAGCGACGAAGTAGCCGGTGGATTGCATCAGTCCTTAGTAAAGAGATGCTCAATACTTGACCTACAGTCAAATAAAAAAACGCCCCGTTCCAGAGGCGCTTCAGCTGGGATTTGTCTCTTGATTAAAACTCTTTCCAGTCCATTGATTTGTTGTCAAAGTCGTAAATTTTGTGATCTTTTATTTTAAAGTTGTTCCAGAAAATTATCCCGGAGGGATATTTCGCGATCACATTTTTACCATCCGCTCTGGCAGGTATAAAGCCTGGCGCTGCATCCAGCAGCTGGCAAATTTTATTGAAGATAGCCTCCCGGTTTTCTTTGCTTACATCTTCATAATATGCCGGATCTGTATTGCGCTGCAGCGAATAAGTAACAGGCTTTTTTAAGCTGTCGCCACAGGGTGTTATGGCTGGATGTCCCGGCCCGGCATTTATCGTAACATGGATATCAGGGTCCGACGCTTTTATTAAGGTTGGTCCGGAAGGTTTTGTGTGGGTATTCACTTCCTCAATAGGCTTGCCGCGTTTCATATCCTGAAAATCAAAGTATACAATTTTCCCGTTTTCGTCAATAATTATATCCGAGATATCCAGTTTATAGTAGCCATCTTTTAGGTTGCCTAACTCCTGTCTCATATTTGTGAGCATATATTTCCGGAGGTCTTTGTCGCCTCCTGTATATTTGGGCTGCTCATTTGGGGTTTCAGCAACTGGTTTGCCATTCATCATTACAGGCGTTGGGTCTTTAATAACCACTTTGGTAGTTGTAATTCCTGTAGACGGGTCAATCATTTCTACAGTGTCGCGGGCGGGGTCGCTGAGTGTAAATGTATTGCCCCGGTAGGTAACCTTGTTTCCATTACGTTCGAAACGCTGGGAGAAGCCATTTTTGGAGAAACATACAAAGCATACCATTGCCAGTGGCAGGAATACAAGCATCTTGGTTCTTGATGCGGCAGTTGATTTGTAGGTGAGCATAACGATTCGGTTTTTTATGGGTGAACGATTGAATGAATGAGAAAGGGAAGGGGCTGCCTGCAGCATGGCCTGCTCTATAAGGAACGAGCCATATACTTTGGGCTGCCGGGCTACGGCATTATCGGCCTGATACTCGTGAACCAACAGCAGCCGTTTGTTGTATATATAAACAAGTGGGTGAAACCAGAACAGAATTCGTGCAGCCTGCAACAACAGCAGATCAACGAAATGGAACAAGCAAGTATGCCTTTTTTCATGAACAAGGATCATACTCCATTCAACATCACTATATAGGTTCCTGTTGCTTATGTACAAATTATTATGGAAAGAGAAGGGTGCATGGTTTTTGCCGGTAGCGATTACCTGCCAGCCGTCGCAAAACGATTTGCTGCCCTTACGGCTGTATTTCATGAGCAGCAACATATCGGCTGCCAGCAATATAACGGCAACCAATACACCGGCCAGGTATACTATCACCAACCATTGCTGCCAGTGGATGGTAGTAGATTCCGGAGTACCGGCAGATACTATATTTTGCTTTGCAATAATTACTTGCTCCACCGGTTTTTGAAAAGTACCCGTGTAAGGCCTGCTGTTATCCTGCCATTGTATTAAAGGCAGCAGCGCTCCCAGCACGAAGGTAAACAGCAGATAAAACCTGTTATAGTTGTGATAGCTTTCCCTGCGCAGAAAGACATCGAAAAGTATCAGGCTCATAAGCCAGATGGCGGTGGTGTTGATGAGGTACTGCAGCATAGAAGATTAGTAAATTTGGAATTTTATTTTACAACTCTTTATAACCTTTGTCCATATCAAAGTCAAGTATTTTATGGTCTTTTATCTGGAAATGGTTCCAGAACGAGAAACACAGGTATTCGCACACCACTTTTTTGCCTTTGGTCCTGGCGGGTTTAAAAGCAGGCGCTGTTTCCATGAGCTGGCAAACTTTTTCAAAGATTTGCTGCTGCAAGGGGTTATCAATCGGCTCCTGTGGCATGTAGTTGTTGTTAACATTAATGTGCTTTACAGTAAATGGTTTGTTCCCGATCTGCCCGTTCTGATCGTTAAATTCGAATGTTGTTGCAGATTTGGGAGTCAGTTTGAAAGTTACTGATTTATTGGTGCTCCCGGGATCTGAAGGTGGAGTAGCTGCACTGGTAGCGGGTACAGCAATGCTAACTGGTTTACCCGGCCCGTTTACCTGGTAATTCTCAACTTCCGATCTTGTCATATCCTGGTAATCAAAGTAAACAATCCTGCCCTCCTCATTAATAATAATATTACTGATGTTGAAAGAATATTGGCCATCTTTTAATTTACCCAGTTCTTCCCGCATATTTTTAAGCAGATAATCGCGCAGATCTTTATCACTTCCTGTGTATACCGGCGCTTTTTCTGCATCTCCCGGTAGCGGTTTGCCATTCATGGAGACAATATGAGGAGTGCTTTGCTGATACGATGTATCCATTTTCCCGGTCGACAAATTTGTGTTGTAAATGGTATCTATGTCGGGTTTGGAATACTCAAAAGTGTTGCCTTTCCAGGTTACTTTGGTGCCATTTTTCTCGTAACTGTGAGAGAATCCGTTTTTACTGAAACATACAAAGCATAACATCGCCAGTGGCAGGAATACGAGCATCTTAGTTCTGGATGCGGCAGTTGATTTGCGGGAGAGCATAACGATTCGGTTTTTTATGGGTGAACGATTGAATGAATGAGAAAGGGAAGGGGCTGCCTGCAGCATGGCCTGCTCTATAAGAAACGAGCCGTATAGTTTGGGTTGCCTGGCTGCGGCATTATCGGCCTGGTATTCGTGAACCAGCAACAGGCGCTTATTGTAAATGTAAACCAGCGGATGAAACCAGAAGAGGATGCGTGCAGTTTGCAGCAACAACAGGTCAAAGTAATGCAACAGCGAAGTATGCCGCATTTCGTGCAACAAAATCATTTTCCATTCATCATCACTATAAAGGTTCCTGTTGCTTATGTACAAATTATTGCGGAAAGAGAAGGGTGCATGTTTTTTGCCGGTAGCGATTACCTGCCAGCCGTCGTAAAACGATTTGCTGCCCTTACGGCTGTATTTCATGAGCCGCAACATATCTGCAACCAGCAATATAAAGGCAACAAGTGCGCCAACAAGGTAAACTATCCACAACCATTGCTGCCAGTGGATGGTAGTTGATTCCGGAGTACCTGCAGATACTATATTTTGCTTTGCAATAATTACCTGCTCCACCGGTTTTTGAAAAGTACCCGTGTAAGGCCTGCTGTTATCCTGCCATTGTATTAACGGCAGCAGCGCTCCCAGCACGAAGGTAAACAGCAGGTAAAACCTGTTATAGTTGTGATAGCTTTCCCTGCGCAGGAAGAGATCAAAAAGTATCAGGCTCATAAGCCAGATGGCGGTGGTGTTGATGAGGTACTGTAGCATAATGTCTTTATTGGAATTTATTAATTCAAGGAGCATCTGACAAACAAAGGATTGGCACTTTCTTCTTTTCCGTTGCGCTTTATTTTTATATCGTCAATGAAGATTTTAATTACAGGTTCCTTTTCCTCTTTGAATTTTTGAAGGGTTTCCAGCCCTGTTCCCTGGATTATGTTTGATCCTTTAATAGTGTAAGGTCCAACATATTCACCGTTCTTTCTGTCTGGTAAAAAAGAAATGGAGAACTGAATTACTTCGCAATCTGCTTCTTTACAAGTTACCTTAAGATTTTCTAATGCCTGATCATAGGTTATTTTATAGGATCGCATGGTGTCAGTAATCCCGAATGCCAGAGTATGG
Source organism: uncultured Bacteroidota bacterium (assembly GCA_903835005.1). Classification (GTDB taxonomy): domain Bacteria; phylum Bacteroidota; class Bacteroidia; order Chitinophagales; family Chitinophagaceae; genus Nemorincola. Next base: position 344 of record CAILLK010000095.1, on the reverse strand, counting down.
GCTAGTATTTTTTTCTGATTCTGGGAATAGATGTTTTTTGAGAAGCACAGAATACATACCAATACTAATGGTACGAAAACAAGCATCTTGGTTCTTGATGCGGTAGTTGATTTGCGGGTGAGCATAACGATTCGGTTTTTTATGGGTGAACGATTAAATGAATGAGAAAGTGTTGGTGCCTGGTGCAGCATAGCCTGCTCTATAAGAAAGGAGCCATACGCTTTTGGTTTTTGTGCGGCGGCATTATCGGCCTGAAACTCATGCACCATAAGCAGGCGCTGGTTATAGATATATACCAAAGGATTGAACCAGAACAATATCCTCGAGACCTGCATCAGTATCAG
>CAILLK010000094.1 GCA_903835005.1 uncultured Bacteroidota bacterium | reverse complement strand
TGTGGGTTTTTTTATTTTCATTTCTGTGACACATTTTAATATAAATCATGCTAATCAAATAAATCATTAAAATCATAGTTCAGACAATAAAATTACCCATCCGGGAAGAAAATGGGACTTTTTATACAATCATTTTATTGATAATCAATACCAATGTGTTTTTTTTATTTTCATTTCTGTGACACATTTTAATATAAATCATGCTAATCAAATAAATCATTAAAATCATAGTTCAGACAACAAAATTACCCATCCGGGAAGAAAATGGGACTTTTTATACAATCATTTCGTTGATAATCAATACCAAAGTGGGGCTTTTTATTTTTATATCCAGTGGGTAATTTTTTAAGAAGCTGATAAAAGATAGCTAATACATTTGTATCATTAATTATATGTTCAAAACTATATGTTCCCTACATATTATCCAGCTTATTCCTCAATTGCTTGGTCATTCCACCGGTATAGCTGCGCCACTTTTCTATTATTTCAGCCATATCTGCGGGCAGTTCAGAGCCAAATTGTATCCATTCATTAGTTTCTAGGCTGTCAGCTTATATGTATAGATGAATTTAGGTATATTATAATTAAATCATAAACCATTTATCTCGTCCTCAGTGAGCCCGGTTAGTTTAGCTATCAAAGCTATGCTCATACTTTCTGCTTTGCATTTTCTTGCTATAGAGAATTGCTCTTCCTTTACTTTTGCATCCACCTTTTTTGATTTTTCATCCGCCTCTTTTGCTTTTTCCTCAGCGCTTTTTGATTTTTCATCCGCCTTTTTAGCTTTTTCCTCAGCCTCCTTTGCTTTTTCATCCGCCTCCTTTACTTTTTCGTTTGCTCTACTCATAATTTCGTTTGCTTTTTTCATCACCTCCTGCATCGCATAATCAAACGTGTTAATGTTGTCTCTATATATTTTCAGGCTGTAATTATATCTTGCTCTCTCTTCATCACTCATCTTCGAAAGTTCCGCTTTTGCCATGGCTTCAATAAATACAACCTCATTTTTAAATATTTCTGGTATAGATTGGAAGTCTTCCAGGTTTTTAATGAAGTATAGCCATTTGTCTAATCTTGTAGCCAAATCAACTTCACCCTTTTTGAAGTTGGGCATCTCCAGATAAATATAAGTAAGTTTGTGGTAGAACTGCTTCCCATTCTGGTCCTTCAGGGTTATCCGGTGTACTACCTGGCGTTTGTCTGTTTCATCTGCATAATCGCTGAATGTAAAATCTAATAAACCTATGCAAAAAACTGCTTTTAGGTCAAAATCCCATTCACCTCTTTTTGCCTGTTCGCTGATCGGGAAAGTAGAATAGTAAATTGTCCGTTCCTTGAAATAATTTTGCTTGTTTTTCTGAAGTTCAACTATAAATTTTTCACCTCTTTCATTTTCACAATAAATGTCATATACCGCTTTCCTGTCATCTGGGGCAACCCCTAATTGTTCAGTATTCTTAAAAGTAAGGTCTTTAATAAGTGTATCTTGCGGCAAAAGGGAATTCAGGAAATCAATCAGGATTGCCTTATTGGCTTCTTCACCAAAGATTTTCTTAAATCCATAGTCCGTAAAGAGGTCTAAATATTTTGCCATATTCTTTTCCTGTATTTTATCGTATTGCAAATTTAGCATAATTGGCTGAATTTGCTCTTTAAGATCATTACATATTATCCAGTTTATCCCTCAATTGCTTGGTCATTCCGCCTGTATAGCTGCGCCATTTCTCAATTATCTCAGCCATATCGGCGGGCAGTTCAGAGTCAAATTGTATCCATTCATTGGTTTCGGGATGATTGAAACCGAGTTCTTTAGCGTGTAGCGCCTGCCGGGTAAGGATGGCGAAGCAGTTGTCTATAAACTGCTTGTATTTCGTGAACACGGTTCCTTTTACAATCCGGTCGCCGCCATAGGTAGCATCTCCAAACAGCGGATGGCCTATATACTTCATATGCACCCTTATCTGATGGGTCCTTCCCGTTTCCAGCCTTAGTTCCACAAGGGTCACATAGTTGAACCGCTCCAGCACTTTGTAGTGGGTTATAGCATCCTTGCCATAATCGCCATCGGGGAAGGCATCCATCACCTTCCTGAAGCGGAGGTTGCGGCCTATGTTTACCTGCACAGTGCCTTCATTTTCGGCCAAATCGCCCCATACAAGGGCTATGTAGCGGCGGTGAACGGTGTGCTTTTTGAACTGTAAGGCAAGGTTGGCCATTGCCCTTTCTTTCTTGGCTATTGCCACCAGGCCTGTTGTGTCTTTATCTATGCGGTGCACCAGTCCTACCCGGTTCAGGTTTTCCAGGTCTATTTCTTCTTTATGGAGGTAAAAAGCCAGCCCATTAACCAGTGTGCCGGTATAATTGCCGCAACCCGGATGCACTACCATGCCAGCAGGCTTGTTGATGATCATAATATCATCATCCTCATAGGCAATGTTCAGTGGCATATCCTCCGGCACCACCTCCTGGCTTTCGGGGCTGCGGGTTTCGTATACCACAATAGTATCCAGCGGCCTCACCCTGTAATTGGGCTTTACAATTTTATCATTTACCAGTATAAAACCTAATTCTATCGATTCCTGCAGTTTGTTTCGGGTAGCGCCCTCCAGCCTGTTCATCAGGAATTTGTCTATGCGCAAAGCCTCCTGTCGTTTGTCGGTGGTAATACGCAGGCGTTCAAGCGGCTCCTCAGCTACTTCGTTCAGTTCCGCTTCCGGGTCTTCATCATCCCACACTTCTTCAATAATCTCATTAGCCATTAATGCAAAGATAATAAAAACACACCCTAAACCCTTTAAGGGGCTTCACAGGAGAATATATCTTCTTCAGATCTATGACGGCAGTTTAATAAATTGCTATTTTATTAACTTATAGATGAGAAAAGAATAGTAGCCAAATTCTTGGTTCCCCTTCAGGGGCCTGGGGTTTTACCTCTTCAAAATCCGTATCTCCACTCTTCGGCTCATTTCCGAATTTTCCACCTTCCATGGGGGCAGGTCGGGGTCGTTGCTGTCGGGTACTTCATCATAGATCAGGTCATGATTGCCCAAGCCCACGCAGCGCATCCTGGCCGAATCTATGCCATACAGTATCATGGTATCTCTTACCAGTTCGGCACGTTTCATAGATAGAGTGCTTTCATCATAAGGTTCATCTCCGGGCATGGGCCCTATGCAACAGATATGCCCCTCAAGCTGTATTACATAACTTTTATGTGCATTCAGAAAATTGTACAGCATCAATACATAAGGTTTGGATTGTGGCGTAATGCCCAGCGAACCCTGGAAGAAATGGATATCATACAACGGATAGGTGGCATCCTCTTTCAGATTGATCAGTGCATTGTTGAATTTTTCTGCCAGAGGGGTATCAATATATTTGTCAACAATAATTTCCACCCTCCTGTCTTTGGCATTGCCGTTTTTCCCCGCAGGGGAGCTGCTATTGATTTTTCCTTTTCCCACACACAATTTTATATCCTCTATTTTAAACCCTGCAAAGGCCAGGTAATCCTCAATGTTTTTGGCCCGCATATACGATAGATTATTATTGTAATCAGCACTGCCCAGGTAGTCGCCATAACCCAATAAAGTAATCTTTTTGCCGGGGGCCAGTACTTTTTTATGTACAAGGCTGTCTATATACCTTGTTGCTACTTCAGTAAGATTAACTTTATCAACAGGGTAGTAAACAGATAATGTATCCAGTGCCTGAGCCCCGGCAGGAATGGCAGCGAGTGCAAAGAATAATAACGTAAGGAGCCTCTTCATAAATGACAAGAAATGAATGTTACAATAAATGATCACTGATGGAAAGCTTTTTCTGTAAAACCTGATAGTCATTCTGTACTTTGCAGTAAAGAACTTTAGTCATTTCGTGAGCATTACCCTAAAAATAAATAAGACCGGGCTATTTTTCAGTAGAATTATTCCTGTTGCCGCAATTTTGTTTTTTGCTGCTATTGCGGTTTTTTGTGTTTTTTACCTGTTCACCGGTTATTATCACCTTATTAATTGGTTTAATGGACTTAATGGCTGTTATTACCGGCACGCCTATTGGACCAATGATTTTTTCACCGGTAAAACCAAAGTAGCAGGCAATATTTATTGCCTCATTGCACTATTGCTCTGTTTTATTGGGGGAGGGTATTCTGGCAGGGTATTGATAGGCAAACAGAAACTGAATGTCATTTCCGATAAGTCAGCAGTTTCTGTTCCATTCACTATCTCTGTGCCTTCAATTGATGTTGCACTTACGGGAGTTTTAATCCTTTTTACTACTATATTGTGGTTTTACGGTACCTCATTGGTATACCCATCCAATGACGAAGTATTTTCCGCAGTGAATTGTGCTTCATTGCATCCCTTCCAGACTGTAGTATACTATATGCTTCCCAATAATCATATCCTATTTAACCTGATCAATAACCTGTTTTTTCATTCCTTCACTGATAAAGTTGCTACCGGCAGATTTATCTCCCTGGTTTGTTATTGGGGTATAGCCATTATTTCATTTTCATGGATCAGGAATTTAATTCATAAAAAATGGCTCGCATTTCTGGTATCAGTTACCCTGTTGCTTCAATTTCCGGTCTGGGGATTTGCCACACAGGCCAGAGGGTATGAGTTACTGCTGCTTTTGGAGTGGGGGGCTTTTGTATCTTTATTCCGGTATTTTTTTACAAGCCAGAAAAGGTGGCTGTATATTACATCCGCCTGCTGTATAGCAGGATATTTTACAGTGCCAACTTTTTTATATTTTCATCTTGCAATAATCCTGTTTACAGTTTTCTGTCAATTGAAGAACAAAAAAGCAGAATTTCAATTCTGGAAATACCAGATGGCAATAATCTTTATAGTTTTTCTTCTCTATTTGCCTTGCCTTTGCTTTTCCGGAATGTCTGCTATAATAGGTAATAAGTATGTTGCTCCTTATCCGGATAATAAGGAGTTTATTGCAGATATCATTCCCGTTATCAGCAATTACCTGGATTACTGTTTTTTTAACTTCATCACCTCAAATCACCAGTTTGATGGGGTACTCATTCTATTGCCATTAGTTTTATTTTTTTACACTAAAAATAAAACAGCAGTTATTTTGAGCAGGTTCTATTTTTCTTTCTGGTTAGCTATTCTGATTTTAACGTTCAGAATGAGGATTTTCCCTATCGACAGGGCATTGGCAGGGCAGTTCAGCATCACATTGGTTATTGTTATTTATACAGTTTATTTACTTGCAGGTAACATTGCTGATCAGCTAAAGATTAAAATTTTGCCATGCCTCATTTTATGCCTTTTTCTGCTTTCTCTATCCTTTAATTTTATAAATAATGGTCGCATTCATATAAATCATTATCTCTGTCATTTTCCGGTAAATGCGTGGCATGATCTGATGGAAAAAGGGGTTAAAACCTTACCAAATGGAAGCTCTGCAGCATTTTCCGACGAAAGTTTTTATTTATATTATTTATCAACTCAAAAAGGATTACAAACCAACAAATGTAGTAAGGCAAATGAAGATTATTTTATTAATCTTAATGAACCCTTTCCGGCTGGTATAGCAGAGCATTATGAACCCTACCAAACAGTGGGCGATTTTTACATTTACAAAAGAAAACACAAATAGTGTATAATCAGGATATTTCCATTCTTAAACTGAATTAAAAATTATGTGTAATAAATCATGCGGTTTTTCTCTTATAAAAGAATAATGCTGCATAGATCAGCAATCCCAAAATGCACAGGTAAACACCCTTCATAAAATACCTCAGGTCGAAAGACATTTCAATGGTATGCTGTCCTTTTTTAAGCATAACTCCTGTCATCCCTCCGTCAAGTATTATTTTTTCCCGGGGTTGTCCGTCTACCTTAAGTTTCCATCCGGCATCAATGGGCACAGACAAGTACATCATTTTATCATCGCTGCTGTTAATGGTGCCGGAAATAAAGTTGTTTTCAAACTTACTTACAACCATTGTATCCTTGCTTAAATCATTCACCTCCTGCCTGTAAAAATCACCGCTGAATGAGGATTCCGGCATCGTATCTTTCAAAGGAAATTCTTTTAATCCGGTTACTTTACTGATATCCGTATCACTAATCACGCACAACTTGAGACTCAGAAAATCTTTCTGTACTGCTGATATTTTTTCGAAATCACTTTCCTTTACATAATAGCTGTAAGTATAGCCGAATGGCATAACAAATTTGTTCCGGAATACCTTAACATCTCCGAAAGTGGCTAATGAGTCGCATGTAATTCTCCATATCGGGTTAATTTTGTTTTTGGCAAGAATATATTTAACGCTGTTGCCTGATTCCAGTATGGGTCGGTAGGCCAGTCCGTTAGCCCAGCGCGATTCCAGCTCATTTGCCTTATTTGAGATCCCCATCAGTTGCAGGTAACGGATATAGTATTCCTGGTTAAAAGGGTTGTATCCGCTGGTGCCGTAATAGTCCTGTGCCATACCATCATTAAGCGAATAATGCATGGCAGGAGAAGATGCATAGGTCTTATCTATCCGGTAAAAGGATTTATCATGGTCTTTTATGTATTTTATGGCTTCAACCGAATAATCGTTGTACCCAACTTTTTGGGTAAGGTCGGCAGCAGTGATAGTATCCCGGTCGTTAACTGAAATTCTGGATAAAAACAGAACCTCCACAACAAGGCCTCCCATAAAAATATATTTCAGATATTCAGGGCTGTCTTTTTTCCCTATCAGGAACAGGAGTATACCGTATACCAGCAACATGAAACAGACAAAAACTGAAACGGAAGAATTTAAGGCAGGAGTCACAGCATTATTCCGAAGGGAATCTGTGCCGGGGCTGTAAGGGTAATACAGCATAATGAGCAGTATCACCAGCGTAACAGCCAGAACAACAACATTAATTTTCCTGTTTTTAACTATATAATCCAGTGCAAACAAGGCATAATAAAGCAACGCAAATGCCACAATAACAGAATAGCCCCTGAAATAATCGCCGGAAAATAACCAGAACGCATATCTGAACCAGGGAAAAATAATGGGCATAAACCACAACGATATAAAAACTATAAAGGAGATTTTAGTTTTCTTTTTCAGAGTAGGAAATACCTGCGGCATCAGCAGCAGGCAGGGCAGGCCTATGTAAAATAATGGCGCTTCCAGTGTATTCTGCCATCCTGTAAATTCATTGCCGCTGCCCAGTATATCGGAAGAGAAGAATCGTAAAATACTTGTGCCCAGCTGAACATTATCAGAGATAGCAAACATGGGTTGCGAGGAGAGTACGTGAGCATAAGAGTTGGTGCCGCTGCCCCTGGGGCTTTCCAGTATCTGCACTATATCCTCTATCATAAAGGGCGCGCTGAGCAGCATGCCAATTATTCCAAGGCCAATCATCTGGCCAAATAATATTCCGGCTTTTTTCCAGGTAAACGCATCTGTCTGAAACAGACGGAGCACTGCATAGGCAGCCAGGAACAAGCCATAAACATAGAGATTGAATGGCTGAGACATACTGATAAGAAAGATAGGAACAGGAAAAAGGACCCACTTATTCTCTGTAAATAATTTCTCGAAAGCCAGCAGCAGCAAGGCCATATTAAAAGCCTCAAAGGAAAATATATTCCACTGGCCGCCTACAATGACAAAACCACAGAATGAAAATAATATACTGCCACATATAGCTGTAAAATCAGACAACCGGAGCATGCGCAGGTAGTAATAAAAGGTGACTCCTGATAAGATTATTTTAGCAACCTCCTTGAATACTATACCAAAATAAACATGATCCTTGCCTGCCAGGTATAAAAAAATATCGAAGGGATCGCGGAGAAAGAATGGGAAAATACTCTGACCCATGCCCATATTAAATGACCATTTTGGTATACCGAAATGCCGGATATATTCACCGATATAGCTAAGATATGGATATCCGATATTGGCTGTATCACTCCCTATATCTTTAAAAACGTATGTTTTTTCAAATGTCAGGTAATCGTAAAACACAATTACACAGATCAAAAAGATAATCCCAGCAACAAGAAATGGTGCTTTTTTCCCTAAATGCTCAAAAAAGCCGTTATCTGGTATTGTAGTATCAGACGGTATAGTGGCGGAAGGCTTTGCAGAGGGGGCAACCTGTGTCCTGGCCGGGGGTGTTACAACAGTTTTAGGCTGTTCTGGTTTTTTCTTCACAGACGATAATTTGTTTTATTGCTTGCCAAATTACAAAGAAGCCTTTAACAAACAATGGATCGGGTTTTTATTGCCTTATTGCCAGCGGGTTTTTATAACTAATGGAGCTTGAGTAATAAATAATAATAACCTGTTGTTATTTTATTAAAGTCTGGCTTTCCCTTTCCTTTTTCGAAATTAAACATAAAAACAAAAAGGTAATTGAGGCATTAATGATCAGTAATTCAATACCTATTACGTAACTGTTCGGCTTGCTGTTCTGATATTGTTTCAGCAGGTAGCAGAGTATGGGCGCTGCAATGCAAATAACCGGTACCAGCTCATTGATCAGCCTTCGGCGGGTGAAAATACCAAAGGCGAATAACGCCAGCAATGGTCCATAAGTATATCCTGCAACATCCAGCAGGGTATCTATGAGCGAGCCGTTATCTATTTTGCGGAACAGGAAAATGAAGCAAAGGAACACCAATGCAAATGTATTATGCACTATCAGCCGGGTGCGTTTTTGGTGTTGTTCACTTGTCTTCTTTCGCCTTATGCCAAGGATGTCTATGCAGAATGATGATGTAAGCGCAGTAAGCGCACCATCTGCGCTGGGGAAAACGGCGGAAATGAGGCCTATGATAAAGCATACAGTGATGTAGTACGGCAAACCGCTTTTTACGGCTATGAAGGGAAACAGATCGTCTTTTACCGCAGGTATACCTTTTGCTGCTGCAAAGAGGTACAGCAGCCCGCCCAGCAGCAGGAACAGGAAATTGGCCAGCAACAGTATAAAGCAAAAGGTAACCATATTCTTCTGGGAATCCTTAAGGTTGCTGACACTAATGTTTTTCTGCATCATTTCCTGGTCCAGCCCGGTCATACCGATGGTGATGAATGCCCCGCCTATTATTTGCTTCAGGAAGAAAGCCGGGCTGTTGAAATCTGTCTGAATCATTTTGGTATAGCCCTTTGCCTGCAGCGCCTCCCAGGTGTCGCCAAATCCCAGGTGCAGGGTGTGCATAATATAACCCACGCAAATAACCAGTGCCAGCAGCATAAAGGTGGTTTGCAATGTGTCGGTCCATACTATGGTTTTTACCCCTCCCCGATAGGTATAAAGCAGTATCAGGCCAAGTATAATAATTGCAGTGGCCTCAAATGGGATACCCATATCCTGGAGAATGAATTTCTCCAGTACCTTTATTACAAGGTACAACCGGAGTGTTGCCCCCAGTGTCCGCGAAAGGGTGAAAAAAAGTGCTCCCGTTTTGTAGGTTACCAACCCGAACCGCTGATCGAGATAGGTATAGATAGAGGTGAGATTGAGCCGATAATAGAGCGGCAGCAAAATATAAGCCACAACAAAATATCCCAGCCAGAAGCCAATAACTACCTGGAAATACTGGAACCCGCTGCCACCCACTTTTCCCGGCACCGAAATAAATGTCATGCCAGAAAGCGAGGTGCCGATCATGCCAAAAGCCACCAGCCACCACTTACTGTTGCGGTTACCGATGAAGAACGATTCATTATCAGAATGGCGGGACGTATAAAAGGCAATGCCCAGCAACACAGCGAAATAAACCAATACGATAATTAACAGAATTGCAGGACTCATAAATAAAATGGCTTCGCCAGTTGGCAAAGCCCGCAAATTACTTTATTCAGTTTACTTTATTCAGTTTATAAACCTGCGCAAATACCAAAATTGATAATTAATGGTTGTCCGTAATAAGGGCTGTAGGTTTGCTGCAGGAATTCGTGCTGAATCTGTCCAAACAGGGATACCCGGCCACCCAGTGGTTGTTTTACACCCAGGCCCAACAGCAACGATTCGGCAGTTTCGTTTTTATTGTAAGTGTAAATATCGTTGGTGGTAAAATCAAGGCCCGGATAGTTGCCCGAAATCATATCAAACTCAAGCTGGCCGGTAACATAGATGTTTCTCCATACAAAATAATGGGCCCATATATTAGGATAAACCAGGCTCCCTTTGTCGTAATAAGAATATGCTGGCGGATCATAAAAATTCTGATCAGGGAGTTTAAAATAGAGATATCCCACACCTACACCAGCCGAAAAATGATCTGTAAATCGGTAACCTACCATGGGGGAAATGCCGGCTATTACGTAATCGCCGCTTATGTCAAAGCTCAAACCGCCTCCCAGTATTATCTTATCCGGGTCATATCCCTTCTTTTTCTTTACCTTTTTATGATAGCCCGGTTTGCCCGAACTGGTATATACATCCTGCGCTGAGGCATACGACATACCCGCAAATACCATTAAAACCAAGATGATTTGTTTCATACTGAAATTTTCTGTTTTACGAAGTTACAGCAAAATAATATACAATAACAATTTACCCCTGTTTTATGAATTTGTTACGGCAAAAAACAGAGTTTGATACTGAGTTTTAAGACATCAGTATTTTGCCGGGGTTTAAAATACCCTTCGGGTCAAAAACGTCTTTTAACTTTTTCATGAGCTGCAACTGTACTGCATTGAAAGCTATATCCATATACTCCTTCTGAACAAGGCCAATACCATGCTCGCCGGAGAGGGTGCCACCGAGGCGCACCACTTCTGTAAACAACCTGCGGATGCCCAGTGGAAGCCGGTTTTTCCAGTCCTCATCGCTCATGTCGCCCTTCACAATATTCACATGGAGGTTGCCATCTCCTGCATGGCCATAGCATACGGAGTGAAAGCCAAACTCTTTGCCCAGGCCCTTGATTATCTGCAGCAGTTCAGGTAGCTCGGCGCGCGGCACTACGGTATCTTCTTCTTTGTAAATGGAGTTGCTTTTGACCGCTTCGCCCACCTTGCGGCGGAGAGTCCAGAGCATTTGTTTCTGCTCATGGCTGTCGGCCATTAGTATCTCATCTGTATCGTATTGCTGCACTATCTCCGATATAGCTTCAGCATCGCGGTACAGCTCCTCCATATGGTTGCCATCTACCTCTATAAGCAGGTGGGCAGCAATATCGGCCGGCAGGTTGATGCCGGCAGACTGCACATAGCGCATAGACCACTCCAGTGCATCGCGCTCCATAAACTCCAGCGCCGATGGGGTATAGCCCGCCAGGAAAATGGCATTAACAGCCGAACAGGCCTCCACAGCAGAGCGGAAGGGCACCAGCAGCAGCAGATCGTATTTCACAGCCGGAATCAGCCGCAACACAATCCTGGTAATGACCCCCAGCGTGCCCTCGCTGCCCACCAGCAGTTGGGTAAGGTTGTAGCCGGTGGCGTTTTTGAGCACATTGGCCCCGGTCCAGATAATATCGCCGGAGGGCAGCACTATTTCGAGATTGAGGACATAATCTTTTACCACGCCATACTTCACAGCCCTCGGCCCACCCGAGTTTTCGCTCACATTGCCGCCAATGAAGCAGGAGCCTTTACTGGCAGGGTCGGGCGGGTAGAAGAGGCCCTCGGCTTTCAGGGTTTCCTGCAGCACCTGGGTTATAACGCCCGGTTGGGTGGTAACCTGGAAATTGCGTTTATCTATATTCAGAATCTTATTAAACCGTTTCATATCCAGCGCTACACCACCAAAAACGGGTAATGCGCCACCACTCAGCCCAGTACCTGCCCCGCGGGGGGTAACCGGTATATTATGCTCGTTGCAATACTTCATGATGGCGCTCACCTCCTGCACCGTGCCGGGCTGCAATACCACCTCCGGACTGAAATGCAGGTCTTCGGTTTGGTCGCTGGCACACCGGTCCAGTTGTTCCTGATCTATCAGCACATATTTGTCTTCGAGTATGGCCCTGAAAGCAGCAATATCGGCGGGCTGGATTTTATGGTAAGGCATAGCGCAAAGGTAAAGGAAAACCGTTGACCCCTTCCGTTGAAATCGCCGGTTCCTTGTTATCCTTGGCTAGGGTCTTTAAGTAAGTATTTTCATGTATACAGAAACATTTTGTTTTGTAGGGGAGTCTCTGTTTTTCATTTGATTCGATATGATGGTTGGTGAGGTTGGAATTGAATAAACCTATACTCAGCTACAATGCCTTAATGCGTAGTGTCTTCTGCTTGCGAACAAAATGGCCTGGCTACTGAGAGAAAGCTGCTGAGACAAGTGGGGAAACTTGGCTATAGTGGAACCTATTTATGATTCGAAAGCGGTATGCTTCGGCATGGCGGGACGAAGGGAGCTTAAATCAGTATCCATTTTTTTTATAACCTTAGATAAGTTGGGTTACATTACAATGGTAGTATGAGCATCTTGAATATTCCCTATCTTTACGTACCGCTGCCGAAATCTGAATGAATACATTAAAGTGGGAGAAGCCATAAAAATCATTGAAAATGATGGTTGGTATTTGGTAAGGCAAAAAGGGAGCCATATGCAGTTTAAGCATCCTGCGAAAAAGGGGTTGGTTACCATTGCTAATCATAAACTTTCAGATGATATTGCAAAAGGAACAATAGCCAGCATTTTAAAACAAGCACAATTATAACCGCCATACAATGAATAAATTCTTAGTAATCATAGAAAAAACCAAGACCGGTTTCAGTTCATATAGCCCGGATTTAGACGGTTGTGTAGCAACAGGCAGAACTAAAAAAGAAGTTGAAAAAAATATGTATGAAGCTATTCAGTTTCACCTGGAAGGTTTAAAAGAAGAAGGAATAAGTATACCCCCTGCACGAACAGAAAGTGAAGTGATGGTTTTTGCATAATTATTCAGAATAGGTTTGTATCATTTGTATCAAAGTCTGCGGTCAGAGATCATCTAAGTCTGTGATGAATCTTAAGTTTCATGTGAGCCACCTGTTTGCAAAGTCGTTTCTTCGGATGTTCTCAAATTCATTAAAATCCAGAAATTTCTTAATATCGTAAAGCTCTGCTTGTGCGCTTGCAATAACGAATACCTGCTCCAATGCGGCATACAAAATATCATCTTGTTTTATAAAGCCCAGCAACCGGTAAGATGTGTTGGTGAATATCAGATTATGCAGCAGTATGCTGTTCAGAAACTCGAGCCAGGTAGCATAGTATATAGCATCGTTAAGCTTTATTACATGCCTGTTATCATTGTCAAGGTAAATTCTGTCTTCCCCTCCACGCGTAAGATACCGGTTTTCCGCCGGATGATGCTGCAACCAAAATCCGTGTGTATCGCAATAAGCTTCTATGAAAAGTTCCTGCTCTTTTTTAATGATTGCGCTACTTTCGAAATTTGCTTTACCCATTCTACTTGTTGCAAAGCGGCTGCATAATGAATTTCGGATTGCTGTGCAAGAATCTGTGCCCCCTTCAAGGATAACTCCTGCAACGATATTTTCAATTTTGCATCTGGTATCATCTGGAAGCATTTAAAGCAAAAGTAGTAAAATATTTATAAAAACCGTATCTGAAAAAGCCACCGGACCTGTAGTTCTGGTTTGTAAAAAAACTAAGAAAAGCGTCAGGTGCAGTCTGTAGACTAGCCTTTCGGGTAGCGGGGAGATGGTACACAGTACCTTGCTGCTGAGCTGTCCAAGACGAGACTTTAGCAGCGTTGGCTTTCAGTTGTGGTTATTTGAATGCCTTCGGAGAAGGGGTTATATCTGCACTTCCGGATTCCCGTCGGAAAATATGGAAGAACATCATTTTTTTAATTTATGAAAACATATGAAAAAACATGGCTTGGCTGCAGCAGTCGTGCCAGTGGGAGCCAAATGCAAATCAGGCGGCATTTTTCTTGGGCTGAATAATTATACGCACATTGTCGAGGTTTACTAAATTACGGGCTTTCCAGAGATCGAAATCTTTCTGTAGATTAATCCAGATATCGCTGCTTGTACCTAATGCCTTAGACAGGCGTAAAGCCATTTCAACACTGATACCCTGATGGCCATTGACCAGCGCTGAAACGGTTTTAGGAGTAACATCAAGATTCTGTGCCAATTGTTTGACTCCTATACCCAATTCATCCATGAATAGGGTTTTTAATATTTCGCCGGGATGTACCGGTGGCATTTCACGTTTCTGCATACAATTTCTTTTTTAATGATAATCCAAATAATCTACCAGGTATGCATCCCCATCTCTGAATTCAAATATCAGGCGATAATTTGCTGTAACTGTTAGAGACCAAAAGCCTTTCAAACTGCCTTTCAAAGGATGCAAATCAGCGCCTGGAAGATCCATGTCTGTAATAATGGTTGCCTTATTCAAATAAGTTAATAAACCTCTGATCTTTACAACATGGGCCGGCGGCAATTTTGATGGATCGTTCTTAGTCCAAAGCAGCCGCAAACCTTTATGCTGAATACTCCTGATCATAAGCAAAGGTAACGCCTAACGTTATAGGTTTGGAATTATTTTTTCTGTTTTTTGCAAGAATTGCCGATAAGGGAGACAAGGCTACGCGGCAAGCCCGTCCAGATTAATCCGTTCGGGTAAGTGGGAATTTGCGAAATAACTTCCTTTCAGCATTGGTGGTTGGGATAGTTTTTTTATATAGAATAACAGGCAAGCTTTATAGATATCCGCACTTGAATGGTGCAATCGCCACTTCAGCCCGATAGCAGCAACTAAGCCCGGACAACAATTTTTTCCTGCTCAACCTACAAATAAATAAACCCCACCTCAGCACCTTCGCCAAAAGCCTGCCTGATGCGGTCGGGGTGGGTATCGGTGAGGATAACCTGTCCGAAACCTTCGCCACGGATGATTTTGAGGAGGGCTTCCATGCGGTTCTGGTCCAGTTTCTCGAAAATATCATCGAGCAGCAGGATGGGCAGGTGGCCAAGTACCTTGCTCAGGTAGGCATACTGGGCCAGCTTGAGGGCAAACAGGAAGCTTTTCTTTTGTCCCTGAGATCCGAATTGTTTCAGTTGCAGGTCATTGAGGCGGAAGTCCCAGTCGTCTTTATGTATGCCCCGCAGGGTACGCTGGAAGCGGAGGTCGTTTTGCAGGTTCTGGTCCAGCCAGTCGGCCAGGGGTTTTAGCTGCAGGTCGCTGGTATAGCTTACCGCCAGTGGTTCTTTGCCGCCCGAGAGGCGGTGGTAATAATCGTTGAGCAGGGGCAGAAACTGGTGCAGAAAGGCTTTGCGCTGCTCATATATATAGGCGCCATCGGCAGCCAGTCCGGCATTATAGTATTCCAGTTCGGTGCGGTCGGTAGTGGGTTGGGTAAACTGGTTTTTGAGCCATGCATTGCGCTGCAGCAGTATTTTCTGGTAGCGCATCAGGCGCTCCAGGTAGTTTTTATCGGCCTGGCCCAGGATGCTGTCGGCCCATTTGCGGCGCAGTTCGCTGCTTCCGTTTATGAGTTCGGTATCGTCGGGGGCGATCATTACGGCGGAATATATACCTATATGGTCTGTTAATTTTTCATATTCCACATTATTCCTGAAAATTTCTTTTTTTCCGGCCTTCCATTTGCAGCTTATGGTTTCCTCCTGTCCCTGCCGCAGGAAGCCGCCGGTGACCCGGAAGCCTTCCATGCCTGTCTGCACGCTGTTTTGCTGGTAGGCAGTGAAGTAACTCTTTGTGTAGCAGAGGTAATACACCGCATCGAGCAGATTGGTTTTGCCACTGCCGTTGGCACCTGTAATACAGGTAACGGGGGCGCTGAATTCGAAGGAACCGGAGGAATAATTCCTGAATTGGATTAAAGATATTTTATTTAAACTGTTCAAAGCCGGGGAAAGAAACAAAAGTTTTTATAAATTCGCACAAAATTAAGCAATAGTGCATACACCTTTTGGTAAGGAAACATATTTGTATTGGTATGAGATCATGTTATTGCTCCGCCGTTTTGAAGAAAAGGCCGGGCAACTATATGGTATGCAGAAAATCCGCGGGTTTTGCCATTTGTATATAGGGCAGGAAGCGATTGCCGCAGGAATGATGACCTCGCTGCGCGATGATGATAACCTCATTACCGCCTACCGCGATCATGGCCTGGCTATTGCCAAGGGCATAAGCGCCAAGGAGTGCATGGCCGAACTTTATGGTAAAGCCACCGGCTGCACTAAGGGCAAGGGCGGCAGTATGCACTTTTTTTCGAAGGAGAAAAGGTTTTTTGGCGGCCATGGCATTGTGGGCGGACAGATAGGCCTGGGTGCCGGCATAGCTTTTGCCGAGCAATACCAGGGTACCGACAGGGCCACCATCTGTATGTTTGGCGATGGCGCTGCAAGGCAGGGCATACTGCACGAGGCTTTCAATATGGCGGTGCTGTGGCAGCTACCGGTGGTATTTGTGTGTGAGAACAACTTCTATGCCATGGGTACCTCGGTAGAGCGTACCTCGAAGGTGCTGGATATATACCGTCTTGCCGATGCCTACGATATGCCAGGCGACAGCGTGGATGGTATGAGCTGCGAAGAGGTGCATAAGGGCATAGAAAGAGCCGTGAGGCGTGCCAGAGAGGGTGGAGGGCCTACCTTCCTGGAAATAAAAACTTATCGCTACCGTGGCCACTCTATGAGCGACCCGGCCAAGTACCGCACCAAGGAAGAACTGGAAGAGTATAAAGAGCGCGACCCAATAAACCAGGTGCTGAAAACGATAACGGAAAATGACTTTGCAACCGCTGAGCAGATAGAAATGATCAACGAAAAGGTGAAAATGGAAGTGGAAGAGGCAGTGAAGTTTGCAGAAGAAAGCCCGTATCCGGATGACAATGAGTTGTATAAAGACATATATGCCGATAAAGATTATCCGTTTATAACTGATTAGAAACCCCAGACCCCTGAAAGGGCTTCTGCAAGCAACCAGAATAATATTTTTAATAAACATAAAAAACCAAAAAAATAACAACCTCAATATGGAAAGCCCCTTTAGGGGTTGGGGTTTTTAAAATTCAAATCATGGCAAATTCAGCAAGAAACCTACCCGGAGTAGAAAGACCCTCAAAGCAGATACAGGAATCCGATCCTATGGAGTCGGTGCAGGCGTTTTATGAGAAAAACAAGAAAATGATCAGTACTGTGGGTACCGTAGTGGTATCGGTAGTGGTATTGTATTTTGTGTATACTAAATTATATAAGGCCCCCAACGAAGAAAAAGCAGCTACAGCGCTTTCTTATCCCCAGATGTTTTTTGCTGCCGATTCGCTGAATATGGCGCTGAACGGCGATGGTAAAAATCCTGGTTTCACCAAGATCACTAAAAAATACAGCGGCACTGCTGCCGGCAATCTTGCTTACTACTACGAAGGCGTTTGCTTCCTGAAACAGGGCGATTTTAAAAATGCTATCAAGTCACTTAAAGAGTTTGATGGCAAGGGTACCATGCTGGGCAATATGGCTGCGGGCTTGCTGGGCGAAGCCTATATGGAAAGCGGTGATAATGCCAAGGCAATAGAAAGCTTCAAGAAAGCAACATCTGATGGTAAGGACAACCTGGTAACCCCATTGTACCTGTATCACCTGGGCCTGGCTTACGAAGCAGGCAACAATGCCAACGAAGCCAAGGCCGCCTTTAAGCGTATCCGCGATGAATACCCTAAAAGCCTGCAGGCAAGGGATATTGATAAGGAACTGGCCAAGCTGGGTGAGCTGAATTAATAATACCCCCCTATAAAATATTTTCCCCTTTGCAACTGATGCGAAGGGGATTTTTTTGTCTGGGCAGCGCCGTTTAAAGGTAACTTAAGTTACCCGATTATGAGTCTTAATTTGCTTCTTTATCAATAAGGAGTAATTTGGTGCCAAATAAATTTAATCATGAGAAAACTGCTGCCTTATATACTGGCATTTATTTCTTTTTCGGTACATGCGCAATCGATAGACCGGTATTTTGAGCGGATCAGGAATAATGATGCGGAGCTGGTTGCTTTCCTTTCGCAAATGCCAAAAGGGGGCGATCTGCACAACCATTACAGCGGATCGGTATATGCCGAGACTTATATCAGTTATGTGGTTGCGCAGGATTATTTTATCAATAAAAATACCCTTGAAGTGGTAAAGGCTCCGCCTAAAACCGGATATGAGGATTGGGCGCGGTTTTCAGATCTGGCAAAAATCAAAAAGCTGGATACCTATAAGCAACTGCTGATGCAGAAATGGAGTGTGAAGGATTATAACGGGGTAAGCTACCCGAGCGATAAGCAGTTTTTCGAAACTTTTGCCGCATTTGGAATTGCCAATGAAACCCAGGGCAGGCTGGATACAGGTATTCTGGAACTGAAAAACCGGGCTAAGGCAGAGCATATCAGTTATATAGAAACCATGTTTATCGGCATCCGGTCAAAAATACCCGACCTGAATGATCATATTATTCTCAATCAGCTGGAGCATGACCAGAGCATACACGATGAGGCCAATACAACTGTGCTGCTGAATGAGCTCTACAAATATTTTATAGATAATAAAGCCAGTGCCTATGCTGCAGAACATAATGAGCAGATAGCCCAAATGCATAGCCGCCTTCACATTGATGATGAATCGTTTACCATGCGGTATATGAACTATGTGAGCAGGGCAGGGGATCCGGTAACGATATTCAAGAACATGGTATTGTCGTTTGAGTCGGCAGATAAAAGCTCGCTGGTAGTAGGGGTGAATATAGTGGCGCCGGAGGATGGTGAAGTATCTATGCGGGATTATTGGCTGCATATGCAGATGTTCCGGTACCTGCATAGCAAATATCCTGATGTAAAATACTCCATGCATGCAGGTGAACTGACACTTGGCCTTGTGAAACCGGAAGAGCTGACCTGGCATATAAATGAAGCGGTGCGTGTGGCCGGGGCAAGCAGGATAGGGCATGGGGTAGATATGGCATATGAAAGGAAGCCTTACGAACTGCTGCAGTACATGGCCGATAATAAGGTAGCTATTGAGATAAACCTGTATAGCAATGAGTTTATACTTAAGGTGAAGGGCGATGATCATCCCTTTAAGCTTTACAAGGATTTTAAGGTGCCTATTGTGATTTCATCCGATGATGCGGGTATTTTGAGAAGCAATATGATACACCAGTTTGAGCTGCTGGCCAGGCGCTACAAATATGTATCTTACCAAGACATCAAACATTATGTGTACAACAGTATTGACTATAGTTTTATAAAAGAAGACGCAGTGAAAAAGAAACTGAAAGCACAACTGGATACTGATTTCAGGAAGTTTGAAAAGGAAGTTGAAGTAGTTTATGGGGAGTAGCAGGATTAGAAAAGTCTTATCTGCCGCCACGGACGAATACCCGCCTTTTTGGTTATGCGGGTAATAGTGTTATCTTTATTTGGTACATTCAATACATAAATAATCAGCTATGCCAGCCGTTACACCAGCCATTAAGGCGCTTATTGTTGACGATGAGAATAAAGCATGTATCAATCTGAAAAGCCTGTTGCTGGATTATGTTGATCCGGAATTGAATATAGTAGGATTAGCCAACAGCACCAGGGAAGCAGAAGATATGGCCATAAAATTTACACCTGATGTTCTGTTTCTGGATATTGAAATGCCCAACGAAAATGCATTCGGGTTCCTGGACCGCATCTCGCCTGTATCGTTCGAAGTGATCTTTGTAACCGCATATGATGAGTATGCACTGCGGGCATTTAAGCTGAATGCTATAGACTATATTCTCAAGCCCATCAGCATACCGGAGCTGAGGAATGCCTATGCCAAGCTGAAGGAGAAATTAAGTTTCAAAAAGATGTTTGCCGAGCAGCAGATGTCTTATTCCGAATTGTCGGAGCAGGTAAACAATAAAGCAAAAAGCCACAAGATAACCTTGCGGGGTACCAATTCGCTGGAGGTGGTTGATTTCTCCGACATATTGTTTGTGGAAGCCCAGAGCAGCTATTCAAGGATTGTGTTCTTTAAAAACGGAGTTGAAAAAGAGTTACTGCTAAGCCACCCATTATCCGATTATGAAGAATTGCTGCCCGACAACCTCTTTTGCCGTATACACAGGTCATACCTGATCAACACCAGGCAAATAAAGAAACTGGCAGGCGACGGTACCAACCAGGTTATGATGAATAACGGACTGCAGATACCTATAAGCAGAAGAAGGTATTCATCGCTGATCGAATTTCTGGAAGTCAATTGATATTAATGAAAAGTAACCGGTACTTATTAATCCTTATTGCATTTTTGTTTGGCAATATCTTCACCGGTTACTGCCAGGACTTTCCGTTATTGCATTACACCATGGACGACGGTTTGCCCAGCAATACTGTTTATACCACTTACCGCGACAGCAAGGGCTATATGTGGATAGCTACCGACAAGGGTATTTCGAGGTATAACGGTATTAATTTTGAAAATTTTACAACACAGAACGGGCTTCCGGACAATGATATTTTCTTTTTTCAGGAAGATAATGCAGGCCGTATATGGCTGGGAAGCTATAGTGGTGAATTGTGCTATTATAAAGATGATACTTTCCATACAGAAGCGAATACGCCAGGTCTGAAGCTGCCTTTCAAGGCTATTAACATAAAAAGTATAGGCCTTGAAAAAGATAACAGCGTTACCTTTCATTTTGAGAAATTTCCAAAATTTATAAACTTTAAAGAAGATAAGATCAGCATTGTAGATTTAAGTGCATCAAAAGTGCCGGACTTAATAGATAATCTTCTTGCGATTGAAAAAATAAATGACAACAGATACAAGGTTACTTATCATGGCCCCATTTATGAAGTAGATACATTGGGAAACCTTTTGGCTTCATCGCATATGCCACCGGCTGACCAGGGAAATAAAACGGCACAGAGCTGGAATTTATCATTTACCCAGAACCAGAATTATATATTTAACGATCAATGCCTTTACGACAAGGAAGGAAGAATTCAGAAATATTTCAACGATACTTTTCTTAAAAAAAATGCGCTCCGGATTGTATACCAGAACAGCCTCAGCTATTTTTTCGTCACCAGCAACGGAATCATACTCAACAACAATCTCCGGATTCTTCAGGGCTACAATACGGGTTGCATCACGCAGGACAAAGCAGGCAATTACTGGGTAACCACCCTGGGCAGCGGGGTATTTGTTTTTGATAAGTATTTTATGAATACCCATATCTATAAAGATGCTTATAAGGGTAGGGTGCAATATACCTTTGCAATGAGCGGGCATATCTTTTTTACTGCAAAAGACTATAATCTGTATGAGCTTTATGCCGGAAAGGTGACCCCGGTTTTTAACTTCAATTCCTGTATTTCTGAAGAGTCTAGGCTTGCAAATTCAACGGTCTTTCAGATAGATGGTAATTTTCAGTTTGTATATGCCGACCGGAAGGGTGGTGTAATAATTGATAACCTGCTCAGCCACCCATATTCATACAGGAGGTATGTGCTCAATTTATTGAATTCAAATAAATTCAACAGCGCACTACGGGTGGGGAATTCGCTTTACTTAAATGCCAATAACAGGATACTCTCCATTGAACTGCCCTTAAAATACCAGGGTGGATTATTGAAATCATCTGTGCTGAGTGATTCCGTTAAGAATGAGAAGATATTTGGCTTTGCAAAAGCAGCAGATAACAGTATATGGTATTCCACACTGAATCATGTATACAAGGTAGAGTATGGGAAAGGGGTCATAAAATCTCTGTTCAATAAGAACCCGTTTGTATATTTTGATTTCTGCGGCGAATACATGGTCGGGTATACTACAACCAACAATCTTTATGTGTGCAGGAATTACAATGACAACATGAAATTTGAATTAATTCAAAGCCAGAATTGCCTGTGGGATAAATTCTATAAGCTGGATACAAACCACCTGCTCATTACTACAAATAATGCTTACCGGCTGCTTACCCTGAGTTCCATGACCGTTTCTGTTGTTGATAACCCGTTTATTCCAAAACAGGCTGATGCCATTACATCTGATGGCGAGTTTATTTATTTTTTCAAAAATGGTTCAATAACATCTTTTGAGTTGGGCAGGTTATTTATGCCAACAGACCCGCCTAAAATATTCTACACCTATCTGCATGCCGGCAATGCTTCATACAGGATACAAAGAGAGCTCAGGATTAAGTTTCAGGAGGCAAAAAATATCAGTATAGATTTCTCCACACTATCATTAAGTGGTAAAGAGGTAAGTTATTTTTATTCTGTATCGAAAGGAGAGGACAACTGGCTGCCGGTATCGGGTGAACAACTAAATCTGCTCAATCCGGCTCCGGGCTATTATTATATTAAGGTAAAAGCAAAAACGGTATCGAGCGGGTTTTCTGCACCGGTTGTTTTTACGCTTTATGTAGATCAGCCGGTATGGATGTCGTGGTGGTTTATTACTTTATGTGTATGGCTGTTTATTGCCCTTATTGCTGGCCTTATGCGTTACCGGCTGATGATAATACTCAAGAACAGGGAAAAGGCCTACCAGACAGAGATCAAGTTTATGAAGTCGGAATACAAAGCTATGAACGCTTTAATGAACCCGCATTTTATATTCAATACGCTGAACAACGTACAAAGCCTGGTAAATGGCAATGACAAAGTTGCGGCCAATGAATATCTGCGAATTTTTGCCGACCTGATCAGGCAGAATATGCATAACATATCGAAAGAAATGATTCCTTTGCAGAAAGAAGTAGACCTTGTTGGCAATTACCTTTCGCTTGAAAAACTAAGGTTTGAAGATAAACTAACCTACAACATTATTATTGATGACGACCTGGACCTTACAGAAATAATGGTACCACCGCTGCTGATACAACCCCTTGTAGAAAACTCTATAAAGCATGGTATACTGCCATTAAGAAATAAAAAAGGAATCATCAATGTAGAGATATATGAAAAGGGGAATGATCTGTATATTGAGGTGAAAGATAACGGCGTGGGAATGGGCCATAAAAAGCAGGGTGAAAACCCGCTGCATGAATCATACGGGCTGGGTAATATCCGCAAGCGAATAGAGCAAATGGGAATAATGCAGAACAAGAAAATTACCTTCACAATAGAAGAGAAGCTGGGCAAGCCAGATCTGCAGACCTGGACAGTAGTGTCGATAAAAATACCCAATGTGTGAGTTTATCAGATTTAATTTTACCGTTCAGAAACTTTACCGACCGTTCAGAAACTCTTTTTGGCAAGTGCCACATTTGCAGATAGCTTGCAGCCAATAATTAAATTTCCCCCAAAAGTAGGCCCTTATTCACTCTTTTCACTTAAAACTATTTGATCGCCATGGTACTTCCATGGCTTTTGAGTTTTATGGTATATTGGTTACCTGACTGGATAAAATAAGGCTATAAAAGAATCTGGTGTAGAGATTGTCTGTTATAAGGCGGATGAAATTGTGTAACTTTTGGAATTTGGAATTTGGAATTTGGAATTTGGAGTTTGGAGTTTGATTTCCAGTTGCCTACTTTCGGTATAAATTGAATTGATTTTATCTTGCGCAGACTAATCTTAAATATTGCTTCGCTATGCGGCACAGAATCAGGCGAAGAATGCCTTAATAACAGGGCAGGTGCGGAGATGTCGGTACTCCCTGTAACAGAGCATGCATGGCTGATTGCTGAAAATGGCCTGATTCACAGTTTCGGAGAGATGGCAGATTTGCCGGAGACACATGCAGATGAAACAATAGATGCCACAGGCAGAATGGTGCTGCCCGCATGGGTCGACAGTCATACCCATCTTGTGTTTGCCGCACCAAGGGATGGAGAGTTTACCGATCGCATCAAAGGCCTGAGTTATGAAGAGATTGCCCGGAGGGGTGGTGGTATACTCAATTCTGCAGGCCGGCTCAATGCAATGGATGAAAATGAACTCTATGATCAGAGCCTGGCCAGGCTTAATGCAGTAATGGCTACCGGAACAGGAGCTATAGAAATAAAAAGCGGTTACGGGTTATGTCTTGAAGGTGAGCTGAAAATGCTGCGGGTAATCCGGAGGTTGAGAGAAAATGCACCCATACCGGTTATGGCTTCATTCCTTGCTGCCCATGCCTACCCACTTGAATATAGGCAGAATAAAGTGGGATATATTAACCTCATCATCAATGAAATGCTGCCAAGGGTGGCAGGCGAGGGACTGGCCGATTTTATGGATGCATTTTGCGAAGAAGGATTCTTTGGTGTGCCGGAAACGGAACGACTGCTGGAAGCGGCAGCAAAATATGGCCTCCGGCCAAAGATACATGCCAACCAGCTGCATTATTCCGGAGGGGTGCAGGTAGGTGTGAAACATAACGCACTTAGTGTAGACCACCTGGAGTGTGTAGGGGAGGCGGAAATAGAATCGCTCAGAGGATCGGATACCATGCCTGTATTGCTGCCCGGAGCTGCTTTTTTCCTGGGCATGCACTATCAGCCTGCGCGTAAGATAATTGATGCCGGATTGCCTGTTTGCCTGGCTACCGACTACAATCCTGGCTCCTGCCCGAGCGGCAATATACCCCTGATGCTCACAATAGCCTGCACCCAGCTCAGGATGACGCCTGAGGAGGCCATTAATGCAGTAACCATCAATGGCGCGGCTGCTCTTGGCCTTCAGCGGGAGTTGGGAACTATAAAAGCAGGTAAAAAGGCTAACCTTATCCTGACAAAACCAATACCGTCACTTGCTTATATTCCTTACGATTATGGAAATAATAATATTGCCCGGCTGATAGTGGGTTGATGAATGACATACAAGTATTGAAGTTATTATAGCAATAATTATTTCCATTATTGTGTTTTGTCATTATGGAATTTGTGAGCAGCAGCCAGGGGCTTAATTCATTTGAAACCATATTTCCCGGCAATCGTTTTTTAACTCATCTATTGATTGTAATATGGCTTTCAGCCCTTACTACACATTTTGTTACCGATTCGGGCAGATAATAAAAAAATAACCGGAATTTAAAGTTACCTTTAACCCTATGCCGGACTTTACCGGTGGCGGAATCATGTCCGTTTAACATTGTTCAATTCTAAAAACCAGAGTTTATGTTGCATTTTGTGGAGAACGTTGCAGATATTATTGCCAATATTAAAACAATGGAAAGCTACCTTGTTTCAGATGTACCTGAAGAGGTGGAATTTGCACAGGAACTGGTGAAGAAGGGGCGCTCAATGGTAATATACCGGGTAAATGGTCATAATCATTTTGCCCCCGCCCGCTTTATAGGATTTAAGAAAAACTCACGGGCTGCATATTCAGAAAACGAGAACCGCGAAACCCGGGATAACGGCCCGATCCTGCAGACACTGTTAGGCAAGCCTTTCACTCATGCCGCAATTGAAAAAGAATTTGATGAATATGCCAATACCTTTAAAGGTCATACTCTGAAAAGCAAACGCAAATACTGGCGTGTCAGAGGTGAGGATAATAAATATTTTGAGCTGATGACGTCGGAAGCTGAAGCAGCAGCAGAGGTGTAACCAACAGGTTTATGCCTGCTGTTTTTGCTCGCGAACATGGCGGCAATACATAGAGCCGGTAAAGGAATCGGGATTACGATCCATATCTGCTGTACTGGTCTCTTTGTATCGAAAATATTTTGACATTTACATGGTCGTTTTCCATGAAAATATGTTTCGAATTAGGCGCCATCTCCCTGTTCATAATGCCACCTTCTTCGCAACTGTTGTAGGTATCGGCATCCACCTCAAAATGTTTCTGGTTATTGCCTTCGAACTTGATAAAAAACTGACCGGTAACAGGGTAGTACTCTTTACGGTCTACCGTAAATGGCACAATCAGTTTTATACCTTCTTCGGCATCTTTTTTGTAGGGCAAAACAAGTGTATTGTAGGCCAGCCGGCAAAGTAAGGCAGATAAACAGACCGATAGTAAAACCTTGTTGTGCCAGGCAAAATGCAGCGCACTTCCAACAAATGAGGACCCGTTGCCGCCGGATCCCATAAAACCGAAAATTGCGAAAGCCACCGACAGCACAACAAACAGCACAAGTGCATAAATAGTGCAGTGAATTGTTCCGGGAAACAGAAAGTTCTTATACCTGAGGTTATAGATGGTCATCATCCATTCTTTATCCTCCCTGGTCATGGGTATTTGTTTGTAAGCCGGCAGGTTCATTGTATTATTCCGGATGTCAGCATTTACTGAATTGACAGGCTGCATCTCAAATTAAAAATAGGCAATAAATCTGAATTTAAAAATAAAAACAGAATTTCTTTGCGGGCACATCGGGCAAAAGGTTACAGGTCAAAACCCGCTCCGTATACAAGCCTTCCGTTTTGCCTGCCATCAAAAATGGGGTAGGGTATGATGTGATAAAAATAACCGATGTTGAGCGTCAGGTAATAAAGGTCGTAGTAGCGCACTCTTAGCAGATTGTTCAGCAATAATCCTGCCTCATTGTAGGCTTTTTCGGGAACCGAAAAACTGACATATTTCTGTGCCCCCGGATTATTAAGTGTTCCATAGAGCATATTATATTGTACGCACAGGTTTGGCGCCGAACTTAGAATCATCTCCTTGTTTTCGAGTTTATACAATTTCCAGTCGAAATCGTGACGGTAAAGAAAGAATAAAAATTGGTCGGAATAAAACTGGTATGGGTAGGCAGTCATCAGCC
Source organism: uncultured Bacteroidota bacterium (assembly GCA_903835005.1). Classification (GTDB taxonomy): domain Bacteria; phylum Bacteroidota; class Bacteroidia; order Chitinophagales; family Chitinophagaceae; genus Nemorincola. The sequence continues at coordinate 28,550 of CAILLK010000094.1, read as the reverse complement.
CGCCAAATGAATAAATAGAAGATTGGATGCTGCCACTCACATCGAACTTATAACCGCTGCCGGCAAACAGTTTACTTAACGGTAGCGGATTATTGCTCCACGATTTACCCCCTTCAACAAGTATATGTTCATTGCCTAACCGGTTAATATGTTTGCGCCATGCAACCGCAGATAATGCCTGTGTGTATGGAGTCTCCATATTTCCGGTTTGCAGTGCTCCGCTGGTGATTTTTGCATACCAGATCGGGTAAAGGCTCCCGAGGCTGTAATAATAGTTGAACAAAGGAGCTGTTCGTTCGGCATAGGCATATCTCAGGCTCAGCGAGGCTTCTGTAGCCTTGAATCGGGAATACTCATTTCCCCCGGTCTCAAGGGCATATTGATATTGGGGGACAATCTGTTGCCGGCGTGCCGACAGTTCTGTGCTCCAGTAGCCAAACTTCTTTTTCACAGATGCATAGGTTGTTTGCATTTCATCAACGCGGGTAAGCAGGTAGGAGTTGAGATAGTTTTTATCCAGGTCATGATTCAGCCGCACTCTTCCGGGGTCATTAATGTCATCTGTATATCCTATTCGGATAACGAATTCTTTATGCTTATCCCCGTAGGCCTCCAGAAAACCACCGTATTTCCATTTTACATCACCAAACCCATATCCGGCCCATCCTCCTGCCGACAGCCATTTCACCAGTTTTTCATTGGTTTGTGCGCCTGCCCCAAGCCGGAAGTTCTCATGGTAGTTGTAGGTAAAAAAACGGGTAATATCGAAATCTATAATGCTTAGCGGGATCTTCCCTTCCGGTAGCTTTGACATATACTCAGCAAAACGGTCGGCATGAAATTTTGTGCCCAGGCTGTCTAATACTGTATAGGTATTTGCCTCTTTTGCATCAAGAGCGTCCGGGCGGGTTTTTTTCCATACAGAATCCGTAAGTTCCCCGGCCTTTGTGTTCAGTTTTACAGTGTGGGCTTTGTCAAACCTGAAATCAGGGTCCTCTATCCAGTTTACCGAATCAATGCCCGATGATCCTTTCATATGCATGGTGAATGTATTTTTTTTCGAAGTCCGCTCCCAGTCAATGATATAATTCATGTGTTTGGGAAACCACCTTTTTTCACTGTCGTTCACAGCCAACTGGGTATATTCCTGCTCAATGCGCACACTCATTTTCAGCATTGTGTCTCTGTTTTTTGCAATGATGTGTGATATTGCATAGCCATCCGAATTGATAAATACTTTTCCTTCAAGTTCATTTGCCTTGTGGCCTCGTGGCTTGAAACTGAGCGCCCACACAGTATCTTCACCCTGTATGATTTCATCATCGAGGCTGAACTGATAATATTGTTCAAACCCATGGCTAACCGGGTTGTGGTAATCTTTGCCGTTCAATGTCAGGTAATCGCTGTAGGCATGAAACGGAACAACATCAGTTACCAGGCTGGTAAACAATGATTTCTTCAGGCCGGAAAATCGGCTGGCAACTACATCTTCCTGCAGGTGCTGTGGTTTTCGCCAGGTGCGTATACTGTAGGTCTCCGACATCAGCAGGTGCTGGCTCTCCGTGAATTTTTTAAATTCCCGTATGTCTTTGCTGGTATCTTTCATAAATGAATCGGGCAATGATATATTCGCCTGCATTTTATAATATACATGGCACTGATACCAATCATATTTATCGGGGTTGTTATCCTTTTTATGGGCAATAGCTGTGTGTACTATACGCCTTATTTTATCAAAGGGGGGAATTATAACCACATCCTGAAGCTGGTTATATTCAGGCTGTAGATATATCTGGTTGCCGGATAAGGGAAGTGATAATGTTTTTGAATGGTAGCCCAGAGAGGAAACCTCCATATAACTGAATCTGATGTTTGACTCTTCAGATACAAATGAAAATTTACCATCCAGGTTGGCAACTGTTCCGTGAGCACCGTTCCCGAACTTAATGGTTGCAAACGGTATCGTTTCTTTGGTAACTGAGTCGTAAATGGTTGCGGTAATCTTCTCTTGTGCATAAGAATGGGTTGACGCAATAGCCATTACCAACAGAAAACCGGTATATAGCAGGGTAAAACGGTAAATTCCCCTGTGATGGTATATAACTGACAATTTCATCAGAATATGGTACATGATTCCGGCCAATCTGTGCATAAACAATGCAATCTAACGACTTTCTCAAAATATTATTTTGTATTCTTACAAGGCTTAGTATCTTTACAGATAAATAATAACTATGAACAGGAAAGTATCTTCCCTTCTTTTGGTTGCATGTATTTTATTGTCATTGGCTGCATGCAGCAGCGGGGCATATGTTGCCAATCCATCCAGCAATGGCAACAGCAGTGTTAATCCGCTTAATCCTTTGAAGGCATCCGACTTCAGCTGGCCTGCAAGTACGCATATTGTTAGCCTCAATTATAATGGTACACCTTGGTATGCCGATACATTTGTTTCATTGGCTTATGTTGATACTTTGCAAACAAATGTATTAGTAGCTACCAACGCCGGCAAAACGCTTGCTTTATATATTCAATACGGCTGGTCTAATAATTTATATAATATGGGCTTTAAGCAATACAATAATTTAGCCTATTGGATGCCGGATTCAGTCTCTGCCTATTATCCTTATTCAAGCGCTTTGGGTAATTCAGGCGAATTGTATATGACTGCAAACGATACCGTTAATTTTGATGGGAAATTCTATTTTCAGGCAATTAATTCAAAGGGAGCTATAATTAATATATCCAACGGAACTTTTAATATTCACAGGTAATAATATTGAAGGAAATTCAATTTCATTGTACCCTTGCCTTAGAGCAGGGGTATTTTTTTAGCATATTAGTCTTGCCATATGATTAAATGTGATTGGGAAAAATAGCCTGGCAGACAAGGTGGTGTACAGAACGGGTTGCGATACGAAAAGAAACTGGTGGTTATAAAAGTACGCCTGCCGGCTTCGAAGGGGTTGAATTTACTTTATATTTATTGCTTGATTACAATGTATTGGTAGTCATAATTCAAAGTGTATTAAATAATAGTTATTCTATTTTTTCGGAATATTCGAATTTCTTCTTCAGGCGCATAATTGGTTGCTCAATAAAACGAAAAGACATCCAGCATAAAAGTATAAGCGAACTGAACTTAAGGCAATAGGAAAGCAAAGGGTTCATTAATAAAAAGGATACTGCCGGTGCCTTCTGCGACAGATGATGCATCAGGTTATCGAATGAGGCGCTGAATGTGAAATGATATAAATAGATGCCATAACTGATTTTGCCGATGAAATTCAGCGCCTTGTTTTCAAGTATATATTTCCTTATCCATTCGTTCTTGTTTTTCAGCACAAACATTATAAGCGCCACACCTATAATACTATCCAGAAACCGGTCGTACATTACAAACAGAGGGGTGCCATCCACATGGCTTATTTTCCAGGAGATGAAAAGCAGAAAGGGCAGCGCTGCAACAAAACTTCGCTCAAATTTTTTACATTTTTCGCTGTCGAGCCTGATCCAGGCATATAGCCCTCCCACCCCGAACGAATCGAAGCAGTTGAAAACAAGCACCGGGAAATGCCGGTGCAGCACATAAAGTACATAATACTTGCTGGCCAGGCCTATAATTATGGCAAGGTAAAGTACATACTTGATGTATTTTTTAGGTAACAGTATGATCAGCCAGGGCCAGATGAGGTAGAATTGTTCTTCTACCGATAGCGACCAGGTATGTGAAAGAATATTGGGCTGGTTGGTGAGGTAAGGTGGCAGATTGGACGTATAGGTAAGAAAACTCCAGATATGAGCTCTTACAAAAGGGTCATTGCTCAGATAGAAGAAAATAACCACCAGATAATAGATAGGGAATATGCGCAATGCCCTGCGGGCAAAGAAATTCTTAATAATAGTAAAATGCTTTCCTTCGGTATTTTTTATTTTTTCATTGAGTAGTATGGAGGTAATCAGGTAACCGCTCAGTACAAAGAAAAGTATTACGCCGAACCTGCCATCCTGTATCAGAGAGCTGACTATTACATCACCCGGGCTGCCTGGTTTAAAGGAGGGTCCCCAATGACCAATAATTACACTTAAAACAGCAATAGCCCGTATGGTATCGAACCCTTTTACGTATTTCAATTAGTCGGTTTTCTGTAAAAATAATTTTATTCTATTAAAAACTGGAGGAGGAGTGACTATCTGATAAACAAATGGCAATATTAAAATACAGCCAAATCCCTATTTCCAGAAAAACAAAACATATATAGCCCCGATAAAGCAGAGTACCGCCAATACAATCATCAGGGCAGCTTTTGGCAGCTGTTCTTTGTTTAATTTCTTCATCTGTATTTTCTTGTATTTATTTGGTTTTTTAAACCCGCATTATTGTTTACTGGGCTTTCAGCACAAACGACCTTGAAGCAGATGTTTGCGGGCCTTCAGCGGGCTTGCCGTCTTTGTCCACCAGCGTAAGCATTACTTTACATTTGCCGGTATATAGGTTCTGAATAAAATGAGGTTCCCATTTGTCAATCGTGGCAGTCAGTTTTTGTGATGCTTTATCGTCATTATTGATGTCTGCCTTAACTTTATAGCCATCTGCTGCGAGCGAACAGTTCCATACATAAAAATCAAGGAGCACATTGGCCGTATCTTTTCCGGCATAATCGCCCTTCGGCCGGCTGTAGATAATCATAGGCGTAGTTGGGTTCTCCAGCTTTTTGAGGTTGCCCTTTCCGTCTATCACGAAATGGTACATTACTGCTGCTTTACCATTTTTTACAGACTCGTGGTAAGACCTGGAAAGGAAGGCTACCATGATATGCTCTTTGCCATCGTTGGGCAGTGTTATATCATTGGTAGGCTCATAAAGGGCTTTGTAAGGACCATTATCGAGTATGAAGTGGATATGCTGCCCTTTATCTGAGTTATTGCAGTTTTTAGTGCCGTTATCTGTGGTTTGCAGTTTCAGTTCATATTTCTGCACATCAAAATCGAAAGTTACCTTGGCAGAATCTTTACCTGCTTTATCAGCCTTTACCGATTTGATTGCAAGCTGTGCATCCGGGAAATCGGGCGATGGGCTTACTGATACCAGCGTAACCGGCGCCAGTGGTTTTACCGTATCAGTTGCTGTTTTATTGTTATCACCAGATGTGCCACTTCCACACGAAGCAAGAGTAAAGATGGAAATTGCTGCTGAAGCTAAAAATAGATTTGCTTTCATAAAAAGATATTTACTTCAAAATTAAACTTATTCCGGAAAGAAGTTGTTCTTTTAATTTGTTTACTGAGAATTTTTATTGCTTGCGTTTGCTATACCGGATTCGAATAGTTTGTAATTGCAAAAGTGCGGCAGGCAACACATGTTATAGTGGTTATTGGTAACAACTGTAAAACTCCGGAAGTTTTACTCCTCATTACTATCGGTTTACCACAATCCCTAAGATTGCCAAAGCTCTGGCTTCGCTCTTTGCTGTGTGCACGGCTGTGAGCAGAAGCAATCTCAACATGTTTAGTAACCATTGCCGTAGTCTTAGTACTACTCCATAAGTGTTACTAAGGTTACTACACTTTCCAGTTTCTTCTGTACTTCACCCATAAAGCAATATAACATTAGATGCCTTCTGCATCATCATGAACTTATTTATATTCCTATAAACGTTTAATCCTTTAAGGATTCCCCCCTTTCATAGAAATACAAAGATGCTGAAGGCATCAAAAGTTTATAGAAAACCAACTACCATTTTTGCACAGATGCTGAAGGCATCAAATGTTTATAGAGTACTAACTACCGGCTTTGCATAGATGCTGAAGGCATCAAATGTTTATAGAAAACTAACTACCGGCTTTGCACTGATGCTGAAGGCATCAAATGTTTATAGAAAACTACCGGCTTTGCATTTATGCTGAAGGCATCAAATGTTTATAGAAAACTAACTACCGGCTTTGCACAGATGCTGAAGGCATCAAATGTTTATAGAAAACCAGCTACCAACTTTGCATTTATGCTGAAGGCATCAAATATTTATAGAAAACTAACTACCGGCTTTGCACTGATGCTGAAGGCATCAAAAGTTTATAGAAAACCAACTACCGGCTTTGCACTGATGCTGAAGGCATCAAATGTTTATAGAAAAACAACTACCGGCTTTGCACTGATGCTGAAGGCATCAAATGTTAATAATTGCTAAGTGGTAACTTTAATACACATATAGAGTGTTACTAAAGTTACCCGATGTTACTAATCCTGAATAAAATGGTATCAACCGGTAAAAGTTATTAACACTCCGGAAGTGCTGCCAATGTTAATGCCAGGACTAAGCGTGATTCAAAACCATATTGGTTAGAAAAACCTGTACCCAACCCCAACCTGTATACTGCGTGTATTCCAGGTATCATGTAGAACAGTACTGTTTACATTGGTTAGTCCCAATATATACCGTGCGTTTGCTGTAATGTGGTAGGGCAATATGGCCTGTACACCAAGCACAGCACCTACGTCTGTCAGTTTAAATTCGGATTTCTGGTCATTATTCAAATTGTCTTTAGCCGAGATCATCCTGTTTATTTGTGGCCCAGCCTGCAACCACAACCGGGGTATGATTTTATACTCAAAAAGTATGGGTAGATTGAAATATAAAAAATTAACGTTTTTCGGGTCCGGACTAAAACCTGTCTGGTAATTTATATAAGGACTCATTTTGTAATCTTCTTTAGAATTCGATATAGCCGCCTCAATCTGTAATCCTATTTTTTTCTTTGTGAATGCCGCATAGGCGCCGCAAGTATATCCGGTACCGTAAGAATCGTTGTATAATTCAGAACCACTCAGTTGTTGCATATTGACGCCAGCCTTGATTCCAAAAGTGAATTTCGGCAGCAGGTTATTAACTACTGCTACCTGGGCTGTTGCCATACTTGTGGCTAAAAAAAGAGTTGCAAACAAGGATAATAATTGAGTTTTTTTCATAACGGTTAATTTTAAGGTTAATTTATTTTAAGCAATTTTATTCACCCGCCCGTTGCCATCCTCAATACTGTGCCCGGCGCCTTCAGCCAGTTGATATTCTGCAGTTGTAAAGTGAAAGTGACACTGTGCGCAAATACATTTTTATGGCCAAAGGTATTGTTCAGGTAGTTCTGAAAATCGCTGCTCATAAGCACAGGTATATACACGCTCACAATGTGATCTATCAGGTATACTTCCACTCCGCCATCATAGAGCAGCGTGCTGCTGCTGGAATTAGTAAAGCTGGGGTTGGCATTAGGCATCAGGCCGGCGTCAAAGAAAAGGCGCAGCGGCAACTTTATAGGCAGGTCGGTTTTCAGGTTAATGGTGGCCATATAGTTGTCGCTGTGTGCCGCCTGGTTGAAGGTCGGCACTTTGAAGCCGCCCTCCTGTATTGATATCTGCTGGGCATTAATATCATTGTAGGCGGTTCGTCCCAGGTAAGTGCCATCATAGAGGTAGTCGTTCACCCCGCTGTAGGTAGCGGCCAGTCCGTACCGGCTGATGACATCAGCGGTATTATTGATAGCAAAAAATTTGCCCAGGTAGCCCCGCAGCCACAGATGTTTGCCGGGGCGGTTATAATCTATGCAAAGGTTGCCCTCTGCGCTGAGTTTTACAAAGTCGGCGCCCGCCTGGGCTTGCAGGTTATAACCAAAAGGGTTGTAGGCCCGGTTGTTCATATGGTGGTAGTCTATTTTGCCGTAATAATGGTCGGTTGTTTTATTCCCCGGGCTTGCCATTACAAAAGCCGGCGTATCTGGCACTTCCTCCGCAATATAATATCCCTTAAGCGTCAGTGTGCGGCTAACAGCGCTCAGCGGATTCTGATTGAAAGTAAATCTTAAAGAAGGAGCCAGTTTTGTGAACCGCTGGTAAACCACACCGGTAGGATAGTCGGCTTCTTCATAATGAAACGATTTACCATCGGCCTGCAGCATCACTTCCTTTATACCGCCATCGGGATACCACTCATAACCCACCGAACCCGCACCGGTAAACGATTTGGTTTCATCTGAGTAAAGGGGAGCAATGGCAAAGCGGAACCTGTTCTCCGGCATAGTGAGGTTATGAAACAGCAGCCCGGCCATCAGGCCGTCATACTGGTTATGTGCAAGTGCCAGGGAAATGAAAACCTTATCTTTATTATCCAGATTGAGCCCCACAAATGGTTTTAGTTTTATGCCAAAGTGATGAAATAAAGCACTGCGCCGGTATACATCATTTTGCGGTTTGCCGTCGGGTATATCATCGCCTATCTTAATGCGCGTCCATTTGGCATCTTTTATACTTAATGAAGTTTTTCCGGTAAATGGCTCACTCCAGTAGTTATTCACCGCAGAGTCTTTATTGTAAACTACAATATTCACCGGCCCGGCATCATCCGAATTGTTTTTTACGGTTACTTCCGTAGTGCCGTTATCCTGCCTTCTTGCTTTTGTGATGGTGAAGTCTGTTTTTTCAGTGCTGTAGAATAAGCTGTCAAACAGCCAGCTAAGGGGCTTTGAGGTATGCAGCTGCATTATCTGCTTAAAATCTTCAGGGTAAGGGTGATGAAAATGCCACTTCTCAAAATATTCATGCATCCCTTTTTCGAATTGCTCAGGCCCCATATAGGCCTCCAGCCAGCGCAGGTAGAGCGATGTTTTATAATAAATATCCAGTCCGTAATTGAGCTTTTCAAAACTGGCCGAGGTCTGTTCTATGGCCTGGTCATTGTGTGTTGCTTGCTTTTCAAATAAAGCCAAAGTTTCATTCAGTCCTTTTTTACGCGCTGTAGAGGAATCATGGTTCAGGTCGCGGTCTGTTTTCTGTTCGTAGAAGGTATTGATGCCCTCATCCATCCAGGCATGGTCGCGCTCATTGCTGCCCAGCATGCCATAAAACCAGTTGTGTCCGGCCTCATGCACCACTACGGTCTGCAATCCAGATGTTGCCGATTTATCTATGATCGTAACTGTAGGGTATTCCATGCCGCTGCCTGCATGCAGGTCGCCCTCCACAGCCTTTATAGTTTTATATTGGTAGGGGCCCACCCATTTGCCATAATGCCTTACGGTTTCCTTCAGGAAGTCGGTAGCCTTCTGCCATTTCTGCCAGTAGCTGGGCATGAAAGCCGCCCATGCAGTAACCAGGGCGTTGGTGCCGGGAGTATAAACCGTATCCTTCCTCACTATCCAGCGTTTATCGGCAAACCACGCAAAATCGTGTATATTATCTTCATGAAAGTGCAGGGTTTTCATTTCCTTCGAGCTGGCAATTGCGCTGTCGGCAGTCCGGGGAGTTTTTTTGCTGTATTTGGCAGTAGGTAAGGGTTTACCAGCCAGTTCATCCAGCCATTTATTCTCTTTTTCATCGGTGCAGTTGCCGGTTGCCATTACTATATAATTATCGGGCAAGGTAATGCTCACATCATAACTGCCATATTCACTGAAAAACTCACCCTGGTCCAGGTAAGAAATAGGGTGCCAGCCTTTCTGGTCATATACCGCCGGCTTCGGAAACCACTGCGACATATAATAGTTCTGCCCGGTATGCCCCATCCTTGAGAACACCTTGGGTATCTTTACCCTGAAGGGCGTAGCCACTTTTATGCTCTTATGGGGCAGCAGTGGGGTGCGCAGTTCTATCCTGGCTATATCGGGTGCATTGTCTGCGCTGCTGTATTCCACACTTTGATCATCTATAGCAAACTGCAAGCTGTCTATATATCCTTTGTCCTTTGGCTTGGAGTAGTAAAAGGTGGTATTATGCATCACATCCAGCTGGCGTGCAAAGGGTGTGCGGTCATTTTTATAAGCATTAGGCCACAAATGGATGTACAGATAAGTGAGGGTATCGGGCGAATTGTTGGTATATGTGAATTCTTCGTAAGCATTCAGATAGTGGTGTTTATCATCGAGGGTTACTTCTATTTTGGTATCAACCCGCTGCTGCCATACCGGTTGTGCTGCCGATTTTATACTAACCAATAGGAAGAGAAAGAAAATGATTTGCTTCATGCTGCTAAAATAGCTAAAAGTTATAAGTTGCTTGGATAATGGTCATTAAACTAAAAAAGAGGCTGTTTTATTGTTGGAGATACAGTTAACCGCATAAAAATTGGCATAGTCCGATTTTACGGCTTTGCGCTCCTGATTTATGATCTGCCAAATTGAGTCAGATACAAACCGTGCCTCCGCGCCTTTACTTGAAACTTTTCATTGCCATTGTAGCCGCACTGGTTAATCTATTCCTCCCTTTTCTTTCACAAAACCCGTGTTGGTAAACCTCGGCTTCAGCAACCGCAGCATCTGCAAAAGCACCGACAACAATATCAATCCCATGCCGCACAGAAAACCCCAGTTCAGGTCGTTGGTACCCTTGTTGAAAATGATTTCCCGGTTCTCGTTATAAAACAAAAAAGCCAGCAATATACCATATACCGGCTCCAGGTTCACCGACAGGGTTACGGTAAACGAACTGAGCTTTTTCAGCGCGCTCAGCGCCAGCGATTGCGCCCACACCGTGCAGCACAGGCTCATAAGTACCAGCCACAGCCAGTCGTTATGTATCCAGTCTTTGCCGGTAAGGCTCACTGAACGTGGAAAAATAACGGTGCCAGGAACATAGTAAATCAAAACCGGCATCAGCAGGGTGATGAAAATCCAGCCCGTTGTCATTTCATAAAATACCATGGTGCGTGCAGGGTATTTATTGGCTATCTTTTTATTGAACACCGTAAACACCGAACTAAGTATGGCCGCCGTAATGCCGCAGGCAATACCCAGCCCGTAAAACTGCTGAAACCGGTATATCAGATACACACCAATTATTGCCAGCGATCCCAGCGCCACCTCCTTAGGGTCGCGTTTACCTTTATTCACTATCGGGTCCAGAATAGAGGTAAAGATACTGGCAGTACTCAGGCACACCAGCGCTATCGATATATTGGCCAGCTTTATAGAGCCATAAAAAGCCACCCAGTGCAGGCATATCAGCACACCTATAAAAGCAAGCCGCATAGTGTCGCGCCTTTCTACCTTCACCCATTGCCTGCGCCAGGTAAGTATCACCGCCATAAACACAGCAGTAAGCAGCATGCGGTACCATACCAGCGCCGGCGCATCCAGCGATATTGCCCTGCCCAGCACCCCCGTAAAGCCCCACAGCAGCACCGCAAGGTGCATATGGATCAATGCCTTCTTCATTTATTAATTTGTATGCAAACATAGGCTAAAACCCTTGAAACCCCTGTCCCCAAGCGGGGAACCATGCATTTAGCTTTGAATCGGAATTACTGAAGTCGGTCACAATTTAACATTTAATCCATTAGTTTATTCTGAGATAATGATTGCACTTTTATTGGTTGTTTTTTGCATTTTTACTTATCTTTGAAACAGGAATTGAAATTATATGGATGCCAGCCTTCTTAAATATAATTTATTAAACTCTTTCGAGAAGGAAGAAGTAAGGGATTTTATTGATTTTTTATTCAATAAAAAGAAACAGGAGCCAAAGTCTGAACCCTCTGAGTATAAAAATAAACTCCTTTCTGTTTCAATATGGAGTGATAAGGATATTAAAGAATTTGAGTCCAATAATAAACTATTTGATCGATGGCTGCCAGCAACCTGGTAATTGATACTACTATTTTCATTGAATTTCTCAGAGCTAAGGATAAAACCAAAACAGTTCTATATTCAATTTCAGACAAAAGTCCCCTTGCAATTTCGGCTGTTACGCTTTATGAGCTACTTATGGGTGCCTCAACATCAGAAAAGAAGACTGATGTTCAACTACTGACAACCGATTTATTAATTCTCCCTTTTGATAATGAGGTTGCTAAACTGGCGGCTGATATTTTCCATGATTTACGCACAAAGAACCAGTTAATTGAATTCAGGGATATTTTTATTGGTGCAACTTGTCTTGCTTTTGGTTTGCCATTAAGAACTTTAAACACCAAACATTTTAACCGGATCAAAGGGCTTGTGCTTAAATAGATATTTTACAGGATACAATCATTGTGCCCTTTAATTCGTTACTCAAAAATCTGGTGACCCTTGTGCAAACCTTGGTGCGCTTTGTGGTTAAATAAAGCCGATATACCAGGAAACAATCTTTGTGCCCTTTAATTCGTTACCCAAAAATCTGGTGACCCTTGTGCAACCCTTCGTGCCCTTAGTGGTAAAATTTCGTTGTTAGTAATAATCATATGCCCTTAGCGGTTACCCACCCTTATTGTATCCTCACCATCGCCCCCTCCTGATAAGTAATCTCCTCCAGATACAACCCATGCCCCGGCACATTAAAGAAAGCCTTGGTGCAGTCCCGCGCATCCAGTATCCTCCGCATATCCTCCGGCGCACCCTTGCGGCTGATATTCATCTGTGTGCACACCAGCCCCCGCACCATGCCCCGCAGAAAACGGTTCGCCTCCACCACATAGTTCAGTTCACCATCCCGTTCTTCCCACTCCGACCGGTATATACTGCAGTTGAAAGTAAAGTTCTGCGCATTCCTCTTCGCAAACGATTCAAACTGCGTATACTCCTTTATTATAGCCGCAGTCTCCCGCAGCACATCCAGGTGCAGCGGATAGGGGTAGTACATAGCCTGATGCACCAGGAACGGGTTCTTTTTATTATAGATCCTATACCGGTAGCGCCGCCTTACCGCATCAAACCGCGGATTGAATTCCGGATTCGCCGCCACATACAAGCCCCTTACTGCCAGCGCCTGCGGCAATATCGCATTGCACTTATACACCACGTCGGGCAGCAGCGGGGCATCCATATCCCACATGTAGTAATTGCATAGGGCATGCACCCCCTCATCGGTGCGACTAGCCCCCGTAGTAGCCACAGGCACCCGCAGCAGCGTACTCAAAGCCGTATTCACCGCCAGTTGCACAGTAGGCAGTTCCCCCTGCACCTGCGACCCATGAAACTGTGTGCCATCATACATTACCTCAACTACATACCGGGGCATAACTGGTTATTGAATTTTGGGGGTAAAAATAGGGTAAGATAGGAGAATTGTTTGGGGATTATTGAGAATGCTTTGGGCTGAAGGGGTTAAAAGGTTTTTGGGGACCGGCTTGGTGGTGCTATTTGGCTGTGGTGGCTTTCTATCCCGATTTTTCATCGGGAATGGCACAGTTCACGTGAGAATATCTATCGGGCTTGCCTTGAGACATAACCGACCGGGAATGAATATCATTAATGTGGATAACAATAATTGAAAGACATTAGATCGAATATTCAATTTCAGGTTCTTCATTCCATTCCTTACCTAATAAAATCCGTCCATTTGCCTTCTTACTTCGTTTCCGTCCATCAGCACCCCATGTTCCCCATTGCTTGAAAAAAAACGATATATCTTGATCGTCACATTGCTTTTGAATATTTATTGCCCATTCTGGCTTCATTGGCCTTGCTTTATGCCCACTTTCGCCACCTACTATTACCCAATGAATTCCCGTTAAATCAAGTTCGCCAATATCTTCTAAAAGTGGTTCTATAGATAGAAAGCGAATTTTTGAATTAATTAAACGCAAAGCATCTATTCTGTTTTTAGTTTTTGCAATTTCAACAGTTACACCCATCCAAACATTCTCTGGTACTGACCTGTTTTTGAAATACTTTACAAGGTTGTCTTCTCTTTTAGTAAGAATCTGATAAGTGTGTTGTGGAGTTTGTTTTATGATTTTGAATACCTTGTCTAGATAACCAAAAGGCATTTTCTCGTGAAATAAATCACTCATTGAATTCACGAAAAACTTAGTCGGCTTTTTAATCCTATTAGGAATAGCGAGACGATCTGGTAAAATCCTAAATTCAAATCCATTTTCATATCCTTTAGTTCCCATGGCTTGCAAACGTTGTGCCATGACTTCTGCATAACAAAATTTACAGCCTGCGGATACTTTATCACAACCAACTGAAGGGTTCCAGGTTGCCTCAGTCCATTCGATTTTACTTTGACTCATTTTTTTAGAATTTTATACTCAACTTTCTTTTTATCCCTGTGGACATTGTCATAAGTAACTAACGGGGATATACCGTCAAAGGTAATTTCTATATTTTTTTTCATTTCTTTTATACAGTCAGCAGCGTGACTCCCTATATGCCCCTCATCCAAAGTATATTGAAAAGCCTCAAAATTATCTGATATTCTTTTTGCAAGTATTTCAGTTCTTAATTGTTCTTTAAACTTCTCAATTTTTTTTAGTTTTTTTACTGCAAACAAATCCAATTGATCTTTTTTTGCATCATCGTCAATATCAAAATTTGCCTCGCCATTTGTCTTATTTCGCCTCCAGGCAATATCAAGAAATTTATAAACAGCCAATGGATGCGAAGCTCCGAAAATTATTCCATGAATATTTGATCCCTTCCTAATTGAAAAGGGATAAAGTCTAAGTTTAGTATTTGTGGGCAATTTCTTCCTTAGTTGTTCAATCAAATTACGGTGAATGTATTTATATGGATCTTTTTTCGCTGTTTCCATATCTATTTTTAGGTGTTCTCGGAATTCAGGACTATCTCCAAAACGCCAGAAATAGGAGGCAGAAACGAAGTAAAGAAAATCAGTTTGTCTTGTTTTTTCAAGTGCTAATAAATATTTATCTGAGAGGAATTTAATTCCATTCTGATCAAGATAGACCAAGGCTGGATACTCCTGTATTTTTGGTAGTAATTTGGGAAATAAGTCTTCGAAATTTTCATTAATGAATTCGATTGTTATCGCTCTACCAACATCCTTATTGATTTGTAAATATTCATTACAGGCATCCCTTAGCAAATGAAATTTGAGTTGATCTTTTTTATTCGGTTCGAATTCATTCAGAAATACTTTAATTTTTACCTTTTTTTGAAAAATATTTCCGATTTGCTCTTTAATTTTATTTAAAATACGGATTGGACTTCCCGGTATCCCATTTTTATCATATCCGGTTCCTGCAAAAAAATCAAATATGCATATTGTAAGTGGTCCCTGCATTACAAATGTAGGTATCCAGGCTTGTGCATAATCCTCAAATATCTCAAGCTTAGTGATAGTATTTTCGTCAAATGGTTCTTCGTGTAAATCTTTGTAAGCCATTTTGTTTGATTAGAAGGTTAAAAATCAAGAAACAATAAAATTAAATAATCCAGTATTAATAAAACAAATGTCAAAAAAATAATTTCTATTTTTGGGTTAACTACATTAAATTGCACTGGCTATGCGTTTGTAACGCAAGTATCAATTATAGCCACTCTGAAGATCCCAAAGAATCCCGATAAAGACACATTATCCACCAATCTCAATACCGGTTATAAGGATTTCTTCTACAAAAGGATCACTTTCCGGTGTGAAATCTATGGTGTTATACGTTCGTGGCTGGATATTCATTTCTGAGCGGTTAACCAGTGTCCGGGCAAATAACTTAACATCTTCAAACCCGATACCTATAAACTCATCTGCTACAAAAGCTACATCTATATCGCTCCATTCATGCTGCTGGTTTCTGGAATAGGAGCTGTAGCTAAGCTCTGTGGATAGCGGACTTGTGTCTTTGTAATCCTAAGAGTTTATAACTCGTATATTAAATAAATGCTCCGTCCCAGCCGTAATCTTTACAAAGTAAAGCATACTATGCTGGCTAATCCTAAAATAACCTTCAGGCTTGAATATTTTTGCTCCTTAGATTATTATTCCTTAACTTTGTATCTGAGAATGCCGAAGGATACTGACCTGGGTGAACCGGATATCGAGGGCCTCCGGCATTTTCATTTTATATTGTCCACAATAGAATATAGTATTTTTATTCCTGATTGTATATCTTCTCTTACCACCAGGTAAGAATCATTTTCAGCTATTATTATTTTCAGGTAATACCACACAAAAGGCCTGTCTTTGGAATCTGGCATGGTTTTTACAAATTCAGCTATTGCTAATAATTGTTCAATATCATACAAGGCCATTAATTTTTCACGATGAAACTGGTGAGGCTGATTGATAATTTCTTTAATGCCCCGCATAGTAATTACTACAGGGCCAATCATGGTATTAAAAGCTTTCCCGGAAAGCTGAGATTTTCCCCATTCTTTTATCGCAGCTACCATGATTTTTATATCTTCTGCCATAAAGCTTAAATGAACCTTTTTACCGTAATTTTTGAATGAAAATATGCATACTTGCAGCTATTATACGATATTTTTTCGTTCCATCCGAACACTACATATCAAATCCTATTCTCGCGCTTGTAACCATCATCCCACTGCAATCAGGCCTGCATATTCAGATACTTGCATTTTTCCCACCCTTAATAGAATTTAGCCCTACCTTAGCCCAATAATTACATATCATGAGCGCAGCACAAATTGAAAGCCTGATCATCCAAAAATCAAAAGGGCTTCCGGCAGAAATGCTGCAGGAAGTACTTGATTTTATTGAATTCCTGAAATTTAAAAAAACAGAGCTAAGAAAAGATTCTACCCTGTCTGCTTTATCAGAATTGAATATTACATCTGCCGGACATCTTGAAGAAGAGTTTTTGGACTATAAATCTGTTTATCCAAATGAATAGTGCAATGGAATGCTTTGTAACAGATACTATGGCCCTTGTATTGTGGATAGAAAAAAGGAAAATGCCGGCTATGGTAAAATCTATTTCCATCTCGTTCGCGTTTGTAACGCGAATGTACTGGCTGTGCGTTTGTAACGCAAGTATATACTATAGCCACTTTGAAGATCCCAAAGAACCCACTCGTTTGCGCTTGTAACGCGAATAAACTGGCTATGCGTTTGTAACGCATGTATCAATTATAGCCACTCTGAAGATCCCAAAGAATTTCGATAAATACCTTTTATCCATCAATCTCAATACCGGTTCTGGGGATTATTGTTACAAATGGATTACTTTCCGGTGTGAAATCTTTGATGTTATACGTGCATCTGAATTAGGCTCGGAAAATGGATTCAGACAATTTGGTTTAATTTTATTTCCTTACCTGTCTTTATTATTTCTTCAATAAAAGGATCTCCTTCTTCAAAATAGGTAGAGTTGAATATATGTGGCTCAATATCAACAAATTTAATGTCGGCAGGCGATATTTTGCCACGGTCATCCCATCTGCTTCCGGTAAAGTCATCCGAAACCAGCGCCAGATCTATATCGCTCCATTCGTGCGGTGTATTCCGCGCATAAGAACCGAAAAGTATCACCTTTTTAAAATGTACACCCAGCCTGTTGCATTCGGCTATGTAGTCTGAAATATACTTCATCAGATCTTTTTTCGTAAACATTCACTGATAGATTTAATGGTTTGTATGCAATGGGCAGTAAATTCTTTTGTGGTAATTTTTTTAAGGGAATCGGTATACTCAGGGTATCTGCCGGATAATTGATATTCATTTAACCGGTTGAGAAAAATCATTTCCTGATCAGTTAATCCCGTCTGATCTGGCGATGGTAACAGTTTTACGAGATTATGAATAAAGGGGGGCGTATTTCCCTCATTATTTTTAATCCATAAAGCTTTGCAAATTTTCTCCAGATACAGATGACCGAAAAATAGGGAATGGGTATATCGCCCGTCTTTAAACAGTGAATTCATAGTCAGTTCATCTTCTTCTGAAGTTCTGAGCCAATGGGCGATATGCTGTTCCTTAGTTAACATCCTGATTTTTCTATACAAAAATAACAAATTTCAGTTGATTCTACATATATATAGTCTGGCGCTCTGCAGCCAAGTCATGCGGGTAGCCGGTTCGTATATTCAATCCTAAGAATTCTCAGTCTGGCGCATCTGTATCTAAGCCTTGTGGATTGCAGCCTAGTTTTGGCAATCCAGAGAAATTATAACTCGTGGATTAAATTAAATCCAATTTCCTATCGCATGTGGGGTGGGACTTTAGGTTTGCATCATACATGAAAAATATTTGATCATGTAGAGAAGTTGCATTGCAACGTCTCAGGCACTGCATTCCAGTTGTCTACACCTGATTTGATGGCTTTGCGGTCTTGGTCCGGGATATGCTTTTTGCAGTCGAAATATTTGCGCCTCCGCGGCTTTGCGTGAGTTTTTTTAGTCTGCGCCGACGCTCACACCTGTCCCGGGCGATGTCTCCCGATTGCAAAGCCAACCTGTGCGCTGGCCGGGGACTCGCTGGTGGTAATTGCACAAAAAACTAATTTACATTACAGGCCCCAAAAAAATCACCTTTTAACATTCAATTGGTTCAAATAATTTGGAATTTACAATCGTTAGTTTTACCTTTATGCCAAAATTAGTAGAATAAACACAGCTTTTCAAACTATGAAACAACCGAAATTCTTAATAATTGCTAATCTGTGATAGGATAAGGGGATATTATGGGATATGGATGCGATATTAGTGAGGGAGAAGACATTGAGGCCAGAGCCTGTATTGAGTTGAAAATCCCGATCCTTCCGGGCTTGCCGGAGTAGAATAGAATGAGATATGATGAGATAATCGTAAATTTATTTATATCAGCCACCAGCAAGGGTTTCAGCATTTACCCTTATCCCATTGCTTTTTTATTATGCAATGGGATAACCAAGCAAAAAGTCATTTGCGGGTAGGTTCAAAACCCATACCTTTTTCAAAATTGAAGCAAAGCATCAGGGGCCAGGCTTTCCTAAGAGAGGTTAATGTGAGTTCGATGGCTTAATTCTTTCTTTGATGCTCATTATTATTGGTTCGATTGTAATCCTGAAGGGATTAAATGTTTATAGTAATTAATCTGGGAGTTTTGCCGATGCTGGAGGCATCGTATGTATTGATGGTAAAATTGGTAATTGGTAAAATCAATTGATAATCTTGTTAATAAACTCCGGACTGACAATAGGTTACCCAATTCCCAATCCCACAAAGAATGGGATAATATGAGATAATCTGAAAATAATTTATATAAGCCACCAGCAAAGGTTTCAGCCTTTTCCCTTATCCAATTGCTTTTATTATTAGGCCATGGGATATCCAAACAAAAAGCCTTTTTCGGGTAGGTTCAAAACCCATACTTTTTTCAAAGTTGAAGCAAAGCACCAGGGCCATGCATTCCGAAGCGAGGTTAACGTGAGTTCGATGGCTTAATACCCTCTTTGATGCTCATTATTATTGGTTCGATAGTAATCCGAAGGGATTAAATGTTTATAGTAATTAATCTGGGAGTTTTGCCGATGCTGGCCGCGTGCCGCAGTAGCTTCAGAGGAGGCGCAAGGCATCGTATGTATTGATAGCAAAATTGGTAATTGGTAAAATCAATTGATAATCTTGTTAATAAACTCCGGACTGACAATAGGTTACCCAATTCCCAATCCCGCAAAGAATGGGATATGATGAGATAATCGGAAAATTATTTATATAAGCCACCAGCAAGGGTTTCATCGTCCACCATTATCCCATTGCGTTTTTTAAAAACAATGGGATAACCAAACAAAAAGCCTTTTTCCGCAGGCTGCCTTTTTTCTAGGCAGAAGAAAAGCACCAGGGTCCAGACATACAGAAGCAAAGTTTTCAAACCTGCCTGCCGACAGCTACCCTGAACATGCAAATAATTTATAATAAATAAGTGTGCCCTGTAGGGGCTATCTGTTTGTAGTAAATTGATAATATATTTTGCATATGCCCCATAGGGGCTGTCCCATTCGCGCAATTATTTGCTGGACAGCATGTTTTTTTAGTATTTATATATATTAATTATGAATAAATCAACATCAAAAGCGAAAATTTGCAAAAGTCGTTAATAAAACTCTTGTTGAATGTACAGGTTAGCTGCCGTCTTCCTCATCCTAAAAGTATATTAATAGCCACACGCTCACCTATGTAGCGCAAATCCAATGGCTGTTCGAAATTAGCACAAGATTGAACTGCAATGTAAAAACTAATGCTGCTTGCCGTTTTGTTCATCATGCAAATGCGCCGCAATATGCCGCACCACCTGCTTAGCCCCGTGGCCATACAGCATGGTTTGGTGGTTGCCATCCACTCCGGCATACCTGGCATCCTGCATCATTTCCACGGTTTCCTTAGCCAGCACATCGGGCAGCAGCGGCTCGCCCATGGTGTAGTTGTCCAGCGCATTAATCAGCAGGGTAGGATGCTCAATAAGCGGTATCAGGTCCGGCCAGTCCACCGTTGCGAGGTTCATTGACTTTTCCGATATGGTCATTATGTTGCACCTCGGCTTCACACTGCCATCAGGCAGGTCCTGCACATCGGCACGGTAATAGGTAAGCATGGCAGGGTCCCAGAAATCGAGGTAGGGAGCCTTTTTTACATGTTCCAGGTAGCTCTCAAAATCCGGATAAACCATATCGAGCCGGGAGAGCGAGGTGGACAGCATTTCCACTATATTGCTGTTCATCGCCTTAGCCGCATCCAGTATCACCAGCTTATTCAGCACATGCGGATAGTTGGCAGCCATATAATAGGCCAGGTACCCCCCGAAGGAATGGCCGCCTATGTGCACCTTCTCTTCGCCCAGGTGACTGATAAGGCCCAGTATATCCTGCACATGTTCTTCCACCGTATAGCAGAAAGCCGGCTTATCGCTCAGGCCGTTACCCCTCAGGTCGGGACATATCACCCTGAAGGTGGGGTGCAGGCCCTCAATCAGTGCATCAAAAGCATTGGCATTGGCAGTAAGCCCGTGCATCAGCAGCAATACCGGCCCGTCTGAATGATAATCCAGGTAATGAATATTGATGTTGTTAACTGCAACACATTTCCTGATACTGCTATCGGTATGGTTCATAAAATCTGGTTATGTAAGCAAAACTATCTTTTATTTATATTAGCCCAACGGGCTTGAATATGAATAGCCACCGGTGAAACCAGTGGTAAAAATTGAATAAGTAACAACCCTGAAGGGGTTGAATGTAGTATTTGATATACCTTTAACGCTTATCTTAATGGAAGTAGTTTGCAACGGATTATAAAGCAACTTTTACGTAAAATAATCTTTAGGCCCTAAACTTTATAACGCAAAGGTATAGTGTTTTTTGTGTTATCCCTGGTGCCTTTGTGGTAAAACCTCACTTTAAATTATTAGTAGCAGTTATTGCGCCGTCCAGCCCGCATCCACCGGCATCGCAATGCCCGTAATGGTGCCCGCAAGCGGTGAAGCAAGGAAGAGGGCCGTTTGTGCCAGCAGCTCAACAGGTATAAATTCCTTTACCGCATGGCGGTCCAGAAACACCTTTTCCACTACTTCTTTTTCGGTCATATTGTGGGCTTTGGCCTGCTGTGGTATCTGCTGCTCCACCAGCGGCGTGTCTACATAGCCCGGGCATATGGCATTGCAGGTAATACCGAAAGCCGCGCCTTCCAGGCCCATAGTTTTGGTGAAACCCACCAGCCCATGCTTGGCAGCCACATAGGCGCTCTTAAACTCCGATGCGCGAAGCCCGTGTGCCGACGCAATATTGATAATCCGCCCGAATTTATGCGCCTTCATATTGCCCCAAACCGCCTTGGTAACATGAAACGCCGCCGAAAGATTCACCGCAATAATAGCATCCCATTTCTCATCCGGAAACTCATCTATAGGCGCTACATATTGTATACCAGCATTATTTACCAGCACATCAATAGCACCGAAAGTTTTAATGGCATCATCCACCATGCCCCTTATAGCAGCGGGCTGCATCAGGTTGGCAGGGGAGAATGTATGTGCTATTTTGAATTCATCGGCTATCTGCTGCGTTATTTCAGCGCCATTGGGCTCCAGCCCGTTGAAAGCCACATTATATCCCTGCGCAGCAAACGCCTTTGCTATACCCAGGCCTATGCCGCTTGTGCTGCCTGTTATCAATACTGTTTTAGCCATATTTTCTGATTAGGATGCAAATGTAGCGGTTTCCATTGCTTGTAAGTTAATCTGGTTATAGGTTCAAATTATAATGCTTATGGGTAATCTGGGAAATAGCTTGGTTTCGGTTCAAATTCCCCCTGCA
This sequence comes from uncultured Bacteroidota bacterium, assembly GCA_903835005.1. Taxonomy (GTDB): domain Bacteria; phylum Bacteroidota; class Bacteroidia; order Chitinophagales; family Chitinophagaceae; genus Nemorincola. The sequence continues at coordinate 6,594 of CAILLK010000094.1, read as the reverse complement.
AAATTTTAATGACTTAAATCATCCAACACTTATTTGCTATTGCCTCTTATTATCTTACTTTTGCACCTTCTAAATCAATTATTGAGCTCATGTCTGTTTTAGTCAATAAGAATTCAAAGGTTATTGTTCAGGGTTTTACGGGTACTGAGGGTACATTTCATGCCACCCAGATGATTGAATATGGTACTAATGTGGTAGGTGGGGTTACACCCGGCAAGGGGGGTACTACACACCTTAATGTACCGGTTTTCAATTCAGTACAGGATGCGGTAAATGGCACCGGCGCTGATACATCTATCATTTTTGTGCCGCCGGCTTTTGCTGCCGATGCAATCATGGAAGCTTCAGATGCAGGCATTAAGGTCATCATATGTATTACTGAGGGTATACCGGTACAGGATATGGTAAAAGCGCGCGAATTTATCCGCAGCCGCGACTGCAGGCTGGTAGGGCCCAACTGTCCGGGTGTGATCACCGCGGGAGAGGCTAAGGTGGGCATTATGCCAGGTTTCGTGTTTATACCGGGCCGTATTGGCGTGGTATCTAAATCAGGCACGCTTACATATGAAGCGGCTGACCAGGCTGTAAAGGCAGGAATGGGCATCTCTACTGCAATTGGCATTGGCGGCGACCCGATCATAGGCACTACTACCAAAGAAGCGGTAGAACTGCTGATGAACGATCCGGAAACGGATGGTATCATCATGATAGGGGAGATAGGTGGAAATATGGAGGCTGAGGCGGCCTACTGGCTGCGCGATAACATGCGCAAACCGGTGGTGGGCTTTATAGCTGGCCAGACTGCTCCGGCTGGTCGCAGGATGGGTCATGCAGGCGCTATCATTGGCGGAGCTGATGATACAGCTGCTGCCAAAATGAAGATCATGCGTGAGTGTGGCATTCATGTGGTGGACAGCCCCGCAAACATTGGTAAAATGATGGCCGAGGTTTTAGCTGTTCCGGCTTAATGGCTTAATTTCTTAACAGTACAATTGCTTATTGATGTTATTATTGTTTTTAAAATCCCCGAATATTTTGGGGATTTTTATTGGGGTAGAGAATTTGGTAAGATTAAATATCTTTATGCCCGAATATCAGGTTGTTTGTTGTGGGTTCCAAAAAATATATGGATTAACATTGTTTTAATAAAATGTGGTCTGTATATTGGGTATCCTAAGTATCAATGAATCAAAGCATTTTTATAAAAATCAGAAACATGAAAAAATCAATGAGCAGACTGATGTTGATATCGCTGCTGAGCCTGCTGTTTATTGGCAACACCGCAGAGAAAGTCCGCGCACAGGATGTGGACGTTTCTTTCCAGACATTTTATGATAACCTGGCGCCCTATGGCCAGTGGGTCAACGACCCGACTTATGGCCAGGTATGGGTGCCTAATGAAGAGGGCAACTTCAGGCCTTACGGAAGCCGCGGGCATTGGGTGATGACCGACCTGGGCAATACCTGGGTAAGTGATGACCCGTGGGGCTGGGCCTGCTACCATTATGGCCGCTGGACCTACGACAACTATTATGGCTGGGTATGGATACCCGGTTACGACTGGGCTCCGGCCTGGGTGAGCTGGAGGTATGGCGGCGGTTATTGCGGCTGGGCGCCACTTGGCCCTGGTGAGGGACTTGGGTTTAACTGCCCCGATACCTGGTGGATATTTGTTGATGCCAATTATATTTATGCCCCTGATTGTTTCAATCATTGGAGTGGCGTGGCTTACAATCCGGATTTTGTGCGCCGTACCAACCTGGTGAGCAACTATAATTACGACGGTCATACTCATGTGCAGTATAATTTTGGCCCAAGAAGAGAAGACCTTGAGCGTGATCTGCATCATCCTGTACAGATATACAGGTTTAATGGATCGGGCAGGGCAGGAGCAGCCAGCATTACCGGACAGAGTGTGAACATGTACCGCCCGGCAATCAGCAGGAATCCGGTAAATGAACCAAGGCCTAATAATTCTTTTCCGGCCAGCCATCCGCTCACTCAGCCACAGCAGCATAACAATATCAATAACAACCGGCCAGCAGGTTTCCGGCAGGAAGTACAGACCAGGCCGCTGCAGCCGACTAACAACAGGCAGCCGGTTATGAATAATTCGCAACCAATACACCAGCAACCACAGGTGCAGCCACAACCACAGCGCCAGCCGCCGCAGGTGCAGCCACAACCACAACGGCAGCAGCCACAGGTACAGCCACAGCGGCAGGAACCAGCCCGCCAGCAGCAGGCACAGCCACAGCCACAGCACGGTGCACCAGTAAGGCAACCGGAACCACCGGCCCGCCAGGAAGGTGGAAGAAGATAAATTAGTCAGGTAAGATAAATGCAAGTGCCCCGTTGGAAAACGGGGCATTTGCATTTCCGGTAATTACTATATCAATGGTATAAAGCCCGGAAGTTAAGTCTAATGGTGAATATTGTATTTATAGCCCTCTTTTTTTAAAATTAAATCCTATATTCACTCTGAAATTTAACCGGTAGTTATTGCAGGATTTTTAATAACTTGATCATCAAATGCAACTTAACTGAGTTTATAGTCATAATTCGGAAAATACATGGTTGAAATTATTAATTGGCATGAATAATTTTATCAGATTTTATTGGCTATTGATCGGTCTGGTATTATTATCAGCTACCTCTGCCATATGTCAGGATTACCCAATGATCCATTTTACAGTAGATGACGGGTTGCCAAGTAATACGATTTATAATTCTTACCGCGATTCAAAAGGTTTTATCTGGATAGCTACCGATAAAGGAATAGCCCGGTATAATGGCATAAAATTCACTGTTTACACCACTTTTAATGGCCTGCCGGATAATGAGATACTCTTCTTTATGGAGGATTACCAGGAACGTTTGTGGCTGGGAACTTATAGTGGTGAATTGTGCTACTATAAAAATGATACCTTTCATACGGCAGCCAATACTCCTTTTCTGAAATTATCCTCATTTAAACCCGGATCTTATATCAGGAATATTTTTTTGGAAAAGGACAGCAGTGTTTCAATAGATTATAGCGCTGGTAAGACGTTTGTAAATATTAAAAATGACACAAAAAGGCTATTCGTTATGGATACTTTTTTAAAAGATCAACCCATAATATTTTTTTTGTCAAAAGTTTCTGATAATGAGTACAATGTAGTTTTCAAAGGACTAACTGTAGTCATTGATTCAAATATGCGGATAAAGTCGAAAAACAAAAACCAATATGTCGAATTATCTGCATTTTATCAGAATAAGGATCGGTATTATCTGCTTAGTAATAATATGTTCGTAAGTAACAGAAACGATACTTTCAGAAGATCGGGAAATTTTCATCTGAAAACAAATAAATTTTACAACATATATAATGATGGCCAGCAGATTTTTTACCTGACCACTGGCGGATTATTTTTCTATGATTCAGTAATGGTATTCAATGAGAAAGTTGCTACCATGCAGCAGGATATCAAGGGCAACTACTGGTTGGGGACTGTGGATAAAGGTATTTATGTTTTGGATAAAGATTTCCGGAATACGCGATTGTATACGAATGCTTATTCGGGGAAAGTAAAGTATTCCAGAAGGAATGACGGCAACCTATATTTTGCCTCGGAAAAAGACCTCAGATTGCTTAACGATAAAAAGATAAAGGAGGTAGTTGACTTTAAAAGAGATCTTGGCAAATGTTCAGGCAATTCATTTGAACTGGCCACCTATTTCATTACCAGGGGCAACCAGTTTTACTGTTTTAATAAAAATCATTTGTATTTACTAGATCTAAATGATAAACTCAAGCCTGTTGCAGTAAAGTCTACATTTGCCCCGGATTATTTAAAAGCATTATTTGCCACAAATGAAGTAATTTATTTATGTACCCACAATCAGTTATATAGTTTAAATCAGTCGGAAATAATCAGAAAGGATACCTTTACCGCTGAAAATTTAAAAATTAATGGTGGGCGTATTTTTTCAGCTATGTTGAAGTCTGAGGATACTTCAATCTGGTTTTCAACACTTGACGACCTTTACCGGATTGATAAGTATGGGAAAATGTCTCTGATTAAAAGTATATCTTTTAAATCGTTTTCATTCATAGGAAATTACCTGGTAGGGTATACCCATAAAAACAATTTGCTGTTATGTAAAGATATAACAGGTAAAGCGGTCATTGATACCATTGCAAAAGATGAAAATTGTATCTGGGATAAATTTTATAGTTTAGATCCTACTCATTTATTAATCAGTACCAATAATTTATACAGGGTATTGACTATCTCTCCAACCGGGGTGGAAGCTCCATATAGTATCTCTTCAATAGAGAATGACTTTGTTCCACTTCACGCTGATGCAATTTGTGCCGATTCTGAAAATTATTATTTTTTCAAAGACAGCTCCATCATTTCATTAAATATCAGGGAGATGACCGGTAAATCGCAACCTCCGAAATTATTTTTTACTTTTCTTAAAGCGCACAAAACCTATGCTATAAGCGATAAAGTGGAGCTACCCTATAATGATTCTAAAAGCATAATAATTCATTTTAACACGTTATCGTTTTATGGAAAGAAGGTTAATTATCAATATTCCCTATCAAAAAATGAACAGGATAACTGGAGTGTGACGGATGGGGATGAATTGAGACTAACAAATCCGGGTTACGGCACCTTTTATATAAAGATCAGGGCAAGTACCAGTTCCAGCATTCCGGGCGAACCAATAGTTTTTAAGCTTATTATAAAAACACCCTATTGGGCTACCGGGTGGTTTCTTGTTTTGTCGGCAGGATTGATTTGCCTGGTATTGATTTTGATAATTTATATTACCCGTGTACTGGTGCTTAATGTAGCCAGGAGAAAGCATCAGCATACAGAACTTGAGTTGAAATCAATCTATTCTCAATTAAATCCGCACTTTATATTCAATTCACTCAATGCGGCCATGTACCTGATAAAAACCAAACGGCTCGAAGACGCCTATCAGCATATTTATAAATTTTCGAGGTTGCTCCGCTCCTATATTAAGTCTTCAAGAAACAGATTTATCAGACTAAGTGATGAGATAGAGAACCTGAAGAATTATATAGAGTTGCAACAGGCACGATTTAACGATAAGTTTGATTATGAGATAATTACACTGCCAGGCGTAGATACAAATACAGATATTCCTTCTTTGCTGATACAGCCATTGGTTGAAAATGCCATAGCACATGGCTTATTAAATAAGGAACAAAAAGGTAAATTAAAGATTGAATTTGCTTCAGGAATTGACGGGAAATTGCTAATTTGTAGCATTGATGATGATGGTATAGGCAGGGAGCAATCGTTATTGAATAAAGATGAGAACCAGCTTAAAGAAGAATCGTATGGCGGCAAACTGATCACAAGCCTTATTGAGGTAATGAATAAATCGGGGAAAGTAAATATTGATCTAGGGTACTTTGATAAATTGCCGCCGCAAACAGGTACAACTGTTGTTTTGAAAATTAAGCAAATTAACTGATGGACAAAAAATTCACCTGTATTATTATTGATGATGAACTTCCGGCTATAGGATTGCTATCGGAAAGCCTGATGGGATTGTATGACAACATTGTAATAACAGGAACCTACACCACCTGGAAGGATGGTCTTGCAGCAGTGCGCACGACTACGGCTGATATTCTTTTTCTCGATATTTCTATAGAAGGTAAAAACGGGATGGATATCCTGAAGATTGTACCTGATTTAGATTGCGAAATCGTTTTTGTAACTGCATTTGCAGAGCATGCGCTTAAGGCTTTTAATTTTGCCGCATCAGGATATGTGGTAAAACCAATCGGTGATGCAGAACTCAATACTGCAGTGAATAAGGCCATGGAAAGGGTACTGCATAAAAGGCTTGCCAGGCAGCACAACAATGCAGGTGCCGATACCCATAAACCATCCAAAATAGGGATTCCCAGCGGTAAGGGTATTAATTATTATAATGCCGAAGACATACTCTATTTTGAAGCAGTAAATAATTATACTAAAGTGGTTACTAAAACAGGAGAACTTACCAGCTCTTACAACATTGGTAAGTTTGAAAGTATGCTTGAAAACCAGCCATTTTATCAAATCCATCGCTCCTACATCGTAAACCTGAATTATGTTACCCGATATGAGGCAGCCGGCAGCGTAATAATGACCAACAAAAAAGAACTACCTGTAGCCAGGGGATCAAGGGAAGATTTTCTGAAACTGTTCAGCAATTTGCAGTCTACAAGAAATTAAAACTGAGCTGTTGCGATTCTACTATTCAATAAATGAAATCCACCATTCAATAAATGAAATCTGCATTTCACACAGAATGTGGGTTTTATTTTATACACAGCTGTAATATTGGTTATAAATATTCCAGCCCCGGTATTAACCCGATGAAATAAAGCAATTTAGAATACTACTAATGAATACAAGGCTCCCGGCAGGGAGTCTTATTTTGTGTGTCAGGCATGGATATAAGCTATAGGGTGCAAGTCCCGAGTACGCTTTACAGTAGGGAGTATTAGCCAATAGCAAGGGTGTCGCGGGTGACTGCGAATCTGAAAGAAGCTGGCGGCAAAGGTTCGGGCCA
>CAILLK010000093.1 GCA_903835005.1 uncultured Bacteroidota bacterium | reverse complement strand
GAAATTGCAGCAGATAATATCAATAATCAACATCGCAATTCATTATCCGGTAATCAAATGTTGCTGTATCATTCTGCAAATACACAGTATCTTTATATGTATTTACCATCTCAAAAAATTGGGCCTGTGCCTTTGTAAGCTGACAGGTAACTCCGCTATTATAATGAACTTTATTAAGATTAGGTATGTTAGATGTTACCGAATCAGTTTGGGTACATGCATAGCAATTAACATTAGCTGATTTTTTCACACAGCTTAGTCCGCAAATAATAATTACAGACAACAAAATAAAAGTGTATCTCATAACTAGATCAAAATTGGCAAAAATAGTTTTCAGGTATTAAATTATTATCAGCAGCAGTCACATTCCAGAAAGCAATAAAATTTATTGCAGAAAGCTGCAATGAAAATCGGTATACCCGTATGCCTGAGAATCGGTATGAACAAAAAAGGAATCATACGGAACATGGGTTGCCATATAAAAATTTATCAGGCCCTGATTTTTTTCGCATTGGGTATCTGAAATACCATTGGGAAATACGCGCCAGCCGCCATTGACTGCCAGTGAATCATATTGGTTGCATACATAGCAACTGGTAGGTACTGAATGTTTCTTACAAGCCGTGAACATAACAGCTAATGATGCGATAAGAATTAATGCGTACTTCATAAATGTGGCTTTGACTTAATTAATGAGCTTTTCTGTAAAAGAATGAAACTATGTAAAGTTAATAAATAATTGTTTTGAACAGTAATTTTGAATCAGATAACTATAAAATATTACCCTTAAAAAATTCAGTAATGCAAATATAGCGTTATTTTCTTTCACCAGATTTTTCAAACTAATTACCAGAAAAAAATAACAAAAAAATTACGGGTTTATAGTTCTGGAGCAGGGAAAATTCATATTCCCTGCTCCAACTAAAAATATATCAAACCTATTGTTCTACTACTATGTGGAATACCCTGTTATCATTTCCTGAACGCAGGTTAAGAAGGTACATACCATTGGCTACCGAATGGTCGAGTACTACCCTTTCATTCAGTTCTCCATTATGCGCAGTAACAGCTGTTTTATAAATTACCTGGCCCAGCAGATCGGTAATTTCAAGCGTGTATTCCGATTCGCCTGAAATTCCCACGTTACCTGAAATGGTAAACTGACCCTTGTTTGGATTTGGCGACAACCTGATATCACCGTTACCATTTACAACAGGCTGAACTCCCACATTAGCTGAAATTACAGTAGCGCTGCCTTCAACTGACTGGGTTCCGCATGTGGAGTTGACAATAACATAGCAGGAAACCACATCACCATTGTTGAGTAACGGTGCAGTATAACCTGAATTCGTTGCCCCGGCAATAACAGCGCCGTTAATGAGCCACTGATAGGATGGAGCGAATCCGCCATTGGTAACAGTTGCTGTGAAAGCGGTATTATAAACAACGGGCCCCGCACTGGTACCATAACTTACAGACACAGTAACTGATGCTGTGCCCCCTGGCTGAACCACCATGTTCTCATAATTGCTTACAGCAGTTGCTGACAATACGCATTGATAATTACTGGTCAGTTTACAGAATAGAATATCACCATTTGAAGGAGTATAGCTGTATGAAGAACCAGTAGCAACAGTATTACTGTTCAGTATCCAGGAGTAAGCCGGGGCGCTGCCACCATATACTGATGAAGCTGAAAAAGCTGCTATGCTTCCGGAACAAACAGTATCGCCTGTTAATGCAGTTACTGAAACCATTGGCATTACGTTGGCATTAACCATCATTTTAAGCATATCTGTTGCTGTAGCAGGCGCCGGACAAGCTGCACTGCTGGTAAGTGTTACACTTACTGTATCTCCGTTTAACGGCAGATAGGTATAACTGCTGCCAGAACCAACCGTTACTCCATTAATGCTCCACTGGTAGCCCGGAGCTGTACCGCCATTTACAGGAGCAGCGGAATAAGTAACTGAAATACCAGAACATACCGTATCGCCAAGGCTGGACAAGATGCTGACAGATGGTATTACTGTAGGTATCACACTCACTGTTGCAGTACCCGACATATTTGAAGTACATCCTGTAGCAGTATCGGTAGCTACGGCTACATAAACAGATCCCTCAGTCTGCAGACCGAATGAAACAGTTGCACCGGTGCCATGTACCGGACTGCCGGTTGCCGTAAGCGGAGCAGTAGTATAAAGCTGATAACTGATACCTGTAGCTGAACCTACGAGCCCGACAGCAATACCAGTACCGCCTTCGCAATAGCTGCCACCACCGTTGATAGCAACAATACCCGGAACCGCATTAACAGAAATATTGGAAACGCCGTTCATAGTATCCCTACAGCCTGTAGTTGCGTTGGTTGCAACTACAAAATAAGAACCGGCAGTAGTCTGTGTACCAAAGTTCAGCAAAAGTCCGGTACCTGTTGCTGCTGAACCAACTGCTGCAGTATTATAAAGCTGGTAGTTAACACCAGTATTGGAGCCGCTCAGGGTTATATTAACCCCGGTACCACCTGCGCAGTAACTGCCACCACCAGTCATGTTATAAACAACAGGGAGCGCATTAACTGCAACAGCTGCTGAACCAGCCATATTGCTGACACAACCTGTACTGCTGTTGGTTGCAATTACGGTATAAGTACCTCCTGAAGTCTTCAGGCCAAAGCTGAGTGAAGATCCGGATCCGCCAAGAGGAGAACCAGCGGGCATCGTACCATTGTAAAGCTGGTAACTGACACCAGAGTTGGAACCGCTCAGTGAAACCGGAACCCCTGTACCACCTGCGCAGAAATTGCCGCCTCCGGTTACTGAATAGATAGCCGGCAATGCATTTACTGCTACAGATACACTGGTAATCATAACTGAAGAACAACCAGTACCCGGATTAAATGCACCAACTGTATAAACGCCTGCATCGGTCTGTGTGCCGAAACTCATTGCAGAACCAGTGCCCGGCACATAGGTGCCTGAAGCAATACCATCTTTGTAAAGCAGATAGCTGATTCCGGTTGAGGAACCACTTAATCCAACCGGAACGCCTGTACCACCTGAACAAAAACCGCCGCCACCAGTAACTGTATACTGGAGTGGTAACGGATTGACAGATATTATGGCTGAACTTGCCATATTATTCACACAACCAGTAGATGCATTGGTAGCAATGGCGGTATATGTACCCACCGCAGGATAAACACCCATATCTACAGGTAACCCTGTACCTGCCACTTCCGGTCCGGTTGGTGTGCTGCCGGCAATATAGAGATGGTAATTTACGCCAGCCTCTGAGCCATTGATCATTACATGTACTCCCGGTTCGCCGGCACAATAACCACCGCCGCCTGTAACAGTAAAGATAGTTGGTAACGGATTAATTCCGATTGTGGCAGAACCACCCATAGTACTTGTACAACCGGTAGATGCATCAGTAGCAGCTACAGTATAGGCACCGGCTGCAGTCTTTAGACCGAAATCAAGGCCTGAACCAGTACCTGCCACAGGCGAACCTGAAGCGATTGTCCCTATATAAAGCTGGTAATTAATGCCGGTTGCAGAGCCATCAAGGAAAATATGCTGACCTGCACCACCGATGCAATAACCTCCGCCACCGGAAACAGGGTACACAACGGGAGCAGCATTAATGGTAATAACTGCACTGCCGGTCATTGTATTCATGCAACCGGTTCCTGTATTTGTAGCCTGCACTGAATATGTACCTGCAGTCGCTTCCACTCCGAAATCGAGTGAATAACCAGTACCTGCCACCGGAAGGCCTGTTGCTGCACCACCCAGCATCAGCTGGTAGCTGGTGCCGAACTGAGAACCGCTGAGACCCACATGCAAGGTACTTAATGCGGAAGCACAATAACTGCCACCACCTGTTACACTGAATGCAGCAGGCAACGGATTAATATTAACAACAGAAGTACCCGACATATTGCTCATACAACCGCTCAGTGCATTGGATGCAGTAACTGTATAAATACCTGGCGCTGTCTGTATACCAAAATCAAGCGGTAAACCGGTTCCGGCAACAGGGCCGCCAAATGGCACCAAACCCAGATACAACTGATAATTAACACCCATATCTGATCCTCCCAGTCCCACATCAACTCCGGCACCGCCTGAGCAATAATTACCACCACCTGTCATTGCATAAACTACAGGCAATGAATTGATGGAAACAGTAGCGCTTCCGGTCATAGTTGCAGTGCAGGCTGTACCTGAACTTATTGCAACTACTGTATAAGTACCGGTTGCAGTCTGAAGTCCGAAATTAAGCAGAAGCCCGGTACCCGGAACCGGAGTGCCAACCGCAGTTGTACCATTGTACAGCTGATAATTAATACCCGAATGAGAACCATTCAGACCTATATAAACACCTGTACCGCCAGCACAGTAACTGCCACCACCGGTAACAGTGTGATGAAGCGGAAGCGGATTAACCGAAACGGTTACAGAACCGCCCATATTATTGACACATGAAGAGCCATTGGTAGCAACAACAGTATAGATGCCTGGTAATGTCTGCAAACCGAAATCAAGTGACGAACCAGCTCCGGTTAGCGGAGATCCTGCTGCAGATGTACCATTGTATAACTGGTAAGAAGTACCGGCATCGCTGCTGCCCAGACCTACATGAACTCCTGTACCTGTAGCGCAATAAGCGCCTCCGCCGGTTACCGCATATACTGCAGGCAATGCGGTAACAGTAATTGATGCGCTGCTGGTCATTGAAGCTGTACAACCTGTGGTAGTATTAGTAGCTGTAACCGTATAGCTTCCAGCCATTGTCTGGGCTCCGAAATCAAGGCCGGAACCAGAACCTGACATAATGGTAAGCGGAGCAGTACCATTAAACAACTGGTAGCTGTAGCCAGGGTCAGAGTTGCTGAGCAAAACATGGAGGCCCGAACCACCTGAGCAATAAGAACCACCACCTGATACAGTATACACCATTGGCAATGCATTTATTGAAATTGTTGCACTACCGCTCATATTATTAGTACAGCTTGTTGTCATATTTGTAGCTACAACTGTGTAACTGCCTGCAACTGTCTGCAGGCCAAAATCAAGAATTGCTCCTGTTCCGGGAATTGCAGCGCTCACCATAAAGGCACCCTGGAATAACTGGTAGTTTACACCAACTGCAGAGTTACTCAGGTAAACATGCATACCTGTTCCACCTGCGCAATATCCGCCGCCACCGGTAACATTATATGCTGTAGGTAAGGTACTTACAGTAACTACAGCACTGCCTGCCATGCTGCCGGTACAACCGGTAGCCGTAGTTGTAGCCGTAACGGTATACGTACCGCCAGGTGTAATCAATCCAAAATCAAGGGCAGAACCTGTACCGGATACTGCCGGACCATAGGAAACAGCACCATTATACAACTGGTAAGTATTTCCACCAACTGAACCATTAAGGCCAATGTGAACACCTGTGCCTCCGGCACAATAAGTGCCGCCACCTGTAACATTATTAACAGCCGGAGGTGCTGTAATGGTAACCGTAGTACTGCCTGCCATAGTAGTGGAGCAACCGGTAGTACTGTTGGTTGCAATCACTGTATAGCTGCCGGCAGCGGTAAATGAGGTACCAAAAGTAAGGGCAGATCCTGAGCCGGCTAATGGAGCGCCGGCAACTGATAACCCATTGTATAACTGGTAGCTAACCCCTGTAACAGAACCATTTAATCCAATTGTTACTCCGGTACCACCAGCGCAATAACTGCCACCACCTGTAACATTATTAACAGGAGGTAATGGATTGATACCTATAGTAGCGCTGCCGGTCATGTTTTTGGTACAGGATGTAGCTGCATTTGTAGCTACCACTGTATAGTTACCTGCGGTGTAGAATGCGCCAAAATCAAGCGGTGCGCCGGTACCTGCAATAGCGCCGGTTACTGGTGTTGAGCCGCCAAATATCACCTGATAGTTAATGCCAATATCTGAATTGCTCAGCAGCACATGAACTCCTGCACCACCTGCACAATAATTTCCTGTGCCGGAAACGATATAGGCATTAGGCAATGAATTAACCGTAATGGTAGCCGATCCGGTCATAAGCGCTGTACATGTGCCTAATGTAGCAACAGCAGTATAAATACCTCCGGTAGTTAATAAAGGAGAAGACAGCGGTAATCCGGTTCCGGATAATGAACCGGGAAGAGCAACGCCACCCAGATATAACTGATAGGTTGCGCCAACCTGTGAACCACTAAGGCTGTCTAACACACCTGTTCCGCCTGAACAGTAAGGACCACCGCCATAGAAGGTATAAATATTTGGTAACGGATTAATTGTGATAACTGGTGCACCGGTCATATTTTGGGTACATCCGGTAGCCAGATTGGTTGCGATAGCAGTATATGTACCTGCACCGGTACGCGCTCCAAAGCTGATTGCGCCTGCTACTGTGCTGGTAACAGGGCTGCCGGAAGCAACAGTTGTAACTCCATTATTGTAGTACAACTGGTAACTGAAACCTGCCTGTGAATTGCTGAGATTAAGTGTTAATCCTGCACCACCTGCACAATAAGCTCCGGTACCGCTGACAGTTAAGGTAAATGCATTAGGTAATGGATTTGTAGCCACAGTTACTGAACCCAGCATACCTGTTGTGCAACCTGTAATGGTATTCAATGCAGTAACCGTATAGGCTGCTGCAGTTGTCTGGAGACCGAAGTTCAGCGAACTACCAGTACCTGTAAGTGTTCCTACAGCAAGCGCGCCGGCCTTCAATGTATAAGTAAGGCCTGCATCTGAACCGCTCAGCCCGACAGTAACACCAGTGCCACCTGTGCAATAATTACCACCGCCTGTTACGGAGTAAATTGCAGGTAAAGGATTAACGGATACTGTAGCCACACCAGTCATAGCCTGAGTACAACCAGTACCGGTAATTGTTGCGATAACATTATATGACCCTGGTGTATATAAAGTACCTAATGACAATACCCCACCCGTACCTGATACAGGAGCGCCAGAAGCAACACCAGCATTATATAACTGATAAGTGGTAGGAGGTGCGGAAACCGAACCAGTTAAACCAACCGGTATTCCGGTGCTGCCTGCGCAATAGCTGGTTCCTGTTTGTGTAACGGTAAATGCTGCCGGCAATGGATTGATGACTACTGTGGCACTGCCGCTCATCAGCGAATTGCAGCCTGTGCTGTTAACAATTCCCTGAACAGTATAAACGCCTCCGCCTGTTACGGTTCCGAATGATAATGCATAACCAGTTCCCGACCATGGCGTACCAAGCGGAACATTGATAACTCCGTTGTTGTAATAAACCTGGTAGCTGTTTCCTAAAACAGACCCGGTCAGCCCTAATGCAACACCTGAACCACCTGCACAATAATTACCGCCGCCGGTTACAGAGAAAGTTGCTGGTAAAGCATATACGGTGCCTGGCAAAGTTGCTTTACAGGCAGTTGGTAATGTATAAGTAAATACAAGTGTGCCTGCCGAAACACCGGTGATAGATCCTGTCGAAGGATTGATAGTTGCTAAGGTAGGATTGCTGCTGGTAAATATACCTCCGGCAGATGCATCGGTAATAGTACTCGCGCTAAGTACGCATACTGTCGGCGTACCCAATATTGAAGCCGGCAATGGATTAACCGTGAGCGGGAAGGTTACTATGCAACCTGCCGGCAATGTATAGGTAACATTAATGGCTCCTGCTGTCAGACCAGATAAAACACCGGTAGTAGACCCTATGGTAGCAACACCTATATCGCTGCTGCTCCATAATCCGCCAACACTTGCATCAGACATTGTTATATTGCTAGACACACACACATTGCTGACACTGATTATCGCCGCTGGTGTAGGGTTAACTGTCATAGGTTGTACCACATAACAGCCTCCCGGCAGAGTAAAAGTAATATTAACTGTCCCGGTAGTAAGACCCGAAACAACTCCGGTAGCCGCACCTACTGTAGCAACTGCTGTTGCACTGCTGCTCCATGTGCTGATTCCCGATACATCAGCTAAAGTTGTAGTGAAGCCGGTACATACTGTTGATGCGCCTGCTATGGCAGCCGGCTGCTGATTAACAGTCATTGGCTGAACGGAAAAACAACCCGCAGGTAAGGTATAACTGATATTTACAGAGCCGGTAGCAATACCGGTAACAACACCTGATGCAGAAACTGTTCCTGCAGTCAGGTTGCTGCTGCTCCATGAGCCTCCTGTAGTTGCATCAGCAAGCGTGGTATTAAGGCCGGTACAAACTGTTGTAGCTCCCGTAATTACGGCAGGCTGAGGATTAACTATAATTGGTGTAACCGCTATACAACCTGTAGGCAGTGTATAAGTAATATTCGGCGTATTAGCCAGAACACCGGTTACTACCCCGGTACCTGATATAACAGAAGCCCAGAGCGGATTGCTGCTGCTCCACGAGCCACCTGACGGTGAAGATGAAAGTGTGGTTGAAGATCCAACGCATACACTTGGCGCACCGGTAATAGCCGATGGCAATGCATTAACGGTAAACGGCATTGTATTGAAGCAACCTGTAGCTGCTATAGTATAAGATATAGTGGTTGTGCCTGCCGCTACCCCGCCAACAACACCTGCAACTGAAATAGAACCATTTGCTGGATTACTGCTGCTCCAGGTACCACCGGTTGTGGGGTCGGTAAGAGTAGTTAATAAACCAACGCACACATTGTTGGTACCTGTCGGCGCCGAAGGGTTTGGATTAACCACTACCCCATAAGTAGTCAGGCAGCCTGTAGGCAATGTATAAGTAATGGTAGGTGACCCGGCAAGGACACCGGTTACAACACCCGTGCTAGCTACAACAGTAGCCAGTGCGGTATTGCTGCTGGTATATAAGCCACCCGTTACAGCATCGCCCAGATTGGTAACCTGGCCAACACATACTGTATTTGTACCTGTAATAGCCGCCGGAACCGGGTTAACGGTGAATCCGGTTGTAGTATAACATCCTGTTCCTAATGTATACGATATAGTTACTGTCCCTGCCGTAACACCGGTTGCAACTGATCCTGCCATGGTAACATAAGTAATACTGCTGCTCGACCAGGTACCTCCCGGATTAGCATCTGTAAGTCCTGTGCTTGAACCCTGGCATACCTGGGTTGGCCCTGCAATGGCTCCGGGATTAGGATTAACAACAACAACTGCAGTTGCCGAACAACCAGCTAATGTATAACTGATAACCGGACTGCCTGCTGTAACGCCAGTAACCAGCCCTGTAGCTGCAACAACAGATCCGTAAGCCGGGTTGCTGCTGCTCCAGGTACCGCCCGATGGTGAACTGCCTAATAAAGTAGTCTGACCAGGACAGGTACTCAATATTCCTGATATAGCTGTTGGTGTGGTATTAACAGTGATTTGTGCTGTTGCATAGCAGCCTGTGCCCATAGTATAAGTCATGGTAGGTGTGCCTGCACTAACACCGGTAACTACTCCGGTTCCGGATACTATGGTAGCTTCAGGACCGGAACTTGTCCATGTTCCGCCAGTGGTAGCATCTGTAAGCGGCATTGTGCTACCGGTACAAACCGTACCTGCACCGCCAATTGCCGCCGGATTCGGATTAACTGTGACTATAGTTGTAATTACACAACCTGTTGGTAATAAGTAACTGATAGTAGAAGTTCCTGCCGCTACACCGGTTACAACTCCCGAACTTGCTCCGATTGTTCCAGCCGCTGTATTAACACTGCTCCAGGTACCGCCTGCACTGGCGCTGGCCAATGTTGTTGTAAGACCAGGGCAAACACTGGCTGTGCCGGTAATGGCAGCTGGCAGCGGATTAACCGATACAAATGCGGTTGCGGTATTGCTGCAGGTTCCGTTTGAACCGGTTACTATATAAGTTGTGTTCGATGCAGGTGATGCTGTTACAACAACCCCAGTAGTAGCTGAAAGACCCGTTGAAGGAGACCATGAATAAGATGAACCTCCCGAAGCGGTAAGCGTAGTTGAAAATCCGTTACATATGGTACCCGCACCGCTCACAGTAATAGTTGGAAGCGGATTGACAGTAATGATGGCGCTGCCAGTCATTGTAGTTGCGCAGAGCGTTGTGGTGTTTGTACCTATTATTGTGTAAGTTCCTCCTGCTGTCTGTGCGCCAAAATCAAGCGATGCACCGATGCCTGAAAGTGGCGATCCGGTAGCAACACCATTATAATACATCTGGTAACTGACACCTGCAACCGAATTGGAAAGGAAGACATGCAGCCCGGTACCGCCGGCACAATAGCTACCGGTACCGTTTACTGTATATGCAGTCGGGTAAGCATAAACATTAAATCCGGCAGTATTTCCTGCAGAAGTTGCAATGGTACAACCGTTACTGTTGGTAATCTGGGTAATTGTTACAGTAGTTGCACCTGCCACAGCCAGAGACCCGGAAGGTATGTTAAATGTACCCGAACCGCCGCCGCCCATTGTAAGGGTAGCTGTGTTGGCGGTGGCTGTATTGGCTCCGCTGAGATTATAGGTTACCGTGAAAGTACCTGCTCCCAGGCTGGCTGATGTAACAGTCACAGTACCGGTAACAGTTGTACATTGAGAAGTGGCAGCTGTAGCAAAGGATGAAATATTAGGCTGGCCGTTTACAGTAATCGCATAAACCACGAAACAACCACCCGGCATTGTATAAATTATATTTACACTACCTGCAGAAATACCTGTAACAACTCCTGTGGTGGCACCAACGGAAGCATTGCCATTGCTGGTACTCCACGTACCGCCGCTTGTAATATCGCTTAAAGTAATGGTTGAGGCAACACATACCACAGTTGGTCCGGTAATAGCAACCGGTGTCTGGTTAACGGTGAATGGCCATGCCGAAAAGCAACCATCACCCAGGGTATAAGTTATTGCAAGCACACCTGCCGAAACGCCGTTGATTACAGCGGTAGTAGCTGTAGTGGCGCCTATGGTAGCCATAGAAGGAGTATTGCTCGTCCAGGTACCGCCGCTTGTTGCATCGCTAAGCGTTGTAGTTGCACCTGTGCAAACACTGCTGGCACCGGTTACAACAGCTGGCTGTGCAAGAACAGTGATCGGAGCGGTAACAGAACATACACCACCTAAAGTATAATTGATATTGGTAGAACCTACTGCAATACCTGTAACCACACCACCTACCGAAACCGATGCGGTGCCCGGAGCTGAGCTGCTCCATACGCCACCGGTAGTAGCATCAGTGAATGTTGTAGTAAGTCCGTTACACACACTGCTTGCTCCTGTGATTGCTGCAGGTGTCTGATTAACCACAAATGGTTCAGAAACGGCACAGCCCGTACCCAATGTGTAAGTAATAGTTAATGAGCCTGCTGTAAGGCCGTTTATTACTGCAGTAGTTGCAGTTGTTGCCCCGATTGAAGCGTCGGTCGGGTTACTGCTGGTCCAGGTACCGCCGGCAGAGCTGGTTAAGGTTATTGTGCTGCCCGTACAAACTGCCGAGCCGCCTGTAATGGCCGAAGGCAATGCATTCACCACAAAAGGCGTGCTCACAAAACAGGCTGTTGCCGGAATAGTATAAATAATATTAGGTGTGCCCGCGATGTTGCCGGTAATGGTCGCTGATCCGGTTATGGTAACATCTGCCGGAATACTCGAGGTCCAGGTTCCACCAGGTGTAACATCAGTTAAAACAGTTGATGACCCCACGCAGACTGTTGCAGTACCAGTAATTGGCGCTGGTGTAGGGTTAACCAGATATGAAGTAGTAGCGATGCAACCGGTTGGGAAACTTACAGTAATAGTTGCAGTTCCTCCTGAAACACCCGTAACTGTAGTAGTAGTAGCCGGACCTGCCGTAACGGTGGCAATAGTGATATCACTGCTGCTCCAGGTACCAGAACTGCTGGTAAGTGTAGTACCAAATCCCGAACATATAGTTGTTGTACCGGTTATTGCAGCCGGGTTAGGATTAACTGTTGCCTGTGCTGTTGATGCGCAACCTGTTCCTAATGTATAGGAAATAGTAGAATTACCGGATGATACACCCAGTAACGAACCACCGCCGCTTATTGTAGCTACCGATCCTGTGATACTGCTCCAGCTTCCGCCCGGAGTTGCATCTGTTAAAGGAGAGGTAAGGCCAATACATACTGCAAGTGAACCGGCAATAGGCGCTGGCAATGGATTAACTACTACAGATGCTGAATTAAAACATCCTGTGGCTGGTATGGTATAAGTAATTACGGGGCTGCCGGCAGATATACCACCTACAACGCCTGTTGAAGAATTAACTGTCCCTAGGGCAGTGTTGCTGCTGCTCCATACGCCGGTACCTGGCAGGTACGCATCAGAAACTGTAATTGTGTTTCCTACACAAACTGCGCCCGGAACAGTTATTGCTGAAGGTGTCTGGTTAACGGTAACAACCGCTGTGATGATACAACCGGCAGTAGAAGTGAAAGTAATTGTAGCATTGCCCGGTGCAACTCCGGTAACAACACCCGTGGCTGGGACTACACTTGCCGTACCAGGTGCACTGCTGCTCCATGTTCCGGGCAAAGAATTGGTTAATGCGGTAGTGCTACCTGTACAAACAGTAAGCGTACCTGCTATAGCCGCCGGAGTAGGATTGACTGTTTGAACGAGTGATGCCGTTGAGGTACAGCCATTGGTATTGGTAACAATCAGGGAAACCGTAAAATTGCCCGAAGAGGTATAGCCATGTACCGGATTATTGCCCACTGCCGTAGCGCCATCACCAAAACTCCAGGCATAAGCAGTAATACCTGCCGATGCATTATTGAAGGTAGAAGTAAATGTTGCGCCCTGGCATGTAGGATTTGTACCGGAGGTAAATGCTGCACTGGATTGAGGGTTAATGGTAATCAACTGTGTGGTATAATTACCCAATGTCAAAGAAGTAGCAGTACCCTGGTAGGTAATGGTGGCAGTGCCACCGGTAATACCTGCCAGCACACCGGTAGTAGCGCCAATTGTTGCATTGGCATTGCTGCTTGTCCAGGTCCCACCCGGAGGCACATCACTTAATGTAGTTGTAGGGCCATTCTGGCATACTGTAAATGTGCCGGTTATGGGTGTCAATGGGTCATTGCGTAAAACAGATATAGAGGTGGAACTTTGGTTGGAAACCACTAAATCAGCTTTACCGTCTCCATCCAGGTCTCCTACAGCCGAAACGTATTCGTTTGGTGTAGTACCGCCTGCCGCGGCGAAATTAACCGGGGTAGCAAATGAACCAGCATTAATAACACCGCTGGTGGCTGTATTTCTGAATACAAAAACACTTCCGGCATTTGAGTTGACACTGATTACATCGGGCTTACCATCTCCATCTATATCACCAATTCCTATATTGAAAAATGGATTGGAAAGCGCACCAAAGTCAACACGTGCTGCAAGTGAACCGGCAACGAATGGAACACCTGAGGTGGCAGTATTGCGGAACACTGAAAAATTGTTTGCTCCATTATTTGCAACCACAATATCCAATTTACCATCTCCATCAATATCTGCAAATTTCATACCTACCGGATTTGTATTTGCTGTATAATTCACCGCAGCAGCCAGTGTACCGGCATTGATCGTTCCAATAGTTGCAGTATTACGTAGCAGGGAAATATTATTTGAATTACGGTTGGATACCCCGATATCTGGCTTGCCATCCCCATCAATATCGCCGAAAGCAAGGCCTTCAGGGTTAGTGCCTGCAGCAAATGTCTGTACGCTGCCAAATGAAAAAGTACCGCTTACAGAAGTATTCTGTAATACAGAAATATTACTCGTACTGAAATTACAGGTTATCAATTCTGGCTTACCATCACCATCCACATCACCGATTATCACATTTGTAGCAGCGCTTGCCCCCACACCTATACTGAAATCCGCATGTGCACTAAACGAAATAGTACCAGGTGTGCTCGTATTGCGCAATACGGAAACAGTGGTTGTACCGGCATTAGCAGTAGCAACATCCAGTTTGCCATCTCCATCTACATCTCCTATTGCAACCCCGATAGGACCTGAACCTGTAGCAAAAGAAACTCCAGCACTGAATGAACCTGATGACAATGAACCAGAAGAACTGATATTTCTGAAAACAGTAATTGTATTTGATCCATTATTAGTAACAACGATATCTGATTTTCCATCTCCATCTATATCACCTAATGCAACATCCCAGGGAGTAGTACCTGTTGGAAGTGTATATTGCTGATCAAAATTTACGGTGTTGGCAATAAAAGCTCCGTTACTGTAATTCTGAAGATAGGTTCCGGTTGAAGCCGCCTGCATACCGCAGGTGGCGCTCTCAACCGTTATCGGGCCAAAGGTTGCCCCTATCGGCACAGACACGCCCAAAGAAGTTGCAGTAGCCGTATTTACAGTTGCACGTACAGCCCCAAACCATACAATATCATTGGTGGAGGTAGTATTAAAATTGGTACCTGTAATCGTAACAGCCGAAGAAGGAAATCCAACGCTTGTACTTATACCGGTAACCGTAGGATTGGCAATTACAGTAACGGTAGTTACAACTGTCTGTGCAGTGCCTGTAGAAGTAAATGTGATATTACAGGTTCCTGAAAGCACGCCTGTAACAGTAGTACTTGTGGCAGGGCCTGCTGTAACGGTAGCTATAGCAGCATTGCTTGTAGTCCATGTGCCTCCTGCAGCAAATGAATTGCTGATTGTGGTTGTCAATCCCGGGCAAACTGTTGCTGTGCCGGTATTGGGAGTAAGCGGAGAATTAAGGAGAACTGAAAATTTAGCAACACTCTGATCTGTTACCACAATATCAGTCAGTCCGTCACCATCAATATCAACCGCACCCAACTGAGAAGCGCCTGAATTTGCAGTGAATGAGGGAGGAAGTGGTCCGGCAACGGGTAAAGAAAATGAGACAGTACCAGATACACTTGTGTTACGGTACACACCTACATTTCCACTGGTAATGCTGGATACAGCAACATCTGGCTTGCCATCTCCGTCAAAATCACCGATTGTGAAGTATTGATCATTAGCGCCGGCAGCATAATCAGTTCTTGCCCCCATGCTGATTGAGCCGGATGAACTGGTACCTTTGAAAACAGACATGTCATTAGGGGTGGTACTGGTGCAAATTATATCCATAATACCATCCCCGTCTATATCTGCCAATGCAACATCAGTAGCTGAACCCGGAGTGGTAAAATCTTGCCTGGCAGCAAAACTTACAGTCCCGGGAGTGCTGGTATTCCGCCAAGCCGAAACGCTTGTAGTGCCGTTTGAGGTCAGCAAATCT
Organism: uncultured Bacteroidota bacterium; assembly: GCA_903835005.1. Lineage (GTDB taxonomy): Bacteria > Bacteroidota > Bacteroidia > Chitinophagales > Chitinophagaceae > Nemorincola. Next base: position 19,155 of record CAILLK010000093.1, on the reverse strand, counting down.
GTTTTACCATCACCGTCCAGATCGCCGGTGGCAACCCCTGAGATATTTGCAGGAGCAGTAAAGTTGACACGTGCAGCAAAACTGATGGAACCTACAGTACTTGTATTACGGAACACCGCCAGGTTTGTGAGTTCACTTGAAATTATATCCGGCAAACCATCACCATCAATATCAGCTATTACCGAAATGTTGGCATTAGTAAAATAAGATACCGTTATAGCACCTGCAAAACTGATACTGCCCGGGGTACTGGTATTTCTGTATATATATATGTTACCTCCGCCTGCTGCGGCTGCAACCACAATGTCAAGAAGTCCGTCTCCGTCTATATCTCCTATAGTTGCACCACCCGCACCACCTGTGGCAAGCGGTAAGGTAGCAGCAAGCGAAAAGCTGGGACTTCCGGTAGTGCTTGTATTGCGGTAAACATAAACAGTACTTGTTCCAAAATTAGATTCAATTACATCCACTTTTCCATCTCCGTCTATATCACCATAAGTAAGATGATTTGATGAAGAAGCAGTAGTTATATCTACATGTGTTGCGAAATTAACCGTCTGCGGTGCATAAGCAGTATTATTAAAGGTTGGCAGGAACGGTTTATTATAATTACCTACTATAGCACAGGAGTTGTTTTCAACTGTTATGGGTGCAAAAATACCGCCATTAGGCACATTAATACTCAAGGAGGTTGCAGATGCTGCTGTAACTGATGCTCGGGTAGTACCAAAATAAACTATATTATTACCCGGAGTTGTATTGAAGTTGGTACCGGTAATAGTAACACCAGAAAGCGGATTTGCAAAATTCGGACTAACCAGAGATATTGTCGGAACCGGGTTCACAACTACATTTATTACTGTTGTAACCGCAAAAACACCATCAGAAACCTGCACGGTAAATGCATCAGCGCCGTAAGTACCGGCAAAAGGTGTATAGGATACAGCAACAGGCGAAATATTAGTGCCTGACGCTGCAGTCTGGGGCAAACCAACTATCGTACCATTTGACGGTCCGGATGTAACTGTCCAGGTGAAAGTGAGACCGGTAGCATCTGTAGCTGTCAGCAACGAATTAATCGAAGTTGCAGAATTGAAACATACTGAAAGGGATTGCGGACTGCCATTATTGAAGGATATGGCAAAGCCGCCGGTACTCATCCCAAACAACAAAACACCTAAAAACAGAAGTGCTTTTGAGGCGCTGATTCTGTTTGTTTTCCGGTAAGCATTCTGCATTTGGAAGGATAAATTTCCTGATCTCATAAGTCGTGATTTATTTAAAAAAAACGCTGAAACTAATTAAATTATAAATTTTTTAATGCATAAAACTAAAGCCCCGGCAAAGCAGTATCCGGCACTTTAACATTATGAATTGTAAACATAATGCTTTATTCCAAAAAAAACAAAACATCACTGAAATAAATAGGCGTAGGGCCGTATTTTTTATTTTTAAAAATGAGTGCATTTGAACGTTTCCTGATTTTAATCCGACAATAATATATTTATCCGAAATGCAACTGATTTCTATCGATTAGGCCAAGGCTGCATATTTTATATAATTTAAATAAACAATATTACATATAAAAATAAATAAGTATTATCCAATTCTAATAGTTTAGTATTTTTTTGTAAGTTTGTCTCTACTATTTTTTCTATGAAATATAAATCTCTATACACTCAGACTGTTATTTTGTTAATACTTTCTGCTACCTTGTCAACTCATCTTTCAGCTCAGAGCTGGGTATGGGGAAAGGCAGGAACAGTAACCGGTTGCGATGCTTTTCCGATTGCAACTGATCCTGCAGGAAATGTCTTTTGCGCAGGTTTACGGCTTCCTGAGTATGGCACTGGCAGTATTGATTTCGGCAGCGGAGTAACCTCGCCTTCAGCACCCGGGGCCTACCAGAGCATATGGGTAGAGTATAATAATGCGGGTACTCCCTTGTGGGCCGGTGGTACACTGAGCGGCGACACCTGGATCAACAGTGTCGCTGCCGACCCATCGGGAAATTTCATTGTATTTGGTTCTTTTAACTCTGCAACCATGCAGATAGGCAGTTATACATTCACTAACTCCTATGCCACAGGTACCGGACAATATTTTCTGGCCAAGTACAACTCTGCCGGCACATTGTTGTGGGCTATAAAGGATGGAAATATACTTTCAACCTATATCAACACGTTCGGCCCGTATATTTTAGGCGCCGGAGGAGTTGGTACAGATGCCGCTGGCAATATATATATCACCGGTAGTTTTGACAAACCCTCAATGACCATTGGCAGTACCACACTTACCAATACAGGCGCTGCCGGAACATTTGATGTATTTGTGGTTAAGTACTCACCTTCCGGTGCTCCCCTGTGGGCCTCTTCAATGGGTGGCACCGGAAACGACTACAGCCAGAGCCTGGCTGTGGCTTCCACAGGCGATATATGGGTTGGTGGTTTCTTTTACTCGCCTTCAATTACAATCGGCTCATCAGTTATAACTGACCCCTACCCCAACCAGGAAGCATTTGTTGCAAAATTTTCATCCACCGGTTCACCACTTTGGGGCCAGGCCGCCGGAGCAGCAAACGGGGCATTCGTTATGGCCATTGCCAGCGATAATTCGGGCAATATTTATGCCACAGGAGGGTTTAAAGACAACAGTATCTCCTTTGGAGCTATTACACTTACCCGAACCTACCCCGCTTCGGTACCGGCCCTTGCCGAATTCCTGGTAAAGTATTCACCGGCAGGTGTGGCTACATGGGCCAAAACGATTGGTTCAAACACTTCTTTTGGCGGCACATGGGGCTGGAGCTTAGCGGTTGCGCCATGTGGCACGGTCTGGGTAAGTGGCAATTACAGCGCTGATGTAAGTATTGAAGGGACTATACTTCCGGTCATTCCCGGCGGAACTGACCCGGTTTTTGTAGCCGGCTACAATCTGGGAGGCGGACTTGCGGGCTATTCGGGCCTGGGCTCGGGCGGTGATGACCAGAACGGTATAGCCTGCGATGGCAACGGCAATGTGTTTCTCTGCAGCGATTATGAAGGTAATCCGTTTTCTATAGGGCCGGATGTAATGCCGCCTGTTGTTTTTCCCGAATCTTTTTACCTGGCGAAATTTGGCATAGCCGCAACTGATACCGTACACAGGCATCAGGATACTACAATCTGCGGTGTCGACAGCATTTTGCTAACACCACCATCCGGCTATGGAAGTTATATCTGGAATAACGGGTCATCCGGGCCTGCACTCAATGTCGGCACTTCCGGCACTTTTTGGGTGTTGTGCCAGGCCTGCGGAGACACTACGCTTGCCGATACCTTTCATGTAACTATTGCACCAACAGATACGACCTACAAACACACTGACACAAGTATTTGTCTCACTACAGGATCAGCAATATTATCCGGGCCAGCAGGCTACTCAGCCTATGTATGGAATAACGGAAGCACTTCTTCTACCATTTCAATTAGCGCCGCCGGTATCTTTTATGTCATAGCTTACTCGGGTTGTGGCATGCTGATCGATACTTTCCATGTAAGTATAATTCCTGTTGTAAACACATCATCAAATAGTGATACATCCCTGTGCACTTCGTCCGGACCAATAACTCTCATGGCCCCTCCCGGATATGGCTCCTACCTGTGGAATACGGGTAGTACCGCAAGTACCATCAATGTAACTACCTCAGGAAAATATTGGGTAAAGTCAAGTAATAATTGCATGGTGAATACCGATACTACCAAAGTAATCTTTAATCCTTCACCCCTAGTTTCACTAGGCACCGATACCACCATATGCACTGGTCAGACAATAACCATTTCATCAACCCAGCCCGCTGGGGCTACATTTCTCTGGAATACCGGAAGTACCAGCTCTTCCATTCAGGTTTCAGCAGCCGGAACATACCTGCTCACCGTAACAATAAATGGCTGCAGCGCTTCCGATTCCGAGACAGTTAATATAACCAGCAGCCTGGCACCGGTCAACCTTGGCCCGGATACAACCCTATGCCTTGGCGATGTGCTGTACCTTACCGTAAACAGTGCAAACGCCTACTGGAGTGATTATCATACCGGCAACCAGCTAAAAGTTGTGCTGCCGGGTACTTACTGGGTAACCATAAAAAGCCCGTGTGGCTCTGTTAGCGATACCATCGTGGTCGATTATCAGATTTGTGATTTGTACTTTCCTTCGGCATTTACGCCCAACGGAGACGGCCTGAATGAAACTATAGGCGTAGTGGGTGAATTCAGAAATATCACAGATTTTTCGCTGAGTATTTATAACCGCTGGGGAGAACGGGTTTATTATTCCCACGATATATATGCCGGCTGGAACGGAACATACAAAGGGGTAAAACAGGATGTTGGCACCTTTTTTTATATGATATTATATAGTTTTGAAGGTACCCGGCATATGATGAAGGGCGACCTGCAGTTAATCAGGTAGTAGCAGCAATCAATGCATCCCTCAGGCAACAATTCGGTAGCCGGCGAAATTTCTGTTATTTTAAAAAAACCCAGTATAAATGCTGAAAGGCACTACCCCACCAGCTCAGCCGGAATAAGCCTTGATGCCCATGCATACAACGATGAAAACTGCTCATCTATCAGGTCGTGTGGCAGTGAAAATGGCTCATGCTTTGTGGTAAGAAAAACATTGTACATACTCAGCCGCTTCCCGAACTCCATATCGCTGATGCTGTTGCCTATCATCACGCATTTCTTAAAATCTATCTCCGGAAAGTCTTCCTGGGCCTGCAAGCCCATTCCTGTATTAGGTTTGCGGTTGCGGTCTTCATCGGTCACTGCAGTCGCCGCATATATTTTATCTATTCTGCCGCCATGCTCCACTATGGCTGCACGCATATTATGGTTTATTTCGCGCAGGGCTTCCATGCTCATAATACCGCGCCCTACCCCTCTCTGGTTCGATACCACAACAATCCTTCCGAATACATGCGATAAATTTCTCAATGCTTCCAGCGCCCCTTCATGAAAAACAAATTCATCCCATGATGTAATATAAGATCCCACCGTCTCTATATTGATAACTCCGTCGCGGTCCAGAAATAATGTCCAGGTCTTGTCTATTTCGGGTTTATTATTAAGCAGGTCCATAATGATACTTTTATTGTTTAAATAAGCTTTGTTCCACCAGTTGGCAGATGATATGTCCGATCATTATATGCGACTCCTGTATCCTTGGCGTATCCTTACTGGGCACATTGATCAGGTAATCACAGCAATTTTTCATTTTACCACCGGTCTCACCTGTAAGTACTACACAAATCATACCAATTTTTCGCGCCTGCTCCAGTGCATTGATAATATTAACAGAATTCCCCGATGTGCTCAGGCCCACCAGCACATCTCCGGCCTTCCCCATGCCTTTTACCATGCGGCTGTATACCACATCATAGCCATAATCATTGGCCACTGCCGTAAGGTAAGACGTATTGCAATGTAGCGCCTCCGATGGCAGCGGGTCGCGGTCGCTGTAGAACCGTCCGCTGAACTCGGCCGACAGGTGCTGTGCATCAGCCGCACTGCCGCCATTGCCGCAGAAAAGCACTTTATTGCCATTGGCAAATGCCGTGGTAATAACGCTGGTAACCTTTTCTATAGTGCCAAGGAGCACCGGGTCTGAAAGCAGCTTTTGCTTCGTATCAATTGAAGACTGTATGATCCTTATTATTTCCTGTTGCATCGGTTTTGCCAAAAATACGTGCTAAAGTGTAATTCTGAAATAAATTTCCAAAACATTAAAAAGTAATGCACACGTATTTAACAATAAACGGACAGAAGAGGGATTTTATTTAATTGGAATAGTTAAATTCAGTGAATTTACCGAACTGATAAAAGAGGTAACCTGCCGCAAATCAGGGTGTAGCTATAAGATTCACCAGTATCGCTTTTGCAACACCAGGATCAAGTACAATGGTATCGTTTTCAAAATCCAGCTTTAACTTCCATTTCTGCATAGTAGAAGCGCCGATAATAGCCTGCTCGCTCAGATTGGGAATAACATAAAATTCATCGGTAAGCCGTATATCCTCATGATAAAAATCGAGCGCTACCCTGTAGTTTATTTCCATAAATACCGAAGCATGGGCTGTAACCATCTTCATAGGGGTATGTAGCGGAGTGAGTATTTCCAGTTCTTCCACTACTTCACTGTTAATGCAGGAATAAGTTACTCCGCTATCAAAGAGCGCATTCAATATTTTCTCTCCCTTACTTCCTTCAAATCTTAGTGGCAGCCGGATTATCATAAAAAGATTTTATTAAAGGTATTGAAAAATAAAAAAAGCGCACCCAAAGGCACGCTCTAAATTTTTTTAATATTTTATCAACCAACTTTAGACTAAATAATTTAGACTAATACTTTAGACTAAATACTTTAGACTAAATACTAAATGACCAGCATCGCATCTCCATAACTGAAGAAACGGTACTTTTCCTTTATTGCCGTTTCGTAAGCAGTCATCATAAGGTCATAACCGGCAAAAGCACAGGCCATAATCATCAGGCTGGTTTTTGGCAGGTGAAAGTTGGTGATCAGCGAATCAGCTATTGAAAACTGGTAAGGCGGATGAATAAAGATATTCGTCCATCCTTCTTCCGGCTTCAGGAAACCCTGAGCGGTTACAGAGCTTTCCAGCGCCCGCATGGTGGTGGTGCCTATAGAGCAGATGTGGCGTTTCTCCACCTTGGCCCTGTTCACAATATTGGCTGCATAATCGTCTACCCTGAAGTATTCGGCATCCATTTTATGCTTGCTCAGGTCTTCCACCTCTATCGGGCGGAAGGTACCCAGGCCGGTATGCAGCGTTACCTCTGCAAACTTCACCCCTATTATTTCCAGCCTTTTTATCAGTTCTTTGCTGAAGTGCATACCCGCTGTTGGCGCGGCTACGGCCCCTTCATACTTGGCATATACCGTCTGGTAGCGCTCCTTATCTTCTTCTTCAGGTTTGCGCTTGATGTATTTTGGCAGCGGTGTTTCGCCCAGAATATCCAGTTGGTTTCTGAACTCCTGCTCATTGCCATCAAACAGGAACCTGATGGTACGGCCCCGCGATGTGGTATTGTCTATTACTTCTGCTACCAGTTCGTCATTATCGCCAAAGTACAGCTTGTTGCCCACGCGTATCTTACGCGCAGGGTCCACGATCACGTCCCACAGGTGGTTGGGTTTATTGAGCTCGCGCAGCAGAAAAACCTCAATTTTGGCGCCGGTTTTTTCTTTGCGGCCATACAGGCGCGCCGGAAAAACCTTGGTATTATTTACGATCATTACATCCTTATCGTGAAAGAAACCGAGGATGTCTTTAAAAACTTTATGCTCTATTTTGCCTGTAGCGCGGTCAATAACCATAAGACGGCTATCTTCACGTTTTTTGGCGGGATGTTGGGCTATGAGATTGAGTGGTAAGTCGAATTTGAATTGCGACAACTTCATAATTAAGAAGAGATTTATTTAAAAGGGTGCGAAGTTACGAAAATTTATTCAACATAATACCAAACGTGTTTTTTGGATAGCGTCTCAGTTTGAATGTCAGAGAAATGTTAAAGACTTTCAATGCTTATAGTCATGAAGAACTTTAAAGAAATAATAAAAAACCAGAATCATTGTTCGACATGAAATACATATTATTGCAATGGCAACAATTGATACAAGTATAATATTAAGGGTCTTCCTGGGTTTACGCACTATTGATGAGTTTAGTAAATAAAGATAACACAAAAGGATGCAATCGCGGTATGTTCCTGTTCCTTCATTATATCTTTTCGCTTTTTTTCTGCCGCTATTTCATCGTCATAAGCGACTATAACATTATGTTATTATTTTTTATTATTTATATTTTAAGGTGTGGCTAATTCCAATTTATTCATACCGCCATTTGCTGATACAATTTGAGTTTGTGATATTTTATTGGTGACATAATTGTATCGCAAATTGTCTGATACTTCAAAATCCATTGGATCATATGAATAACTGAAAATCATTGTATTTGTTGCAAAATCAGTAAATACCAGACGAAGGGTATCTGATTGATACATTGTGTTCCCTGGGTTACCATTAAGGCTCGTTACTATAGTTGTATCGTTAATCAAATAAATAGTAACGTTCAGAAGTATTGGATTTGTACTATCAGATAGGACATTACCGGAGCTATCTACACCCGCCAATGTGTGTACGCCTGCGATTTTTGATAAATTTATTTCTGGCGTTTTTTTACAACCACATAAGCCAAATCCAATTAAAATTCCCGCAATAATTATTATTTGAAAAATGCGCATAAAAATTATTTTATACAAATATACTAATAAAAAGACTGCAACCGCAGCCCACTCTTATTTCCTATTCTTTTTTTCTTTTCACTATTTTTCTGCCACTATTTCATCAGCATAAGCGAGTGTAGACCTTACAAGGGTTATTTAGGGAATGACTCGAATTAAGTTAAATATACAAGTGTCATGATGAACCCCGCCGAACCATGACTGTTGAGCATAAATACCAAGCAGGTGCAATGAAAAGAAGGCACAAATCTTTTGCCATGGGAATTATGAGGAAGCCCAATAGGCTTAAATGTGAATAGCCGGTGGTGAAACCACCGGTTTCCAGACGTGAATACCGACCCCGAAGGTGGTCGAACATGTATAAGGAAAAGCTGATCCTCAACATTCACACTTGCACAATGACCACTTCAAAAATTTAATCTTCATTACTCACCCCTACCCCATACAGGATTGCCGCTTCAAGTATCTTCATATTTATATCTTTCAACTTTTTAAACTTTATGCAATACCCTGTCACGCTGGCCTTACCTATTTTGTCCCCATAGGTTTTGGCCAGATAGTTTTTATCTTTTAAACCCATTATGTAAACAGAGATTCCCGTTTTGTTGGCGCTCAGTCCAATCTGAAAAAAATCCCTCGTCTTTCCATCAGCATATTTTATGGTGTAAAATCCATAGCCAATATTTGGGTTACTAACCGTTTTATTTTCGCTGTTTATACCATTATCGAACCACAATCTGCAACCCGGTAAAACCTGAACTATATGAGCGTGCAATTCCTCCATATCACAACGCTTTGGCTCTGGCAGACTGGCTATGTATTCCTTAATTTGTTCCTGTACATTCATCTATATGCAAGATAATAAAAGTGGCCTTAATTTTATTATGTACATATTATATTGTTTTATTTTGGGCCTTCGCCCGCCACTACGGGAGAGAACTTTTACTGCGGTTTTTATCTAGCTCTCAATAAATGCACCGATTTTTCAAATATCCAATAGCATGGCCCACGGTTTCAACTGTGGGTAAGCCACAAAACAGCTATCTTCTAACCGTTTCAACAGTTTATTGACCGCTGATAATCGGATAAAACAGTTTTGTAAATACTATATTTTAAAGCCCCAATCATGTTATTACAAATTATTATTCATAAATATAGGATGCCCTGTAGGGGCTATCTGTTTGTAGCAAATTGATAATATAATTTGCATTTGCCCCATAGGGGCTGTCCCATTCGCGCAATTATCAGACGCTCAATAGATCAAATGCAGGTATTTTGATAAGGGTCTAAACAATCCGACGTGTTCTTTCTGATTTATAACCCCCAAAAAACCCTTGGTTGGAATTTTGTAATATCCTCCGCTATCAGCTCAGTATCAGCTAAAACCTATCCGGGGTTATAACTGATTAAAACCTTAATCCAACACCAACACCGAATCCTGTATAAGAAAAATAAAACTTCGGCCTTACTTCATTATAACTGGCCTTCAGAACATCGGCATTAATCTTCTTTACGGCTTTCTTCTGATTGCGAATTGCCGAAAAAAGACAAATATAAGCGCCTGCCAGAAATCCACATTCGGCTGCAATATAGGGTACGTTATGATCAGGGTTTGCATGCGGGTTATTGGATGCCCGGTTACCAATGCATGTTGCAATAACGGCTCCGTCCAGTGTTAAGCCCCTTGTTAAGCAGCGCATCGCTTTTTTATTAATTTTGAAGGCTTCCGGGTCATCCCTGAGAATTGTTGATAGCTTGTGTGCACTCTTTATTTTTTCACCTTTATAGGTACGCCATGCCACATGCCTCGAACCTCGCCATGCAAAATGCCTCATAGCCACACACCCAATGGTATCTGTTCTAGCCTGTGCAAGCAACAGGTGCGAAAACAAAATAAAAACAAGCGTAAATACAGCCCGTCTTTTTATCTGGGTTGGTTTAATTGTTTTCGGTTTTATAAACAAATGTGAGAAAAGATAATAAAAACGATTGCCATCGCAACCGGTTCCTGTTTCCTGTACATTTACCCTGACCATGTCACCTTAGTTTTAGCGGTGGCGCAAAGGGTATAGCAGCGGTGGCAGGCATGAGACCTTTCATTCCTCAATCTCACTTATCCCAATTAAGCCTTAAGCCATTCAGCAGTGTAATCAAAACCTAAGTGCCGTTATGGCCATTTAGTAATTTAAAAAATAAACTAATATAGCAGCTTAACCCATCACAACACAAACATATGCCACAAATCATCATTAACAACTAAAAATCACCCTCAAACCCGCGTCTGGCGCGGAAAGAATTTTACATGACAGTTCATAAAGTGTACTATGACAGTACGAAAAACGTACTATCATGTAAATTTGTTTCAATAAATTCATATTCCGTTTCCACCTTTGTGCCGTGCCCGCTATAGTTGCGATGATTTTCACAACGACAGTGGGGTATAAAACAAAACTTATATGGAAACAACAGCAATGCTCAACGACTACATCTCTACCCGGGACATCTCCTTCAACCGCTTTGCCCTGAAGCTGTATCTCGACAATCTGGAATGCATGGCATTCCCTCTGCCCGAAACTCCGCTTTCTATTTTCAAAATCATCGCTATTAAAATGGTGGAACAGGGCAGCAATTTCTTTTCATTTGTAGAAGAATTCGATGATTATATTTCACAGCAATCGCTTACGCCACCTCAGCAGCAGTTGTTGTACTCAATCGTAAAAGAATACCTCAAAACAAGGGCTAACAGGAGTTTCAACCCTGAGTTCCAGGATTATTACGAAACTTACTATAGTTATTTCAAAGCCCTCAGCCGCATCGCAGATAACAACAATACTCAGGCCGTCCTCGCCAGCACGTGCATTCCATCATTGCTCAATGATTTGGTTCATCGCCAGATGCTCAGTTTATCCGAAGAAATAGATTCCTTGCCTGCAGATCAGAAAGCCAAAGCAATTACCACCATCTTTAAAGCCATGACCACCAATAATAAATCAAAATCACCGGTCGACCCCGGCAATAATACCCCCCGGCAATCACCCCAACTAATCGAAAATCCAATCATCACCATATCGCAACCTTAGGGGCTGTTCCCGGAGCCTGCCCGAGGAATTCACAAAGGGTCTGCCCTGTTGAGTAATGTCAAACAGCCGAATTGCATACTTACTCCCCCAAACATTCCCGATGATTTAGACATATATTTCTAAAATAACAAACGAATCCAATATGTATACAGGCAGACAACATTTCCATCACTCATCAATGTCATTTATACTTAAGGAAGTCTGAAGGACTTCAATGTTTTTAGCCGGTAGTGTAACCACCGGTAATCAGATTCAAATAACGACCCCAAAGCGGGTCGAATGTTTATTGGAATACACCAATTGCTTATGTATGACATTACTCAGCCCCCAAACATTCCCGATGATTTAGACAAATATTTCTGAAATAACAAACGAATCCAATATGTATTCAGGCAGAAAACATTTCCATCACTCATCAATGTCATTTATACTTAAGGAAGTCTGAAGGACTTCAATGTTTTTAGCCGGTGGTGAAACCACCGGTAATCAGATACAAATAACGACCCCAAAGCGGGTCGAATGTTTATTGGAATACACCAATTGCTTAAGTATGACATTACTCAGCCCCCAAACATTCCCGATGATTTAGACAAATATTTACAAAACAAAAAACAAATAAAATATGTTATTCTACGATGATCTACCAGCAATTTCTATCAATGACCTCCTCAAAGCCGGAGCATTCAATACCCATTCCGGGCAGCCTTCGTCCATGTCTGCCAATTTGTGTTGCAACGATATTATCCCTCCTTTAATCGCAATAAATATTAACCAGCCTCAGCCATTCATCATCATTTCCGGCGTTGCCGACGGTCAAATAACAGGTCACAAAATTAACCTCATTTCCAAACCCTTCAACCTGAATTACGGCAATATCTGGTACTTCATTTGCCCGGCCACCGGCATTCATTGCCGCAAGCTCTTCTATTACCAGGGCACTTTCCTTCATCGAAAGGCTATAACAGGTACTTATAGCAAAATAATGATCTCTCCAAACCAGCGTAAAATATTGTCCCGCTACAATAATATCTTAGCCATGGCAGATTTAGCAACAAAAGCGCGAGCACCATATTTCCGCACATGTTACGCCGGAAAACAGACTAAAATCTACAAGAAAATAGTAAGTAAAATCAATGCCGGTAAAAATAGTTCAGTAACCCAATAATGGCTTTGGGCTTGCCTTATGATCTGTATATTTTAGTTATTATGTTTGGGCTTTTGCCTGGTGCATTGGGTGTTTGAATTATTATTGGCAGGATAATTGCATTTCAATAGATTGATTTTTAGCTATTTTTGTATAGTATTAGTACCTTCCTGATGAGGTAAATTTCCGGCGATACCAAATCTGTAAAAACAATTTTATGACCCATCATTTCCAGTCTTTTCACCGTCTTTGCCTGCTGTTGGTATCCATTCTGTTATTCACGATCTGCAGCTGCCATAAAACAAACCAGTCCCATATCTCTCAGCTAACTGGCAGCTTCGTAGGTACGCTACATCAGTGGGGGTCTGTTACCAATCCGCCTTATACCTTTGACACTTTGATCTCCTCCGATACATTTTCCATCACAAAAACAGCAAATGACTCTATAACATGTACTTTAAATTACAGCCGCGCCATAGGCAGTTATGTGCTCAATGGTACAACCTATCATCGGAATATAAGTTTTTTGTACAGCAACACAAATTCCTTTGTTGTTGATCATGCTGCACTAAACTATAATGATTATACAGAAGCCTTAACCATTCAGGTTTCCCAAAGCAACGACAGCCTGTCCTATACATATCATTACAGCTATACTCCTCCCGGTAGCTTTGATTGGGTAATCACAGATGAAACATTTACCGGAAAGAAAATTAATTAAGCCCTTCAACCGCTTCATGGTGAATATAAATTTAAGAAAAAAATTAACATTAGTTGTCTTAAATTGCATTTGGGAATTGCCATTTGATAATTCAGGATTACTAAGGTACTTTTGAACTCTTCCCGATTAAAATCAGCAGATATGAGATTAATAAAGTGCACACTTTTGTTGTTGCTTGTATGTTTTGCCGCTACCGCGCAAAATCCTCAGGATAAAGATAAGGATAAAGACAAAAGCGATCTCGCAAAAGATAAAATCAGGGGCAAGGTGAAAACAATGTCGGTAACCGGCTTTACTGTAGTGCGCAAAGACGGCAAGTTGCAGAAAGGACGCACCGTGCATACTGCCACCAGCAAGTACAACGACAGGGGATTTCTCACAGAATTTAACTCTACTGCCGGCGATGATACCGTACAGAACGAATATGTGCACTTCAAGGCTATGAAAAGCCTGTATAAATACGACAACAGCGGCATACTGGTTAGCAACAGCCGCTACAACGGCGATGGTGCCCTCGAAGATTCGGCATCTTATAAGGTGGACAGCAAAGGAAACCGCATAGACTGGAACACCTATAAAGGCGATGGCAGTCTGGAATGGAATTACAACCGCGAATATGACCTGCAGGGCAACCTCATAGAATCGAACGAAACTTATAAAGGTGCACTCAAAACCCGCCACACCTATAAGTATGACGACAAGGGGAACGTAAAGGAAGAAAATTTCTTTGAAGGCGATGGCAGGCTGAAACTGAAAGAATTGTTTAAATACGACGACAAACACAATGTAATAGAAATTACTGATTATAATCAGACCGGCAACTTCAAATCGCGCTACACCTATGCCTACGATGCCAATGGCAACCAGACCGAAGAGCGCGAATATGACAATGAATTTGCCGACAGGTTCAAAAAAATAATCACCAAATACGACAACGAAAACAACGTAATACAGGTATTGCAGTACAACGAAAAGGGCAAAACCACCTATGAGTGCAAGCTCGATAAATGGGGCAATCATACCTTCGATGCCACTTACAAACCAGATGGCACGCTGATTGAGAAAATAACCCAGAAATATACCTACGATACCCACAACAACGAAACCGAGAATGAGCGCATCAACACAAAAGGTAAACCCGCAATGAAAATCAAGAACATTTATACTTACGACAAAGAAGGCAACTGGTTTATAAAAATTGTATACGAAAATGATAAACCAAAACGCATCACCGAAAGGATCTTCGATTATTATTAATAACCGGGTGCCGGCAGCTACCAGGTTTCTCAGTATTTCCCTCTTATTGTTCTGCTCATTGACCACCTGGGCTCAGCCCAGGTATTCGCCCGAAGTAAGGTCGAAAAAAGAGATTCAATGGCTGAAAGACAGTCTGCAAATTAATGAGGTCCAACTGAATAAAATCAGCGCCATATCCCTCTCCTACCAGCAGGATATGGATAAAGCTGCTAACCTGCCCGACAAGAAAAAAAGACAGGCAAAACTGATGAAGAAAAAGGATACCGAAATGAAAACCATCCTTGATCACGGTCAATATATCAGGTATTACAATCGGGAAGAAGTTATCAGGAAGCAGGATGCCAGGGTATACAAAGGACATCAGCCCATGTAATCTTTACTGTTAATTTCAGATGCAGCTATTAAACTATCATTCTGATGATATGTCTTACTGTAAACCATTTTCAAAACCAATTTTATTAAAATGAAAAACCTCGTAAAAAGCATAGCGCTTATAGCCGTAATATTCAGTTCATTAATAGCTTCTGCACAACAGATGTCACAACGCTCTCCTCAGGAAAGAGCCCGGAACCAGACCCAGTGGATGCAGAAGAATCTTGGCATAAATGAAGATCAAAACAAGAGAGTGTATGAAATAATCTTCAAACACGCCCAGGAGATGGATGCCGCAAGAAGTTCAGGACCTGGCCCCGACAGAAGGTCGGCTATGCAAAATATCGCAGCAAGCCGGGATGCCGAACTGAAAAACGTTTTAACTGCCGACCAATACCAGAAATACCAGGCTCACGAGCAGGAAGCAAAAGATAAAATGAGAGAGCGCAGAAGTGAAATGCAGAACAGAGGCAGTAATTAATAAAAAAAACATATAATAAAAGCCCGGAACTTTATTGGCTCCGGGCTTTTATTATTTGAACATAGGATAAATCACTTCCCCGCACTCAGCATATTCATCAGCAACTTTATAGCCCCCTTATTCCCCGCTGGCACCTGCCTGCTGAAGGAGAGTGAGGTATAGATATAGTTGCCCTTACCTACTTTGGCATAAAGCGTGCCACCCAGCAACGGGTCTTCCCCTTCATCATGCATAGAGAATAAGGTTTTGTACTGGTCATCCCATTTCGAGGCAAAGTACAATCCGCGCTCCTGCACCCAGTCTGCAAAATCAGCATCTGTTATTTTATTGGGGTAGTTGAGCAGGCGCGCCTTTGGGTCAGTAAAGGTTATTTGGGCATCTTCCTCCGTCACCCGCTTATCTGATAAGGTAAACGGGTATGGCCCAAGCTTTGTGGTAGCCATATCCTGCAGCGTATTATACTGCATAACCAGCGTTCCCCCGTTCTTGGCATACTCAAACAATACCGGTAGCCACCACGCCATTTTCTTCTCCACATTCACCGCCCGTATACCGGTTATGATAGCATCATACTTTTTAAGTTTGGTGGCATTGGTCATATCGCCTTCCTTGAGTATATCCACTTCCAGCCCGGCCTGCCTTAGTATAGCGGGTATTAAGTCTCCGGCTCCCTCTATATAGCCAATCTTTTTTGCAGTGCACTTCCAGCTGGGCTGGAGCACTTTGGCATAGGGGTCGGTAAAATATTGCAGCGTAGGCAGGTGCGGGTACTGTATAATATGTTGCGATAAGTTATAGCCCTTTCCATTATCTGTAGTCAGGGCTGCAGTAATATAAAAGTCACCTCCTTGGCTTTTAGTTGTTGCCTGGGTCAGATTTAACGAAATCAAGGTATCATCTCCGGCAGCAAAATTCAGGTGCTGCACAAACTGAACAGTATTGGTTTTTGATGTTACTACCATCAGGTTCACATCCTTCAGGTCCTTATAGGCATGTATACGCACTTCCGGCTGCACAGTGCCATCCGGTTTCAGTATCAGCAGCCCCGCATTAAACGACACCACGGCATCGGGCACTATGCGCAACTGCTCCACTATATCCCCCTTCACTGGGTCCAGTTTCTTGTAGGATAAGGGTACTTTTATATCCAATTCTTCAGCGCCTATTTTTACTTTCAGACTGGCATTCAGATCATCCGGAGTTTCAGGCAAGCCCAGCATTGATTCGTCAGGTATCGAAAACATATCCTTGCCTGCGTGAGGCGCTGATAGCCAGTAGGGCTGAGTATAGGGTGCATCGGCTGGTATGGCTATTTTATGCTCAAAGGTCAGCAGTGAGTCGTTAGGAATCACCAGGTTGGCTACTGTATCGCCATTGCCCCAGCTTACTGAGCTCAAAACTACCTGGGTATTGCCGCGTGCTATCAGATGCAGGGTAAATGGCAGTAATGCACCTGCTACAGCCTGGGGTTGTTTGGTATACAACTCAGCCAGCAATCCGGTGCAATCCAGTATTACTTTATCTATTTCTTCCGTCTTTTCCTTACGCCAGTATTCATCTTTTACTTCTTTTATTTTATGCCTTACCGCAAGCAATGCAGGCAGACTAAGATCCGGGTGCATGAAATCAAAATGCTGTTCTATCTGTTTCAGGTCATCACCTATATCCCTGCGCCCTACCCTGCCCCAGGTAGTATCAATACCATCAAACAGTGAATTAATTAAAGTATCGCCATCCACAAGTTTGAAATATTCTTTCTGCACTCCCGGCACATTGGGTGTACCTGCGCCCTGGCTTTTATGCACACTCCGGCTCAGTCCCGACAGCTCTCCGCTGCCCATACCCAGGGTGGGCAGGTATTCACCCACCCATACTTTAAACTGGTCTTCCGATGTGGTATTCCGGTCACCAAACCGGTAGGTATTGAGCAATAACCGCTTAGGCTGACATACAGCATACGTCTTTAACTGATCAGCATATTGTGCCTTATCTCCTGCCTTTTTAAAAGCCATTGCTGCTACAATAGCCGATGCCGCATGCTGGCCATGCCCCGCCATGGTATTTGGCGGAAACCGGCAGATTACCACATCAGGCCTGAATTTGCGCATCACCCATACCGCGTCCCTCACCAGCTGATCCTGCGGCCAGTGCTTAAACGTTTCCTGGTAAGTTTTCGAAAAACCAAAATCAATTGCTCTCGAAAAATACTGCTCTGCGCCATCTATCTTCCGGGCTTCCATCAGCTCATGAGTCCGTATCAGTCCCAGCGCATCGCCTTGCTCACTACCCAGGATATTCTGTCCGCCATCGCCCCGCGTCAGCGAAAAATAGGCGGTATGCACATGCCGGTCATTTACCAGCCATGCCAGCAACCGGGTATTCTCATCATCCGGATGGGCTGCCACATAAAGCACATTAACCAGGTGCTGCAATTGTGCAATTTCCTCATAAATCTTCCCCGAAGTTGCAGGGCGCACCTGTTGCCCGAAAGCAGCTACCGACCCGCAAAAAACCAAAAGCGATAATAAAATTTTTCTCATTATAATACAGTACCGGCTATTGCTTCCGGCTATCAAAAGTAATTACTTACCAATTAAAAGTTGCGGAATAATCAGTTCACCCCGATGGATATTTGTGATACAGGAATAACCCGAAATAAAAATCCGGCATCCTCAATGAAAGGAATGCCGGATTGTGCAGGTATCTTTTAGAGGTACTACTCTATAGTTTGTTTGTGGTGCCTCTTTTTAATCTCGTCAATAATTCTGTTGTTGTTCCTGATGTATTCAGCCTCATTGGCATTGCCCTTAGCCATTTCCATCGATTTTTTGGCGGCAACAATTGCAGCTTCATCATTGCCCAGTTTCTTTTCTATTTTGGCTTTCAGCAGCCATGCATAAAATGCTTTCGGATCCTGGTCTACAGCCTTATCTATATATGCCTTGGCCACATCCAGTTTCTTATCGCTTTCAAAGTAATAATTGGCCGCCTGGAAATAAGGCAGGGGCTGAGGATGATTGATTGCCTTATCTATATTCAGATCAACTGTTTCTTCATTGTGTGCTACTACTGGTATGGTAATTTTAGTGCGCTCCCATTCCAGTTCTATTTTGCAGGTATTGAAGGTAATATCTGAAATATTGATGGTAAAAGACTGAACATTTTCATCCAGCATTGTTGGTTTTATAGTAAAACGGGCCACATCATTATCCTTTGTATAGCCATCAGCGCCCCAGTTGGTAGTTCCGGTATTCAGTATTATTTCCCATTTATCCTTGCCAGGTATGGTATACAGAGCATATTCGCCGGCTTTCACTTTAGTACCACCTATCTCCAGTTCTTCGCCTATTTTTATTTTTGTAGGTGCATTAGCGCCCGTGCGCCAAACCTTACCAAAAGGTATTACGAAATCGCCCAGGCCGAATATTTTACGGCCACGCATAGAGGGCCTGCTGTAGCTTATCTCAATATTGGATACCGAAAAATCCTGGCTCAGCTTTGCATTAGTGCTGAGGGCTGGCAATTTTAACTGCGACTGAGCATTTGAACAGAGGGAGGTAATAATAAAACAAGACAAAATTAGTAGACGCTTCATGAGTTGATTTTTTTGAACGTGCAAAATACGAAGTAAGTTGATAAGTTGAACAGGTAATTGGGTGCATTTCAAATCTTCGCTCCTTAAGCAGCCTGATTAAAACTGCATTTTGTTAATGCGATAATTTTATCCCATCTCCCATTCATGCTTGTTACTCGCAGGTTAAGCATGTTTTGAGCCCCAGTTGCCGACCATCTTT
>CAILLK010000092.1 GCA_903835005.1 uncultured Bacteroidota bacterium | reverse complement strand
AGTAGCGGAGCCAGTTCCGCATGAGTTGGAAACTGTATAAGAAATAACATTCGCCCCTTTTCCATTACCTGTTACTACCCCTGAGGAGCTTACAGTTGCAATAGAATTACTGGAACTCCAGAAACCACCAGAGGCTCCGTTAGTTGTCAAAGTAACAGTATTGCCGATACAAACAGTTGAACTTCCGTATATTGTACCAGTAAAAGCGGTTACATTCACGGTAGCCACATCAGGCGTTCCGGTACCCACAGTATAAGAAATAACAGCTGTTCCACCTGTCACACCAGTTACAATACCGGTTGAACCAACCGTAGCAACTGCTGTATTGCTGCTGCTCCATACGCCTCCGGTATTTACGTCGTTAAGGGTAGTTGTTGAACCCTGACAAACCGACAATGACCCGGTAATCTGAGCTATTGCAGGTGATCCTAACAGCAAAACGGTAAACAGACCTAAAAATGCAAATGCATATTTAGCATTTTTCACCAATTTCGAAGCCAATGTCATTGAGTTGAGATAATTTTCCATATACGTAGTTGAATTATTGCTAATTGAAGTAACCGTTTCAGAGGCGGGAGAATATTGATGTAATATTTTACTCATATCAGACTATATTTGAGACCAAAAATAGAATGGTTCCTGATCTATATAGTGCAAATGATAGGAAGCCCCCGTATTTTGTAATGAACGGCCTATATTTCGCTATGAACAAAAATATACATTGCTTTAATAATTTTTTATCTCAATTTGAGTTCATAAATTATTTGTAACTAAAGGATTCCAGAATAAATTACCCTATTGGCTATATTTGTGTGGATAGAAGCGAAAATCAATCACCTAATGTGGGTTTTATCTGGTTCAAAACTTAATTTCGCCGCTGTATTTAATAGGCAATTACGCATATCCCTATTTCTGTCTTTGTGTTATTGAAAATTGTTTTCAGATATCAGTAATTTCTGAAAAGGAGTATTAAGAACTTCGTCCACTATTATGCTAAATTAATTTATAACATTATTATTTATTTTAATGTTTTAAATAATTTTTTTTATACATAGCTATATTAAAGTCAATTACAGTACTTTTATTTTTATTTTTTAAATTTAACCAGATTTAAAACCAGACCAACAATTTTAATTTTGTAATCAATTAGGGTACTTTTACCTGAAAACTTACTACCTACTATGGATTATCACTTTCAGGTAATTAGAATGCTTTATTTGTAATTTTTTTTGCTCTCGCATACCCTTATGGCCAATATAATGGCATAACAAATAATTGTAGCTTTACCAGGAATTGAATAGCAGAAGATAAAAGTCTGATCAATAAAAGTTCCGGGAATTAATAATATATAAGTATGTTGCCTTATTGTAAGTAGAAGTCAAATAAAAATGCCTGAAACAATAATTAATTATTGCATTCAGGCATTATAAAAAAAATAAAGAGGAACTATTTTCCGGTACTAAAAACTAGAAGTAACTGTAGCTTTTACACCACTGAATGCCGGTTCATAACGGCATACTCCCCCACTGCAGTTATAGCCATCTACTTGCTTTACATAGGCCAGGGAGAACCTGTTAGGGCCTTTACTATACGCCACATATAAATTATAATAATTATTCGGTTTTTTATTTACATCAGCAGGATAGGGATTATCTCCGTTTTTATTGACAACTATGTTATACATATCTGATGCTGAAATGGACCAATGTGGGGCCATATCATATTCCAGAAGAGCAAATGCCCAGGAGCCATAATCCTGCTTGGTATCCATATACTGGAGTTCTGCCCGCAGTGAATTTTTCTCAGTAATCCTGTAAGTAAGTTCGGCAAATGGAGTAACTGCATAAATTATAGGCGCACCCAGATTAGCCCTGTTTTGATAAATAGATATATTATATTCCAGGTACTGTGCTCCTATTTGAAAGATCCAGTTCTTTATGCCCTGATAATTACCTTCAGCATACATTTCCCGGTACAGGTCCTGATTATCAAGGGTATTGATATGAGTATACGTTAATCCAATGTTGGAAACATCATTAGGGGTAATAAGCAGATTGGCTGTTCCGGCCAGCTCACTTACATCTTCAGATGGCGGAGTATAACGCGACAATAGCCGCTCAGGCCTTAACGTGGCTATAATAGGCTGCCAATTGAGTTTACCATCAGTAGGGCCGGTTTCATTCGGTGATGTTCGCATAACAAAGTTATCTGTACGCTTGCCGGTAAGCCCTAATGCTATACCTTTTTTTCCGAAATTTATGGATGTATACTCCACATCTCCCGGTTTATCAATCAGCAAATTGTTGAGATCCACTATCGCTTCGTGCGATTTATAATCGCCCTCTACATACCAGGAGAAATTTTTATAGGTAAGAGTATTGTAAACACACCCGGCATACATGTTGTAAACAGGCGTAAACCGCCCCTGAGTATCTGTTGTTGCATACTCTGACTTTACAGTTGCCACCACTCCATTATAAGAAGTCTGGTCAAGTGTTCTGTTCAGAAATCCAACACCTGGTATTATATGCACTTTGCCCGATGTAAAATCACCTTCAGCATTAAATCCTTTAATTACAGGACCATACGGAGGTGTATGTAAAGCCAGATTAGTTCCTATCTGGCTGTTATTTCTCTGCTGCCCTGTAAAGCCTTTCAGAGTAATATTATTGGTCAGCTTGTATTTAAGTTCAAGCCCCACCAGTCCATTATCTACTAATAACCCTCTGTCTTCATAAGCCCTGAAAAGGATACCACTACCTACCTGATCATAAATGGTACCCACTGTTATAGACAGGTCCTTCATTTCTTTACTTATACTCCATGCCCCTATCCCGAAATCAGTGCTCGGTGAGGCTGGTGCTTTAAGGTTTGAGTTATTAAACGCATCAGCTCTTAAAGTAAAGGTAAATCCTTTGATATTATATCTTAGTCCCAGCCAGCCTTCGCTGCCACTAAGTGCACTATTGTAAAGCGGATTACCAGAAGCCCTGATAGCTGTGTCTCTCTCAAAGAAATTCATGTTCATCATCAGATCTCCTGAAAATGTTCCCTGGGCCGCTAGCCGGGCAGATAAAAGGACCAATAAAAATAAAAATGCCGTTTTTTTCATTTAGTTGCTGATATTGTTGAAGTTTTTCCGAAATTAGTCGCTAATTTTATATTTGGCAAAGATTTCGCTTATTTATTTTAAAACAAAAAAAAACATGAAAAAATTATTCACAACTATTGCCTGTTTATGCTTCTCACTTTCAATCATGGCTCAGGAACTGCCTACCACTGAGATAAAAGATGTAAATTCAGGAAAGAAATTGCCTTTTAATGAAACGATTGAGAAAGGCAAAGTTACTGTTATCAGTTTCTGGGCAACCTGGTGTATACCCTGTAAAAAAGAAATCAAAAACATATCGGCAAAGTTAGCCGAATGGAAAAAGGAAGCTGATTTTAATTATGTAACTATTTCCATAGATGAGGCAAGGGCAGAAGGTATGGTACGTACCTATGCTATTTCGCAAGGTTGGTCTTTCCCCTACTATATGGATGCCAATTCGGACCTTAAAAGATCCCTTAGTTTTCAGAATGTACCGTTTCTGCTTATCATCGATAAAAACGGTAAAGTAGCATTTTCTCATACAGGATATGAGGTGGGTGGAGAAGCTGAAGTATTTGCGAAAGTCAAAGAACTTGCAGCCGCGAAATAGTCTGCAGGCATTAATTAAACTTCATAAAAAAAGGTTGCAGAAGCAACCTTTTTTTATGAAGTCCCAGGCAAAATCTGCTCAAGAATTAATTGTGCTGATTGCTTGTAACTATATTTACTAAAGAGTAATTCAGCGGAATGTGTTTTTGAACCTTGCAATTTTAGCGAATCATTCAGTGCAGAAACGATACTATTAATATTTAGCGGGTCGCAAAAGCTGGCTTGCCCATCATACAGCTCTCTGTAGACTGGTATATCTGAACAAACTATTTTGCAGCCATTATATAATCCCTCAAGTAATGGTATTCCAAAACCTTCATACAAAGAATTAGAAACTACGAGTTCCGCTTTCTGATACATACTGATCAGATCATCTTCCGACAGGGCAGCATACATTTTAATATTACTGTTTTTAAGTAGCTCTTCATCAAGATTTGCCTCACTGAATACCTTGTTTTTATCGCCTGTAATAACCAGTTGATAAGTTTTAGCCAAGCCACTCTCAATAAAAGCAGCAATCAGGTTATGATGGTTTTTCCGCTGGCTAAATGTACCTACCGAAAAAATGATTTTTTCCTTAGGCCGCATAACAGCATGGTGGTAATCAACCATCTTTTGAGAAATGCCGTTGTAGGTTACAGATATTTTCTCCGGCGAAATTTTATAGCATGCTTCAATTTCATTTTTAATGGTGTGGCTGACAGTAAAAATATGTCGGCTTCGATTTGCAAGCCTGGGTATCAGAAAATTGTACCAGGCAGAGAATTTTTTCGAGTTCCATTCGGGATGGTGAAAGAAAGCCAGATCATGTATAGTAATGAAATTATTCCTGTAAAACAGGGGGGCTGTATTGGCAAGATTAAGTAAAGGTGCCCCTTGCTGATTTTTCATAAACAGTGGTAAATCCTTTTGTTCCCATAGATGACCGGTATTCCGCCCGATTACTTTGACATTAAGTTCATTAGCTATGTCTTTATGGAGTATATTTCCCGGCGAAATGAATGTGATATCATTATGCAACTTTTTAATTTGTCTGCTGCATTCTATTCCATACCTTTGCACCCCGGAAACAGGCTGCGTAAGAAACCGTGCATTTATAAATATACCCATTTAAACCTGTTGCTTTATTTTTACTCTAAACTGCAAAGTATCAACAAAATCCACAACGTGCAAAATATCACCCGTATATATGCATTAAGCAAGCGAAACATTATCTTAAGATACAAAAACTCTTTAATTGGATTTTTTTGGGGCTTCTTCAAACCTTTGCTCTTTCTGCTAATATTCATAGTTATTTTCAGCGCTCAGTTTCCATCTATAAATAACTATATTCTTTATGCTACATCAGGCCTTATTTTCTGGTTTTTCTTTTCCAATGTCACAAACCAGTCTATTGGCAGCATTATAGGTTCAGCGGGATTAATAAAATCACTTAATATTCCGGCTATACAGTTTCCCTTATCCGAAATAATCGGTGAGTTATTCAACTTTGTACTTACCCTGATTGTTTTTCTTATTATAATGTATTGGTTTGGCATATCCTACAGCCTCAATATGCTGCTCATCATACCCTGTACCCTACTGTTTGGTATATTTTGTTTTGGAGTTATTCTCGCACTTTCTTCCTTAAATGTGTTCTTCCGAGATGTAGGTATCCTTTGGGCTACCATACAACCTGCCCTTTTTTATCTAACCCCTATCGCTTATCCTGAAAGTATGATTCCTCCACATTACAAAATAATAATTAAATGCAATCCTATTTATTATTTTATTAAGCTGGGCCGTAGTATATTTCACGACAGTGTTGGTCCATCATTAGCATTATGGATGCATTGTGCCATTATTGCCTTAGTTACTTTATCCATCGGGGCATTCATTTTCAGTAAGCTCAAAAATCAATTTATCTCAACCATCTGACGAAGCTAATGAAACAAGGCAACATAATAGAATTTGAAAATGTGTCTGTAAGCTTCTGGCAGAATAATATGGGCATTAATTCCATTAAAGACCTGATTACCAAAAGAAAAAAACCATTCAGTAATAAAACAATTCTGCACGATATAACTTTTGCTGTGCAAGAGGGAGAAAGCATGGGTATTCTGGGCCGAAATGGCTCGGGCAAAAGCACTTTGCTCCGCACTATAGCAGGCCTTATAAAACCTCAAACAGGACGTATAGAGATTAATGGCACTTTTGCCCCTATTCTCGCAATAGGCGCTGGGCTGGAACTGGAATTATCGGGATATGAAAATATTTCGCTGTTGCTCTCGCTCTATGGCACATCAAAAAAGAACAGCAATGCGCTGCAGGAAATAATTGAGTTTTCGGAGCTGAGTGAAGAAGTTTTAAAAATGCCGGCAAAACGCTATTCATCGGGTATGCTTGCCCGCCTGGCATTTTCTATATCTATTGCCCGCGAAGCCGATATTCATATTATAGATGAAGTGCTTGCAGTTGGTGATCAGGGTTTCCAGGCAAAATGCATGGAGAAAATATACAATATTAAAAAACAGGGCAAGACGATTTTATTCGTGTCGCATTTCCCCGATGATGTGGCAAAAATCTGCGATACAGCCCTGCTTATGGATAATGGACATATTATTCATTCTGACACTGCAAAAGAAATAGGTGATAAATACAGGCATTTATTCTGAAATGACTAATTTCACCGGTTAAATACATCGAAATTGAAATGAGGAGTAATCTTTCTAAAATAAAAAATAATGGAAAAAGTGGCTTAAAAACCTTCATTAAATTTTTCGCCTTCCTTTTACTGACCAAGCCTGGTGCACAATTATTGAAGAAAAAACTGAAGCAAAAATTTGGTAAACCCGAACCCACTCCTGAAGACGCTTACAACATATGGATAAAAGGGAAGCTGAATCCAACTGTACTTCAGCAGGATTATAATAATACGATCAATTTACTTACTTCACTCCCTAAAATCAGTATTGTAGTTCCGGTATATAATCCCCCACCCCGTTTTTTGCGCCTGGCCATTGATAGTGTTATCAGCCAGCTTTATACCAATTGGGAACTGTGCCTCGCCGACGATTGTTCGCCCAACCCGGAAATAAAAGAAATACTATCAGCTTATGCAGCAAAAGACAAACGCATAAAGGTAGTGTTGCGCACCGAAAACGGGCATATTTCAGCTTGTTCCAATTCCGCTCTTGAAATTGCAACAGGAGACTATATCCTGTTTATGGACCACGATGACCTGATCAGTGCAAATTGCCTGTTTGAAGTTGTAAAGCATATTAATGCGCATCCGGAAAATCAGATTATATATACCGATGAGGATAAGATAGATGATCTGGGTGTTTATTCTTTTCCTTATTTTAAGCCAGATTGGGCGCCTGATAATTTATTATCCAGAAATTACATCGGTCATGTCGTTGTTATGAAAAAACAACTCGTAAACCGGCTGAATGGTTTCCGCGAAGGTTTTGAGGGCAGTCAGGATCATGACTTATTATTAAGAGCTACTGAGTTAACTGAAGCTATTGGCCACATCCCTAAAATATTATATCATTGGCGAATCCATAACGAATCTGTTTCGATGGAAGGAAGTGAGGCTAAACCTTACGCTTACATTGCAGCCCGAAAAGCGCTACAGGAAGCAATGATTAGACGAAATACACCGGCTAATATTGAATACATTCCTGATTTCCTCGGAGGATATAGGATTAAATATGTAATTAAAGATTTTAAAAGAGTGAGTATAATTATTCCTACAAAGGATATGACTGTTATGCTAAAAGCTGCAATTGATTCTGTATATAAATTAACTGATTATCCAGATTACGAAATTATTGTACTAAACAATAATAGCACATCCAAAGAATTCTTTGAATTAATGCATTATTACACTTCAAAACATAACAATTTTAAATGTATTGATGCTTTCTTTCCCTTCAATTTTGCCAAACTAATCAATCTCGGCGCGGCTTCATGTACAGGTGATTACGTTCTTATGCTGAACAATGACATTGAGGTAATACATAAAGACTGGATGAGCGAGATGGTTTCTTTTGCACAGCATCCTCACACCGGTGCTGTAGGCGTAAAGCTGCTTTACCCGAATGATACTATACAACATGCAGGTACAATAATTGGATTGGGTGATGCAGCCGGACATTGTTTCGTTCATAAATATAAAAATGACCTTGGCTATTTTAATTACCTGAAATCATTGAATAATTACTCGGCAGTTACAGCTGCATGTCTTATGTGCAGAAAAAGTATTTTTGATGAGGTAGGCGGAATGAGCGAAGACCTGGAGATTGAATATAATGATGTTGACTTTTGTCTTAAACTGCTGACACATGGCTACTTCAATGTGTATGTGCCTGATGTAGTCTTATACCATCATGAATCCGCTACTCGTGGTCACCCATTCCAAAGTAAGGAATCATTCGCTAACCATCAGAGGGATATTGGTATTTTTCAATCAAGGTGGCAACACTTTATTGATAATGATCCTTTCTACAACCCGAATTTAAGTTTGAAGACTACAGAATTTGACATTAATTATGAAGTATAGGAATCATTTATCCTTTCTGGATTACCAATATGCAAATCTCAAAACTTTAATTTTATTAAGCAAAAGACATATTACCACTATTTTTCCTGGTATTAATTACTCTTTTTTTTAGAAGACCAGATGCATTTTATCACCCACAGATAATGAACGTTATTATTTCATACCCTATCACTGCATTTGTTGGCTAATGATCTAGTCTTTTGATGTAAAAATAAAATCAACATCTATTTGTATATATCTCTTGTTTTTTCGCGCAATAACAGAATATTAATGTAATTCTGCCAGATAATCAATAGAGAAAACAAATATTGAAATACTACGATGGGAAAAGGAAAGAAGTTGACATAAATCCTGAAGGATGGCATTTTCCATTACCAGATAAGAGCAGATAATAACTAATATTAATGATTTTTTATTTTTTCAATGCAATATAAAGCACTTAAATCTCAAATACCCAACTTTCACCCCTTCAACTTATCTTTACACTATGCAACTGCATGAAGTAATAACCACTGCTGACAATAAAGAATTTATTGAGGTCGCTGCATCATTATACAAAGGTGACCCTAACTGGATACGCCCGCTGGATAAAGATATCAATGAGGTATTCGATAAAGAAAAAAATAAGTTCTACAAACGCGGTGGTGAGTGTATCCGCTGGATACTGAAGGACGACAACAACCGGAATATAGGCCGGGTAGCTGCATTTGTAAATAAGCAATACAAGCAGTCTCAACCCACCGGTGGCATTGGCTTTTTCGAATGTATCAATGATCAGACCGCTGCAAATTTTATTTTTGACCGTTGCCGCACCTGGCTTAAAGAAAAAGGTATGGAAGCCATGGATGGCCCCATCAACTTTGGTGAGCGCGATAAGTGGTGGGGATTACTTATAAAAGGCTTCCACCCACCCATGTATGGCATGAACTACAACCCACCCTTTTACCAGCAGTTGTTTGAAACCTACGGTTTTAAAACCTATTTTGAGCAGATATGTTTCGGAATGAAAGTTGATGAAAAGCTCGATGAGCGTTTTTACCAACGCCACGCAAGGGTGGCCGCCAATCCGGACTACAAAGCAGTAATGATCGACAAAAGTAAATGGGAGCAGTTTGCAAAAGACTTTGCCATCATTTACAATAAAGCCTGGGCCGGACATGGTGGCGGAAAATCACTGGAAGAAAAGCAAGTACTGAAAATGTTTAAAACCATGAAGCCCGTCATGGATGAACATATTATCTGGTACGTCTATTACAAAGATGAACCCATTGCCTTCTGGATCAACCTGCCCGACCTGAACCAGTATTTCAAACATATGAATGGTAAATTCGGTGTATGGGAAAAACTGAAATTCCTCTGGCTAAAGCAATTTGGCAAATGCAGCCGTTTTTTTGGATTGGTATTTGGCGTAGTACCCGAATTTCAGGGTAAGGGTGTTGATTCATTCATGATGATTGAAGGTGCAGCAGTGATCCAGTCCCGGCTCAAATATGAAGATTACGAAATGCAGTGGATTGGTGATTTTAACCCAAAAATGATCAGTATTGCCGAAAGTACCGGCAGCCGCCGAACGCGCATATTAAGTACTTATCGTTATCTCTTCGACCGGGAAAAAGAATTCAAGCGCCATCCTA
The DNA here is from genome assembly GCA_903835005.1 of uncultured Bacteroidota bacterium. Lineage (GTDB taxonomy): Bacteria > Bacteroidota > Bacteroidia > Chitinophagales > Chitinophagaceae > Nemorincola. The sequence continues at coordinate 42,934 of CAILLK010000092.1, read as the reverse complement.
TTTTGTAATAACGGATTTCTAAAAATCCAGACGGTTATTATGATGTGGTTTCACATGATTTACAGCGCTGTGCAAATGGCTGGCTGCATATATGGCTGATGTATGATGATCGTGTTTGGTTTCCGCATCAGCTATCTGCTCCTTATTGTTGTGATCATCTGGAAGTTCCATTTCCGGTTCAATTGAATTATAATTGGGTTCAGCAATGTTTCTGTCTGTATGCATAAAATAATATTGAGTGGTTTGATCTGAATTTCCTAGTAAAATTAAACACTGATAACAAGTAATTTTATGATTTCAATCAGTGCCTAAACAGTTGGAAGTAGTATTTATAGACCAATACAATTTTGCATTGTAGCCTGAATATATCAATATACCCGCTATAAGTAACTAAACTGCAGCTTAAAACGTTTTACTCTATTTGTTTTAATGGTTTAGCTGACTTGCTATATAATCTGCTTTTAAAATCGAAACCTTTGCGAATCTTCGACTTTATCGAGACCATACATAGTACTACATTTCCCTGCCGCTATGTATAATACCTCATTATTCCCTTATTTACCACTTTTATCTCTAGCCTTACTCAATTACATTTGCACTATGCTCCACAGCCTGCCAAGAGAAGACAATTATATGCACCGGGGAATGAGAAAACAACTGGTGCAGATACTGCGCGATAAAAGCATAAAAGATGAAAACGTGCTGGCCGCTATAGAGCGGGTACCCAGGCATTTTTTCCTCGATCCGGCTTTTGAGCGCCAGTCATACGAAGACAGGGCTTTCCCTATTACCGCCGGACAGACCATCTCACAGCCATACACAGTTGCTTTTCAGACCCAGCTACTTGAAATAAAAAAATTCGATAAAGTACTCGAAATAGGTACCGGCAGCGCATACCAGGCTATAGTGCTTGCAGAGTTGGGCATTACCCTATATACTATTGAGCGGCAGCGGGCACTGTATGATCATGTGGGCCAGTTTCAGCTAATAAAAAAATACCCAAACATCAAGCGCTTCTATGGTGATGGCTTCGAGGGGCTCCCCTCCTTTGCCCCTTTCGATAAAATAATCATAACCTGTGGCGCGCCCTTTGTGCCGCCAAAATTAGTTGCCCAGCTCAAATCCGGCGGTATAATGATAGCTCCCGTAGGCGAAGACGGCCTGCAAAAAATGCTGCGTATAACCAAGGATAAAGAAGGTAAAATAAAAGAAGAAGAAATGGGCAATTTTATGTTCGTACCTATGCTAAAGGGCAAAAATCATACTAAATAAAATCCAACCTAACCCCCAGTTCCCTAATTGTCACTTTTGCAAATTATCTTCATGCCACGCGACCCAAAAAAGGCCTCATGCAGCAACTCCGGATGGTAGCTCAATCCCCCAGTTTAAGATAAAATTGAGCTAAACGTGCTAATAAAGCAATGTTTAAGTAGAAGAATAGGAGACATGGATACAATAAAACATGAAGTCAACGCATGGCAGGATGATCGTAATAATAAAGAAGCAACAATCAACTGGCAATTTACAAATGACAAGGCAAGGGTCAAGCTAAAAAGAATCTATCCGACAATTTTAGATTGGCAGGACACTAGGGAAACCAGAAAAAGATAAAGTAATAAATGTTATCCATTATGATAAACGAGTAAAGAAGGGAATTGAGATTTCCGTTATTACCGGAAATGCAGTTATGGCGATTGATGGAACAGCTACAAAAATAAGGAGCGACAGTGCGGTCATCGACTACGAAAATTATTTTTTGCTGGCCTTTGGTAATGTGGTTTTTTTGAACAACAAAGGATCAAAAGTTACCTATTCAACGATTAAAATAGATCTGAATAAAGCCAAAACTCTGGATCTTGATAAAGACGGGATAGGAGTGAAATAATTATCAAAGTTAATTTACTGATACTGGGAGATTCTGTACTCAAGCGCTATGAAACTGGTGTGATGTATAATTTTTGATCAACAATGAGACTCCGATCTCAATTTAATTTTTCCCTCTCCTTGCTAAGATCATAATCCATTTGCAAACCAAGCCAGAATTCAGCAGGAATATCCAGTTCTTTTTCCAGCTTTACAGCAATGGCAGCCGACATATCTCTCTTACCCTTCAGTAGATCACTGAAATGTGAGGGATACAAACCTATTCTGATCGCAAATGCAGATTTTGTTTCTCCTCTTGTTGCCAATTCTTCAGTTAATACTTCGCCCGGATGAAGGGAAACATTTATATCGAATTCTTCGCCGGTTTTGCTCAAAATTTTAGCCTGTCTCATAAGTTATACTATTGATAATGATTATTCAAATCTTCTACAACTATTATTTCTGTCACCGTTATCAGATCTTTTTCGATAGTGAATATCAGGCGATATCGATAATCAACTTTTACGGAATACAAACCTTTTAGTTCACCCTTCAACGCCTCAAAATGCAAGCTTTTTAAATTTCGCAGACCATTGGTGTGCGGCATTGCCTGAATAATTTTCAATGTCCGCTTATATTTATTGACAACTTCAATATCGTATTTGGGTTTGCCAGGTATTTTCAAATCTTTGGCCAGATTTTCAAGATATACATTGTTAAACTTAAGAATCACCCGAAATTTTTACCAAAAATAGTAAAGTTTTTTAGGTAAAACAAAACAATAATTTTATACCTTTGAAATACCCATTTATCGTAAAATATTTATTGGTTGTCCGAATTATTAAGTAACTTTCTATAGACAGTGAGTTCGCAGAAATTTAAATTAATTATATTTTCATTGAGATACATAATGTACATTCATCCTAAAAAATTCCAATTGAAGAAATTAATTTTAACATTGCCATTTTCGCTGTATTTTTCATTTGTATTTTGTCAAACCACCTATATCAACAAAGAAATAAAGAAACAAAAATATTGGTATGCATTTTTTAACAAAATTAAAATAGGCATTGATATTGATTCTTTTCGCCTTTATAATTTCAAAGAAGCGCCAAAGCAATATGGTAGTGTTTTTACTGTTTTTATAGATTATCGAAGACATAATATATTTTGCCGTTGCTAAAAAAATGATTTGCGTCCCGGAATAAATGATGTTTCAATTTGCTATTATGAAAAATGGAAAATACGAAATATAAAAAATGGGAAATATATTCTTACTATAAAAGAGGTAAAGACAAAGCGCAATGTAAATTATACAATACTACCTGATTATAATACTTCGGGTGACTTAAAAAGTATGTTACTTATAAAAGAATAGATCAACTACCCACACTTAAAATCCCAAATTCTATTTGCAAAACCCGCAAATTCCATAAAACAAAAACCCCTACCTTTGCAACCCAAAAAAGGCCTCATGCAGCAACTCCAGATGGTTGACCTGAAACGTCAATATCATAAGATAAAATCAGAAATAGATACCGCAGTATTAAATGTAATTGAAAGCACCGCTTTTATCAACGGTCCGGAAGTAAATCATTTTGCTACTGAACTGGCTACCTACCTGGGTGTAAAGCATGTTATCCCTTGCGCCAATGGCACAGATGCCCTGCAAATATCACTTATGGCCCTTGGCCTCAAACCCGGTGATGAAGTAATTACCGCATCTTATACATACATAGCCACTGTAGAGGTGGTGGCCCTGCTCCGGCTCACACCGGTTTTTGCAGATGTGGATGCTGATACTTTCACTATGAATATTGATAGTGTACGTAAAGCTATCACCCCAAAAACAAAGGCTATTATACCGGTTCATCTTTATGGGCAGGCTGTGAACATGGAGCCGCTGATGGCATTGGCAAATGAGCACAACATACCACTTATAGAAGATAATGCACAGGCTATAGGAAGCGCCTACACTTTCTCCGATGGCACAGTGAAGAGAACAGGCTCAATGGGCATCATTGGTTGTACCTCCTTCTTCCCTTCCAAAAACCTCGGCGGTTATGGCGATGGTGGTGCGATATTCACTAATGACGATGAACTGGCTACTACCCTGAGAATGGTTGCCAACCATGGCCAGAATAAAAGATATTATCACGAAATGGTGGGCTGCAACAGCCGCCTGGACAGCATTCAGGCTGCCATACTTCGCATTAAGCTCCGCCACCTTGATGCGTATTGCGATGCGCGCCGCGCCGCCGCCGACTATTACGACAATGCTTTTAAAAACAATCCTAAAATAGTTGTCCCTTACCGTGCGCCATATACTCACCACGTTTTCCATCAGTATACCCTGCAAATGAAAGGAGTGGACCGCGATGCACTGCAGCTGAAACTGGCCGAACGCAATATACCAAGTATGATTTACTACCCGGTGCCCTGTCACAAACAGAACATGCTGAAAGAATATGGCACTGCCAGCCTGCACCTGCCTGTAACTGACATGCTGCAGGATTGCGTAATTTCTTTGCCCATACATACCGAACTGACTGAAGAAGAATTATCTTACATCACAACTAACCTCCTGGAAATAATTTCCTGAACTGTTATTTTATGAATGTACTTACTACTCCCCTTGAAGGGTTGCTTATACTTGAACCCAAGGTACATGCCGACGACCGTGGCTACTTTTTCGAAAGCTATAATATGCAGGCGCTTGCTTCTGCTTCTGGCTACAACACTCCTTTTGTTCAGGACAACCAGGCCCGGTCGGTAAAGAATGTATTGCGTGGATTGCATTACCAGAACGCCCCCACCCCGCAGGCTAAACTGATACGGGTGCTTGAAGGCGCTATCTGGGATGTGGCCGTAGATATCCGCAAAAACAGCCCTACTTACAAACAGTGGTTCGGTATTGAGCTCTCGGCCGATAATAAACGACAGTTGCTCATTCCTCATGGCTTTGCCCATGGCTATGCTGTGCTCACTGATACATCTGAAGTCTTCTATAAATGCGATAACTTTTACAATAAACAAGCAGAAGGTGGTATCTTCTATGCTGATCCGGAAATAGGTGTGGACTGGAAAATAAACGTTAATGATGCCATTATCTCCGCCAAGGACCAGAATCAGCCAATGTTCAAAGATGCTGTGAATAGTTTCTGAGGTGTTTATTCTATTGCCATTTCTGTCCCTTTAATTGCGGGTAGTTTTTTGTTGAGTCATATCATCAGGCTATGGGCATATTTAAATCGGAATCTACCTAAACATATTAATATCATATTTATTTATTTTTCGACCCAAGATTCTTCGCATTTGCTAGGTCTTTAATATATTTCATCGCTGCAGTTCTATTAACTCGTAAATCCTGATACAATGTTTAAAACCAGTTACCTCTTTATCCTTATCGGCTTGTTATTAGCAAGCGTTTTCTGCCATGCCCAGGTAATTACATCTATTGCCGGAACCGGATTATCTGCCAATTCTTCCGACGGTGGTTCTGCAACTGCTAGCACGGCTTAATCATTTTGTGCCTACAGAGAAGGACAGGTTTTGAACTAATTTATGGAGGACTTGAGTACTATAATAGAAATTCGAATCAAATTTCACCGAATTTATATATAAATATTTTTAATCATATGTTATATCCACTCAATATTTACACTCAAATGCTTTGCTAAACCTCAAGGTATAGGACTTGCACCCTGTTAGAAGGCCGAGTTTTTGGGGTTAAATTTAACCGTTATAAATTGGGGTCAAATTCCACAATCCATTCAATACCATATTTGTCCCTGAACATTCCGGCATAGGTACCCCAAGGACTGTCGCCAATGGGCCCTTCCACATCCCCGCCAGCCGATAATCCGGTAAATATCCGGTCTGCTTCTTCCCTGCTGTCGGCGCTAACTACTATTTTAGACCTGTTTTCTCTTTCGTTTACCCGTCCCATAAATTCGGGAACATCATTAGCCATTAACACATTGTGTTTTCCTACAGGCAACGAAATGGTCATTATTTTATTAGCTTCGTTTTCTGCTACCTGAAATTCAGCGCTCGCCAAATCTTTAAAACGAATGATCTTAGCAAACTCTCCGCCAAAAACTGATTTGTAAAAAGTAAATGCTTCTTCGGCATTTCCGTTAAAGTTGATCCAGGAATTAATTGCCCTCATAATTTCTATTTTTTAAAAGTGATTGTAAATTTTCTTTTTAGGTTTTCTACGATAAGGAGGCCAGCAGTTCTTCCAGGTTTTTCAGACTCATGGTGAAGCCTATTTTGAAGCCCCCTAATATATTCTCCAATCGTTCGTAAGATTCATTAAATATAGAAATATCCACCCTTGTTATACCATTTTTTTCGCTGAAATTGTAATCCCATTCAGAACCCGGCAGTTCACGATTTTCGTCTTTATCCGCAAATGCGTTGTACATCTTAAAATTGGATATCGGGGTAATGGAAGTAAATTCCTGTACCGCCCAGCGTTCCTGTCCTTCCTGGCTTATCATGGCGTAAAACCGCCGCCCTCCCTCTTCAAAATTCATATACTTGGTTTTGGCGCGCATTGGCGCAGGAGCTCCCCATTGGTCCAGTAATTCGGCTTTGGTAAAAGCATCCCATACCAATGACTGTCGGGCATTAAATTCCCTGGTTATATAAACCATTTTCGCCGCCTTATCAACGGTAAAATCAAATAGCAAGTCGTTGTTCATTATTTCTCCGTTTTAATTGTTGATAATAAATGATCTAATTGATTAAACTGAGTTTCCCAGTTTTGCCTGAATTGGGCTAACCAATGATCCAATTCCTGCATTTTTTGCGCGTTAAAGTGATAATAAATCTCCCGGCCACTCTGCTCGGGTTTAATCAATCCGCATTCGTGTAATACCTTAATGTGCTTCGATACCGCCTGACGGGTCATGTCAAACTTTTCGGCCATTACATTTGGTGTCAATGCCTGGATAGCGATCAATGTTAAAATGGCCCTGCGTGTTGGGTCTGATATGGCCTGGAATATATCTTGTTTCATTCTTGATTTATTAATTGCGCAACCCGCAGGTTGCAAATATATACGCAACTTTTGAGTTGCGCAAATTTATTTTTATTTTTTCGAGATACATTGAAGAAGTTTAGCTATAAATGATAGATACGTTACAACAACTAACTAAACACTTTCAAGACTTTTATTGAATATCAAAACCCGCTAAAAAGCGGGTTGTTTTGATGCGGAGAAACAGGTATTCGAACCCTAAGTACCCTTAGAGGTACAAACACTTTAAAATGAAAAAACGATACTGAGTTATCAATATCGTTTTCTGCGGAGAAACAGGGATTCGAACCCTGGGTACCCTTAGATGTACAAACACTTTAAAATGAAAAAACGATACTGAGTTATCAATATCGTTTTCTGCGGAGAAACAGGGATTCGAACCCTGGGTACCCTTTGACAGGTACACACACTTTCCAGGCGTGCCTCTTAAACCACTCGAGCATCTCTCCTAAAGGGCTGCAAAGGTAATGATTAGCGGTGAATTTAAGAAAATATTTAAACAACAATTCTGGAGATGAAGCTAATCTTATCAGGTATAAAAAAAGCGCTATTCACAGCGCAAAAAATCGTCAATATCAATATCATAGTTACCACTAATAACCCTTAGAGGTACACACACTTTCCAGGCGTGCCTCTTAAACCACTCGAGCATCTCTCCTAAAGGGCTGCAAAGGTAATGATTAGCGGTGAATTTAAGAAAATATTTAAACACCAATTCAGGAGATGAAGCTAATATTATCAGACATAAAAAAAGCGCTATTTACAGCGCAAAAAATCGTCCATATCAATATCATAGTTACCACTGATAACCCTTAGAGGTACACAAACTTTCCAGGCGTGCCTCTTAAACCACCCGAGTATCTCTCCTAAAGGGCTGCTAAGGTGTACATGCTGATCAGAAAGGGAAAACTTTTTCTGCATTGGCATTGGTTATTTTCGCCACCAGTTCCAGAGGGCAATTCAGAATTTCTGCCACTTTTTGAGCCATTACCGGTATATAGCTGCTTTCATTACGCTTCCCCCTGTAAGGCACCGGAGCCAGGTAGGGTGCATCAGTCTCCAGCACTAAATTATCCAGACCAACCGCTTTAACTACATCCGGCAGTGTACTTTTTTTATAGGTTATCACCCCTCCTATACCCATATAAAAACCCAGGTCAATTATCTGTCTTGCCTCTTCAATTGTGCCGCTGAAACAATGGAAAATACCTTTGAGATTTCCGTTTTGCTTACTCCTTACAATTTCAATACAGTCTGGTGTTGATTCCCGGCTGTGTATTACTATAGGCAACTGGTATTGCAGCGCCATATCTATCTGGGTGGCAAAGGCTTCTTTTTGCTGCTCTTTAAAAGTTAGATCCCAGTAATAATCCAGCCCGATTTCTCCCACCGCATAAAATTTTCTCTTGCCCAGCCACTCTGCCACCAGCGCCAGTTCTTCTTTGTAGTGATCCTTTACATAGCAAGGATGCAAGCCCATCATTGGCAGGCAGTTTTCCGGCCATTTATCAGCCAGTTCCAGCATGCCTTTTATAGTGCCCTGATCACAATTAGGCATATACATCCTGGTTACACCGGCATCAATAGCCCGCTGTACCTGGCCTATATCGGCCATTAAATTTTCGTCGTAAAGATGGGTATGAGTATCTGTAAACATAATTTTCGGAATTGGTGCCCCTGATTTTGGAATTTGCAATTTGGAATTTTCAACTGATTGCTTTCATCTTCCAGCCCTGCTGCTTGCAGTGTTCCAGTACATGTGGCAGCGCATAACTCATCCGGTCCCAGGCCTTTTCACTGTCGTGAAACAAAACGATTGATCCAGGTTTTATATGCTGCAATACATTGTCCAGGCATTGCATTGGTGTAATTTCTTTATCAAAATCCGCACTCAAAACATCCCACATAATAACCCTTAAATCAGCATACTTTTTCTTCAGCTTCCTCGCCTGCGACCTTTTCATTTTTCCATAAGGTGGCCTGAAGAGTTTACTCTTTATATGCTCATCTGCTTTAGCAATATTCTCAAGGTAGGTATTATCATCTGTCTTCCACCCGTTCATATGATTGAATGTATGATTGGCCGGGCTATGACCTTTATTTATTACCTGACTATAAACTTCAGGGTATCTGGTCACATTGTTGCCTACACAAAAAAAAGTAGCCTTAGCTTCATATTTATCAAGTAGATCCAGCACAAAAGGAGTAGCAACCGGGTGCGGCCCATCATCAAAAGTTATGTATACGGCAGGTTCATCACCTGTGGGCATTTCCCAAACCAGTTTCTTCGGAAAAATCAGTTTCAGCCACCATGGAGTCTTAGCCCGGTATTTTAACATCATGCAAACCAACGAAAAAAAACGCAGATGTGGTTAAAAATCCAAATTAGTACAATACCTGAGTTGTTACCTGTAACACAAAAGCGGGTGGAATCATAAAGATTCCACCCGCTTTCAACTATTTCCTTTTATTATTTTGTATTCACAATAATCTTGGTTGTAAACCTGTTTTCGCTGCCAGCAACGGTGAGTATATACATGCCTGTTGCCACATTAAGCTGCAATGGTACAGACTTGGTTCCGTCCTTAACGGTAACCGTGCTGAATTCGGTGATCTTTAATCCCGCTACATTGGTTATGGTTATATTCACCAGTTCTTCTGTTGTCCACAACAAATCAATTGTAAATGTTCCGTCACCTGGATTAGGTGATACCCTCACCTGGTTCGGGCCGTTAAGATCCTGGCTGCTTTCTTCCTTGCCTCCTGATTTGGATGGCATCACAGAAATATTCTTTGCTACATAGCAGCCGCCGCCTGTCTGGTAAGTAATGGTGGCCGGGCCTACGGTAACTCCCGTAACATGCCCGGTTCCTGCCACAACAGTTGCAACAGCAGTATTGCTGCTGCTCCAGGTGCCTCCGGCCACTGCATCGCTCAGGGTTACCGGCGTTCCCAAAAACACGCTGGCTGATCCGGTAATTGCTGCAGGCATAGTGTTAATCGTTTCGGTAGTATCCGATTTGCATCCGGTGCTTGGCAACGTATACGTTATATAGGCGGTTCCTGCCGACAGGCCGGTCACTACTCCTGAGGAACTGCCCACAGTAAGAATACCGGTTCCTGAAGTGCTCCACACGCCGCCCGGAGTGACATCATACAGTGTGGCAGCCGCGCCTGAGCAAAGGTGCCCGCTTCCGCCTATAAGCCCAGGTAACGGATTAACCGTAAAGGCCGTGGTTGATATACAGCCAGATGGCAGCATATACGTAACCGTAGCTGTTCCTGGTGTATTGCCGTTCACTCTTCCAAGGCCGCCACCAAGATTGGTTACTGTGGCCAGTGAACTCAAAAATAATCCTGAGGCTGGTACATCACTGATGTTCATTGTGTCTCCATAGGCACAGATATTATGAACGCCCGATATTGGCGCTACACTGATAACCGATACCCCATGTGCTACCACGCAGCCCGATGGCGCCGTATAGGAGATGATCGCTGCTCCGCCGCCGGGCAGGCCGGTTACTACACCCGTTCCGCTTACGGAAGCTATGGATGGTGTGCCACTGAACCAGGTTCCTCCTGTTGTTGCGTCTGTAAGACTGATGGCAGATCCGGCGCATACTGTTGCTGGACCACTTATTGACGAGGGCAACGGATTAACTGTGATCAGCTCATTTACTGTGCAGCCCGCTCCCAATGAATAGACTATCGTGGCTGTGCCCGCTGCTACCCCAGTAATAATACCGCTGGACGATCCAACCGTTGCTATAACCGGGTTACTGCTGCTCCAGATTCCCCCGCCGGCATCAGTGGCTGTAACAGTAGCTGTAACACAAACTATTGCCGGTCCGGCTATAGCCGAAGGCAATGAGTTAACAGTAATATTTTTAATTGCAGGGCAACCTCCCACCGAATAACTGATAACTGTGGTACCGGTTGACATACCTGATACTATTCCTGATGTGCCGATAGCTGCTACTGATGGTACAGTTGAACTCCATGTCCCCCCCGGTGTTCCATCGGTAAGGGGTATGGTGGATCCGATACATACCAGCGAGCTTCCTCCTATTGCTGGCGGGGCTGAATTAATCGTTAAGGCTTTCGTTATTAAGCACCCTGTAGGCAGTGTATACGTTATCGTTGCACTGCCGGGAATAACTCCGGTTACCATGCCTGAAGTGCCGATTGTTGCTATGGTTGCCGGTGCACAGGTCCAGGTGCCGCCTGTAGTCATATCCGTAAATGGCGATGTAAGTCCGGCGCATAAACTGGATACCCCACTCACCGGCTGTGGCACCGGATTTACCGTAACCGGATAAACTGCGGAACACCCTGCTACAGTATAAGATATATTGGTTGTACCCGCCGATACACCGGTAACTGTACCGGTTCCGGATACTGTTGCTGTAGCAGGTATTCCGCTGCCCCAGATTCCTCCTGTTGTTCCATCAGTTAATGTCGTGGAGGATAAGGCACAAACCTGGGTAGCTCCCGAAATAGCTGATGGCACCGCATTTACTGTTACAACGGCTGATACATTGCAGCCGCTGCCCAGCGAATAACTCACTATCGCGGTTCCTGCTGCTACTCCGCTGACTACCCCTGACGATGAGCCGATGGTGGCAGTTGCTACCGGACTGATACTCCAAACTCCTCCGGTTGCGCCATCACCCAGTGCACTATTTGATCCGGCGCATACTGATAATGTTCCGGTTATTGATGTCGGCGCTGAATTAACGGTTTCCGTTACTGATGCGCTGCAGCCGGTGGTCAGAAGATAGATTATGGTTGAAGTACCCGGCGCTATACCAGTAACCAATCCTGTAGTTGGATTAATAGTAGCTATTGTGGTCACTCCGCTGCTCCATACCCCGCCGGCTATTGATGCAGTTAATGTACCCGTATGTCCTGTACAGATGCCTGTAGCGCCCGATATAGATGGCAAAGGGTTTACATTGATAGTACGGTATACACTGCAGCTGCCTACGGAATAGGTTATTGTTCCCGAACCCGATGATATTCCGCTGACCACTCCCGATCCGCTACCTACTGAAACTACAAATGCTGAAGTGCTCCAGCTGCCGCCGGTAACCGTATTCGTTTCTGTAATTGCGGAGCCGGAACATACTGATGCAGGGCCGGCAATTGCTGTCGGTGCGGTATTAACCGTAACATTTTTTGTAGCTGCACATCCCGCAACGGTATAATCTATTGTGGCAACGCCTGCTGCTACACCTGATACTACACCCGTACCGCTTATTGTGGCTATGGTTGCAGGCGCTGAGGTCCATGTCCCGCCTGTTGTTCCGTCTGTTAAGGGCGTTGTGGCCAGTATACATATGCTGCTGCTGCCGCTGATGGCTGCAGGTGATGGTACTACACTCACACTTTTATATACAGTACAGCCTGTACCCAGTGAATAGGATATGGTTGTAACCCCTGTAGCCGCTCCTGTTACCAACCCGCTTAATGAGCCTATGGTGGCCGCTGCAGTATTTGTACTCGTCCACAATCCTCCGCTTATCGCATCTGTAAGATTGCTGGTACCGCCTGCACATACAGTTGCAGGACCGGCTATTGCTGTCGGCGTGGTACTTACGGTAACAATGGTTGCTGTGGTACAACCAGTCGGCAGTGAGTATACTATTGTTGCCGGGCCGGTAGCCACTCCGGTTACAATACCACTCGAGGCTCCGATTGTTGCTACCGATGGTGCAAGGCTGTTCCAGCTTCCGCCTCCTGCATCAGTGAGCGCAATTGTCGCACCAACACATAATGCTGTTGGCCCGCCTATCGCGGCTGGCACAGGGTTAACGGTAACGTTGGTCGTTACATAACATCCTGTGCTGAGCATGTACGATATTACCGCTACACCCGCCGATGCTCCTGTTACCAGGCCGCTTGAGGCTCCTACCGTTGCATAAGTGCCGGATGTACTCCAGCTGCCTCCGCCAACATCTGTAAGCGTTATAACCGAACCGGCACAAACGCTTGAAGGCCCCGAAATCGCAGTTGGTAGCGGGTTTACAGTAACCGGTTTCGTACGCGCACAGCCCGTGGATAAAGTATATGAAATCGTCGCTGTGCCTGATGCTACACCCAGCACAATTCCTGATGTGCCGATTGTGGCAATGGAGCCTGTTGCACTGGTCCAGATACCGCCCGAGGAGGTCTCCGTCAGCGTTATTGTTGTTCCGGGGCATACTGTTGATGGCCCTCCGATTACTGCCGGCAACGGATTTATGGATGCCGTTACCGACCTGCTGCAACCGGTTGTAGATGTTAAGGTATAGTCTATTACTGATATTCCGGTGGCTATGCCCGTTAATATCCCGCCCGTACTTATCGTTCCGTTGGCCGGTATACTGCTGCTCCAGGTCCCGCCAGTTGTTGCATCGCTCAGCGTTATACTGCTGCCCACGCATACGATCGGTGTGCCGGTGATAACTGCAGGCAATGGATTTACGGTCATTGGCAATGTTATCGAACAGCCTGCACCTACAGAGTAGGTCATCGTTACGGTACCCGTAAGCAGGCCTGTAACTGATCCTGAACCTGAACCAACTGTTGCAACAGTTGGCGCGCTGCTGGTCCAGATTCCTCCTGTGGTCAGGTCCGATAATGTAACTGAGGAATTCAGACATACATGGTTCGGGCCTGATATTACTGTTGGTGTGGAGTTAACTGTTACTATCATATTCACAGAGCAGCCTGATGGCAGCTTATAGATGATATTGGTTGTTCCTGACACAAGTCCGGTCACTACACCGGTAGTGGCATTTACCGACCCTATGGCCGGTGAGCTCGAACTCCACGTTCCTCCCGGTGTGACATCCGTCAGGTCAGTTGTCAGGCCTACGCATACAGTCGGTGTACCGCTGATAGTTGCCGGCATCGGATAAACATTGATGGAATCTGTAGCTGTACATCCATTCGCTGATGTATAGGTTATTATACTGGAGCCACTTGTTGCGCCTGTTACAACACCCGTAGTGGATACAATTGTGGCCACGGATGGGGTTCCGCTGCTCCACAATCCCCCGCCTGTTGCATCTGACATCGTTGTGGTAAGTCCCGCACAGATAACCGAATCTCCCGTTATTGCCGCTGGTGATGAATTGACTGTTATGGTCATCGTATTATAGCAACCCGAACTTCCTGTAAAAGTTATTGTCCCAGTTCCCGTTGAAACCCCTGATACAATACCTGTTGCTGAGCCGATAGAAACACTTGAAGATATTCCGCCCGCACTCCATATACCCGCAGATGGAGTATCTGTCACTGTAATTGTACTGCCCAGACATACTGTTGATGGGCCAAGAATTGCAGAGGGTATTGGTGTAATGGCCAGCAAATCGGTAGTATAGCAACCGCCAGGCAAGGTATACGTAATGGTTGGTGTGCCCAGTGAAACCCCTGTAACAAGGCCGGTGAAGGAATCTACTGTTGCTATGGCTGGTGTACCGGTACTCCATACACCTGTTCCCGTATCTGTCAACACTGTATTTGCTCCGGCACATACGGCGCTGACTCCGAATATAGGTCCGGGAACTGAGTTTACCGACAAGGTCCTTATCGCTATACACCCGGCCTGAAGATAAGTAATCGTAACCGTCCCAAGAGACACTCCTGAGGCTACGCCTGTACCGGCTACTATTCCTGCTATGGCCGTACTGCTGCTGCTCCAGGTGCCTCCGGTTGTCGGGTCACTGAGCGTTACTGTCTGGCCCTGGCAAACATATAATGGACCTGTAATGGCTGATGGCGCAGGATTTACCGTTATGCTCTTGGTTACTGAACAGCCGGCTCCCGGTGAGAAAGAAATTGTTGCAACCCCGGCGGCTGCTCCTGTTACTATACCAGAATAAGTTCCAATAGCTGCAATCGACGTATTACTGCTGCTCCAGGTGCCGCTGCCTATCGGATCAGTATATGTCGTTGTCAGTCCCGGACAAACAGTTGATGCCCCTAAAATTGAGGATGGTGGCGGCGTAACCGTAATATGAATTAATGTGGTATCACTGCCTCCCGAACAATCTGTAATTACGATACGGATAGAATCAAGACCGGTATACCCGATAAACGGAGCATAATATAATCCGGCAGGAGACACTGACCCTCCGGTAGAGGTACCAATATAATAAGATGCAAGTGTGCCGTGCAATGGGCCGAGCAGCGCACTCCAGGTTTCGCCCTGGCCGTTATCAATATCAGTAATGGAAAGCAAAGAACTCAGGGAATCAGTAGAATTCTGGCATACAGAGGAACTCTGAACATGGCCACCATTAAACTTAGGTGCATGGTTATAGCTTATCCTCCGGATACGCTGATTATTTCGGTCTGCTATGTAAATTTCTCCTGAACCATCAACAGCTATGCCACAAGGATCATTCAGTGCACCTGAAGTTGCCACACATAGATCGCCGCCATAACTGGCAGAGCCAATCCCAGCATAAGTACTAATAATACCACCAGTATTTATTTTACGAATTCTGTTATTGGCCGCATCACCGATATAAACGTTACCGAACAAATCGACCGCTACACCTTCCGGATCACTGATTTTTGCCCCAACAGCGGCTGTACCATCTCCTGTAAATCCTGCTGTGCCTGTTCCGGCTGCTGTAGTAATTATACCAGCAGTATTTATTTGCCGGATTCTTTGGTTGCCTTCGTCTGATACATAAATATTGCCATTTGCATCTATCGAAATGTTATTGGGGAAATTGATCTGGGCTGCCGTTGCAGCGCCTCCGTCTCCTCCGTAGCCACCCGCTAAAAATCCTACAGGACCATTTCCAGCAAATGTTGTCACAATACCAGAAGTACTGATTCTGCGTATCCGGTTGTTATATTCATCGGCAATATAAATATTACCGTATGGATCTGATACTATACCACCCGGATTATTAAATGTTGCTGCAGTTGCAGCGCTGCCATCACCTGAATAACCAGATGCTCCGGTTCCGCCTATTGTAGAGATTATACCTGAAGTATTTATTTCTCGTATCCGTTGATTGGTAAAATCTGAAAAATAAATATTGCCTGCCCTGTCAAGTGTTATCCCGCACGGATTATTAAGCACTGCCAGTGTTGCTGCTCCGCCATCACCGGCAAAACCCGAACTTCCGGTACCGGCAATAGTAGAAATGACACCGGCAGTTGTTACTTTACGAATTCTGTTATTGTTGAAATCAGCTATATACAGGTTACCGGTAGCATCTACAGCTACGTTAAACGTATTATTTATCTTGCCCGATATAGCAGCTCCGCCATCACCCGAAAATCCTGCGGTGCCAGTACCAGCAATAGTACTTATGGTCATTCCAGCATAGGGGAAAACATTTACCGTGGTAGTGTTAATACATCCTGTAGGCAGTGTATAAGTAATAACTGCAGTACCTGCTGAAATACCTGTAGCAAGGCCTGTTGTCGCGCCTATGGAGACTATTCCTGGGTTACTGCTGCTCCACGACCCACCGGCGGTGCTGCAATTGAATAATGAATATTCAGTTACGGCAATTGATGTAGCTCCGTTTATGGTTGATGGTATCGGATTAACCGTAACATAAACAGCTATTGTGTCAAAAACATAGCCGTCACAAATAGTCATTTTAAAGGTGTCAGGGCCAGCATATCCGGTATTGGGTGCATAAGTAATACCATGTGGTGTAATTACCCCACCTGTTGAAGTGGTATCATAAGTGCAGAACACGGTACCGTGTGAGGCTGGTAATAAAACCGCCCATGCTTCCGGCTGGTACAAGTCCGAATCAATAATGGATAATAAGGTGTTTATTGAATCCGGGCCTGAATTTTCACAAACCACCAATGGTTGCCATGGACGATGCACAAATCTTGGTGGCCGGTTGTAATTGGTTATTTTCCTGATCCTCAAATTAGCATAATCGCTGATATAAAGATTACCATCAGCATCAACTCCTGTTCCAATAGGTTCAAATAATTTAGCCGCTGTTGCAAGGCCGCCATCGCCGCTAAACCCTCCTGTACCAGTTCCGGCTACGGTTGTGATTATACCCGAACTATTAACTTTCCTTACACGGTCACTAGGATAGCTACATACATAAAGATTGCCTGCTGCATCAATTGAAACTCCTGATGGCAAATAAATCTGAGCGGCTGTAGCTTGTCCGCCATCACCCGAGAAACCCGTACCTCCATTTCCGGCATAAGTAGAAATGATACCAGAAGAATTTATTTTACGAACTTTACTGAAGGCTTCATCAGCCATATAAACATTTCCATAACCATCGGCGCACAACCCCCAGATATATCCAAGTGTGGCAGCCGTTGCCTGTCCTCCATCTCCTGATGATCCATATCCACCATTGCCTGCTATTGTCGTAATTATCCCTGCTGTATCAATTTTGCGAATTTTATTATACCCATAACAATAAAAATATATATTGCCATACGGATCAGAAGCAATTCCATTATCCCAATAATAATAGGTAGTAGAATAACCAATTTCTGCTGCAGTAGCGGGCCCGCCATCACCGGTATAGCCGGGTGTTCCATTACCTCCAATAGTTGAAATGATACCTGAGGTATTGACTTTCCGGATTCGAAAATTTCCAAAATCAGTGAGATACAAATTACCGGCGGCATCTGTAGCAATACTGTTGCCAGTATAATAGGTTGTTGAAGTACTGCCAATTTGAGCAGCAGTTGCAGGTCCGCCGTCTCCGCTATATCCCGGTGTACCGGTACCGGCACAGGTATTTATTATACCTGAAGAATTTATCCTACGGATTCTTGCATAGCCCGTACATCCACTACAATAATATCCATAATTTCCAATGTAAAAACCACCAGCCGCATCTGAGGCCACAGTCCACGGATAGTATATCTCTGCCGAAGTTGCCGGGCCGCCATCTCCGGAGTAACCGCCTGCACCATTACCGGCAACTGTTGTTATGATTTGTGCGGATGAACTGAAAGTGTTGCCAACTAATATGGCCAACAAAAGGCATATCTGCCGATAGGAAAAGTAGTGGTTCGGTTTCACAAGAAAAATTTTGACTAAGTTAATGCTTTTTTTATTTATTATGTATCTTTTCCGAAATGAATCGGACATTTTTATCCACAAATCCGGAAAATTCAGGGCTTAACCCATTACCTGAATAGTAAAAAATAACTAATGGTTAGTATTCAGGAGTAGGAATAATACCCTAGTTTTGCAAAAAAATATGCCACTTCATTTCCTTCTGTTCTCTCTGCTGTTTGCCCCCAAACCTCAGAATAATATTCCAGAAACCATTTATGGATTTAAAGAAGTGGCCCTCGATGGCAGCATAATTGATTTTTCGGCATTCAAAGGAAAAAAAATACTGATCGTAAATACCGCCTCAAAATGTGGCTTTACCCCTCAGTACGAAGCTCTGGAAAAGATTTATGAACAATATAAGGGCAAACTGGTAATAATCGGCTTCCCGGCTAATAACTTCCTTTTTCAGGAACCAGGATCAAACGAAAAAATTGCCGGATTCTGCCAGCGTAATTATGGTGTAACTTTTCCTATTGCTGCTAAAATATCTGTAAAAGGCAGGAACATGGCCCCAATATATCAATGGCTTACCCGGAAAAAATATAACGGACTACAGGATAGTAAAGTGAAGTGGAACTTTCAGAAATACCTGATTAACGAGAAAGGGCAATTGACAGATATTTTCTCCCCTTCCACCCCACCCGATGCACCGGAAGTGATAGCAGCAATTGAAAAAATATGACGAAATGTGGCAATTCGGAAGAGATGAGCGGTTATTATTGATAAAAAAATAGCCTGATATTTGAATTGCATTGCATGCTGTTCAATTATCAGACTCCTTTGAAAATACGGTTAATCAGCTATTCCTTAACTTCTGAAATTTCAGTGTTTATTTTTTCATGGTGTCCTCCATCTTGTTCTTCCTTTTCCTCCTCCTTCCTTTGTGCTTCTTTTACTAAATCTCTTTCAACGGTAATAGTACATTCTCCTATTAAACCTGCTAAAGCACCAACGGCTGCCAGAACCGGAGCAACTAATACTCCAACTACTCCAAAGTATAACGGAAAACTCATTAACTCTTTACCCGACTTTTCGGTAATCGTAATCCTCCTGATATTGCCCTCGGCAATCAGTTCTTTGGTTTTCTTAAGCAGGTTCTCACCATGAACCGAAAATGATTCTTTTATATTCATAAATAGTTTTTAAAATTTCAGTCCAAAAATATACAATAATACTGAAGCATTTGCTGATTACTTTTAGTTGCACAATAATATAACATCCATATCTTCATTCATTAAAAAAGGCTGCAACAGCAGCCTTAATTTATTTTAATATTAAAATCATTATTTGCCGTTGGGTTTCTTAACGTCATCCCTTGCATCGCCCTTTATGTAAAGGGTATAGCGTTTTTCACCATGCGGGGTAATGGCATCCGACTGAATATAGACTTCCTTATTAAATATGCCATGCTGTTCTTCTGTTTTAAGCCCCAGTTTTATCCAACCCTTACCACCCGGTGGAACAGGTGTTTTAATCCACTCCACACCCGTACAGCCACATGAGGGCGTTACATTCATTACATTCAGCGGCCTGGTTCCGGTATTTGTAAATTCAAAAGTGTGATTAGCTATCGGCCCTCTTTCCAGTATTCCGAAATCATGGGTATCCCCTCCCTCAAATTTAAACATGGGTCCTTCTTTTTGCTGTGCAAACAGCTGACCAGAAACGCCTAAAGTCAGGCAAAACAAAGCGATCATTAATTTTCTCATAACTGATATTTTAATTCTGATGGTTTTTTATTTTAAAATAGTTGGCATCAGCCAACTATTTATTACTAGTAAATCTGATTTGTTATACTTACTTACCTGCTGGCGGTGGTGGCGCCTGCACCGGTTTGGTTTCTGCTGGTTTAGCTTTTACTGTACCGGTTATATGCAGCTTCATCGGGTTCTGCTGCGCATTGGAGGTTATTATTACATCCTTGCTTATCATCCCAACACGTCCGTTGGTATTGTAAGTAACGTGTATTGTTCCTTTATGTTTGGGCAGAATCGGGTCGTGGGGGAAAGTAGGTACAGTGCATCCGCATGAGCCATGGGCCTCACTTATTATAATTGGCTTCTTACCTACATTCTTAAATTCGAAATCAGTTTCAGCCAACGGGCCTTCGGGCACTTCGCCATAGTCATGCGTTTCTTCCTTAAACTTAAACTTACCGGCGTCTTCATCCACAGCAGGTGTCGCAGTTGGCGCAGGGGCCTTCGCAGTTGTAGATTTATCCTGGGCCTGGGCCGAAACAACATATAAGCTGAGACAGAAAATTGTTACAATTAATTTCTTCATTTGATTTTTATTGTTTTTGCACTGTAATTTAATTTTTTATTAAAAGCATACAATTGACCTCTAATTTGCTTATTTGCAATAAAATATTTATATGAATCTACGCAAACACCTCTATTCTTTTACTTTAGACTAAATACTTAGTTTGTCTTTATCATCGATACATTTTCCGGTACAGATCCTGTCGGCGCCTTCTCAACGGTACCCTTAATGGTCAATACCTTTGTACCTGCATTAGATACTACAGTAATCGTTTTTGTAAAAGGTGTAGGTTTCCCTTTAGTATGGTAGGCTACATTGATAATACCTGTAGCTCCCGGAGCCACGGGCTCCTTTGAAAACTGTGGAACAGTGCAACCACATGAAGGCTGTGCCTTTTCAATCGTTATAGGTTCAGTACCGTTATTTTTAAATGTAAACTCACAGGTGGCATCAGGGCCTTCCATTACAGTGCCGAAATCGTGTGTGGCATCAGCAAACGCCATGTCATCTGCTTTCAGGTTTGTAGCTGGTTTGGCTAATGCCACATCAGCGGGTACTGCTGGTGCCGATGTAATGGTTTGCTGATCGTCATTCTTATGCTTTTTGTGCTGTGCAAAAGTGATACTGGTACACAATAACAACAATGCTGCTGATAGAATTGTCCTTTTCATTTTTAATTGGATTTAGCTTACTGAAAAATATTTAATCCAAATTTACAACCAAAATTTTATATCCTTATTCTTTTATTGTTAAAACCTTTAAAAACCTATCCCCCTTTTTAGAAACTTTAGGCATTTTTAAACATTCCCTTTAATGATTTGTAACCCCATTTGCAACTAAGAATAAGCTTGCTCACTTTTATTTATCAGGAACGAATAATTTCGTCCGATAACTGCCTCTTTAAGCAAATAAGCTTCCCTATCAATCACTGATACAACATTTTGGAGCAAGGAATTCGGGATACAAATATTTAGAATACTTAACTACTGTTTACAAAAAGAATAAACTATTCCCGTCTTTTCCTGAATTGTTTTCTACTTTGGCGCCGGCAATTTAATTCATGAAATACTCTTACGATATTAATGCGCATCTCAGGTACTGGGTGCCAATAAAATTAACCGATAATCAGGATAACTTATTATGCCGGTGGCTTTGCACAGGCGGAATTAGCTATACCGACCCTTTTTTTAATGATACAATTTCCAGATGTTTATCTCTTTCCGAGAACTCAAAGGGTTTCAGGGTTAATACAACCTTGGAAATGATACCTGATTGGGCTGACTTTTTGGATGCCGTTCCACCTACCGCTTTCATCTTTCATGTATCCCGCTGTGGGTCCACCCTTGTATCTCAGGCGCTGGGGATGATTGACAATTCAATAGCGCTCTCTGAGGTCGCGATTTTTGATGAAATATTACGCCTGCCATTAAACAGGTATAATATTAAGGAGGAGTACAGCAATCAATTACTCCTGGCGGCTATTAAGTTTTATGGTAATAAAAGAACTGGCAGAGAAAATAAGCTATTTATAAAAACCGATAGCTGGCATTTACTCTTTTACAAACGCCTTAGATTGCTATTCCCATCCGTACCCTTCATTGTTTTATATCGGGAGCCTTGCGGGGTTCTGGAGTCCAATAAAAGAAGCAAAGGCATGCAGGGAAATGCAGATTTAGTCGGGCCTTCAGTTTATGGCTTTGAAACTTTTGATGATGACTTTTTACACCCGGATAACTATATGGCCCATGTTCTGCAAAAATTCTATAGTTGCATCATCGACATTGCAACAGGTGATCCCCACTCCCTGCTGCTCAACTATTCCCAGGGGCTCGACGAAATGATGGACCGGATCGCCCATTTTATTGACCTAAACTTAAATTCCGGATTACGGTCACAAATGACAGATCGAAGTAAGTACCATGCCAAACAACCCGAAAAGAAATTCGTTGAATTGAATAAATCAGATATTTCGCATCCTTTACCGGATAAATTGAATCATTTATATAAGCAGATCGAATCAATCAGAACCAAAGCCCGGTAGGCCAACTGATGTCGCTTTCAAAATATTTCCTGCCTACAGCGAAATCATGCTTCTGCCATTAGCATTCTGTACTTTAACAGGTGCACCTAGAATAGAGGCACGGTTATCCTGAATAAGAAATTTACTGGCAATAATCCTTAATATCAATTTATGTTTGTAAATTACTTCACGCTAAACAGAGGTTTATGAAAAACTGGAAACAATTATGCCTGGGTGTATTTTGTATCACAAGCTTTTACCTGGCTGGTGCGCAGACCGAAGTTACCTACTACACTACCATGGGTACTTTTAAAACTGTGCTCACCGATGCACTTACTCCCATAACGGTAGATAGCTTTATCTCCCGTGTGGCTCATAAATTTTATGACGGTTTGATATTTCACCGGGTGATTGCTGGTTTTGTTGTTCAGGGTGGTGACCCGCTGGGCACCGGCTATGGCGGACCAGGTTATACCACCCCCGACGAATTAGTACCTTCCCTTAAGAATGTAGCCGGATCTCTGGCCATGGCCAATTCGGGGCCCTAACACTGATGGTAGCCAGTTTTATATTAATCTCGTTAACAACCCCTCGCTTAATAATATTTATACCGTTTTCGGAACTACAACTTACAATTTTTCGGTGGTGCAAAATATTGGCCTTGTTCCGGTCGATGCCAATGACAAGCCGCTGACTCCTGTTGTTATGGACAGTGTGCGCATAACACACCTGCATACAGCCGCTGTAAACAGTATAGGAAACGGAGTAGTGGCAGCAATGTATCCCAACCCCTGCAGAGGCATAATAAATATTGACCTTCCCGACCTCGCCACAAAAGTAGAGATCATCAATATGCCTGGCCGCACCGTCTTTCGTGCAGAAGCCAGGGGCACATTTACAGTTGACCTACGCGATCAGGAAACCGGCCTTTACCTTGTGCGACTCTCCAATACAAATGGAGCAACCGAAATCAAACTGGTTATTCAATAATAGCACAGGGGTTACTTCTGGTATTCACTTGCAGTTAATAAACAATAATCCGCTTATCCTTGTGATTATTTTTTTTTATGATTTCGATATGTAAATGGCTAATTTCCGTTGTTTTTCTACCCTTTAACGCCTATATTTACAATAACGACCAATGTAGTTTGCTGAGCAGGCCCTTATTCATCTGGATAACAGGAGCAGTGCAGTTAACAACATCAGGGCTTTTCTTGTTTTTACTTGTATTTATTTTTTGCAATAATCAGTAGAATCAATGCTTTCAGGCTATATAAAAACTCATGAAACCAAATTACCCAATTGCAGGGCACACCCCTGCCCTGGTCTGCTCTTTTGCGGCTTTCTGAGCCTGTTTCCCTTTTTGGCTTTCAATACTTCAATGGCCCAGGCCGATATTCATTTCTCCCAGTTCTACGAAACCAGTATTCTGCGCAACCCGGCCCTTACCGGCGTCTTCTCCGATAATTATAAATTCAGCGCTTACTACCGCAGTCAGTGGAGCTCCATAACCTACCCTTACCAGACAATGGTGTTAAGCACCGAATACCGCTTTGCCCTGGGCCGCAACTCCTACGATTTCCTTAGTTTTGGCATACTGGGTTATGTGGACGAGGCCGGCGATCTGAACCAGAAAATAACCGGTGTTTATCCTGCCGTAAATATCAATAAAATACTCGACCAGAGGAATAACTCCTATATCTCTATCGGTTTTACAGGCGGGTATATCCAGTATTCATTCGACCCGTCAAAAGCCACTTTTAATAACCAGTTTCAGAATGGCTTTTTTGATCCCGGCAACCCCACCATGGAAAGCCTGCCTGTGCCCCGGATGACCATAAAAGATATTGGCGCAGGCATCAATTATAATGTGAGCCCGGGTGCGCAAAAGGAAGTAACTTATATGATCGGTATTGCCGCGTATCATTTCACTCAGCCTACCTTCTCTTACTACAATAATTATAAGATTATCCAGAATGTGCGCATGAATATAAACGCATCAATGGCCAAAGATCTCAACGATAATGTATTGCTGCAGCTGCATGGCAATTATGCCAGCCAGGGCACTTATACCGAGATAGTTGCAGGAGCCCTCTTAGGTTACCGGTCGTTTGCTGCATTTTCCGATCCTGTTTATACCGTTTATGCCGGCTTGTTTTACCGCTACCAGGATGCTGTTATACCCACAGTGAAACTGAAATACAAAAACCTTGCAGTAGGCTTAAGCTATGATGTAAATGTCTCGTCACTTACTCCGGCCAGCAACAGTCGCGGAGGCTTTGAGCTTACTGCTGTTATATCAGGCACCTATCCCAAAAACAGAGGTTACGATAAAAAAGCACCCTGTCCCCGATTCTGATACCCCCATCCTGCAAGCATAAAAATATCCTCAATACCCAAGAATAGTTTCAACCTTGTTGGAAATTTATCAACCATAATCTGCCCACTGTAAACGCAAACGATCACCTTCTCCCTCCCGCCTTTTGCGGGGCTGGTGCCGGAGCTGATCGTTGCGGTGCCGGGGCCTGCCGGGGTGGAGGTACTTGCCTTACTGGCGCTGGTGCTACCTGTTGCTGCCGGGCAGGCGCTGGCCTGGTTTCTTCTTCCTCTTCGCTACGCACCTGCTGCCGGGGTTTGCCTTGTGGCACCGACCGGTTCACATCCCACTCATACGGGTTGTTATCATATCGTGGTGTTGGTTTGGCTGGTTCTGCTACCCTGCCTATATTCACACCGGGTGTTTCCTGCCTGATATTCTCGGCGGGTATATTATTCCTGAACTGCGGCGGAGTGGTTTGCCCTGCATTCACCGCCTGGCGGGGTTTTATGGGCTGCGGGGCAGCTACTACATTAGGAGGTACAGTTTTCTGGCCCACATTGGTAGCCACCGGCCTTATCTCAGCCGGACGGAACATTTTTATTTCATTGGCATGTACCCTTGTATTCAGGTTTGTCGAGCTCTTAAGCTTAAACAGTTGCACCGGCTTGTGGGTATAGTTTTCTACATCCCTGGCATGTGGCCCCGATACAAAAACTACATGGTTGTTTTCGTAGGTATTATTGATAAAATGCGAATTCTTGATGATGTGCGAATTGCCATGCGGCCCGTTCCAGTAGCGGTAATAATTGCCGCTGTATATGTACTGGTACGGAATAAACACCCACCAGTCGTTGGGGCACATATAATCACCCAGGGTAGATGCCAGATCGTAATCAGGGTCCAGCGGCGACCAGCCAAAGGTGCCATCTGCATCTCTCCAGCTCACCCATGCCGGGCCCCAGGTAGTGCCCGGTATCCAAAGCCAGCCATAATAGTTGTCAAATGTCCAGCGGCCATAGTGAAAACAGGCCCAGCCCCATGGCAGATCGGATATCCAGGTATTGCCATAGTCGGTCAGCGCCCAGTGCCCGCTGGTATAATAGGGTCTGAAACCTCCATCCACATTCGGCGACCATACATAACCATATTTAGGATCTTCTATCCATTGCCCGTAAGGCGCCAGGTTTTGATAAAAATCATTATACGAAACATACGAATTTTCATACTGCGCAATAGCTTCAGGCACCGGAGCAGCCATACAAACTACTATCAGCAATAGTATAATACCAGCTACCCGCATACCCCTTATTTTAAAACCCGATTTTTTGAATTCCATATATTATTTACATTCAGAACATAAGTAATCATTTCCACCCGTTAGGGCAGTCTTATACAAGCTGTAAATATAGCACAAATCCCCTGTAGCTGCAAAATTATAATATCCACACCTGTTAAAATCCATGCTCATTTAGGGTCAATTTATATTAATAATAATTAACTATGTAATTGAACGCAAACTCCGTCTTTGCACCTGGTAACCGCAATTCTCCGGAATAGCGGAAACAGGCCGCTTAATCCGTTATAATTCTGGCGCTTGACGATTCCACCCTGAGCATAGCCTGACATAGAATATAGCCCTGGTCTCTTCCGATTATACACTCTATCTGTAGTTATACCTTGAGGATAAATTTTTCTTGCTTAATATTAAACTAATTAATTTAATTGTATTTAAAATTTATTTCTGTAATGTAAAATTAACTTAGTACGAAAAAAATGTTTTACTATTAGGACATCAATATCTTTTATCAAGCAATATTATTCCAACAATACAATTTAACAAATCTAAAACCAAACAAAATGAGCAAAAAACTAAAGAGTAAAGTCACAAACAACCAGGCATCGAATCCAAAAAATGAGGGTGAGTCAATGAATGCTAACAGCCCTACAGCCAATGACGTAATGTGCTGGGACAGCCATGGCGACATAAAAATTGTTACGCAGCGGCTCAAGGAAATGTTCGTGGAGATGGGGCAAAAAACCAGGATCGAAAAAGGTCAAAAACCTGCAGAACGTGCCGTTTTCCGCAAACAACATGGTATTGCCTACGGAAAATTTATAATAAACAAAGACATCCGTCCGGAATTTAAAGTCGGCATCTTTGCAGGTGATTCTTACGAATGTACTGTCCGTTTTTCGAGTGATACTGGCCCCACTTCACCAGACCTGCACTCTACCCTCGGGCTGGGATTAAAATTATTCGGTGTACATGGCCCTAAATTGTTCGGAACGGGTGATAATGCCGATTTTATCTTTCAGAATATTGACCGCTTTTTTGCTCGTGATGCACAGCAGATGTGCGCCTTTACAACAGCCGGTGTTATAGACCAGGATTATGATTCCTATATCGCCATGCACCCCGAACTGGCAAGTATTCTGAACGCAATGCAAAAAGAAGAAGCCAGTTGCCTTAGCGCTGGCTACTGGGCCATACTTCCTTTTAAACTTGGCGATACCAATATTGTTAAGTATCGGCTTGTGCCTGAAGATACAGACCGCGGTACTCCTTTTAATGACAACAACTATCTGGCCCTTGACCTGCAGCGCCGCCTGCTGGGCAAAGAAGCCAGGTTCCGCTTTGAGATACAACTGCGCACCAATCCGGCAACAATGCCTCTTGATAATGCACAGGATGTATGGAGTATTGAAGAAAGCCCTTACATATGTATTGCTGAACTGCATTTGCCGCAACAGGATATCTGTGCAATTGGCCAGGCCGATTTCGGAAGCCTACTTGCTTTTAATATCTGGAGGACACTGGCGCAACATGAGCCTCTGGGATCAATTGCCCAGACAAGAAAAGTGGTATACGCAGCCAGTGCACAAACCAGGCACCAGGCAAATGGACAACCATCGCAGGAACCTGAACGGATTAACCCCCATTTTACAGAAAATACCGATGAAGACAGCGACTGCATTGTAACGGCTGCCATATATCCGCCTATCGGGGTGATGCGTGTGGGAAACAGTGAAAATGAATATTTTATCGGCCCGCTGGTAACAGTGCCTGATGTAAAGATGGACGAACACGCCTACAGGGATAAGACTGGCGCCCTTAAGCGTCAGGCTGCACAGTTCAGAATATACGGATTTAACGCTGCCGGAAAAGCCATTAAAGAACTTACGGTTGAAAATGCATCAATTGTGTGGCATGCGCACCTGGCCAACCAGAAATCATCATGGTACCAGTTCCAGATAGCGCTGGATGTGCCTGACGCCGTAAATGCGCCGATTTCGCTATTGCGGAATATTGATGTAAAAGACCGCAACTCCCTGATCATAGATGGCGGAGAACAGACAATCTGCAATGCTAATATCAATAATGGACCGCAGTTCAGGGGCAATTTCCAGGGCAAAGAAGTGTATCTGGGAGAAATGCGCTCTGATGAAAAAGGCCGCCTGATTATGCTGGGCGGGCATGGTTTAGCAGAAAATCTCAACGGGGATATTGCTATAACTTTTGCCAATAATGAGGGCTGGTACGACGATATCTCTGATGGACCAGTAACTGCTGACGTTGTGTATAATGGGGTAAAACTGAATGTAACCCCGGCATGGGTAATTTGTGCGCCACCCGACTACGCCCCGCTTCAGAAATCGGTACGCACCATGTGGGACCTGATGAGAGATACTGCTGTTAGCGCCGGTATACTGGCCCGCCCGGCAAGGCCCTCTTTCACTAAAGATATATTGCCGATTTTTGAACGCCTTACTAACCTCCAATGGGTGAATGCCGGATTTGCAGCAGCTTTCGGATTTGGCGGCCAGTTCGACTACACAACACCGGCCTGGAAAGCAAAACTGAATAATCCGTCTCCGGCCTATTTGGAAATGCGCCGCACTATATCCAACAACTTCCGTCGCTATGATGTATCGGGAGCTGAAGCGGCCCAGTTATGGCCCTGGCTTTACGGAGATGCCATCAGTATTCCGCCCACCGGTTCCGTGCGCCAGCATGCTACTTTAAGCGATCTGCAGTTATCATTCCTGGACCAATGGGTAAAAGGGGATTTTTATGCAGACTATGTAGACAATACCGGGTGCCCTTTTGTTCCGGAACCGCTTACTATTGATAAACTACCCATTGCCGAACAGCCGGACATGCTGACAAGGGCGGCTATGGAGTTTTGCCTGGCAGATGCTTTTCATCCGGGATGTGAAATGACCTGGCCTATGCGCAACTCCGGAATGTATATGTCGCCGTTCCGGCTGAAACATGCACCGAAAACTCCGCTTGTTGATACTTCTTATTACGGCCCGGTGATGAACAGCGATGTGTTTGAGCTGGCCAAGGGGCCAATACTGGGCGGACAGGTGCCAGGCGGAGTTACCCGCTGGATGGCCATACCATGGCAAACAGATACTGCAAGCTGCAAGGATGGATATATTTCGGATTACGACCCCTACCTGCCCACATTCTGGCCCGCAAGAGTCCCCAACAACTTGCTTAACCAGGAACGATACAGGGAAACAATGGACCCACGTCTTTCGGAAGAAACGCGTAAACAGGCTTTTGCTTTCCGGGCTTTCTGGCTCGACGACTTACCGCTTGATGGCCAGGAACCTACCTATACCAACCTTATCAACAGCATGGTTAAGTATTTCGACAGGGTTGCGATTGTGCAGGCAAGGCCGGGTGTGCCAGGCAGCGCTGAATTCCCTGCCCAGATGCAGGTAGGGCTTATACCTGGCGCTGAACAGGAACAGACTTTACTGGAAGAGGCAATCAAAGAACTGAACCTCATAACCGGAAGGAAAAATGTATCCGGCCTTCTTAAAACTGCGGTAGATAACCTTTCGGTACAGAATTTACTCACTGAACAAGACCTGATGCACGGTGCAAAAGACAAATTAATTTCATTGATTGAAACTGAATTGAAAACTGATTTCCAGGCAACATCCGCAGTTCACCGGTTACTGAAACTGCTGAAGTCGAAGACTGCCAAACCGGCAAAGTTCCTCAGTATGAAACCACAGGGCTACTCAAAAGTAGACTTAGGCGGAACAGAGAAAGGAAGCCGGTTCCACAGGTATATACCGAGAAAATAGAAATGTGCTCTGACTGCCGGGGTAATATGGAAGCGAAAAAAACAGTTGAAGTTGATATAGCGGTTGTGGGCGGAGGCGTGGCAGGTTGTACAGCCGCCATGTTTCTGTCCCAATCGTCGTATAGCGTGGCGCTGTTGGATAAACTACCTATGCCGGTTATCCGTATTGGTGAATGCCTGCCACCGGCCAGCCGTCGGATATTGCGAAGACTCAATTTACTGGATGGTCTGGAAGCGCTCATACAGGGTACTGGAGAAAAAGCGCACCTCACAAGTTATGGCACACAATCTTACTGGGGCAATGATAGGTTGCAGGTTACGGATGCCTTACGAAATCCCGACGGATTTGGATGGCATCTTGACCGCCAGGCTTTTGAACTTTATCTGCGGGAAACTGTAAGGCAAAGGGGAGCCGTGTGTTTATGGGGTACAAAACTGCTCAAAAGCCATTATGAAAATTCCCGCTGGCAGATTACAGCCAGAACGACCAATGAAAATGCCGAACAGAAAGACTATAAAATAGCAGCCAGGTTTGTTATTGATGCCAGTGGGCGGCAATCTAATTTTGCGCGGCAACTGGGTATCGGACGCACGCATTTTGATAAACTGATTGCCTGTTGGGCAACTCTTCCCGATAATGATTCAAATAAAATGAGCACAATAGTTGCCACCATACAGGGATGGTGGTACAGTGCTCCATTGCCCGGTAACAAAAGGATTATAGCTTTTCAGACAGACAGTGATCTGATGGACCAACAGCCAATAAAAGATGCCGGCCAGTTTATTGAACTGGCAAGGCAGTGCCCGGCAATGACGAAATTCCTGGATAATGGTATTGGGGAAATAACTTTTCACGGCATAACAGCGGCCAATTCCACACGTTTAAACCAGGTATCCGGTCAGCAATGGGCAGCCCTGGGTGATGCAGTAATGAGTTTTGACCCGCTTTCATCGCAGGGAATGTTTAATGCAATGGCAGGTGCCCTGCAACTTTCCCAACTGATTGATAGTTCGGGTATAATAGCTGAAATTAACAAGGAAAAGATGGAGCAACTGGCGCATACCTATAATCAGCAGATGGACCAAATATGGGAATATTATCTAAAACATAAATTCATTTTCTATTCCCAGGAACAACGCTGGAAACAGGCGGTTTTCTGGAAAAGGCGACTAGAGCAGAACTAGTTTTATTGTCCCCACTCGTTCGTGTTTGTAATACGCGAATGCCCCGGATGTGCGTTTGTAACCTGAATCAATCTATCAACTTCCACCATAATATCGCCTTTCACCCGCCGTAGCTTTTTTAAATCGAAGGAGGGGCATTTAACCATAACAATTAGATACCATATCTCATAAAACCCATAACAAATACCACCAATTTGGTCACCTGCAAAAAACGCATGGTATTAATAACCTATACCCCACTAAAAACCAACCCATTAACCCCGAAAAAATTTACATGATGTACCGTATACGTTACTTTGACTTTTTACGGGGTTTTGATTTGGTATTGTGGGGTTGTTTTTTTCGGTTTGGAGCGGCGCGTCAGCGCCGCGTGTATTTGTATTTGCATTTGTATGCTTACTTGGTATGTATGACAGCTTTATATGTATATCTTCCTTTCCTACAGATATCTTATCTGTTATTGTCTCCACTATTGCCCGTTTTGCTTCAAAATCCAAGGTGCCCCAGTGTGCATACAAATCATTGGCATAACTTAAGACAACATCGCCGGAGCGGTGCTGGATTTTGAGGAAATCTATTTCGGCCTGGAGTTCCGGCAGTTGGTTGTTAATTTGATTGAGCCGTTCTTCCATCGGTTTGTGCCGCTCAATGAACAATTCCTTCGATAGTTCATTGTTTATTCTCATGTTTATGAAATTGTCGATTTTCTTCAAAAGTGAATCGCGTTCTTTCAAAATCGTGGAAAGCAGATTTTCTTTTTCTTGCAATTCAACATCTAGTTTTTCGAGATATTCGGAAACAGTGACTCCGGAAAGTAAAAAGGTCTTCAGTTGATCATGATATATTTCTTCAATATCTTGGGTGACTATTCTGTTTTTGCAGGCTTGGCAGCGGTAGGTTGGGTTCTTGCCACCGTGGAATACATACATTTTTTTGTCACAGTCGGCACAGAAGACATATCCGGCTAAAAGATGTTTTGGCCTTGGGCCCGGTTTCTTGTTCTTTATTAACGATGCATCCAGAATTCGGTTACATTCATTCCATATCTCTTCGCTTACCAAGGCAGGACATGGAAAGCTGACCCATTGATCAACGGGTTTTTGGATGGTTGTTTTCCCACTGGCGGATCGTTGACTATAGTTAATCCTGCGTACTCCTTTGGCCGAGGGGTCTCTGAGCAGTTGGTTTATGGTCGTATCTGAGAATAGCTTGCCAGTACGGGAGCGGTAGCCGCTATCATTGAGGTGCTTAGCTACCGCTTTCTTCCTTTTCAGTTTCAAGAAGAGTTCATACACCAGTTTCCTGACTGGGGCGTGCTCTTCGTCAATGACGAATTTCTTAGTCTCTCCTTTAACGCCTTCCCATTTGTAGCCAAGGGGGGCCGTACCGCCGAGGCTTTTGCCGAGTTTGGCACGTATAGGCACAGATGCAGAAACACGGGATACGATTTCCTCACGCTCCCACTGGGCCATGGCGGCTATCATGGTATAGAACAGGCGACCGGCTGGTGTCGATGTGTCTATGGCCTCCTCTAAGGATATGAGGTCTGCTTTTTCCTGTTGATATATTTCCGAGAGTTCAAGGAGCTCTTTGGTATTACGAGCTACACGGGCCAGTTTGGAGAATATGAGGCCGGTAATGGCCCCTTTACGAATGTCGGCAAGCATCCGCTTAGTCTCGGAGTATCCCATTACGGATTTGCCTGTAAGGGCTTCAAGGTGATACACGGTTACTACTTCCCAGCCTTTGGATTCGGCAAAGAGCCTGGCACGTTTTTCATGATGTTCGGGAGAATCTCCCCTTGCTTGATCGTCGGTACTGACCCGTATCCAGATACCGACAGCTTTTCTTTGCTGCATGTGAATACACTATTTTTCTGTGAAAAAATGAGATTACGATGCTATCTCTCAGTGCGGGAAACTTAATTCACATATCTGGGCCCGAAGAAACAAAACAATGGGGATGGACGCTAGATGTGATAGCTGATACAAAAATAAAAATTCTCCCTAAAAGAACAAAATTATTTTTAAGTATTTACTATAGATTTCACTTGTCGTACCAATTCAACCCACATAGATTCGCGGCTATTATCATCCAGTGAGGCAATAGGATTTTTGGGATCATTTAGCCCTTGATACTGCATGATTTCAGGATACTCTTCAAAGAGGCAATGTTTCAAAAATACACCAATTACCGTCGTGCCTTCCTCCGATGCCTTTTTAAGTATTTTGGGGATTTCTTGGGATGTTATGAAATCGGAATTAAAGAAATCCGCGCTGATTAAGAGTATTGCAACTTTCGCTTCACTCATTGCTATCTCAATTTCCTCTTTCCATTTTTGACCCGGCTTAATTTGGCTATCATCCCAAAAATCAATAATTCCCAATAAGGGCTTGAAATGTCGCTTTAGGTCAGTCAGATATTTTTCGTCAAAGTGGGAATAGCTGATAAACACTTTAGTTTTAACAGTGCTTTCAGTTGTTTCATTCCTTGAAATTATTTTAGGCAATGCATTTATTTCTTGCTCAAGAAAAAACATCATTTTTTCAAACTTCAGAGTATTACTTGAATCCCCTTTCTTTTTCGTATGATCATCTACGAATTTCTTCAGAGTAATTCTTAGCTGATCTAAGAATATCATTTTAATCTCTGTGGTATAGAACCTCGTCAATTCTAATTTTAATTTTTCAATGAACCCTTTATGGCTATCTTGAAAATAGTAATTGAAAGGAACATAGTCTTTAAAGAATGAAACAGCTTCATCCCGAATCAGTTCTTCAGACGGCATATTTTTGATCGTAGTTGTATTGTGTACAATATTTCCATCACCAAAAACATTGCCAGTTCCGTCAATATTTTTTATGCGAATTGTGGACATGGAACTGTATTGGTGACAAAATTGTTATCTCCTATCACGTTGCCATTACCACAAACATTCTCAATGGCAACATTGGAATTTTGACTATTGTCAATATGGTTGTAAATAAAAACTACTGTTTTTTTAACTATCACTGGATTAGTATTAAAGGTGATAATTATTAGAATGAGTAATAAAATAATAAGTAAATAAAAGTAACCGTTTTTCATACAACATTTTTTTTGGTGCTAATTTACCATTTATTCTCATTTTAATAACTAATATAAAATTTATTTTTTGCCAGATTTTTTGATGCGACTGAAAATATAACTAAGGTAAACCATTTGAAAACATGTAAAATCATCAACCGAGGAGAAGTCTTTTGAGCATTTCAAACTATATTTCAGACGCAATTAGTTCAATCGGCTTCTCGATTAACGTTGATTTAAAATAATCACCTTCAAACGAAATGGAGTCCCCTTCGCCCTGCTGCTTCCATTTTTTCTGAACTTTTGTGATACCTATTGGATAAATTGTAATCCCTTTTTCATGTATATGTATCCTTAAGAAGTTCTTATAATCTGGACTGGCAAGAGATGAGGATGCTTCATTTATGTGCATTCCTAAAAATAGATTTGATAAAAACAGATAAATACCCATAGTCGTGCTCGCAAGAAAGCCTCCAATCAAAAAAGTTTCGATTGTAATCATTGCTTTCCACCAAGTTCCAAAGTTCCATTTATCAAAAAAGGAGACATTAGCAATGATATACATAGTGATAAAAAGCAAAAGAACCTGCAAAAAAGCATGAAAAACACCGAATATATGTGCACCTCTTTTTTTAATATTTGTGTCAGTAAACTTATAAAAGCCCACGAAAACTAATAGTGCAATTATCGTGGTTGCTGGAGAATACAAAAGTACTTTTATTGTCTCTTTGAAAAATGTTAAGAAATGAATTCCTTCAAAATCGTTTAAAAGGGTTCTTTTAGACATGTTAATTTTATTACTTTGGATAAACCAAAAGAAGAGAAAATATACAGTGGATAATAAAAAAGTGAATCCAATATTTTTTAAAGGAAAATTAAAATTTCCAAAAAGCAATTTTATCGATTGTTTTTTTTCAGGGAAACATTGCTTTAACTTTTCATTTCCTTGATCTAAAGTAGTTGGCAAATTGTGTGTCAAATGTAAAAATGCACCGCCTCCACCAGCGGTAATGTATTGATGCCCCCTGTCATTGGTACAATAGCGAGCATAGTGATGAAGGTCGCCAGTCAATGTCAATGCCAATCTGAATTTTTTTTCAATTTCCCCGAATTTATCTTTAACGAATTTATCGACGAAAAAATTCAATCGTTCAAATGACTTGTCGTTTTTGCGAATTTGGTTATAAACCCATGCAGGTTCGGCGGTAACTAAAATTATTTTATCGCCCTCCTCCATTTTGTTTTTTGCAATATTTTTAAAAAATTCCATTTGCGGCTCATCAATATTTGAATTCAGCTGAATGTCCGTGCCCCATAACCAATAATTATTTGGCAGTGGCAATGCAAAATAACTACGTCTTTGACGGGTTTGCCACCTGCCTATCGACCGCTTTTGGCAAAATATTTTTATGAAATTACCCAACCCATCATACCAGTCATGGTTTCCGGGGATTGCATACATATCCGCAAATTGGTCATCAGACTCATTTCTTACCGATGAATATGGTTTTCTAAATTTTTTGAAATACATTTCCGCTGTCGGATATGGATAAATTTCATCGCCTCCAAAAACTAATATATTGCCACGTTTGGTTGTGTAAAAAGGTTGTTTGTCGGCATTATCAATTTCGACGAACTGTTCGGTAAATTGTAGGCTGTCTTGTGCCACTTTATGAGCAACTGAATATGTTGAATTAAATCCATCACCGATGTCACTCACTACATCAACCCAAATTTCATTTTTACCGGTGCGGTAGAGCTTAATTAGTTCATCAAATTCGTCATTTTCGTTTTTTTTGTCATTTGCAAGTGCGGCCATCAATTCTCTTCTATCAGCATAGTTTCCAAATGTCCCGGACAAAACCACTTTTAACGCTATATTGACAAGCATACTGGGTTCGTACCAATTGGTCATTTTAGCCATTTCAAATTTTTTCATTGATATCCTATTTTTCTAAGTTACGAGTTATGGATTGTAAAAATAGCTTAAATGAGTACATTCACCTCCTCGTGTTTTTTCTCTTCGACTCACTAACCGTCTTTACAATTGAATTGCTCATTTGTGTAGCCTCATCACCTGATACAGCAGAATATTCAACTTTCACCCGGTAACCTTTTGTTCGAACTTCGGTCGAAGCCTCTTTAGCAAGTTCCTGATCAAGGTATTGGAACAGTGCTTCCGGCTCGAAGTAAACAAGCTTGATTTGGATGGCTGTATTGAGTAGCGTTTCAGCCTTCTTCCGTATGTTCTCCAATGACTTCTTTTCATTCGAGCAAGCCACTATCAAGTCATAACCGGCTTCAGCGCATTTCTGTATGTTATGCACCTCCCAATCAGGTTCTGTGGTATTGCATATCTCTACTGCTATACGTTTGGTATTCCGTTCCAGATGCACATCTACCCGGCCTTTCCCGTCCGGTGTAGGTTCTTCAATGTGTGCCTTATATCCTCGTGCTTCTGCCATCTTTTTAATCAGTGCCTGTAGGTATCTATGCTGGCTTTCTTCCTTTGTCTTTTGGATTTGTTCCTGAGAATATTTGGCTGGTATTTCAATTGGTTCAACAGGTTGTTTTTGTATTGGTGTTTCTTTCTTTTCTTGCTTAGGTGCCTGTATGTCTTCTTTTACTTCCTGTAAAGAATCCAACAAAGATGCAAGCTGAGCCTCCACAACCTGCCTTGGTGTGCCATATATTTCCCTGGACAGTGCAATGATGGATTCCATGTTACTAGTGGATCTCTCCGGCTCCATGTAAGGCTGCGGCAAAGTGGTCAAACTAAAATCATTTTCGGGTCGTTCAATCCGGGCAATTGCTTGACCGGTATTGAGGTTCTCCAGGTCTTCGGCATCGAAATATGAGAAGCCAGCAGCGAAGCGCTTGGCATCGGTATCACCCAACCTGAAACAAATTCTGGTACCGGCATTGGATATCACAGAGCTTGCAAGTTCTGTGTCATACTTGTTTAGCTGGGTCATGTCCTGATGAGCCAAGATCAAGCCCAGATGATATTTTCTTGCCCCGCTAAGTATGAGGCTCATGGAAGGAGTAATGAAATTCTGGAACTCATCTACATATAGAAAGAAGTCCTTACGATCCCCCTTTTGCTGTATTTGCCGGGCCATTGCCGCCTGATATATCTTTGTTACAAAGAAGGTGCCTAAAAGATAGCTGTTCTCGGTACCAATAAGACCCTGGGACAGCTTGATGAGTAATATCTTCTGTGAGTCCAGTATATTCTCAAAATCCAAGCCCTTTTTCTGGGCTACCATGTTCCGTATGAGCTTGGGGCGCAGGAAGGTGTCTAAACGGGTCAGTATGGGCCCTACAGAGCCCGATTTGAGCAGTGGGAACTCCTTCTGCCAATAATATATTACACTCGGGTCTGAGACAGATTTCAGATAGGTATCCCTGAAGCTTTTTTCTACCAGAAAACGCCGCAGGTCAATGAGGGTGCCTCCTTCCCTGCTTTCGAGTATGGCAAGTATAGCATTGGCGAATACTGAGTTCATTTGATCACCCCAACTTGTGCTTAACCGCTTGAATACAGATACGAGATCGGATGACAGTATATCCTTCTCAATTTCCGAATGGGCTGAGAGGATATTGAAGCCTACCGGGTATTCTCCATCTGACGGATCAATGACTATGACATCTTTATGCCGCTGCACCGGGATGTAGGCCAGGATGGATTCAATAAGGTCGCCGTGGGGATCAAGAACTGCTACTCCGTTACCCTGCTTAATGTCGTCCACGATCATGGAGTGGAGCAGGGTGGATTTTCCGGTGCCGGTAGCTCCAATGAGATGGGTATGTCTAAGCCTTTGTTGGGAGCTAACTGTTACCAGTTTCTCTTTTCCTTGGTGTTCATTGAGACCCAATACCAGCTTGTGGCCTTCTGTAATTTGCGGCGCTGCCTTTGTTTTCCGTATGTCCCTTATGAGCTTATCGGACACAACGGAGTCGGATGGCAAATGGACAATAGTGGCTAGTTCCCTGCTGTTTAGGAGCATGCCGACCTGGTGGGTTTCTCTGTAAATAAAGTCTTCGACGTTTATTGAGAAATCCAGGTCGGGGGAAATGATGGGAATGAGGGAGTTCGATTCTGAAAAATATAAACGCCCGAACGCCTTTCCAACCATATTCGATATATGTTGAGCATTTTCTACAGTGTGCCCTACTCCCATTACTCTCATAACGACGCCGAAGATCGGGCTGGATATCTTGTCTTTGGCAAGCGGCAGCATTTCGGGAGAGTTTTCAAAGAATGGCTTGCCACTACCGTCCGTCACTGCTCGTAGGATGCTCTCTGCCCAGGGGTTGACCGTTCCTTGGAAGAGAATTTGTACAACGCCATACTCACCACTGTTAAGATGATCGAGGGCACTAAGGAGGCCGATTAAAGGATCTGGCTTGAAGCTGTCTCCCATTTTGATGGGTCGCATAAATTCGTCCTTCAGGGCAAAATGCTGGATGGATGCCTGCTTATCTTCCTGGCTTATGATATCCTCCAGAATATCCTTTCGTTCCCGTATGATGCACTCCGGAAAGTACGCCTTAACCTGGCTTGCCATTTGACCGGCATCCGGTTCCCGGCAGACCAGCTGGAAGCTAATGCTTGTGCTGTTTCCGAATATCTCAAACGATATGGGATACTGGCAGTCTGAGAGCATGAGGAGGAGCTGCTGTGTTGCTACTGCTTCTATCCTAGCCCCTTTGGGGAGTGACAGGGAGAAGCAGATTAGGGGTTCATCGCAATCGAACGCCAGGGCAATTGCTTGCTCTTCGTCGTCATAGTCTGGTACTGGCTGCGGTTCTGGGCTTTGCTTGAATGCGCTTACTACGAGGCTGAACAGGTTGTGCCTTTTGCCATCGTCAACTGGTCTTGTTGGCGGTGGTGCTGCATGAAAGAAGAACGGATGAAATGCAGGTTCCACCTGCACCGGCTCCCCGAAATAGTGCCAGCCTCTTCCCTTCTGTTCCCACCGGTAGAACTGGGTGGTGAGCCTTTCTGATAGTGATGGGCCCATATGCTACACATTTTTATGGCCGCCATCTACCGGCCTCCGTTCCAGTTCGGTAAGCGGCCGGATGCCTTTATCATTCGCAATGCTGTCTACTACCACGAGGACACAATCCTTGACCATGTCTTTGAACATATCGTCAGTGTCCATCTCATAGAAGGTCCGGTAGTTCATGGCGGCTTCAATGTATTTCCCTATGTACGGTATGCGCTGTACGAAATCGTCCATGAAGTTGACGGGCTTGCCGAACCACCAGGATACAAAATACTCTTTGCCGAATGGCGCTGCACAGATTATGAACAGCTGCTCACCGCGCTCTACTTGTAGATATATGCGGTCACCGGAAAAAAATCCGCCTTCTGAATATACCCGAGTGCCGATTGAAATACCCGCTATTTCTTTTTTCTGAACCTCCCCTTTAACGGAGTTGTAGAACTCCTGAGGAGATACCTGCATCTCGGGAAAGGTATGATGCCATCTCGAATGCACGATTGCGAATGTTTGCCGATTTCGCCAGACGTATGACAGAAGTGTCCATACAATGATAATGACGATGAGGTACTTACCGAGTTCTGTGAGCCAGTCTAGCATGGCGGGTGATTTTTGAGTTAGAGAATGAATGGTGTCTGTACACCATTATTTTTTGTTTGAATTTGATGGGGTTGGAATGGGGTAAAAATACAATGCAGGACTTTTTAAAAAATAGTCATTTATGACTATTTTTTATTTGGGAAAGGATTTTATATTACCGAAACTGAATTTTATTGTAGAAGTGCTTTAAGTGGCCTTTTATAATTAACAGAGATTTGCCAAAAATGGCAATAGGTAAGAATTTAACTAGTATAAAAAATGAGTGTCATATATAGCAGTCAATATTTTGAGTAACTTTTGTAAACAAAATTTGCTTTGTCTACTGATTAAGAATGGTATTTTTAAAATAACCGTATCATTAAAAGACAGTATTTTGTGTAATTATAGTTTAATGAGAATATATAATTACCAAATTTCCATCTTATCTCGATACAAATGGCCGTCTGAATTAACACTTATAAGATAGGTTCCTCGTGCTACATTATTGAAATCAAAGACTTCTTTTATGCTTGTACTATTTACGATTTTCCGAGATTCAATGGTTTTTCCTAGCACATCAGTAATTGCAATCGTAGTAACATTCTTTGTTTCAGGTATATCAATAGTAAATAATCCCTCAGTCGGATTTGGATATATCCTTATTATAAAGGAATTCGGTCGTATGTTATTTGTACCTTCAAGATAACAACTGTCCAGTGAAAGAACAGTTATACTTATAGAAGATGTCGTTGTGCCACACGAATCGGTAACAATGTAGACAACCGTATCCAACCCTGGTGCGATTCCGAAAACCTCGCCAAGACCAGAAATGCCGGCTATTCCATCAAGGCTGCTCCAAACTCCACCTATAATTGTGTCGCTTAAAGTGATTGTACCTCCCTGACATAGAATTGTTGGTCCCGTAATTGTACCGGATGACGGTATTGGGTTAATAGTAATCACTTTGGTTGCACTTACACTTCCGCAAATATTTGAAACTGTATACGAAATTGTATCAATCCCCGAGGATATACCAGTAATTATTCCACCAGAAATGGAAGTAGTGCTGTTGCTTGAATTCCATAACCCGCCTGGGGCAGTATCAGAAAGAATAAGTATTGCGCCAGCGCAAATATTGGAAGCCCCTGTAATAGTTCCAGCAATTGGTATTGCATCTACACTAACAATTATAAATGCCATGGCAGTGCCACAGCTATTGGTTACAATATATTTTATGCTATCCACTCCAGGAGATACCCCTGTCACGATACCTCCTGAAACACTTGCACCACCAGAACTTGCATTCCAAACTCCACCGGGAGCTGTATCAATTAAAGTTATTGATGAATCGATACAGACTCCTGATGAACCAGCTATTGTTCCGGCAACAGGTAGTGGATTTACTGTAATTAATTTATTGACAATATCAGTTCCGCAACTGTTTATAACAGAATATTTGATTGTATCATTACCCGCAATTAGCCCGGTGATTAATCCGGCTACAACTGTAGCTATCGAAGGGCTGGTACTACTCCAAATACCTCCTGGAGTTGTGTCAGTTAAGGTTATTAAATCACTCACACATACAACAGAAATTCCGGTAATAGTTCCAGCGGATGGTATTGCATCTACGGTTAATAATTTACTTGCAATCGAGGTTCCACAGCTATTGGTTATAGTGTATTTAATTGTATCAACTCCTGGGAGTAAACTTGTTACCGCGCCTCCTAAAACTGTTGCAACCAATGGATTGCTACTACTCCATGTACCACCAATGGACGTATCTGTTAAAGTTAAAGAAACACCTATGCATCCAATTGACGAACCAGTTATGATACCTGAATTCGGAAGTGGGTTAATGGTAATTGTTTGAATAGCAATAGCTGTTCCACAACTATTTGTAATTGTATATTTGAGTGTATCAATACCGGAAGATATACCAGATACAATACCCCCTGAAATTGTGGCAATTGAAGGATTAGTGCTGCTCCATACACCTCCTCCAGAAGTATCAGCTAGAGTTAATGAGGCTCCAACACAAACTGAAGATGCCCCTGTAATTGTGCCAGCAATTGGCTCCACATTTACTGTGACTAATTTGATCGAATTGGATGTACCACAACTATTTGTGACTGTATATTTGATTGTGTCTATACCTGGAGAGACGTTTGTTATTACTCCTCCTGAAACCGTGGCGATGAGGGGATTAGTGCTGCTCCAAGCACCTACACCAGCCGTATCGGTTAACGTTAAAACAACGCCAACACATCCAATTGATGGACCAGTTATGATACCGGAGTTTGGTAATGGATTCACTGTAATTTCTTGCATAGCGACAGTTGTTCCGCAGACATTTGTTGCCGTGTATTTTACAGTATCGACACCAGACGACATTCCGGTCACTACGCCACTTATAACAGTTGCAATACCTGTGCTAACGCTCCAAGAGCCACCTGCAGTTGTATCAGACAATGTAATTGATGAGCCAACACAAACACTTGATGGCCCAGAAATTACTCCTGCATAAGGGATAGCATTTACGGTAACAGCTTTACTGGCTACTGCAGCTCCACAACTGTTTGTGACAGTGTATCTTATTGTATCAATGCCTATGGATACTCCGGTTACAATGCCACCTGTAACAGTAGCTGAGGGAAAACTACTACTCCAAATACCACCGCTTGATGTATCGGATAATGTTATCGGAGTGCTTATGCATACATTTGATGGTCCGGTAATTGTTCCAGCAAAGGGCAGTGGATTGATTGTTACCAGATTTGTTGCTATGGCTGTACCGCAACTATTTGTGACAGTATATTTGATTGTATCAATTCCCGTTGTTACTCCAGTTACAACTTCTCCCGATAAAGTAACTATGGTAGAGGAACTGCTCCATGATCCTCCAGAGGAAGTATCAACTAAGGTTATGGAATTTCCTACACAAACTGAACTAAAACCAGTTATTGTACCAGCTGACGGTAATGGATTCACAGTGATTAATTTTACTGCTGTAGTACTGCCATATAGGTTTGTAACGGTATAGGAAATAATTACATTGCCTGCGGCAACACCGGTTACCACTCCCGCAATAACAGAAGCTGATCCATTATTAGTACTCCATGTCCCTCCCGAAGGAGTATCAACTAATGTGATAGTTGATCCAACGCAAAGGCTTGTCGGACCTGAAATGATTCCTACATGTGGTAATAGTAGTGTGTCAACAGACGTTGTTGTGCGTTTGATTCTGTTACCATCATTATCATAAGTATATTGGACTCCCTTTTGATTCGGATAAGAGACCTGTATCAACCTTCCACCCCGGTCTTGCTTATATTGGACATTTTGAGCCTCAACAAGATAGAAAGATAAAAATGGGATAAAAAACAAAACGCTGCATTTCATTGTTT
>CAILLK010000091.1 GCA_903835005.1 uncultured Bacteroidota bacterium | reverse complement strand
ATACAGTTCCGTTTGCACCGGATGTAGCAGTGAGACTGTAGGTATTGATTGCAAATGAGGCGCTGATGGTATGATTTGCCGAAACTGTACTGAATGTATAGGTGCCACTTGTACCTGCCCCCGAACCATCAACAGTTACTGCCGAAATATGATAACCGGTTGAAGGAGTGATGGTATAGGTCTGGCTGCCGCCGTAGCTTACAGTTGTGGTGCCCGATGGCGATACAGTTCCGTTTGCACCAGTTGATGCAGTGAAGCTGTAGGTATTGATTGCAAATGAGGCGCTGATGGTATGATTTGCCGAAACTGAACTGAATGTATAGGTACCACTTGTACCTGCCCCCGAACCATCAACGGTTACTGCTGCAATATGATAACCGATTGAAGGAGTAATGGTGTAGGTCTGGCTGCCACCGTAGCTTACGGTTGTGGTGCCCGATGGCGATACAGTTCCGTTTGCACCGGTTGAAGCTGTGAGGCTGTAGGTATTGATTGCAAATGAAGCGCTGATGGTATGGTTTGCAGAAACTGAACTGAAGGTATAAGTACCGCTGGTGCCAACAACAGACCCGTCTACAGTGACACTGCTAATTGAATAGCCTGTAGCTGGTGTAATGGTGTAGGTCTGACTGCCGCCGTAACTTACAATTGTGGTGCCGGATGGCGACACAGTTCCGTTTGCACCTGCTGAAGCGGTTATGGTAAAAGTGTCTATCGCAAACGCGGCACTAATAGTGTGGTTAGCACTGACAGAACTGAAAGTATATGACCCGGTGGCACCTGCACTGACACCATCTACTGTAACAGATGAGATGTAAAAACCTGCATTAGGTGAAATCGTATATGTCTGATTATCTCCATAACCGAGGGTTGTATTTCCAACAGGTGAAATAGTACCATTACTATCCGAACTTGCTGCAATTACAAATGTATCGGGCAATGCATATACCAAAATTGAATGAAAATCGGAAATCGAATATAATGTATAACTTGTTACCGGTCCCAGATCAGTACCATCCATTATTACATCACTAATATAATATCCGGGATCAGCCGTAATTGTATAAGTCACGGTATCACCATAGTTTACAATCATATATCCGGAAGGCGAAATGCTGGATCCACTTATAGCAGCCGCATTAAGTTCATAAGTATTTATTTCATAATCAACATAAATAGAATGATTGCCTGCTACAGGACTAAATGTATAAGAAGCCCCGCTAACACCAACACTAACGCTATCAACCTGGATATCATTAATATAGTAACCAGTGTCGGGAGTCATTGTGTAGGTTAGGGTGTCACCGTAATTAACAGTTGTAATTCCGGATGGGGCATTAATACCAAAACCATTCGATGTCTCAGAAATAGTATAGGTATTAATAGCAAAGGAAACGCTGATAGTATGGCTGGCACCAATTGAACTGAATGTATATGACGACACAGCACCAACGCTGCCGCCATCCACGTCAACATCGCTCACATGATACCCTGTGGCAGGAGTAATTGAATACGTCTGACTGGCTCCGTAACTGGCAACTGTGTTTCCTGAAGGTGAAATAC
This sequence comes from uncultured Bacteroidota bacterium, assembly GCA_903835005.1. Taxonomy (GTDB): domain Bacteria; phylum Bacteroidota; class Bacteroidia; order Chitinophagales; family Chitinophagaceae; genus Nemorincola. The sequence goes on along the minus strand of CAILLK010000091.1, from coordinate 19,859 downwards.
TTCCGTTAGAATCAGAAGATGCAGATATTGTATATGTTGTAATGCCAAAAGTTGCGCTTATTATATGGCTGCCAGCCGTCACCGGTGCGAATGTATATGAATTTACAGCACCTAAACTGCTGCCATCAACTGTTACAGAGCTAACATAATAACCACTGGCAGGTGTAAAAGTATATGTCTCATTAAGACCAGGGCAAACATTGGTAACGCCTGATGGCGAAATACTACCACCAGGGCCAGCAGTAGCTGTGATTGCAGAAAGCGCTGTAACGGTAACAGATGCAGTTGATATACATCCACCTGTAGCAAATGTAATAATTGCAGAACCAGTTGAAACTCCGGTAACCGATCCGGATGAACCTACTGAAGCAATTGCAGTATTACTACTGGTCCAAGCACCTGATCCGAAAGATGAGGAAACAGTAGTGCTGCTGCCCGCACATACAGTGGCAGTTGACGGGGTAATACTAATTGAAGTATTAAATGAATCAGCAGAAGACGGGTTACCATTAACAATAACCTGCAGGGTATAGTCACCCGGAGTAAGGCCGGAAGGTAAAGCAAACTGAACCGTATCGGCAGCTGAACCTGTCATTACCGTTCCCGGCCTGTTCCAATTGAATGACCGTGCATACCAAGACCTGGTACCGTTGTTAATTTTAATGATCGGATAATTGGTTGACATGGCCCAGTCGTCGCCATAAGCTGCCCCCTCTGAAATCCCTGTAAATAAAGTACCTGTTACTGTAAATGTATCGCAATTGTTGCGGATAATATTACTGACAGCAGGCTTACCAGCAGAAAGCGGTGATCCGCCGGAAGTGTATATATAATAACGTTTGGAGCCCTGAGGCTGATATAGAACAGAGCCATCAGGAAGATCAAGCATATTACTTTCATAAGTAGGCAAATTAATTGAGTCACCGCCATTAGGTCCTGATAAAGCAGTAAAGGTATTTGTAGTATAATCAAACTCATAAAAAAAACTAGGTGCCGGATAATCATTTGAGTGCGTAGTCCTTGGAGAAACAGTCATCAATATTTTACCATTACTGAGCATAGCCATTGGCGCATCTGGCGTTTCGTAACCGCCTGGTAAATCCGGGCCAGCAGTCCAGGCCCCGGGGGTGGTATCACCAGATGGAGTATAATAGGCGGTATGTCCACTTCCGCCCACAAAAAAGCCCTGACCATTGGGCAACATCAGTGCAGCACCAGACTCAAGGTCAAAAGAGTCATATAGCTGAACGGGAATTGTCGCATCAGCTACCCAAGTATTGGAAGAAGGTATGTAGCGCTCGGTAGAAGTAAGCGCCAGGTCTACCTGTAATATGCTGTTATCCGGCAACTTAAGCCATGACACTTCATCATGAGGCAGCATAGTATTTGTGGCAGTAGTATACGTATTGGCTACCGGATCATAAATATAAACACCATGAGTAAAATCGGTTGCGCCCAATAATAAATTGCCGTCCGGAAGATTTTCACTAACACCATCACCAAAATTAACTCCAGAAGGTGTTGAAAGCGAAGTCCATGTATTTGCAAGCGGATTATATATTTCTGCTGCATTACCAGCCCCGTATTCCCCTCCACCCACATAAACACGACCATCAGGCATTACCCAGGATGAAAAATACAGACGGTCATTATTCATTAAGGCAATGGTTGACCATGTGCCATTTACATAGCTACCTGTGGAATCGGGGGTGAGTTTATCCCAAGTAGTGCCGGGAGTACTGCCAAAACCACCATAAACACTTTTGGAAATCACACTGCCATCTGTTAACAAAAGCATAACTCCGCCAGTGAAATGTGGAGCCAATGTAGTAACCGGTGTCCAGGTCTGAGAAGAAACTGGTCCACAAGCGCCCAAGGCAATAACAAATACATAAAATATGTTACTCCTTACTAATTTTTGTAAAAATTGAACCATTGCCTTTTCTTTAATTGTTAATGATTAGCATTTCGGGTGCAAATTACTACATTAATTGAGATTCGCAAACAATTTTGTTAATTATTTTCAAATAAAGGGTTAATCATTAACAATGTAATTTTAATTTACATATAAATTAAAGTTAATGATTGAGAACTGAAGCTTTTCAGATAACTTGTACAATAAAAAACTACTGTCTGTTTGAGAATAGAAGAATTAATTATTTCTCATAGAAAAGCGGGAGTTAAACATAGGCAAATAAAACCAAGAAACAAAATTTGAGCGGTAAAATTTTATAAAATTCATCAGAATAAAGAATTGAACCTATTTGATTTGTCGACGGAATAGAAATAATGCGACACCAGAAAAAACGAAATTGGGTATCCAAACTGCCAGAAAAGGACTTAAATCTGCTTTGGTAGCAAAGGTTGTAGATACCTGAAGAAACATAATGTAAACAGCGCTGATAACTATACCCAGCGCCAGGTGCAAGCCACTACCGCCTCTTATTTTACGGCTGGCAATGCAGGCGCCAATAATTGTAAGTATAAAGCCGGCAAACGGCTGTGCAGATCTTCTTTCTTTTTCCACAAAATAGGTGCTCAGATTTTCCCGTCCATGCAGTTGCTCTGCAGCAATATATTGGTTTAACTGAGGTGTGGTAAGAGCTTCTTTTATAGCGTCTGTGCGGTTCAGGTCTCCCGGGGTGATCGGGTATTTCATTTCCATCTCCGGCACCCTGGTAATGGTTTCTTTATTTGAATCATTGGTACGGATAACTACATTATGCAGATGCCATATTTTTTTCACCGTATCAAAAGTTACATAGTCGGCCATCTTTTTTTCCCTGAGATATATACCGACGATCTTTTCTTCTGTAAAATGTGTTCCGGAATTGGTACTGTAATTATAATCGTGCAAATAAATATAAGTATCTTTAGAAATGCCCATATGCATATTTTCGCTGGCAGTTCTCAGCATGTCATCATTTATATATTTATCTTCAAACGCAATACGCTGCTTATTTGCCACAGGTATTATCCAGTGATTGGCAACCAGAGAAATGGTACATAATAAGCCAGCTCCAACAATATAAGGCCTTAAAAACCGCTGATAGGAAACTCCGGAGGAAAGAATGGCAATTATTTCGGACTTATAGGCCAGTTTTGAAGTAAAAAAAATAGTAGCAATAAATATAAAAAGAGGAAAAAGTAAAGCCGTAATGTGCGGAACAAAATTTTTGTAATAATTAAGAACCGTAAGAACCGAAGCTTTTTTGGAAACTATATTATCTACCTTTTCTGAATAATCAATAACACATGATATAACGGCAAGGACCATTATAGCAAAGAGAAAAGTGTAAATAAATTTCCGGATGATATAGCGGTCCAGTTTTTTAATACCGATATAGCCAAATATATTCTCCCTGCCGGAAGGATTTTCATTAGTACCTGTAACAGTGTCTGTTTGCGCCATATTAGTCTGCCCGAGGAAAAAGCTTGTTTTAAAATTTACAACCTTTGTTTCAATACCGGTATCATTTCATTTTTCCACTGCCCAAAATCACCGGCAAGGATGTGAGATCTCGCTTCTTTCACCAAATGTAGGTAAAATGCAAGGTTATGAATACTAGCAATTGTTAAACCTGTAAATTCACCTGCTATAAACAAGTGGCGCAGATAGGCTTTTGAATAAAACTGACTGGTAGGGCAATCCAACCCATCATCGAGCACACTGAAATCATTGGCCCATTTCTTATTCTTAATATTAATTACACCTTTTGTTGTAAACAACATACCATTACGACCATTGCGGGTAGGCATTACGCAGTCGAACATATCTATGCCCAACGAAATATTTTCCAGAATATTCCAGGGCGTTCCAACACCCATCAGATATCTTGGTTTGTCCTGAGGAAGAATTTCACAGCAAAGAGCGCTCAGCTCATACATCATATCTTCGGGCTCGCCTACACTCAGTCCGCCGATGGCGTTCCCATCGCACTCCATACAGGCAATAAATTCGGCCGATAGTTTCCTCAAATCTCCATAAGTACTCCCCTGCACTATCGGGAACAAAGACTGACTATAACCGTATTTAGGTTCAGTTTCACTCATTTGTTTCACACACCTTGCCAGCCAGCGGTGAGTGAGCTCCATAGATGTTTTGGCATAGGCATATTCACTAGGATATGGCGGGCATTCATCAAATGCCATAATGATATCGGCCCCAATACTACGTTGGGTATTGATGACGCTTTCGGGAGTGAATAAATGCCTCGACCCATCAATATGCGATTGAAACAATACGCCCTCTTCTTTTATCTTCCGGTTGGCAGCCAGTGAAAAAACCTGGTAACCGCCGCTATCCGTAAGAATAGGCCTGTCCCATCCATTAAATTTGTGCAATCCTCCTGCCTGCTCCAATACTTCGATTCCCGGTCTCAGGTACAAATGGTAGGTATTGCCCAGGATAATCTGAGCCCCAATTTCCTCCTTCAGTTGCGCCTGAGTTACCGCCTTTACACTACCTACAGTTCCTACTGGCATGAATATAGGGGTTTCTATTATACCGTGATCGGTGGTTAATGTGCCTGCGCGGGCAGATGTTGAGGGGTCTTTGGCAGTCAGTTCAAAATTAAGCAATTGGTAATGGTTGAAAATTGGGGTTAGATAATATTAAATCCTTGCACTCATTACTAGAAATTCTCTGATCAACAATATGCCAGGATCCAGTATGCCTTAAGTAAGAAAAAGTAAAACTATCTTTGTCTAAATACTCTAATCTCACAAATGGTGAATCAAATTCATCGGCAATTCTATCAGGATGTTCGGATTTAAATCGCTCACAGAGGTAAAAAAAATTCCTGTGCCATTTTGAAAAGATATCTATAACATAGTTGTATTTTCTATCAGGTTCTTTTGGGATAAATTTTTGGCGGAAATCATCCACTATATCGCAAAAAGCTAAAGTAATTAGTTTCTTTTCAGAATCAGTTGGCATCTTTTTTTTAGTCGTTAATTGCCAAACTTTTTTTTTGAGTTTCTTCATTCGAACAATCAAATTTCCATTAACAATATTCGATTTAAAACGGACTATCAAACTCGTCCAAGCTAACAAACGATAAATCTCTGGCAGAAAGTATGGGTTCTTTTACCCCCCAATCCAACCCGATACTATCGTACCGGATACCCGTATCGTGCTCTTTATTATACTCGGTTGATACGAGGTAATAGGTCAACGCATCTTCGGTTAGCGATTTGAAACCATGGGCAAATCCTTCCGGAATATATAACGCCTTATGATTTTCATCTGAAAGTTCGTGGGTAAAGAATTGTTTAAACGTAGGCGACTCTTTTCTTAAATCAACGATCACATCCATTATTGCCCCCTGCGGACAAAAAACTATCTTGCTGTGATCGACTGGGGGCAACTGAAAATGCATGCCACGTATCACATCGCGTTTAGAGAAAGAGAAATAACTCTCACGAAGTGTAAACCGTATTCCTTCCTTTTTTAAAGTGCTTTCGTGAAACGCTTTTACAAATGTTCCTCTTGAATCGGCAGAATTGGGTAATGTAAGCAGTTTTGCACCGCTGAATATCTCTGTTACTTTCATGAATCTGATACTATAATGCGGATATATTTTTGTAAAACCGGATCGTTAATCCCCGAAATAAGCTTCTATTTGCCCGATGCATTTCTCATGTGCAGTCTGGTGTTTGTTGGCATACCATTCTGCGGTCCACCTGATTGCAGTCCGGGCATCCATCTGTGATCTCCAGCCCAGGTGTTCCATAGCCCGTGTGCTGTCCAGCAGCAGCAACTTAGCTTCATGAGGAGCTCCTTCTTCCTTGAAAATCTTATAATCGCCTGCACCGAAGCTTTCTATGAAAACCTTGGTCAGTTCCTCCACCGTAAGCATATCCTCGGGGTTAGGGCCAAAGTTGTATGCAGTGCTGTAACGCACCGCGTCTTCACTCATCTTTGCAGCCAGCAGCAGGTAAGCGCCCAATGGCTCCAGTACATGCTGCCAGGGCCTGATGCTGTTGGGGTTGCGCAGGCCCACGGTTTCACCAAATGAAATGGCCCTTACTATGTCGGGGATAATCCGGTCATCGGCATAATCGCCGCCGCCTATCACATTTCCGGCGCGTGCCGATGCAATTGCTTTTTCGTGGTTGGAATAATCTTTAGGATTAAAAAATGAGCGCCTGTAAGAATCAATAACTATCTCGGCTGTAGCCTTACTTGCCGAATATGGATCAAATCCGCCCAGCTTATCATCTTCCTTAAAAGGTACTCCCCTTTCGGGGTTATCATAAACTTTATCGGTGGTTATCATCACCCCAACGCAAGGAGGTACCAGGCTCCTCATAGCATCCAGCACATGTGCCGTGCCCTGCGAATTGACCAGGAATGTATAAGAAGGCATTTCATAACCTCTCCTTACCAGTGGCTGTGCAGCAAAATGAAAGATAAAATGGGGTTCAAACCGCACAATTTCGGTCTGGAGTTTCTGCTTATCGCAAATATCTGCGATCACGCTGCTGTAGCACAGATTGCTGCCATCGATCTGGTTAAACAAATCATTACTTTTCTCAGGAGCCAGGGCATATCCTTTTACCTGGGCGCCCAGCCAGTGCAGTGTCTGCAGCATCCACGAGCCTTTAAAACCTGTATGGCCGGTAAGCATCACCCGTTTTCCATTAAATACCGACCGAAGATATTCGGCAGTTACCACTTTTTCCATAAAGGTTCGTTTTCCCAGAGGTTTTCTAATTCTTCTTTGTCGCGCAGTGTATCCATGCATTTCCAGAAACCATGGTGCCTGTAGGCCGCAATCTGCTTATCTACAGCCAGATCGTCCATAGGCTGGCGTTCCCACATAATATCATCGGCATCATCGTGCAGGTATTCGGCAATTTCAGGTTCTATCACAAAAAAACCACCATTGATCCAGGTGCCTGAATCGGCCGGTTTTTCTTCAAAGCTATCTATGGTGCCGTCCTCTTCCATTTTGATAACTCCAAACCTGCTGGTGGCCTGTATAGCAGTCATAGTGCAGATCTTACCACTCTTCTTATGAAATTCCAGCAGCACATCAAGGTTCACATCGGCCACGCCATCGCCATAAGTGAGCATAAAGGTTTCATTGCCCACATAGGGTAGAACCCGTTTAAGCCTTCCGGCAGTCATGGTGTCCAGTGCCGTATCAATAAGGCTCACCTTAAATGGCTCTGCATTTTTTCTGTGCACCTCCAGCGAATTGTTGGAGAGATCGACCGTAACATCTGCATTGTGCATAAAGTAATTCACAAAATACTCCTTTATGATCCAGCCCTTATAGCCCAGGCAGATAATAAACTCTGTATGCCCATAGGCCGCGTATATCTTCATGATATGCCACAGTATGGGTTTACCGCCTATTTCTATCATAGGCTTTGGCCGTAATGAAGATTCTTCCGATATACGGGTTCCCCTGCCCCCTGCAAAAATGACTACTTTCATCAGTTGTTATTGTCTTTTTAATTGTCTGATGGAACTCCCAGATGCTTTTTTATTTTGCAAGCACCAGAATCTTCTGTGTTCCGGGTGCAAAACTTCAACTTCAGCTTGGTCGTTTCATGGCAACAAATATAATGGAATAACGGCAAAGGGGTAAATTGAAAATGGATTTGAAAGTTAAATGTTGTGAAATGGACTTAAAATTAAAAACTGAGGTACTATCCTTAGTGTAAATCAAGCATACCCAACACTTACATGTTATAAAAAAGATACGTAAATACATTCAAAAATCAATTTTAGTAAAATCCACCCTTAATCCAAATTGTTTTATCTTTAGACCTTAGAATTATGAAAGTATTTATATCCGGTGCATCCGGCCTAGTGGGCGGCAATTGCCTCAAGCATTTTACAGAACAGGGTTGGGATGTGGTAGGTTCCTACTACTCATTCGAAACCGATAATACGGTTTTCTATGACACCCTGAACCCTGACCATCCGCTCAATTTTGATGTGGCGGCTTTTGCCCCCGATGTAATAGTGCATTGCGGCGCACTAACCCATGTGGATTATTGCGAAACCCATGTAGAGGAAAGTTATGAGAAAACAGTGCAGAGCACCATTAACCTCATAAAGCTGGCCAAAGAATGTAATGCCCGCATGGTTTATATCTCCACCGACTATGTTTTTGACGGCAAAAACGGCCCCTACCGCGAAGATGCGCCTTTTAATCCTCTTTGTGTATACTCCCGCCACAAACTTGAAGCCGAACAACTGGTAGTTAATGATAGTCCGGAGTCGTTGGTGCTGCGGGTAACCAATGTGTATGGCAACGAACTGCGCGGCAAAAACTTCGTGGCCCGAATTATAGACCAATGCAAAAATAAACAAAAACTTACCCTTAAGCTACCTTACGATCAGTATGCCTCACCAGCAAATGCATGGGATATTGCCAGGGCTATGTTTGTGTTGTTGAGAGATGGTAAACAAGGTGTTTATAACATAGGTGGCACTGATTATATGAACCGGGTTGAGCTGGCCCTCCGCGTGCTCAGCTACTTCCCTGATGCTGAATATGACCTCATACCCATCAGCACTGCCGAAATGAACCAACCAGCAGCGCGGCCGCTATTGGGTGGTTTTGTAAAAATGAAATTCAGCAATGAGTATCCGGAGTTTTTGTTTGGGAATATAGACAGCTATGTGAAACCCCTGTCCCCTGAAGGGGAACCAAGGATTTAGCTTTGTCACCTGACTTTAGTTCAGTTAATAATTGAGCTAATTTGATTTTATTGGCTTGCTGATAAAACGCCATATTGCTCAAAAAAAAGAACCGAAGCTGAGTACATCTTCACCTGTGAAGCCCCTTTAGGGGTTTGGGGTGAGTGTTCTGGTGGCCACAAACTGCTCAAACTCTTTCAGTGTAAAACTGCTTAGATTCTGTTCTTTTGTCAGCCCACCCTTCTGGGCTACCATTACGCCATAATATGTGTCATGATATCCCTCAACAGCATGTGCATCCGGATCTATACTCAGCAATACCCCGCACCCCACTGCATACTCTATCCAACGCCAGTCAAGGTCGAGGCGGCGGGGATGGGCGTTAATCTCTATTACTACTTTATGCTCGGCGCAGGTATCAATCAATTTTTTAAAATCCAGAGGGTATCCTTTGCGGGATAATAATAGTCGGCCAGTAGGGTGCCCCAATATGCGGGTATAAGGGTTTCTGACGGCAGAAAGCACACGCTCCATCGCCTTCTCCTGGCTCATTTTCAGATTGCTGTGCACAGAAGCTATCACCAGATCGAAGGTACTCAGCACATGGTCGCTATAGTCCAGGCTGCCATCACTCAGAATATCCGATTCAATGCTTTTGAATATTTTAAAAGGCGCCAGTTTTGCATTGAGCGCATCTATTTCCTGATGTTGAGCAGCTATCCTGTCCGGCTTCAAGCCCCCGGCATAGAATGCCGATTGGGAGTGATCGCTCAGTACCAGGTATTCCAGTCCCTTGGCTATTGCTGCCTTAGCCATTTGTTCTATGGTATTCACCCCATCACTCCAGGTGGAATGCGAATGAATTATGCCCCTGATATCATTTGGCTGAATAAGCACTGGAAGTTTATTAGCTGCAGCCTTATCCAATATATCGGAAGTTTCCCGCAGCATAGCTGGAATATATTCCAGCTTGTTTGCAGTAAATATTTCTTCTTCAGATGATAGGATTTCCGGTATTTTATATTTGCTTTCAAATGTAGCTATAAATTCAGCACTGCCTGTGGAAGTAAAAAGGCGCTGGTAATAATTATTTTTGTTATCGAGATAAAACCGCAGTCGCGGCTGTCCAGGCACCTTTACCAGCAGGCAGTCATCGGTATCATATTCCACCCCGGTTCCCTCTATCTCCTGAAACTCCTCATTTATTTCTATTTTATCCAGGTCGGTTACCAGTTCTACATATTCCACTGTTTCATTCTGCCGCCTTATATCGCCGGTAAGTGAGAACAGATTATCGGGGTAATTTTTTTGCAATTGCGCCACTATTGAATTCGCAAACACTTCCACCTCAGCCCATAAATGGAAACCCAGGTTCTGCTTGAAATAAACAATATTCTGCAGCACGCTCTCCTGGGTCTTTGCGCCAAAACCTTTCAAGGTTACGAGACGGTTCTCCTGGCAGGCATATTCCAGTTCACCCAATGATTCAATACCCAGTTCATTCCAGATTACGGCTATCTTTTTTGGCCCAAGCCCTTTTATCTGAAGCATATCAATGATGCCGGGGGGAGTATTGGCAATCAAATCTTCAAGTTGAGGAAGTTTACCTGTAGCCAGTAATACCCTTATTTTTTTACCGGTCGCCTCCCCTATCCCACGCACATTAAATAACTCAGCATCATCCATAGTGGCAATCTCTGCCGGCAGCCGTTCTATATTGAAAGCCGCATTGCTGTATGATTTCGTTTTAAAGCTGTTTTCGCCATGTATGTCCATCAGCTTGGAAAGAAGGGAAAACTGGTCGGCAATTTCGTAGTTGTTCATTGTTCAGTTGTAGAATATCAAAATTATAAGGTTACCGCCAGAAAAAAAATTAGCTATTTATCATTCTGTTTATTATAAACGCAAAACTTATACTCTACAGATTTGCAATCAGCCATTCCTTAACCCGAATTCTTTTTATTTTTTTAAAATCTGGCACGATAAATGCTGTAGAATAACTTAATTGACACTAGTTATAGCATAAATGAAATAATAATTTTAATTTAGCGTTTAGGTATTAAGCGAATTATGCATAAACTTTTCTCTTTTTTCATCCTGTTGTTTTTCATGTGTACGCACAAAGTTGCAGTGTGCCAGGATGCAATTGTAAAAAAGAGCGGAGATACGATACTTGCGAAAGTGGTACGTATCAACCCATATTCTGTTGAATTCAGGAAAACAGACAGTACTGATAACAGTATTTTAGCCATAAGTAAGTCATTTATAAATTACATTATTTACAAGAACGGCACAACAGATACTTTCAGAGTCGCAGACATCCAAAGTGGGCAAGGTGAACAAATTTATAAAGTAGATCCGGAGTTGCACAACTACAAAGGCAACTATTATGGCAGCATGAGACTTTCGGACAGAGGCACGCAGGATGCCAAAAAATATTATAAAAAATATAAAGGGGCTAAGCGTTTTGCTGCTCTCTCTTTTCTTACATTACCTTATGGTTTTGTACCTGATGCTTTTATTTTCTTTACTCCACCAAAGGATGCCAATTTAGGTTGCCCATATCCGGAATTAATGCTTAGGCCCGAATATAGTTCGGCTTATAAGAAAAAAGCTTTTCAAATTAAGAAGAGGCAAACCGGAAATGGATTATTAATTGGCGGTGCCATTTTGACCGGGGTGACAGCTGTTTTAGTTGGCGGATTTTTACTAGCCTATAATCATTAAAATTGTATTATTAAAGTATCATTTAAACATAATTTATTTTGAAATAAAACCAAAAATCTAACTTTATGAACTTCAAAAAAATCGTTGCCGGAATAGCTTTCTTATTGATTGCTGTTACTGCTATGGCGCAGGATAAAATCATTAAGAAAAACGGGGAAACCATTAATGCGAAAATTTCCCTGATCAATGCAGATATCATTGTGTTCAAGCGATTTGATAACCCAGACGGACCTGAGTATACCATACCCAAGGGTGATGTGGCCAAAATAAAGTATGCCAATGGCACCAGCGATATCTTTGAGGAAAATAACGACCGCATAGGTGTGGAGAAAGGAAAGGAGAATATAAAGTCATATAATGAAGCAGCGCGCAATAAAAATATTTTAGGTTTTGCACCCCTTATTTTTACTGAGCATGGCTGGGGTGTAGGTATAAACTGGGAGCATAGCCTGGATAAACAGGGATGGGTAACCATAAATGTGCCAGCCGAGATAACCTGGGATTTCACCCCTCCCGATGGCGTTAAGAAAGACCCGTTATTTTACCTTATGCCCGGTATAAAGGTATATCCTAACCTGAATGGCTCGTCGAAAAGCAAATTTTCTGTAGGCCCGTCATTGGTATTTGCAATGGGTATGGGAACACCATCGGCTGCAAATTATTATGGGGAAAACCAATACCACGAAACCCATATGATGATGGGTGCAATGGCAGTTATAGGCACAAATCTGTTTCCTACAGAACATACTTACCTGGGCGCTGAATTTGGTTTGGGCTACAGCTATTTTAATCAGTATAACGGTAATGCAGATCCGACTACAGTATTATTGCAGATCTCACTTAAATGCGGCTATAAGTACGTAAGCAAGCTTAAGAAGAAAGTGCAACCGTAATGCCGCCCTGAACTGAAATCATTATTCATAAAGCGCTCCATTCAATTAAGCCTGAGTGGAGCGTTTTAATTTTACTTAAAGGATTATAATCCCTGCAAATTCGAAAATCAGGTTTCCCCTTACTACTTTTGCTTACTTAAGGAATACAGAATGATATATCATATAGTAACAGGTGATTTGGCTGCAGCGCCTTTGAAGGAAGCAATTATAGCCGAACCCTCAATGGCTGGCGAGGTAATAGTAATTAAGGATGTGCTGAGTGTAGGCCCGTTGAAGAAAGAGGAAGGCCAGAAATTTTCGGAATTACGCAGCGCCTTCTGGCAGCAGGTAGTGATTAATGAAAAAAATCCGGTGCAGGTGGACGATATGGAACGGCTGCTGGAAACCAGCCTAGAAGTTTCGAAAAATGAAGATGCCCGGATATGGGTATGGATAGCGCCATGGCCTGCCGATATCTGCACCTACTACTGGGTGCTGAAATACCTGGGCAAATACCCCACCCGCTTTTATGTGGTTAATATTGCAGGCCTGCCTTTTCTGGATGAACAGGGCAAGGTATTCTTCCCAAAAAGCATTGGTGAGATACAACCTAAAGAACTGATCAAAGCCCGGCGACTGGCAAGGCTTATTACCCCCGGCGAACTGGAAGTGGATACCGATGAATGGCGCAGAACAGAAGCCGCCAATGCCGGTATACGCACTCTGGACGGAGGCAAAAGGCTCAGCTCAAGAGCCGAAGATTTTTATGACAGCCAGTTGGGCAGTTTCATATCACACCAGTACCAGAAAGCATCGCGCATTATAACTCAGGCGTTGGCAAAATTCAATTTACCGCCAGGCGATCTTTACCTTGGCTGGCGCCTGCGTAGAATGGCAGAAGCGGGTAAACTGGAACTGCAGGGAGATACTGCAAAGTCGCTTAAAGACTTTGAAGTGAAGCTGCCGGGAGATGGAACGAATGCACAGTTTAGTTTACCGCTGTAAAATCTGCATATTCTTAGTTTAAAATCTTCCGTAATGATAACCAAATACCCATAATTACAAAAATGAGACTTTTTCCTGCTGATAAGTATATTATCACTTCTGCTCTTTCAAAGGAAGAAGCAATTACTGCACTTTCAAAATCTGTTGAACCTGTTCAATTCTTAAGACTTGGATTTATCAGGAAAGAAAATGAGCCAGCTTTTCAAGGTACCATTAAAGGAAATACATTCAGATTGTCAAGAATATTTTATGGAAGGGGTGTAAGGCCAGAAATAGTTGTAATAATTAATGCAGCAGAATCCGGGAGTAACATTAAAGTTGAAAGCAAACTACCTAATTATCGTAAAGCTCCATTTTTTATTTGCTTGTTTTTTAGCCTTGCAATATTTACATCGAATTTGATCTATTCTATCATTAGGCAGTCCTTAAATCCTTTAAGTTTAATTATTTTGATTTTTCCCGTATTTGCCTACTTAATTAATACTGGAACATTTTGGCCAGAATGCAATCTTACTGGTCAAGAATTAGAAAGAATATTGGAAGGTGAAATTAGAGAGTGATTTTTGGCAATCATTTAAAAAAATCATCATTAACATAATAAATTACACGATTAAACTATTTTTTGCCACATGAAGAAAATTTAATTTAGTTGTCCATAACTTAGTCTTATAATTTTTAAATGTCAGTTGTGGAAGAAAATTTAAATCTTAACAAGTTTAAAACATTTGACTCAAAGCCCTGCTTTGAAAGTTCCATTAATGACCTAAATCTCGATATCTTCAGGTTAATCTACCAACCACTTGCAGTTGACACTGAAATAATGGCTGAAAACCACCGGGACATTAAATTGCAATTGGCATCACTGCGACTTTTCGACCTCAGCCATGATTGCCCGACAAATGCAGGAATAATTTTACTGGGAAATAATCCTCTCTATTATTTCCCCGGAGCCTATATCCAGTACCTCAAATACAATGGTAATGATCTTGAACCCGGGCCTGTAGATGTAAAATTTTCAGGAGACCTGATTTCGTTATTGCGCCCTTTTGAAGATTTTATTAAATACAACATTATCAAGAACAGGGCGGTGAGAAATGGCACTATGAGTGAGGATAATATCTCCAATTATCCTTTCTGGGCTTTACGGGAGTTGTTCATGAACGCCATTATGCACCGCGATTACGAATCTAATGCCCCAATTTACATCAATGAATTCGATAACCGGATAGAAGTTTCAAATCCCGGTGGTTTATATGGTGTAGTAAGTCCTGCTAATTTTCCAGATGCCAGCGATTATCGCAATCCGGTTTTAGCTGAAGCGTTGAAGGTAATGGGGTACATCAATAAATACAATTTTGGCGTAAAACATGCTCAGCGGCTACTCTTTGAAAATGGCAATTCTTATCCAGAATTTAACCTGTCACTGGTTACAAAATTCCTGGTGAAAATTCAGATTAACAAGCGATGGGCGCAAGAATAACTAGATTTCCATATTTCTATTTATTCTTTACTTTTTTACCTTTGAAAAAACAACACCATGCACAGGAACTTTACACTACTATTTTTACTGATTATTTTTTCATTGTCGGCACAAGCCCAAAACCAGGCCCGGTTCAGCAATATTAAGCCCGGCATGAAAGATGCTGATGTAGAGCGGGAAGCTGTGCGCCTTGCCAATAAAAGAGCCCGCGAATATGCGTGGCCCGAAGAATTCTGGAAAGCGAAAATCATTTCCGGTCACTGGGAAAATATACGCGATGAAGCAGGATACCTGGTAGCACGCGAAATACACCTTGAGCTGTATGCTGTAATGAACAGCGGCAAATGTGCTATGGCAGATTTCACTTTCCGGGAAACACTGGAAGAAGATGGTAAATATTCCCGGTTGAAATTCAAGTACGATCGTATTGGCGATATGGTCAATGTACAGTGCGAATAACAACTAAAGGTCATTTAGGATTTGCACGGTCGCGGAAATAGTCGAATCACCCAGCACTTGTTTTCCGGAATCCTTCTATTTACTAAAAATGCCCTTACTTTACACAAACAATTTTCATGAAGCAATATCTGTTTATAGCAGCGGTAGCGGTTTTGTTTTTAGCTTGTAAGAACAATAACCCTTCTGCTAATAATACACCCGGAAATGCACAACTGGCAAAGGTGATGGATGACTACTGGCAGGAACGGATGCAGTTATTTCCGCTGGAGGCGACTGGCTATGGCGATAACCGCTATAACGACCGGATGACTATTACAATTGCCGAAAGTTTCAGAGACAGCCTGGGCCGGTTTTACAATAAGTCCCTGGAAGCAGTGAGCAAAGTAGACAGCGCCGGCCTTAACAGTAACGACCTGGTAAGCTACAGGCTGATGAAGTATGAAATGCAAATGGGCATTGAAGGGCTGAAATACCCAACTCACTATATTCCGATAAACCAGTTCTGGGCCTTCACATTAGACCTGCCGCAACTGGGATCAGGATCCGGCAATCAGCCATTCAAGACCGTACAGGATTATAACAACTGGCTGAAGCGGCTGGCCGTGTTTCCGCAATGGGTGGATACTGCTATATACAATATGCGCAAGGGTATGGCATCTGGATATGTACTGCCAAAGACCCTTGCTGTGAAAATACTGCCGCAACTTAAGGCTGTGATTGTGGCAAATGATACCGCAAGTATCTTTTATGGTCCGCTGAAGATGATGCCGGATAGTTTTTCGGCTGAAAATAAGGCAAAGCTGATTAAGGCTTATACCAGATCAATTGATAGTATAGTGAACCCGCAGTATCAGAAGCTGTACAATTTCTTCGAGAAAGAATACCTGCCCAAAACCCGCGCCAGCAGCGGCCTGAGTGACCAGCCCGGCGGTAAGGATTATTACCGGTATTGCATCCGATTGTGGACGACTACCGATTTAAGCGAAGACAGTATATATAATACCGGATTAAGGGAAGTGGCAAGGATAGAGGGCGAGATGAACAAGGTGAAGGACCAGGTGGGCTTTCAGGGTGATATGCAGGCTTTCTTTAAGTACCTGGCAACTGATGCGAAGTTCTGCCCGTTCACTACCGACAAACAGGTGATAGACAGTTTCTGGGGTATTAAGCGGATGGAAGAGCCGCAATTGAAGAAGCTTTTTAACGACACACCAAAAACCAAATTTACCATCAGGCAGACTGAGGCTTTCAGGGCGGCATCGGCCAGCGCGGAATATAATCAGGGATCGGAAGACGGGACCAGGCCAGGCATCTTTTACGTGCCTATCCTGGATGCCAGGAAATTTAACGCTACAGGCATGACTACCTTGTTTCTGCACGAGGCTATACCCGGGCACCATTACCAGATATCGCTGCAGCAGGAGAATAAGGGACTGCCGGCTTTCAGGCGCTTTTTATGGTACGGAGCCTATGGCGAGGGATGGGCACACTACTGTGAAACACTGGGCAAAGACCTGGGTGTGTATAATGACCCATATCAATATTTCGGACACCTGAGCGATGGCATTCACCGTGCCCTGAGGCTTGTAGTGGATATTGGTATACACTACAAAGGCATGAGCCGCGAAGATGCCATAAAGTATATGATGGCGCATGAGCTGATAAGCGAAGCCGATGCAACCTCAGAAATAGAGCGGTATATGGCAATACCTGGCCAGGCGCTGAGCTATAAGATAGGGCAGATGGCTATAAGCGGCGAGCGGAAGTTTTATGAGGAGGCATTGGGTGTGAAATTCAACATAGCTGATTTTCACAACCAGGTGCTGAAGAATGGCTGTGTGCCACTAAATGTGCTGCATGAGCAGATGGCGGAATGGGCGAAAGCAGTCGTTAGTCATTAGCCGCTAGTAGCAAGAACAGAAAAACCAAAATGAAAAATTCCGGCTCAATATTTGTAATTGAATGTTTATAGCATTACATTTATTTATGAAAATTATACTCCTGATTTTCCTTTTATTTTTTTCATGTAATCTTGCTTTACTTGGGCAGGAGCTGGCAATGAATTGTAATATGGGTTTGAAAGGATTGCCACCTGTTGAGAATAAGTCGGTATGGCAGGGTTTTGGCTCTGAGCATAAACATTGCAGGGCTGTAAGGCAAGGGGCGATTGTAGTTGGTATAGGTGCAGCAGAAATCATTGTGTCAGGCATCTGGCTCAATCAACTTCCTGCGCAGGACCCCGCTGCCAAACCAAATGATGTGGGCTTAGTTCCAGCGTTAATTTTAATTGATGGCGTACTCAACTTTGTTGTTGGTGGCTTATTCTTTATTGGTGGTGAAATTTATGAACATTCCGGAAACCATCGTTATTCCCTGATCAGCAAACAAAACCAGATGGGACTTGCCTATAATTTCTGACTACAAAATTAAAGCCCTACTCCAAAGTGCTGCAAATATTCAACTATAGTAGTAAAGTATAGCCCACGTAGAAATCGTGGGCTATATAATTCATTTAATACCTTAAGAAATGAGAAAAGAATAATTGTTATTTACTGACACAAACATCAAAAAGAATCTGCTAACTATACCAGCATTGTTACAGGATTCTCCAGGTAG
Organism: uncultured Bacteroidota bacterium; assembly: GCA_903835005.1. Lineage (GTDB taxonomy): Bacteria > Bacteroidota > Bacteroidia > Chitinophagales > Chitinophagaceae > Nemorincola. The sequence continues at coordinate 2,038 of CAILLK010000091.1, read as the reverse complement.
ACTTTAAGCGTTTGTAAAAACCTTGATGCCACCGCGCCATCTACCGAACGGTGATCGCAACTGAGTGTAATCTTCATGATCTGCCTGATTACTACGGCTCCGTTCTCAGCTACCGGTGTTGGGGCTATTTTGCCAACTGCCAGAATGCAGCTATCAGGTGGGTTGATGATGGCTGTGAAATCATCAATATCCATCATCCCCAGGTTTGATATGGTAAAGGTATTACCCGTGAACTCAGGTGGCTGTATCTTTTTGGTCTTGGCTTTATCAATGAGTGTATTCGTTTCCTGTGCAATCTGCGCCAGTGATTTCTGATCGGCAAACTTTATTACAGGTACAATTAAACCATCTTCAACAGCTACAGCTGAGCCTATATGAATATGGTGGTTCTGCCTGATGAATTCGCCCATCCATGAGCTGTTGACAGCGGGATGATGGCGAAGCGCCATGGCACATGCTTTTATTACCAGGTCGTTGAAGGATACTTTTACCGGAGAAACATCATTGATAGCCTTGCGCGCTTCTATGGCTTTATCCATAGTAATGGACATGGTGAGGTAGAAATGCGGCGCGCTGAATTTGCTGTCTGCCAGTTTGCGGGCAATGATCTTGCGCATCTGGTTCAGCGGAATATCGGTATAGCTTTCTTCGCCCGTTGGTGCGGCCATAATAACAGGAGCGGGTGCTTTCTGAATCTGTGGTGAAGCAGCAAGATGTGTTGGTGCAGGAGCAGCTACAGGAACAGCGGAAGGTGCATATCCGTCAACATCGCGCTTAATGATGCGGCCATTATCGCCAGATCCTTTAATAGCCTGAATTGGCACACCTTTATCTTCAGCCAGTTTTTTGGCCAGCGGAGAAGCTTTTATACGTTCGTCAGAATGCGATTCATGGGTTTCGGCCGGCGATTCGGGAGCAGGTTCAGCAGCAACAACAAGAGCAGGAGTGGCAGCTGGAGTCGCAGCTACCGCCGGAGCAGCGGCTACCGGTGCTGGTGCCGCTGCCGCTGCACCTGCGCCTTTTTCTGCTTCCAGTATTGATTGGTAATCTTCACCGGGCTTGCCCACAATGGCCATAATACCATTAACGGGCACGCCTTTACCCTTTTCTACCCCAATATACAGCAATGTACCATCTACATATGGCATCACCTCCATGGTTGCCTTATCGGTCTCCACCTCGGCTATCACATCATCCGATTTAACGGTATCGCCAACTTTTTTGTGCCATTCCGCTATTATTCCCTCCTTCATTGTATCACTGAGCAAGGGCATGCGTATCGCTTCCGCCATAAGTATATCTGTGGTTTAAAAATCAAAAGTAAGCTTTTTAGGGAAATCCCGATACAAGAAAAATCGCTAACTGGCAATCAGTTACCTGAGGGTGTAAACGCTGTATTAAAATTCATTTTCTATTGGCAGATTGACCTATCAATAATTGTTAGTAGCAATGCTGTTTTCATATCTATATGCATTGCTATAATAAACTGCAAAAGCATAAATGATTTCCTAATCAGACTCACCAACGTTGATAAGACAGTACCAATCTTAGGAAATAAATATAAAAAGAAAAGAAAATAGTTACACTGAATAAAGCATACTTTTACTTACTGGTAAAAGAGTCTTTAAGGGATTTTCCAGGCACAAGGTTTTATTAACCAAATAAATAACAGGGCCATGGAAAAGAGAATAATAGGAATAATACTTACGCTATTAGGTTGTATCGCGTTAATTATTGGTGGTTTTACTTTTATTAATCATACAGGCAACAGCTATAATCTGAAAGTGATTTTCACTTCAGCCATACTGGGCCTGATTTTCTTTTCTGCCGGTATAAGCATAGTGCGCAACACTAAAGATACATAGAAAAATGATGATCGTGTAAGTTGAATTGAGCCTGGGTGCATTTCAAATCTTCGCTCCTTAAGCAGCCTGATTAAAACTGCATTTTGTTAATGCGATAATTTTATCCCATCTCCCATTCATGCTTGTTACTCGCAGGTTAAGCATGTTTTGAGCCCCAGTTGCCGACCATCTTT
>CAILLK010000090.1 GCA_903835005.1 uncultured Bacteroidota bacterium | reverse complement strand
TCGTTGGCCCGAACCTTTGCCGCCAGCTTCTTTCAGATTCGCAGTCACCCGCGACACCCTTGCTATTGGCTAATACTCCCTACTGTAAAGCGTACTCGGGACTTGCACCCTATAGCTTATATCCATGCCTGACACACAAAACAGGTGACCATTGAGGCCACCTGTCTAAAACTGGGTATCCGGGATACAAATAATCTGCCTGTTATTTCAGGCTGATCTTACTACTAAATTGTAGTCATTTGAGGCCCTACACTGGTTGCCACTCCTGCTACTTCCTGCTGGGCAACCCAGGATGTGCCATTGAAGTGAGAATACCATATTCCCTGGTCGGCATTCATGCCTTTCCATGCCATATAAAGCGCACCGTTGAAAACTGAAAGGCAAGGGCCTACACTGGTAGCCACACCAGATACTTCCTGCTGGGCGGCCCATGCTGTGCCATTGAAATGCGAATAATATATACCCTGGTCAGCATTCATGCCTTTCCAGGCCATATAGAGGCTGCCGTTAAATGCCGCAAGAGATGGACCTACGCTGGTAGCAACTCCTGCAACCTGCTGCTGGGCAGCCCAGGCCGTGCCATTAAAATGAGAATAATAAATGCCCTGATCAGCGTTCATGCCTTTCCATGCCATATACAGGCTGCCATTATAAACTGCAAGAGACGGCCCTACACTGGTAGCTACACCGCTAACTTGCTGCTGTGCTGCCCACGAGCTGCCATTGAAATGAGAATACCATATTCCCTGATCGGCATTCATGCCTTTCCAGGCCATATAAAGGCTTCCATTATATACAGCAAGAGATGGACCTACACTGGTTGCAACTCCGGGCACCTGCTGCTGGGGAGCCCAATCTGCTCCGTCAAAAGAAGAATACCATATCCCCTGGTCAGTATTCATACCCTTCCAGGCCATATAAACTTTGCCATTAAAGAAGGCCAGCGACGGACCATGGCTGGTTGCTACTCCCGAAACATAATTTTGAGGTATCCATGCCGTACCGTCAAAGTAGGAATACCATATGCTCTGGTCATTATTCATGCCTTTCCAGCCCATAACCAAGCCATGCTTTGCCGCTGAAAATGCATGGTTATCTGAACTGATACCATTTGCAATTACATTAAGTGTATAATTGCCATAGAGTACACCTTGTGCATCGAACTGGCAGGTTTCTGGTGTAGCGCCAGTTGCTACGCCCATCGTACTGAATGTGTGCGTTTTAGCAAAATGTACATTACCCGATCCGGATTTAAGCGTCACCAAAGGATAATTTGTAGCCGGGTAGCAATCATCGCCATAAATATTTGCCTGTGACAAACCATTTAATTGTGTACCCGTGAGCGTATATACGCCACTGCTACCTATCTGAGCCACAGAACTGACAGTTGGCCGCCATGCATTGTTGGGAGTGCCACCTGCATCATAAACCTGAACGTTATTTGAGCTGGGGCTGAACATTACCTGGCCTGTTGGCAGAAGCATAAGGCGGCTCCAGAATTGTTGTGCTCCGTTATTGGATGGAGTAGTGGCCTGCGTTATTGTATTTGTAGTGGGGTTATATTCAAATAAATATATCGGGCTACCCCAGGTTGTTGGTAAGTAATTTGCTCCAACAAACAATACATTGCCATTTGGCAGCAAGGTAGCCGGGCAATCATTGGCAACCATTACCTGGCCGCCAACCAATGGAATATCCGGGCCTGCCGCCCATGTACCTGTACCTGCAGGTGTAGCCGAAGGAGTATAAATAGCTGTTTTACCATGCCCGCTGCTGCCATCGGCACCAAAATAAATTACTTTGCCATTATACAATAACATACCCGGTCCGATTTCGGCCATACTGTGGTTTACCAGAGAAACCGGTATAGCACCCTCATTTTTCCAGGTTCCTGTAGAGATAATATACTTTTCCGACTGGTATGGGGCAAAACACTGAGGGGTAATAATGCAATTATCAGGCAATAATATCCAGGTTTCTTCATTTGAGCGCACAGCTTTGCTGCCAGTGTTCGACCAGGTATTGGTAACCGGATTGTAGATAGCGCAGGCCGGGGTATTTATGTTACCGATCATAAAGTTTCCATCAGGCAAAACGCAACAGGATGCATCGCCGATATTTGGCCATCCTGAAGGAGGCGCAATTGTTGTCCAGGTATTTGCAGCAGGGTCATATATCTGGCAGTTATTGGTATCATCTCCTGCACCAACATTATTTTGTTCGCCGCCGCAAACGATTACCCTGCCGTCTTTCAGAATGCCGGATGCGTAATACCTCCTGAAATACTGCATATCTGCCAGTTGCGACCAGGTTCCATTTAGGTAGTTGCCTGTGCTGTCGGGGCTAAGGGCATGCCAGTGATTGGTTGCTTCTTCCTGAACCATTATTCTGCCATCTGTCAGCAGAATCATTGTGCTTGTGTGAAATGTGGGTTGATTAACTAACCCGTGCCATGTTCCCATGTTATGATATTTTTGTTTGATTTGCCTACTCTAAACCCTTTTCGGCTACCGGGTGCTTACTCTTTTAATATTGGATTTTCAGCTAACTCCATTTATCTAATTGTTTCTGTTTTCCGGAAAATGTAGCATATTGACTACAGTTTTGGCCGTATAGCAGAAGGCAAAAATAGTTATGGAAAAAGCAACTGAATACGGGTAATCAACCGTTTATATCACCGTTTATAAACGGAATTATAAAACCCGCCAGGGCGGGTTTTAAACTTATATTCAGCAGTATAATGTATGGATTTACCTTGTGAAGGCAATCACTGAATGAGGTAGCAGATCTTAATCTATTTTGAAAAGAGCTGGATTAATTAATTTTATTTAATTGCTCGCAGCCATTATCTGTATATATTTAATACTTTTCTCCCGGTTAAAAATTCAAAGGCATCATTGATCAAAAACATTACTTTATCTTATCCACAAATGCCATGCTGAGCATTATGCTGCAAACAGCTATACCCAGGAAGAAAATGAAGATGGCCAGTTTTTTGTCGCGGGTTATTTTACTACCCCGATATAAAAGATAACCGATAACCAGGTTGAACAGCGCCCACAACGTATTTACCATTGGAGAGGATGGACCCTTGCCCGGTGGATTGGCAAATGGCGATGGAAAGCTATCGCCGGATATGCCATGTATGTAATGTGGGATAACATTGGCCAGAAAGAACCCGGCAAAAAAGCAGGCAAGATAATTGTACCATTTCATGATTTCCTGATTTGAGCGATTAAAGTTAAGGAAAACTTATAACTACAGATATTAATTCCAGAATCAAATCTCAAACCTGAAGCGGGAAACAAAACGGGTTAAATTGCGTTATAATTATGATGAGATTATTTTTCCTACTTTTCCTTGCAATTACTCTTTCCGGCTTTATTGCCTGTAAAAAAGGGGATGCTATACCTACAGTTACCGGAACAATTAACGGTGTACCTGCTGTCACACTTTATGGCACAACCAACGAACCAGTAGATTATATTTTAATCAGCACAAGCGGAACTTCTAAAATACTCTCTTATGGCGGCGTGGTATATAACTATTACAATTCACCTGCCAATGGTATTTACGTTGTTATAGCTCCTGCATATGGAGTAGCAGGTATAATAGATACCGTTTCCGGAAAAACAGTTATCCAGTTCACTGCTCCTTATAACCCGTTTGCCAGTCAGAATTACACTTCCAGGTAATACAATCAGAACCTTGCCCCGAAACCAAGATAAATGGTCCGGCCAATAGATGGAATTATACCAGGGCCAGGATATTCAACCGTGCGGAAGGTAAAGTACCGGGCATCTGAAAGATTATTCACACCGAATTTAATGTTATAATTTTTAATTTTTGCCGTAGCCGACCAGTCCATAACAGTATATGCTGGAATCACTCCCACCTCGGCATCAGGGCTGTAAACTGTATTGTTGGCATCTGAAAAAGATTTAGCCGTATGGCTGTACAGGAAGGTGGTAGAAAATCTTTTATAGGCATAGGTAATTCCAAACCGGTCAATGACTGAAGGGGCATATTCCGACTGATTGCCCTTGTACAGCCCGTTTACATACTTAGCATCATCGTAAGCAAAAGAGTTAAAGAAGGAAACAGTACCCCATCGGGAATGTTTCGTAAACAGTTTCACCACATTCAGCTCGGCATAGGCTTCAACACCAATGTGTATAGCGTCTCCTACATTAGTTTCAAAGTAAGTGGTATTAGCTCCATTTGTGCGGGATTCAATGGCTATATTGTTATTGTGCGCCATATAGAAACCACTCACATCAAAAGTGAAATAACTCTTTAAATGGCCTCTGTAGCCCAGGTCGGCATTATATCCGTTGATATCCTTAAGGTTGGGGTCTATTTTTGCATCTACATCAAGGCCCATAGGGTAAAGAAAAGAATAGGAAATAGGAGTGTAAGCCTGCGTGATATTGGCATAGATATTGGTGGTGCGCGATGTTTTATACTGGAAAGCAATTCCTGCCAGCGGAATGAACCTTGGCTTACTTTCATTCACTGCAATATCATAGTTTCCGGTGCTGTCCAGCACATGCCCGGTAGCCGTAGATTTTATATATTCAAACCTGAACCCCGGAGTAACCGATAAGTTTTTTCCCAGATGGAATATATTTTCAACAAATGGTGCAATATTGACTGTAGTAAAAGTAAGATCATTATCATAGGCATTACCAGGATTGTAGTTGGTAAAATCGGGACCTATATCTGTAGAGCCTAGGCCACCTTCCTGCCTTTTCATCCAGCCATCAAAGAAACGCACACCTGCAGCCAATGTTTGTTCATTTGCTCCTAAGTTGTAGTTGGTAAGCATACGCAGTTCAGAAGTTGAGCTCTTAAAATATTCATGCTCCACTTCGCGGGGTATATAGCTGTTGGTTGCAGTGCTGATGGTATCTTTTGTTTCCGGTCCGCCATCTTCATTGCGCCATACTATGCTTCGGGAGCTTACGTTAAGCGCTGACTTAAAGGTAAACCTGGTTTTTTCAGAAACTTTGTACTCAGAAGTAAGCGCCAGAATATTCCATGGTGTAACCAGCCAGTTGCGGGACCGGAAAGACTGGTCAGGATTCTGATTGAATTGGGCATCGTCCAGTCCGCCGGGCATATGCAGCAGGTTACGCAACAGGGAGTATTCCAGTCCCACTTTAAAATTATCGTTTGCCTTGTATTCAACCCTTGCAAAACCGGCTGCCTGCTCCATCTGCGAATTCTGCCGGTAACCCTCCTGGTACTCAGCTTTTACGAAAGCATAGTAGTTCCATTTTTTCCAGGTACCGCCCACTGAATTAAAGGTATTCATCAGCCCATAGCTGCCACCGGTTTCTTCGGTGGTGAACTCAAATGGTTTGTCTTCAGGCGCTTTCTTTACAATATAATTCAATACGCCGCCAAACTGAGGGCCAAATTGCAGAGAGGACGCGCCACGAATCACCTCTATCCGTTCGGTAGCCTCCAGCGGAGTGAGGTAGTACGATTCGGGATAGCCATAAATATCGCCTGCTATATTGTAGCCATTCTGGCGGGTATTGGTTTCGATGCTTTGAGTAGGGTTAAGGCCCCGGAAGCCAATACCATTGGATGGGAAACCACTTCCCTCAGTTTCCGAATAATTGGAGCCCGGTACACGGCCCATTACCTGCCGTGGATTGTCCTGCGCTGTATTGGCATCCATACTGTCGGTTATCAGCACTTCATTTTTCTGGCCCGAATAGATAATGCCATCATGCACCTCATTCATATGCCCCATACCGGTTATGGTACGGTATCCTTTTATGCCCACCTCTTTTAAGGTAACAGAATCCTTTTTCTGCGCTAAAGCAGCAGAAAAAGTGCATATCAAAATTGAAAATAGTACTAAATGCTTCATACTCCGGTTTTGAACTGCAAAGAAAACAAGCAGCAGGGTGAAACCTTTTCAGAAACGGGAAGAAGTATTTATATAAAGGGGAAAAAGACATTTTTCTCCCGGCAAAAAATTGCGTGTTTTATTCAAAAAGTTGCGTGTTTTCGTCAAAAAAACTGCGTGATTGTTGCGTCTTTCGTTCAAAAAATTGCGTGTGCACCGTCCTAAAATAGGTTTACACCTTGGTTTTTTTGATCGAAAATTGCGTCTTTTTGCATTAACAACAATCCCAGTTATAAAATACATTTGAAAAGTCTTTTTTCGACAGTTGATTCGGATGAATAAAGAAGTTGGCCACACCTACGTCACCCCACATAATCTTATCTCCAGAATCCATTTGGAAAAGTAATTGATATTCCTGAATATCCTCATTGTAATTGCGGGGATCGTCTTGGGTGAAGAACGCGTACCCGCCGATCTTGTTCCCCGTAGATTGAAATATTTCGTAAATAGTACTTTCCAGTTTGTCAGCAACAGCCTCGTGTTCCTTTAATAACTTGTCGAGATTAAACGATTTGTTACGATCGGCATGATAATCACCCAACCCTACGTATTCATGTCTATGCTCGAATGCCAGGCTATGGGGGCAATAGACAGGAGTATACTCGTTTACGAGAAGGTCTTTCAAAAAAGTGAAGTCATCTTCAATATCTGTAACCTCGCTTTCTTCAAAAAAGAGGACTTTAAAATCTGACGGTACATCGTTGTCAAAGCTTAGTCCATAAGAGTCGTTTGTTTTAATATAAAACTGAAGATAGCCTTTCTCTGGAAAGCCTTTTAATTTTGGAACCTCACTGAAATTGATTTGAGCAAGTGGAAACATGTAATTGCCTTCTTTGTCTTTGGGAAAATCAAAGTTTCTAGGAATGCAAGGATAATGTCCGAATTTACTCTCACGCATGGTCAAGTTATCATTTGGTGTTGCTCCAATTTTCACCGTTTCCCGACATGTTTTTTTTATATCTTTCCAATGACTGGCTAAAGCTTTTGGAATCAAAACCCCATGTTCCGATTCCATCATTTCAAGCAGGCTTCCGCCTTCTTGATTAACTGATTTATTGTCTTCTTGTTGATCTCCGCCAAATAGGCCTTTCAAGAAATTCATAGAATTCATTTAATTGGTAAATTAGTCAAAAAATTAATAATCGCCCTCAAATCCTTCACAAAATAGTTCGAAAGTTGTCCTTTACAGCCCGCTGATAATTAAAACCCACGCCAGGCGTGGGTTTTGTATTTCGGAATGTACCGTTGGGTATTTTACATGGGTAGGTTTATTTTATTCTTTCAAACGCCAGTATTTTAATCTGACCGCTTTGATATATATTTGTCTCGTTCATTTTGGAATGGACGAGACAAATGAATAAAATCGACATAAAAGGATACAAGTCTATTAAAGACTTAAGTTTGCCTTTAAGACCAATTAATATTCTAATTGGTGCAAATGGTAGCGGAAAGAGTAATTTCCTGTCATTTTTCGATTTTCTAAGACAAGTGTATAATCGAAATTTGCAAGAATTTGTAGCGCTGAAGGGCATTGATACATTCCTGCACAAAGGAGATAAGATAACCATAGAGATATCCACTCATCTATACTTTACGAATACAAATGGCTATTCCTTTACAATTAAAAAAGGTGATGCTGGTTTTATTTTTACAGAAGAAGATATGTGGTATTCAAAAAATGCAGCACCCAGCAATGCACCAATAGCATCATTTGGCCCTGAATCGACTTTGCGTTTTAAGAACATGCCTAGGGCCCATTATATTAGAGCATACTTAGATCATCTAGCTAAATATCATTTTCACGATACAGGAGAAAGCTCTCCTTTCAATAAAGAATCAAACATTGAAAATGATAAGTATTATTTATATGAAAAGGGTAGTAATCTCGGAGCTTTCTTGTTTAATATCCAGAAGGAAAACCCAATCGTATATAACCTGATAATCAAAACTATTCAAAGTATAGCTCCTTACTTACTTGATTTCTTTTTCCGACCAGAAAGCAATGGAAACGTCAGATTAAGATGGCAAAGCAAATACAGTTCCACTGTATATGGTGTAAACGATTTGTCGGATGGCACAATTCGTTTCATTGCATTGACGGTATTATTTATGCAGCCCACATTGCCAGAAACGATTATCATTGATGAGCCAGAATTAGGATTACATCCAACCGCTATCGCTAAGTTAGCTGGACTTATTAAGTCTGTTGCAGCAAAAAGGTGTCAAGTGATAATAGCAACGCAATCAACTGACCTTATCAGCCATTTTGAGCCAGAAGATGTCATCACTGTTGACCAGATCAATGGAGAAAGTGTATTTGAACGGCTGGATTCAGAAAAATTAAATGTGTGGTTAGAAGACTATACGATAGATGATCTTTGGAAACGAAATATTATTACAACTGGTCAACCAAATCTTTGATTCCTAATTATGAAAAGAGTTATTATGATTTGCGAAGGGCCTACAGAACAAGCATTTGCAAAGACTAATCTTCAGGTTCCCTTTATTCAAAAAAAAATAATTTTGCAAACTCCACTTATAAAAGCATCTCGTGGTGGTATTGTAAGGTGGGTAAGGCTGAAGGAGCAAATTGAAATGCACTTAAAATCAGAACCTGACGCATATGTTACAACTTTTATTGATTATTACGGAACGTATGCAAAACATGAATTTCCATGTTGGACAGAATCGCACGCGATTGCAGATAAAAGCAATCGTATAGCTGCTCTGGAGCAATCGATGCTAAACGATATAGACCCTTTATTTCGTCATAGATTTATTCCTTATTTGCAGTTACATGAATTTGAGAGCCTGTTATTTAATGACATTAATGTAATTTATAGTCAGATTCCCGCTGCTGACATAGTTGGGAAAGCAGAATTGGAGAAAACTTTTGCAGAATACACCAACCCTGAAATGATTAATAATAACAGAGACACGTCTCCGTCACACCGTTTAACGAGAATCATCCGCGGTTATAATAAAGTTGTTTATGGCGATATACTTTCCGAGGCTATTGGATTAGCTCGTATCAGAGCTAAATCACCCCGATTTCATAGCTGGATTACGACAATAGAAAATTTATAACAAAGCGGCGATACATTATATCACAATATTCTATTAGCGAGATCAAACCCTCCACAAAAAAAATCGAATGTTATCCCTAACATCCCACAGAGAAAACCTCAAGATGAAAACCCGGAGGCTTTTTCGTTTTAGCTGGTTCACTAACTTTTCAACCTGATCCATAAATTTACCTGCGAGACTGATTTTATCAGCGATAAACTTTTCTTCTTGTAATAAAAAAGTGCGACACAGCCGCACTTTTAAAGATTATGTTCAGCCTTTATTACTTCCTCCTCTCATCAATCATTTCACCACCATCCTTCTTCTCCCCTACCAGAATATCCTTTTCACTAACAGTTCCAGCTTTCAGGTTTGATCCTGAATGACCTGCTTTAGAGCGGGAGAGTTGCGGCATATCAGGGCAATTCTCTGAGGTATCTGCGCTGCCACCATGCTCCATATCCGGCTCAGGGCAACCTTTATTTTCCCAGGTGCCATATTCATCAGGGCATTCATCTTCGTCGTCAGAGATACCATCGCCATCGCGGTCGTGTTTCTTATGTTTGAAGAACGGAACATATCCACCCATATATACATTCAGTCCGCTCTGGTTTTTAGCCACCACAGCAAGCAGGTCGTCGCTACCAATGAAGAAACCGCTGTAACGCACACCCACACCTGCCTTAAACGAGCTGGTGAGCCAGCTGTAAGTTATTGGCACACCCACACTCAGCATACGCCTGTCGAAACGGGGCGTAATGGTGAGCTGGTTGTAATAAGAGTTACCGAAGTTCATGCGGTCGGCCAGGTTATCAATATACATCGCGTTGATGTAGAAATTGCGATACATGTGGTAATCCATGCTCAACCTCAGAGTGGTTGGCATATATACCCTTGTAGCCAGGTGAGCAGTATCGGCGGCAAAGCCATGCTGTATTGCATAATTACGGAAATCGTTGTAGTTCTTTACACTGTCAGAAAGGCCTTTGCCGGTAATATAACCATTGCCGGTAATTGTGGCATTGGAGTTATTGGCCGATGGATAATTGATAGAACCAATATCCATTATCGCAGCCGAAAACCTGATCAGGTACCTGTTCCTAGAATAATCCACCATTCCTTCATGACCATCCATACTATACCGCTCGCGGGCAAATTCAGGCATGTAATCATACGTTACACCTACATCGCCGCCCATGCCCATACCGTTGGCATTGGTGAATATCTGGCTCAGCAGGTTGCTGCTGTTGGTGCCATTGAGTATGGCATTCTGTGTAGTGAGTATATTGCTGGCAAATTCCAGGTCTGAGTTGGTAACATGTACCGAATCGTTGCCCGATTTATAAACTACATCCAGGTTGTTGCCTTTAAGGCCGATATAACCAATACCACGCAGGTAACGCACTGTAACGCCTACCCTTATTTCATGCTCATCTTTATCAAGCAGTACACCTGCCCAGGTAATGCCGGTCTGCGTCCAAAGGTTGGCAGTGTAGTTGAAATTTTTAGAAGTAAGTGTGGTTACTCCGTTTCCATTGATTACATAATTGGGGTCGCCTACTGTGCGGAATAAAGACTGATCGAAATTATTGAACTGGTTCATAGCATTTACACTATTGGTAAGGGCTATGCTGTTGTTTTTATTGATGCTCCACATGAAGCCCGGAAGATTAATTTTGGCATAAGGAGCAACCAGGCTGAAAGTACTGTTGTTATTGTAGGTAAACATGTTATTCACATTGCCATTCTTAATAGCATTATTAATACCGGTGAGCGAACTAAGCGTACCCAGGTTATTATCTACACCGGCATTGACACCTAAGATATCAATAGTGAATTTTTCGCGGCTGTCGGCTATCAATGCAGGGTTAATAGTCATCGCATTGGTACCACTCCAGTTGCTGGTAGCTATACCCAGATTGAACTGTGCAAATGAACTGGCAGGTAACAAAATAACCGCCCCGGCAAAAGCCAGGAAAGTGTATAAAAAAAGCCTCATCCGGAGTATGTTTAGTTGGTACATTTATTCTTAAGGCACTAAATTAACAATATAATTCAAAGATGCAAACATATGCATTATTCTATTGAACTATGATGCGCAGAGTGCGCTTTCCTGTAAATGGGCACAAAACCACCCAAATAAAAATTAAATCCCCGCTGATTGCTGCTCATCAGAGCCAGCATATCGTCGCTGCCGACGAAAAAGCCCCCTAACCGGAAACCGATACCCACCTTCATATCATTGGCCAATTCGCTGTATGTAATGGGCAACCCCACGGCAAACAACCGGGTATCGAAACGAGGGGTGAGGGTGATCTGATTGTAATAGGAATTGCCGTAGTTCTGCCTGTTGGCCAGGTTGGCTATATACATTGCATTTACAAAAAAACGCTTATATATCTGGTAATCAACCGAGGCATTCAGTGCAGTAGGCATGTACAATTTAGTGGCTTTTGAGCCGGTATCGGCGGTAAAGCCCTGGCCTACCATATAATTGCGGAATTTATCCCACGACTGGAAGTTATCTGAAAGGCCGGTTCCGGTTATATACCCATTACCCGTTACATTAACTATATAATTATTTTCCTTGTAGGAGATAGCACCTATATCAGCCACCGCAACCGATGCTTTGATCCTGTGCACACCGGCACTGCTGTTGTCTTTATCTCCGGGTTTATCAGATCCGTTGATATCGTAGCTATAAGTAGCGCCTATATCCATACCAAAACCGCTTCCCTGCTTGGAGCCGAAAAGAGACCCGGTTATATCCGAAAGTTTTATCCCGTCAGTTACTGCATTGCGGGTGCTTAAGGCATTACTGGCATATTCCAGGTCTGATTTTACTGCATAAAAAGTATCACTTCCGGCAGCGTATTTTACATCCAGATTATTGCCTTTAATTGCGATATAATCAATACCGCCCAGGTATTTGAGCGTAACACCCAGTTTGATTTTATGAGGCCCCTGGTCAAGAACCTGTATACCATAGCTTATACCGGTTTCGCTCCAGGCATGCGCTGTCATGTTGAAGTTGCTCGACATAAACTCATAACTCTCACTGGCTGTATGATCGCCGCTCGATGCCGTAGTAAACAGGTTCGGGTCGAAGTGGTTCAACTGGATCATAGCTCTTGCCCGTATGGAAAATGCAAAACTCTGCTTCAACGGATCGTTAAGGCTTATCATTACCGCCGGAAACCTCACATCTGCAACAGGCGCCAGCATACTGAAAGCCTGAGTGCCGGTAACATTAAAAGCATTGCCGTTTCCCACATTGCTTAATTGTGTAAATGTGCCCAGGTTATTGTCTACCCCAACATTAATTGCAAAAAGGTTTACCTCTACTTTTTCGTGGCTGCCCGATATGTTGGCCGGGTTCAGATACATACTGTTTAGGGCGCTGTAATCTCCTGTGGCTACACCAAGGTAACGCTGAGCATGAATTGCGCCCGCTGAAGAAAGAATAAACGATAAAAATAAAAGTTTTTTCATGATATTTAAATGAGTGATTTAATCATAAAACTACAAACTAATACTTACAATTTTCTTTTGTACAACTGGATCACATTTTCCAGTCCGTAGTATAGAGCGTCAGCTATGATAGCATGGCCAATAGAAACTTCGAGAAGGGCAGGTATCGATTGTTTGAAATAGGCCAGGTTATCCATATCCAGGTCGTGGCCTGCATTTATACCCAGGCCATACAGAGTAGCTGTGGCAGCGGCCTTTAAGTAGGGCGCTATCGCATTTTCTTTGCTTTGCAGATAGTGCCGTGCGTAGTCTTCGGTATAGAGTTCCACTCTGTCGGTACCCGTATCACCTGCACCAGCAACTATTTTTTCAGCCGGGTCAACGAATATTGAAACCCGGATACCTTCTTTTTTGAATATCTCAATGATGTTTCTAAGGTAAACCCGCTCTTTGATCGTATCCCAACCGTGGTTGGATGTCAGTTGTCCCGGATCATCCGGGACCAGTGTTACCTGTGCTGGTTTTACTTCCAGCACCAGGTTCACAAATTTATCTTCTTTCGGGTTGCCTTCTATATTAAATTCGGTTGTGATGATTTTGCTGATCTCCCTTACATCACTGTACCTTATATGCCGTTCGTCGGGCCTGGGATGCACAGTTATGCCATCAGCCCCGAATAGCTGACAATTGACAGCAGCCTGCACCACATCTGGATTGTTACCACCCCGGCTGTTGCGCAAAGTGGCTATCTTGTTGATATTTACAGAAAGCTTTGTAGCCATAATTGCTGCAAAATTACTGCTTATTATTTACAGGGTTATTAATTTTCCGCTATTCAGGCTGAATACAGTTTTCATTAAAGCAGTTTGAGGTTTGCTATAATTATTTCAATTAAGTCATTGTGTGAATAATATTTTTTTTATCTTGGAGCCGAAATGAGAACCAAGATTTTCTTTACCTTAGTTTTACTGGTGATGCTTTATGCATTTTCCGGATGCCGGATGCACGATCCACATGGCACTCCCTACAGGACCTACCATGTATCTAACCGGACGCACCGGCACTGGGGCATACACCGCAGCACATCGGGCAGGGAAAGATACTGGGGCCGTCACCGCCGGTATGGCCCTCGCAGTTACAGGTCCCGCGGACACTTCCGCCAATATCAGAATCAATAATCTATTCCCGGATTTTTTTGTAGTGGAATTAATTAAATCAGCAACGTTACTGGCTGAACTGTTTGCGTATTTATCCCAAACAATATAATTGTATCAGGTGATTTTAATTCCTGCTCTTATAACGGCAGCAACACCACAAAATGAATTACATCATTTGCATCTTATTCTGAATGAAAGAAAGATGTAAATTTTGGAGAGAATAGTGTAATGGTAGAGATATTCAGTGCAGCTACCTTTGTTGCAACAAATAAGGCCCATATCACTTTAGTCCCGCCATTAATGCCCCGGTTAGTTCCCACCGTTACATACTGAAATTTAAATTTGAGAAAAGCGAAAAACAGAGACTCCCGATGGGCACCTCTTTTTTTTGTGTTTATTAGCTTTGAAATTACAAACAGGATTATTGAATAGCAGATATGCTAAAATAAAAATCCCCTAAACAAACTGAAAATCAGCTATTTAAGGGATTTAACCTGTGTGACCGCGTCAGGATTCAAACCTGAAACCTTCTGATCCGTAGTCAGATGCTCTATTCAGTTGAGCTACGCAGCCATTTTTTCTAAGGGAGTGCAAAGATACATAAGTTGTATCTATTTGCCAAGTCAATTTTTCAACTCACAAAAGCCGCGCCACTAGCCTGTTCGAAAGCTCTTCTTCCAGTATTTCCCTGAATTCATCATTATCAAATTGCCAGCGGTCGAACAGAAAATCAAGCGTAACAGGTTGGAAACGGAATTGCCCTTTTTTGTAACTTTTTTTGATGATATACCCTGCCGGAAGGGTGATATCAACATCGTAATGAACTATACCGTCTTTTAGTATCTCGGTACAATTACATATCCAGATGCCATTGGATAATCTGATTTTAATGATAAATTTATCCGTTTGCATCCTATAAAGTTATGGAAAATATATCCGGTATCCTCAAATATATTCAGTTGGTAATAGTACATAGTATATCCAGACAGGCAGTACATAAGAGAAATAAACTTTTAACGATTTCGTTTTGATTGCATGCAATAATAATTATTTTATAATCTACCCAAGCTTTGTATACATTTATACGTCTTTATAATCAGATACTCTTAAAATATCAATATATATTATGAATAAATATCTATTTAGCTTTACCATTACTGCCATTACCTTTTTCATTTCATCAGTATTATGTACCAGAACATTGGCGCAGGCCCCTGCCATTCAATGGCAAAAATCGTATGGAGGCAGTGGTACCGACGGATCTAACTGTGTGCAGCGCACACCCGATGGCGGGTATATTACCGGAGGATATTCCAATTCTACCAACGGCCAGGTAACCGGTAATCATGGCGGAATGGATTGCTGGGTTGTAAAGACAGATGATACCGGAAAAATTGTCTGGGAAAAATCTTTTGGCGGCTCCGGCGATGACCAGGTAGATTATCTGCAGTGCGATGTGAATGGGGGTTATATTATTTCCGGCTCAACCAGTTCAAACGATGGTGATGTAAGCGGCAACCATGGCGGACTTGATGCATGGGTCCTAAAAATAGATGACACCGGAAAGATACTGTGGCAGAAAGTAATGGGCTCAAGTGGTTTTGATTTTGCCAATTATGTAGTCAATACTCCCGACAGCGGCTACTTTGTTGTGGGCTCGGCAGGGGCAAATGACGGTGATGTTTCCGGCTTGTTTGGCGGTAATGATGTATGGGCCATCAGGCTGAATAAAACAGGGGGGCTGGTTTGGGATAAAGTTTATGGAAGTACCGGCTATGAATATGGTTTCAATGGCATAAATACAGCCGACGGCGGATTTATTATTACGGCCCAGGCCGGGGCTGCAAATGGAGATATTACCACCTTCAGGGGAGGCAGCGCTGATGCCTGGATCCTGAAACTGAATGATACCGGAGCCATACAATGGCAGAAAACATATGGTGGCAGCGGTTTTGATCAGGCATTTGGTATCTCCGCTATGGCTGGTGGTTATATTTTTACTGCTTACACCAGTTCGCCAGATGATGAGGTAACCGGACTACATGGTGCTACAAATCCAGACAATTGGGTTGTCCGGATTAATGATACTGGAGCTATAATATGGGAAAAATGTTTCGGAAGTAATGGTATTGAATGGCCGGGCTCGCAATTTGTGAAAGCGTTTGATGGCAGTTTTGTGATTTGCGGAATAACTACTAACAACAGCGGCGATGTAACCGGAGATCATGGGAATTCCGATTATTGGGTTTTCGATGTAGATACAAGTGGTAACCTCAAATGGGAGGAGTGCCTGGGCGGAACAGGGTTTGATACCGCAGTGCATATAATTCAAACACCCGACAGCGGCTTTATGGTTGTGGGGGGCTCAACATCCACGTCTGGTCAGGTTTCAGGCAACCACGGCGGTGAAGATTTCTGGATGGTAAAATTGTATAAGCAGGATACCACCATCAATGATAAAGTACAGAGTATTGGTATCAATGCCGCCTTTTCCATTTTCCCAAATCCTGCAACAAACGAAATCAATATTTCATCGGGAGATAAAATCAGGGCAATCACTATTTCTAATCTTTTAGGTCAGACAATTCTCTATAACGAATATCCTTCGGTAAATACAGTGGTTATCAATATTTCATCGCTCAATCAGGGGATTTATTTTATAAAGGTAAATGGTTCGGAAGTCAGGAAATTGATAAAGGAGTAAAACCACGGAGTACCATTGCTCTTGCAAATAATATTTTGCCGGCTCAATAATCCTTACTAATTTTACCGACTGTTTAGTCAGTCTGTAAAAATTGGACAAAAGAAAACAAATACTGGATGCCGCCCTGAAACTCTTTGTAGAGTATGGTTTTCATGGCACCCCCACCAGCCTTATTGCTAAGGAGGCTGGTGTGGCCAATGGTACGTTGTTTCATTACTTCGCCACCAAGGATGCATTGGTTATTGCTCTTTATGTTGATATTAAATCACGCATGTCAGCCTATCTTTCAGAGCAGGTTGAAGTGCAGAAGACTTTCAAGGATACAATCAGGGAACAATACATTGCCTCTGTTTTCTGGGCGCTTGAGAACAGGCTGGAATACAGGTTTACAGAGCAGTTCAAGACATCGCCTTTCTTTGCACAAATAGCGCCTAAAGAGATCGAGGAGTCGTTGAAACCCTATTACGATATGCTGAACCGGGGAATCAGTGAAAACCTCATTAAGCCGCAACCTGTGGATCTCTTGTTTACACTAATCAGCAGCCAGACCTCCGGTCTGAACCAATATCTGCTCAACCATCAGTTTTCAAAAACAAAACAGCATCAGGTCATCAGCGATACATTTGAGATGCTGTGGAATATGATAACCTGATTTTTTTTAACAAATAAATAGAGTGATTAGTCAATCTAATTTAAAACAAAGACAAAAAAAATGAAAAAAGTAGCATTGGTTACAGGCGCCTCATCAGGCATTGGCCGGGAAACTGCCAGATTACTGGCAGAGCAGGGATTTATAGTTTATGGTGCCGCACGACGAACAGATAAAATGCAGGACCTGAAACAGGCAGGCATTAAACTACTGGCCATGGATGTAACCGATGATGCCGCTTTAGTGAGCGGCGTTAATACTATAATCCAGGCCGAAGGCCGCATAGATGTACTGGTGAACAACGCCGGCTATGGATCCTATGGTTCGCTGGAAGATACCCCAATGTCGGAGGCCCGCTACCAGTTTGATGTAAATATCTTCGGTATGGCAAGGCTCACTCAGCTGGTGTTGCCACATATGCGCCAACAGCGTTCCGGCCGAATAATCAATATTTCGTCTATTGGAGGCAAACTGGGTGAGCCGCATGGCGCCTGGTATCATGCCACCAAGTATGCCGTTGAAGGCCTCAGCGACAGCCTGCGCATGGAGCTGAAGGAATTTGGCATAGATGTGGTCATCATTGAGCCGGGCGCTATTATCACTGAATGGGCTGGTATAGCTCGCGACCATATGCTCAAAATATCGGGCAATACAGCCTATAAAGACCTGACCCTGAAACATGCCGCTATGTTTGAACGGGCAGATAAATCAGGGTCGAAGCCGGTTGTTGTAGCCAAAACCATAGTAAGGGCTATAAACGCAAGCCGCCCCAAAACAAGATATGCTACAGGCGGAGGTGCAAAAGTGATACTCTTTGTAAGGCGTATTTTAAGCGACCGCATGTTCGACAGGCTGATGCTGCGGTTAATGAAATAGCTACGGGGTCAGATCCTTTTTTGCGGGTACACAAAAAACATACAACTGCTTCATAAAAGGTATGTATTGAATTGTGGGTACAAAAATTTTACCAAACTCCTACTATTCTTCATAATCCGGCTTATAAAATCATGTAGATTTGTAACAACATTATCAATAAAGTTGTTGCATTGCTATGCCGATTAATAAAAAAATCAACCCCTTCTTAAAAACCAATAATGATACCGGCTTCGGATCTAATCCCAACAGTGTGGGCGGGAGGTTTATTAATAAGGACGGCTCATTTAATCTGAAGAGGGAAGGCGTGCCTTTCTTCCGGCGAATAGGCGTTTATCAGCGGATGCTCAGCCTGCCCATGTGGCGGTTCATACTTGTGATACTGGCATTTTATTTTGTTATAAATATTGTCTTTACCGGCATCTATCTGTTTATGGGATATGATCAACTGGACGGCATGATTGCTGATACCCCGTGGGAACGCATAAAAGAGGTATTTTATTTCAGCACTCAAACCTTCACCACTTTAGGCTATGGCCGCATCAACCCAAGGGGCGACGGAGCAAATATTGTTTCATCGCTTGAGGCGCTGACCGGGTTTCTTTCATTTGCTATTGCCACAGGTCTTATTTACGGAAGGTTTGCCAAGCCTAAGGCCTATCTTCAATTCAGTCACATGGCGGTGATCTGCCCGTTTAAAGGAAAGACGGCGCTGATGTTCCGGTTTGCCACTTATAAAGACAACCATACCCTTACCAATGTGGAGATAAAAGTAAATATAGCCCTGATGGTAGAAGAAAACGGCCATCAGGAATACCGGTTTTACGATCTGGTACTTGAACGCACCAAAGTAGACAGCCTGCCGATGAACTGGACTGTTGTGCATGCCATAGACGAAAACAGCCCGCTTATTGGCCTGAATAAGGAAGACATTGCTGCTGCTGATGTGGAATTATACGTGCTCATCACCGGTTTTGATGAAGTTTACTCCAGCCCGGTATTGCAACGCACTTCTTATACATACAAAGAGATGGTTTTTGACGCTAAGTTTATACCCATGTACCGGGAAAGTACGGACGGACAAACAACGATTCTGGAAATGCATAAGATCAATGAAACAAAAGATGTCAGAAGCCACGGAGAAGATAAATTATAAAAGGCATTTTGCAGTTCATAAGTAGCAGGATAGAATCGGAATCAGCAAAAGTAAATGGATGAGCAAAGGGGATATATAACCACAGGAAATGAACGCCTGCATTACTATAAATGGGGTGTTGGTAAAAAATTGCTGCTGGCATTTCATGGCTATGGCGATACCGCTGAAATCTTCATGTCCATGGCTCATTTCCTGGAGGCTGAATATACGATCCTTTCTGTTGATTTGCCCCATCATGGCGGCAGTAAATGGGAAACAATATCCAGGCTGACCAGCAGAGACCTTGGAGCTATAGCAACTTCATTAATGAAAGAATATAATGCCGGCAAAATATCACTGATTGGTTATAGCCTTGGTGGCAGGATATGCCTGGCTATTGCCGCACAGATACCTGAATGCATAGAAAAGATTGTGCTTATAGCGCCCGACGGGCTTAAAAAGGATCCATATTATTATTTCTTTACCCGGACATGGCTTGGTAAAAAGGTATTTAATAATCTGCTTGATAGGCCAGGGCCTTATTTTGCAGTTATGCGGTTGCTGAAAAATGCTCGTCTGGTACATCATAAGCGGTATAAATTTGCTATGAATTTTCTGGGAACAAGAGAGAGCCGGGATATTTTGCTGCGGGTATGGCCTGCTATGAACGAAGTAATGCCCGAGCCGGAACAATTGAAAAAAATTATTGCCACACACCATTTACCCGTGATTATCTTTATGGGGCAGCACGATAAAATAATACCTCCTGCAATTGCTATGAAATTCAAACAAGACCTTGATTCAGTGCAGGTGTTTGTTATAGAAAAGGGGCACAGAATGATTGATAACGAAACTGCCCGGCAGATATCCGGAAGTCTTTTATAGTATGATGGCCTTGTATTTCTGTTGCCTCCTGCTTACCATCTGTTATGTAGCGCTTATGGGCGCCTGGCAGTGGGGCTGGCAAAGGCAACCGGAGTTTAAATTGCCTGAAGGCTATGAGCCTCAAACATTTATTTCCGTTATTATCCCTGCTCGTAATGAGGCGCAGAATATAGGCAAATGTATTGAAGCTATCCTTGCTCAAAAATACCCAAAGCACCTGCTGGAAATCATAGTGGTTGACGACCATTCAGAAGATGATACTGCCGGTGTCGTCAATGCCATTTCTGCCCCTCAGGTGAAGTGCATCAACCTTAAAGAGTTCGTAGGAGAAGCTATGATTATTGCCTACAAAAAAGCAGCCCTTACCGCAGGTATATCTAAGAGCCAAGGTACCCTTATAGTCACCACCGATGCCGACTGCATTGCACAGGAAAATTGGCTGCAGAATATTGCCGCCATATACGAAAGGGAGCACCCGGTAATGGTTGTAGCTCCGGTAATATTTTCCTGCGATAACAGCCTGTTGCAGCGATTCCAGTTAATTGATTTTATGAGTATGCAAGGCATCACTGTAGCAGCCCATAACCTGAAGCTGGGCAATATGTGCAATGGCGCAAACCTTGCTTTCAGCAAGGCAGCTTTCCTAAAGGTTAACGGATATGAAGGTGTGAACAATATGGCATCGGGCGATGATTACCTGCTGATGCTGAAACTGAATAATTCAATGGCGGGCAGAATCGCTTATCTCAAGTCAGATCAGGCGATTGTATCCACCCCACCCCAGCCCGACTGGGGCAGTTTTCTGCAGCAACGCATTCGCTGGTCATCTAAATCCGGGAGGTATAACGATGCCCGGCTCACACTGATCCTTATTCTGGTTTACTTGTTCAACCTCTCTTTTTTAGTGTTGGCAATCCTTGGCATTTCTGATCCTGTTTACCTCCAATGGTTGTTGATGATGCTGTTCATTAAAATTTTAGTAGAGTATTTATTTCTTGTTCCGGTTGCCCGTTTTTTCGGAAAGAAGAATGAATTGGTCTATTTCATTTTACTCCAGCCAGTGCACATTATATACATAGTAATAGCTGGTTTTTTAGGGTCCATTGGCGGGTATAAATGGAAGGGAAGAAGGGTGAGGTGACTTTTTTATTACTCCTTCACCTACTACCCCAATATCAAAAATACCGCCGGCACTTTCCCTATTATCGGTATCTTTTTACTCCATTCAGCAATCGTTTTTGTTTTAATCAGTTCATCGGCTTGGGTTATATTCTGAGCAATACACAGCCTTGTTTTGGGGTTGCAGTTTTTCAGCAGGTCTTCAAGCAGGTGATCATTACGGTAAGGAGTTTCTATAAACAGTTGTGTCTGGTTTTCTTTTACCGAGATAGCTTCCAGGTCTTTTATGCGCTTACTGCGCATGGGTTCTTTTACAGGCAGGTAACCCGTAAAACAAAAGCTCTGCCCGTTCAGTCCCGATGCCATTAGTGCAAGAATAAGTGAACTGGGCCCAACAAGCGGAACAACTTTAACGCCAATATTTTGTGCAGCAGCCACCAGTTCGGCGCCTGGGTCGGCAATACCCGGGCAGCCTGCCTCGCTCATAATGCCAATATCATTACCTTCCTTCAGCCATTGAATCAGCAAGGCTGTATTGGGCCCTGTATGCTTATCTATTTCAGAGAAATGCAGGCTGTCTATCACCAGGTCTTTATGCAACGACCGCAGAAACCGACGTGCTGTTCGTACATTCTCAACAAAATAATAACCCAATTTACCGGTTAGAATGGTAATCTGTGGCGACAAAGTATGTAAAGCCCCGTCAGCTACGGGTATGGGTATCAAATAAACAGTTCCGGTTTTTGCATTTTCTGGCATAATCTCAAATTATTGGTAAATATCCCAATTCCATTCTACATTTCCCTGATCCAAAACTCCAAACTCCAAAACGCTGATCCTAAATGCCAAATCCCTATTTTTACCTTATGGTTTTACCCGAATCATTTTATACCAGAGCCGATGTTGTGCAGATAGCCCGAGAACTGCTGGGCAAAAAGCTGGTTACAGTAATTGATGGAGAACTAACCTCCGGTATCATTACTGAAACCGAAGCCTATGCCGGCCCCATCGACCGGGCATCTCATGCCTTCGGTGGCCGGCGTACAGCCAGAACTGAGATTATGTACCGCAATGGCGGAGTAGCTTATGTATATCTCTGCTACGGAATCCATCATTTGTTCAATGTAGTTACCCATGTAAAAGACTCGCCGCATGCCATACTGATAAGAGGACTGGAGCCGGTTGATGGACTGGCAAAAATGATGGCCCGCAGAAGGAAAGAGCAATTGACCCCATTACTTACATCCGGCCCGGGAGCGCTGAGCGAAGCCCTCGGTATAACAACCCGCCATACCGGAGTTTCACTTCAGGGGCCGGAAATCTTTATTCAGCAAGGTATTGAGATCCCGGGGAAAGACATAATTGCAGCAACACGCATCGGCGTGGCATATGCCATGGAAGATGCTTTGTTACCCTATCGATTTTATATTCTGGACACTAAATTTGTAAGCAAAGGAAAGGGATTATAATTCGCAATACTTCCTAAACAAAATGACGTACAATGAGTTGAACTTACTGCGCCAGCCAGTACTTCCTCAATAACCATTCCCCTGTTGCCAGTGCCAGGATGATGAAAAAATACCACTTCCTGTCCACCAGCGGCACAGTTTCCGTATTTGTTTGTATCAGTGGTTTCACATGCTCATTATGGGTAATGCTGTCATACAGTGATGCCACATTTTTTGAGGTTGTAAAGCCACCATTATACTTCTTTGCCAGGCTGTACAGCATCGGGTAGTCAGCTCCGCTCTGCATCAGTTCCAGCGGCATGCTCTCCACCACAAAGCTGCCGGTGGCATTGTACTCTTTACCATTGTAGGAGGTATGTGCCGAGTACGTATAAGTGCCACCCGCCCAGATACCTATATTCAGGTTATAGGCGCTGCCGCTGCGTTCAAACGAAAAGTCCTGCTTGCGGCCTGCACTGTCCACTATGCTTATCAACGCATCAGGTGTATTCACCTGTTCATTATTGGCATTGAGCAGGTAAGCGCTCAGCGATATTGCCTCCTGGTCGCTCCACACATACCTGGGCAACGCCACACTGAAAGGCCGTTCCTTATTATTTGCCGAGAGGTACGCCACTGTCTGCCTTATGCATTCATCTACTACAGCATGGCCGTTAAAGTTTTTAAATTCATACAGCCGCCAGCGCCATATACCCTCGCCAGCCAGTACAGCAACAGGCACACTACCCTGCTGCATCAGCCACAGTGGCTGCTTTTCATCATCCCATGCCTTCTGACTGAAAAGTACATTGGCACCGGGGGCAGCCACCATTTTACCATTATTCAGCACCAGCGGCGGCATTTTATCCATTACAGATTGTACGTTCTGCGGCAGCAGAAAAGCGTTGAACGACGGGTTGTAAATCCCTTGTTCATCATGTGCTCCCTGCTGCGAAAACGTGGTATGCGTGATGGTCTGCAGGTTGTTCAGGCCCGAAATATCAGTCTGGGGGGTAAGTACAAACCATACCGGTTTATGTGCATCCATGAGTTGCTGACCGATGCGGTTGCGCAACGATGGCAGCCCATGTGCTATGATTACATTATAAGGTGCAAGCGAGGCAGGCATTGCATCTGCTGGCAATACGGTTACCTTGTAGCTCTCCAGCCCGCTCAGCGCTTCCTTTATGGCATTTATATCGGGGTGGGGCGCAGCCGATACGATCAGTATATTCTTCTTTTCCTCAATCACTTCCACAAAAAGATCCTTCCTGTTATTGGCTACATTCTTTTCGCCTTCAGCCTCAGGCACGGTAATTACATAGTGGTGCAGTCCTGCCTTGGTAGCCTTCACACTGAAAGCTACAGACCGGTCATATTTATCTGTATTTATAGCCAGCGGCACCGATGAAAGTGTTTCCTCACCTTCCTTAATGAACACGCTGTTGTTGTATCCTTTACATAGTTCTGCCACCACATCGGCCCTCACTTCAAAACTGCTGTTGATGGTTACTGTTTTATTGGCATATACATTCGCAAGCCGCAGGTCTTTCTGCTGGGCGCTGTCGCCTATAGCTACAGTATAAAGCGCACTGTGCAGCGCCAGTTGCTGGTAAAGCGGATTCGCCCCCTGGTTGAACCTTCCGTCGGTAGCCAGTATCACAGCCCCCAGGTTCCGGATTCCGTAAAATTCCTGAGCCCTTGCCAGTGCTGCCGATATATCTGTAGCCTGCTGGTGGTAAATAAATGTACTGTCGGTCTGCACAGAATTTCCAAAACCCCATTGCACCACCTGGTATCGATCAGAGAGGCGGCCCGTCAGCTCATTCATGCTTTTGCGGTAAGCCGCCGAATCGCTACCCAGTGCATTGCCCACCGAGCGCGAATTATCCTGCAGCAGCAGTATTAACGGTTTCTCCACCACATTTTTGGTAATAATGATCACGGGTACCAGCAGCAGTAAAAGTGTAAAAAACACCACCAGTGTCCGCAACAAAGATGTAGCCCAGGGATAGGGTACAGCCCGCCGTTTATCGGCACGATATACCCAGTAACCTGCACCTGATGATATTATGATAGCTAAAAGCCAGTAAATCCACTGCATCGGACGGCAAGCTAAGGAATCTTACGGAGCTAATTTTCGTTGCAGTCCTAAAAAAATCAAAAAAATGACCAGAAATTATAATTAAAATGGGAACTTTGTGTTTGTTTAATAAGGATATTCCCCTATTTTTTCGGCCATTTATGCAGACCCTTAAGGTATTTTCATTATTTGCAGCGATGCTTTGCTCCACAATTGGCTTTGCCAAAGGTCATGGCGGCGGACATGGCGGTGGCCATAGCGGCGGGCATCACAGCAGCGCACGCAGTTCAGGAGGTCATACTTCCCCATCGGGGAATACTGCAAAATCCGCAAAAAACCCGGCAAAGCGTATATCCACTGCTGCCTCCAGGCGCTCCCGCACCACAGGCGCCAATACCCGCACCCGTTATGTACAGTTGCCCGCTTCTGCCAGCTACAGGGTTCCTGTTACTACTGTTTACGAACCGTGGCATCCCGGTTATAGTCCCTATTATAATGGGTTTGGCTACGGATATCCTTACGTCAATTACTACTGGTACGATATGCTTTGGCTGCGAATGAGCCTTGGCTACACGCCTAACTATGGTTACCTCCCTCCTGAATACAATGGTTACGGCTCCGGCAGCTATAATAACCCGGGTGGCACTGTGGAAGAAGACCTTGAAGGCTTTGTGGTATATGCCCGCGATACCCTGAGAGGACAGATAACACTGAAATCGAAATCCATATTCCTCGAGAAAACCGACTCTGGTCACCAATATGACTATAAATTCAGGCCTGGCCAGGAGATGCTCACCGCAGTAAGGGTAATTAATGAAGATGACAAACAACTGGATCTTGTGCGCCTTAATTACGATCCCAAAAAACTCTGGAGGCTTATTCATGATGGCAAACTGAACCTTTACGACACCCGACATAGTTTCATCTACCAGCCCGAAGATATAGATATAAGAACCTTGGTTGCAGTATATAATGGCAATGTTACCGAACTGAGTGGTTCCGGCCCTGAAGAAACCAAGGAAAACCTCACCAACCTTGTCAACACAGCATACGGTACCAACCTCAATGCCGCCAAATATACATGGCGCGAACTGCTTATCTATGTTGATAAGCTGGATACCCGCTAAATCGCCTCCTCCGGTTTGAATGAATAATAAAGGTTGTGGTCCGTACTACAGAATTACTATCTGGCTTCAGTGGCCATGGCACGCTTGTACAGTAGTACTATATTTGGCAAATAGCAAATCTGGATATAAAGAAAACAGGGAAATTTACTCCTGAAACTGGGGTACACCTTGATAACATAATCCCGATTTATGTTGACATCAATTAATTTGTACTGACAATTGTTAATTTGCAATTTACCTTTTGCCTATCACCCTTATCATATCATCGTGTATCTTACCGTTTGTAGCGAGGGTCTCTTTATCGAAAACATCATATGCCTTGCCGCTGAAGTCGGTAACACGGCCACCAGCTTCTTCTACCATCAGGTATCCGGCAGCGCAATCCCATGGCTGGAGGTTGTATTCCCAGAAGCCATCGAAGCGGCCGCAGGCCACCCAGCACAGGTCTATCGCGGCAGAGCCCAGGCGGCGCACCGGCAGGCCTTCGAGTACAATCCGTTCGAATACCTTTATAGGATGTTCGGTATATTGCGACCAGTTGTAGGGGAAACCGGTTACCATAAATGCGGTCTTGAAATTAGCGTTTGAGGAAACGCTTATGGGGTTGCCGTTGAGTGTGGCGCCCTTTCCTTTTTCCGCCACGAAGAGTTCGTTCATCATGGGGTTATATACCGCGCCCAGTATCAGTTTGTCTTCGTGCATCAGCCCAATGCTTACGCAGCATATGGGCACGCCATGGGCAAAGTTTACTGTACCATCTATGGGGTCAATGATCCATTTATAGTCGCTGGGTTTCATCAGCTCGCCTATCTCCTCACTTATTATTGAATGTTTGGGGTAAGTAGCCCTGATTACTTCAATAATGCGGGTTTCCGCCAGCTTGTCAACTTCGGTTACCAGGTTATTGATCCCTTCTTTATGGTCAATTTTAAAGACCCCGTCGAAATATTGCAATATTATACGTCCTGCCTCTTTTGTCGCCTCCAGCAACACCTCCTTCAATCCGGTCATTCCTTATAATTTTAACTCCTTACCCAGGTAATAATCAATCACTTTTAGCTTAAAAATCAGGTCATACTTGGCGCTAATCAGGCTGGCCTCGGCAGCATATGCCTGGTTTTGTGTTACCAGCAGGTCTACCGTGCTGGTAAGGCCCAGTTCATATCTTTTAGTAGCAAAATCCAGGGCGCGCCTGGCAGCATCATCGGCACGCTTTGCTGCATAATATTTCTGTATGGAGCCCATAGCATTGTTGTGGGCCTTATATACATTCTGCTTCAGGGTAAGCTCGGCATTATATCGCAGAAGTTCCTGCTGCTGCAGGTTTATTTTGGCTTGCTTTATGGAATATTGGCTCTGCCAGCCGTTGAGAATCGGGATATTCAATGTAAGCGCAACCGTTTGCCTGAAGTTATCGCTCATCTGGGTGCCGAAAGGCGTATTACCAAGAACAGGAATCTGGTAGGGCTGATAAACCAATGCTTTGTTATTGTTTGCATCAATAACATAACTTCCGTTAGGTACTGTTGTATCTAATGTTCTAGCTACATACTGATAATTGGAAGCATAGCTGGTTCCTACCTGATAACCCAGGAACAACTGGGGATACAAAAAACTTTTAGCCGCTGCCAGCCCTTTCTCCGCCGACCGCACTTTGAGCTCACTGCTTTTAATACCGCCGAAATGGGCTCTTGCTTTATTAAATATCTCCTCCGGCTGCATGGCCGAAACCTTCATCTGTTCGCTCACCTCTATACCTGGTATTTTTATAGAAAAGGGCACTGAAAAATCGAGGTTGAGCAGCGATTTAAGGTCGAGGATGGCTGAATTGTAGCCTACAATGGCATTAATAAGAGCCGAGCTGTCGGTGGCCAGTTGCGACTCCAGCTGGGCCACATTCAGTTCTGGCAGCCTGCCTGCCTCGGCAAAAGCCCGGGTCTGGGCCAGCTGGGCCTGCGAAAGGCTAACCTGGTTTTTGCTAACCGTGATCTGCTCTTCCGCCAGCAAGGCCGTGAGGAAGCCATTGGCCACATTGAGCGAAATATCGTCTTTGAGCTGGTCGAGATCGGCCAGGGAAGCCAGCAGCGAATACCGGTTGCGGGCTATGGTGTTGCGCACCTGGCCCCAGCCAAACAACAGTAAATTACCATTGAGCGAAGGGGAAAGAAAATTGTAGCTGGCATCTATAAACTGGTTGGTGGTAGGATTGACCGATCGGCCAAAACTACGGCCATAATTGCCACTGGCGCTTATAACGGGCAGCTGCGACATCTGGCTCTGGTAAAGGGTATACCTGGCCAGCCGGGAGGTAAGGGAATCCTGCCTGATAGAAATATTGTGATCTATAGCATACTGCACACACTGCTGCAATGTCCATACATTATCGGCATTAACGGCAGGCTGCGCCCGGGCAGCAATGCCAAAAGATATATATAGGACCAGCAGTACACAATATATGCGCATACGACAAAAGTAAGGAAAGAAGATTGTAATCGGGAATAATTGGTATAAACGCAACTGAAGGGATGCAACTTTGGCCGCGCAAAAATAGATTTGTATATCAGCAGGAGCTATCGGTCAGCAGAAAATACAATTAAATAATTAATATCAATCTAATTCATAGCCGGATTGATCAACTTTTAAAACAAGAAATCTAAAAATATAAAATAACCTGCAACATGTATAATCAGGAGCATTTATTAATAATTACTAAATTAAAAATTGATTCCATTTAGTAGTCCATGGAACTAAAACCCGTATACTTCTTTCCAGGCACGTGAACAATATTACTTGTTTTATTTTTATATATTTGTGAATTATTTTTTATATGCTACAAAACACGTATTTTAGATGCTGATTTAAATTGTTACGTTATGCCTTTGAGCAAAAGGCATGCTTTTTCTGTTTTTAAACAGGAAGAAATGTGCTTTACTTATTAAACACTATTAATTTTTTTTTAAAATTTATTTTATGAAGAAGATCTATTTTTTCGTCATTGCCTGTTTATTCAGTTTATCCGGTTATGGCGCTACCTGGTATTTCAATGGAAATCTCAGTACTGATATGACAGTATTGAACAACTGGAGTACTACCTTCCCTGCCGCTTCAACAACCCACCCTCTGACATTTAACAATCCAGGAGATAACTGGCATGTGAACAGTACGCCGGCCCATATTGGTGCAGGCGAAGTATTCAGCATTGCGGGGAGCCTCATTGTAGAAATGGGCAGCCATATTAATAAAGACCAGCCGAACCCAGCCCACATCTGGGTAGGTGGTAGTTTCACTATGACTGATTCAGCGCATGTTTCCACAGCGGTTATCGGAGATAGTTTGTATTTTCATATCTATGGCCATTTCAGCGTAAATGATTCCTCCTATTTTTTACCAACAGTCAGCACGAAATATTTCCATATCCATTTCTGTGATACGGGTGATGTTACAGGTTCTTATGCATCGGCCAAGAATATTCTCTGGCCAAGTATCGCCGTAAGTAAACAAACTTCTATAACTATTGATCTTAGAAGTGTAAGAAGAGTGCCATTATATAATTTGCCATTGCCTATTAACCCAAATGTAAATGACTCTCTTTGCGGTACTCTATGGTGCACTAATTATAATATTATTGGTGGAGTTAACACTGCTTTTTATATTGCCGACAGTGCATTAATCTTAACTTCAAATCCGGG
Organism: uncultured Bacteroidota bacterium; assembly: GCA_903835005.1. Taxonomy (GTDB): domain Bacteria; phylum Bacteroidota; class Bacteroidia; order Chitinophagales; family Chitinophagaceae; genus Nemorincola. Next base: position 6,465 of record CAILLK010000090.1, on the reverse strand, counting down.
CGGTATGGATTCATCGATCCAGATGCGGGCCGCCGGAGATTCAATCTGGTACAGCCATAAAGCGAATTATATCTTTAACGGAACAGCGCCGCAGGTTACCGGGTTTACGATGCCCGACACCATTACCGGCCCTGCGGTTGTGCCCTACCTGGCTACCAATTATGGTACAGTAACCATCAACAACAAAGCGGGTGTTACCCTTTCTGATTCGATTGATTTTGAAACCAATGGCACCTTAATGCTGGAAAGGGGAACCTTCAGTAATGGCTCAGGGCTGCGTATGGATGGCAACTCATGGCTGAAGCTGGATTCCGGGTCTCTGGCAGCTTCTCCCACTTATGTTTTTCCGGTAGCTGTTCAATATATCAACCTTGGGCCAAACCTGGCTGTAGTAACAACCGGGAATGAAATAATACCCACCTCATCGGGCACCATAGGGCTGTACAACATTCATAAAAACGGCACTTCTATAACGCTGAACTCTGCCCCGGTGGTACAGACCGTGCAGATAGACAGCCTTGGCGATGCCGTAAGTGGTATCCCTGTATTAGACGCATCTACCTCCAACTATAATATTACCACCAATGCGTGGATCAACCAGCCCGGAACCGGCGCATTTACGGCGCGCAGCGGCACGGTGCTGTTTGTGCCCGGCACCGCACCTGCTGAATCGCAGATAACAGGCGCCACTGTATTTAACGGACTGACCCTGAACAACAGCAATCACCTGCAGCTGAATACCGGTGAAACTGTAAACGGCCAGCTGACGCTGACTACAGGTAATTTCTACCTGAATAACGATACCTTGCTGCTGGGCCCGGTAGCTCCTGCAGTTGCCCCCGGCACCTTCTCCAATACAAATATGATTGTGGATGTAGCCGGAGCTGGTGAAGTGAGGAAGCAGGTGACTGCCGATGGCGCCTTTTTATTTCCTATCGGCGACAGTCTGAATTATACGCCATTTACCATAAACTTCAGCGGCACCGGCAGCTATGGTACCGCCAGTTTTACGGGCGTAACCGTTACCCACCATAAACAACCCAACAACGCCAACACAGTTAATTTCCTGAAACGCTTCTGGACACTGGACCTCAGCGGAACATTTACTGCTCCTCAGTATTCTGTTACTACTACCTATGTGCCAGGAGATGTAAACGGGAATAGTTCGAAGCTGGATATGGGCCAATATACAGGAGGGTTGACTCCCTGGGTAAGATATGACCTTGGTAATCCGTTTACGTATACACTTACCACAGGCGCTACACCGGTAACCCGGTCATCGCCACCCAATGACTTTTCGGGGATTGATTCTACCAGGCCAACAGTTTCCATTAACCTGACCGATACCGTTTTATGCCTGTCACTTCCCTTATCATCTGTTACGCTGGATACAGTGGCCACACATGGCGACCTGCCCCTCTTTTTTACCTGGGCGCCAGCGGCAGGACTTTCTACTACTGTAGGACATACTGTTGTAGCTACCCCTACCGTTACTACGGTTTATACCCTGACCCTAACTGATGGCGATGGCTTTACCGCTACGGCCACTACAACAATAAACGTGAACCCGGCGCCAACACTGGGTATAACACCAACCATACCACCCATAACCAGCAACGGGCCTGACCTGTGCTACGGAGATTCGCTGATGCTGGTAGGCCGTGTTCCACTCAATGTGGCTACCTATTCATGGTCTGGCCCTGTGGCATTATCGGGATCAACAACCGACACAGCGCGGGTGAGCAGTGTAACTGCCGCCGCTACAGGCGTTTATACGTTAACCGTAACCAATGGCCCCGGTATAGCCTGCTCGGCCACTTATACTTATAGTGTTACAGAGCATAGCCTACCGCTGCACCCTACAGCCGGTACATCGGGCACGTATTGCGACACCACTACCATCTTCGCCCTAGGCGGAACGGGTACCATTTATTTTGAAGGTAATTCCGACAGCGGAACCTCAACATTATTATCGTCTCCCCAGGTTGTGGATACAACGGGCACTTATTTCTTCCGGACGCATGATGATGTATATGGGTGCTGGGGAGGCATTGACAGTGTAAAGATTGTGATCAACCCGCTGCCTCAGTCTTATCCGTTTGTTCATCCTTCTGACAGTGTATTCTGCAGCAGCGATACCGGGCTGCATGTGATACTATCCTCATCGGATACCGGGATAAGCTACCAGCTCGACACATCGGGCCTTGCACTTGGCTCGGCATTACCAGGCACAGGAAGTTCGCTGGATTTCGGGTTGATGCATTATACCGGCACTTTTTACATAACTGCCACCAATAAACATACCGGCTGTGTAACGAACATGACCGATACCGTTCATATTTATGATATAGGCTTACCTGCAGATGAGACCATGACCCTTGGCGGCGGATACTGCATAGGCGGAACGGGAGTGAATATCGGGCTATCGAACAGCAGTATGGACTCAGATAATTATTACCTGTACTGGAACGGCACTTTGATAGATTCTATTATACCCGGACCGGGCGGAGCGTTAAGCTTCCCTAATTCCTACACAGCTGCCGGCATTTATACCGTAGTGGCTGTAGATATCTATAATGGCTGCATAGACACCATGAGCACTCATGATTCGGTATGGATCAATCCGCTTCCGAACAAGTATGTTGTATTTGGCGGCGGCGCCTTTTGTTCGGGAGGAGCAGGTGTTAATGTAGCGCTATCGGGCTCAGATTCCGGCACAATATACCAATTGCTGCTGGATGGTACTGCAGCGATCGGACCAATAGGACCTGTAACCATTCCGATTACCCAGCACGATACATTATCATTCGGTGCCCAGACCGGCGGCGGATTGTATACTGTACAGGCAACATCAGACTATGGCTGTGTAGATACCATGCTCGATTCTGCCGTTGTTGTTGTGAATCCGCTGCCTTACGCATATCCGGTACAGGAGTCCATAATTCATGATTATTGTGTGTATGATACTATACCTGTACTGATCACACTGGGCGGGTCAGACCTGGGCAAAAGCTACCAGTTATTCTACAATGGTTCACCACTTGGCCTGCCTATGGCGGGTACCGGATTCGGACTTAATTTCGGGTCATTTACCGATACCGGAGTTTATACCGTATCTGCAACAGACACCACTACCCTATGCAGTGCTAATATGAGTGACAGCGCAGTAATACGCATTCATTATCTGCCATCGGTATACACCGTATCCGGTGCAGGCGCCATCTGTTCCGGATCAGCGGGTGTGGATGTGGTACTGAGCAATCAGGAAGCAGGAGTTACTTATAATCTTATTTTTGGCGGATCAACCATCAATTCAGTAACATCAAGCACCAGCGGGTCGCCACTTGATTTCGGGCTGCAGACGGGTATGGGTACTTATACAGTTATTGGAAGCAGCGCCTTTACCTGCACAGTAAATATGGCAGGCAGCGCTACTGTAACAGTTAATGCATTACCGGCTATAGATACGGTAACGGGTGGCGGGGCACATTGCTTCCCGGGCGCATCGTTCCCTGTAGGTTTGTCGGGTTCACAATCGGGCATCAGTTACCATTTGTTCCGCGACAGTACCACAACCGTGGCCACACATCTGGGCGGCACCTCAGGCGGATCGTTTAGCTTCGGCACCTATACTACGCCGGGCAATTATACGGTAGTAGCCATTAACACAACTACCGGATGTACGGATACCATGTATGGTTTTAAGACCATAACCATATATCCTTTGCCTACTGTAGATACGGTTTCCGGAAACGGCATCTTCTGCGCCGGGGCACCGGGATCGCAGGTACTGTTATCGGGTTCCCAGCCAGGCGTTAATTATGTGCTTTACCGCGACACTATTTCCGCTCCGATAGAATCGACCGGCGGTACGGGTGGTGCACTCAATTTCGGCTACCAGTCGCTGGGCGGAAAGTATACGGTTATAGCAACCAATACCACTACCGGCTGTGTGAACCACATGGATAGTTTTGCACTGCTGATACGGCATCCGCTGCCAGCTATATATACCATTGCCGGCGGAGGGAATTACTGCGTTGGCGATACCGGCCGCCCTATATACCTCGATGCATCGAATGTGGGCATAAGGTATAATCTGTTTAACGGCGGCCTGCCTGCAGGCGTGGCATACGGTACCGGTTTCGGTATCGGTTACGGAACGTTTACCACCATAGGCACCTACAGTGTAGTGGCTACCGATACGGCTACAGGCTGTATCAGCAATATGGCCAACACACTGACCATAGGCATCAACAGCCTGCCGGCAGTGTATAATGTATCTGGCGGCGGAACAGGCTGTGCGGGTTCGGCATTCTATGATACGCTTTCCGGATCGAGTTTATCTGCCAAGTACTATCTTTATAAGGGAACCAGTACTTTGTTTGATTCACTCACCGGAACCGGTAATCCGCTTTTATTTGGTACATACAGCACCAGCGGCACTTATACGGTTATAGCAAGGGATGTATATACAGAATGTATCAGCCATATGACCGGCAGCGCTACAATTAATGAAATACCATTGCCTTTGAAATTTAATATTACCGGTGGTGGTTCTTATTGCGCCGGCGACAGCGGCGTATTCCTTGGTCTGGATAGTTCGCAGGCAGGAGTCAATTACCAGGCAGTATTAGGCGGCCTTAATATAGGCGGACCAAGAGTAGGCCTGGGTGGTGATACCATTAATTTCAACCGTTACACCCTTCCCGGCTACTACCGTATATGGGCATTAAGTACAGTGGCCCCATACTACTGTGTAGATACCATGAATGGTACCAAATTAATTTCCATCAACCTGCTGCCTAACCAGTATGCTGTAACCGGCGGAGGCACCTATTGCACCCTGGATACCGGACTGCATATTGGGCTCAGCAATTCGGATTCGGGTATCAGTTATAAGCTCTACGGCACATCGGGATTAATAGGCAGCCCTTGGGCAGGTGATAATGCACCCCTAGATTTCGGATTACTGACCACCGCCGGCACCTACACAGTAACAGCGGTAAATACTGCTACCACCTGTCATGATACTATGTCGGGTACGGCTACAATTACCGTTGAGCCAATACAGGTGCCTGTAGTAACTCTTGCAGCATTCCCAAATACTACTGTAACGGTAGGCACGCAGGATACTGTAGTAGCGACCATTGCAAGTGGCGGCGGCATCAATCCTACCTATCAGTGGCTGATCAATAACAATCCGATTTATGGCGCCACAAGCGATACCCTTATTTACCCTGTTTATTTTGACATGGACTCAATAGTGTGCCAGGTAACCAGCGAAGGGCTTTGCGGCGGTGTAACCACCAGCCAGCTTATAGTGATACACCTCTACTTTGACGCGGTGCCGGTGGTGAAGACTGCTGCTGCTGACATCCGGTTGGTGCCTAACCCGAATACCGGGGTATTCAGCCTGAAGGGCAAACTGGGAGATAACATCAATGAAGATGCCACTGCAGAGGTAACAGATATGCTGGGCCAGGTGGTGTACAGCAGCAAAATACCTGTTAACAATGGCATGATCAACGAGCATATACAGCTCAGCGGCAATCTTGCCAATGGCATGTATCTGCTGAACCTCCGCTCCGGCACTGTAAGCAGTGTGATCCATTTTGTGATAGCGCAGTAACCAAACAGTATTCTCGTATTATAATGTCCTGCAACGTTATTGTTGCGGGACATTTTTTTTGGGGGATGTGGCAAAATGAAAATACTCCCCCGCCGCTGCGGGTGGCGGTGCAAAACGGCCAACCGAAATAAGCAGTTATACCAATAGGACAAAATAAAACTTCTTAGAAAAACCTCAGGCGGAGGCGCTAAGCCGCAATATGCAAACATCCTTTTTAAGACCGCAAATTCCGGTAATGCCGGTTTCTAATGTGTGTTTGGCATTTGGTAATAATTGCTTCTATGAATAGCATTATTGGGAGATAACCGGCTGCTATCCTTTTCCGAGAACCTCATTTGCCGGGAGATCAATGAAACTCCGGTTTTGCCATTGAGGGGTGGTTATCCCATTGTTTGAAAAATTGGTGATGGGATATGGAGTGGCTGCTGCTGGCTGGCTTATTTCATTGTTTTTCAATTGATTATCGCTGTTTTTGGCGGGTGGAGGGGTTATCCCATTGTTATCGCATGGATGTCCGGAAATCGTATTTGCCTCACTCAGAACCTCGTTCATTGAAGAGCTTAAAGGGACAGAGGGGAGGGTATTATTTTCATCAGGAAACCCGATTTGAGTGTCTGGCCCGGTAGGGGTTGGTTCGATTGGTTGCGGGGCTACGGTTTGAACCTGATCTGTTGCGGGTGGTTCGGGATCGGAAGGGAGGGCCGGGTCTTCCAGTTTGGTATTGTTTTCGAGATTTTTTTCTACACGGGCAATGTTATCTGCTATATTCATTTGAATCTCATCAGCACCCTCTCCTAAATAGCCTTTTACATAATTATCGGCGTGCATGGTTACTT
>CAILLK010000089.1 GCA_903835005.1 uncultured Bacteroidota bacterium | reverse complement strand
CGTGGTAACCATAGATCCGGTACCGGATGCGGGAGTAATAACAGGCAGGGATAGTGTATGTGTGGGCCTGGAGGGTACCCTGAATGAGAGTGTGAGCGGCGGGACATGGAGTGCGAGCAATGCCAATGCAGCGATAGGCAGTACGGGAGTGCTGGGCGGCATGGTGGCCGGGATGGATACGGTGATATATACGGTGAGCAATGCATGGTGCAGTGCATATACTACTGCTGTGATTACGGTATTCGGGAGCGGGGAATGCCCGGTGCTGGGAAATGTGGAAATCAGTAAATGTGAAAGTGTAAAAATTTGGCCGAACCCGTCAAATGATGAATTGCATATTGAAAACGGTGCCGGCAGCTATTTGAAAATATACAACCTACTCGGGCAGGTATCTTTTGACAAGCTCAGAATGACAACAAACCAAGAGACAATCAGTTTAAAACAGCTTATTCCCGGAGCTTATTTGTTGAAAATTGTTGGGGCTAACGGTGAGGTATGGAATTTCAGGGTGGTGAAGGAGTAGCTCTCTTCCGATAAACCCAGGATGACAAACGATAAAATCATGATGACTGAAGTGATGCAGTACAAGAGTGCGACGCCACTGAAGCTAAATAGTAAATCTAAAGCCGGGAAAACAAATTTTACCAGAAAATCACTATTCGTAATAGCGATTCTACCGTTTACCTTTGCAGTGTGGAACTGAATGATGAATATTTTATGAGGGAGGCCCTGCGGCAGGCTAAACTGGCTTTTGAAGCAGATGAAGTGCCTGTAGGCGCGGTGGTGGTATGGGATAATAAAATCATTGCCCGTGGCTATAACCAGGTGGAACTGCTGAACGACAGTACAGCCCATGCTGAAATGATAGCACTGACTGCAGCTTTTAATATGCTGGGCAGCAAGTACCTGCCAGAGGCTGTACTGTATGTAACCGTGGAACCTTGCCTGATGTGTTGTGGCGCACTTTACTGGAGCAAAGCAGCACGAATAGTATATGGAGCTGAGGATGTGAAGAACGGCTACCGGAAAACAGTACAGGACAACTGGCCATTTCACCCGAAGGCTACTCTAACCGGTGGTGTGCTGGCAGAAGAATGCGGCCAACTGATGAAGGATTTCTTCAAAAAAAAAAAGATAGATGCATTTATTTAGCTGGCATAAGGCTGAGACATTGAAAGCGGATGAACTTGCTGAAGGGAGGCTCACAGAGATTGCTGTAGCAGGTAAAAGGGTAGGACTTTTGAAAAGGAACGGGGGTGTTTATGCATTTGCAGCAGCCTGTCCGCATGCAGGGGCTTCCTTATGCAGTGGTTGGGTAGATGGCCTTGGAAGGGTAGTATGCCCTGAGCATAAGTACCGTTTTGACCCGGAGAACGGTAGAAATACAAGCGGGGAGGGGTATAAATTATTTACTTATAAAGTGGAGGTAAGGGATGGTGATATCTTTATAGGCTGGCTATAAAGATGAAATTTAAATAAACAGGAAAGAGATAGGTTGATATTGAAAGATTTTAATGCTGGTAAGTGACTTTACTATGCCGGACTAAGTTTTTTTTTTAGCTGGCTTATGAGTAATTTTCAGGAAAAACATTTTTATTCTTACCGGTATAATCTGAATCAGGTCAATAAAATAAAGGAATACAAGTACCAACAAGGCCAGTACCCTGTTTTTCTGCCAGGGTTTTCTGTTATCGGGTTTAATATACATTTCTTCCATTCTCCTCTTAATCAGATTAAAATGTTGTGCTGATCAAATAATTTGTACGAGTTGCTCTTCATAGAACGGTGAATCTATTGATTTTTATATTATTTTGGCTCATCAGTTTATAATTAATAAATTATGCTATAAATGGGTTATAGAAAAGGAATACGCACATTATAGCATATGAGATAAAATTAGTAAATTATTTGCAAAACATCTGTTAATGCTTGTTTTTTCTTTGACAAAACAATTTTACCCAGGTTTAAAATAGATTTTCGGTCTGATTTAAAGTTTTTTGATTTTTATTTTTACTTTTGAGCATATGAAAAGTGTACGTTTATTTTTATTTGCAATACTGGTATTTCAAGCGGCAACCGCCCAAATAACTTTAACTTCCGGTGATATGCCGGTAGCGGGTGATTCATTGCGTTTTAGTAATGCACAACTTCCGGACTCAGCAATAAGCCCTGCCGACAGCGGTGCAAATGTTACCTGGAATTATCCGCTGACAATGGTAAGTCAGGGGATAAATAATTACCAGCTTGCTGCAAGTGTAAACATATTGTATGCAGTAACGGTGGGATTTACCGCATCGGGGTATAAAGTAGCAGACAGCTTACCTCTTCCGGGCGGACTGCCGATTTCGATTCAACAGGTATATACCTTTTTTGAAGTGAAAAATTCACCGTCAAGGTATGATGCTGATGCATTTGCAGCCAATATATCGGGGATACCGACAGCAATAAAATATACAAAGGATGACGTATGGTATGATTTTCCGTTAACTTACGGCAGCCAGGACAGTAATAATTTTGTATTGAATATTGCCATACCCACACTTGGTGGAATTAAAGAAACCGGTTACCGTAAAACAAGGGTTGATGGCTGGGGAACAATTACTACTCCCTACTATACCACACCGGTAAATTGCATCAGGGTCAGGTCTGAAATTCATCAGATAGATTCCATTCCTCTTGGTACATTTAATATTGGTTTTCCGGTAAATACTGTAGAATATAAGTGGCTGGTGAACGGCGACCATTATCCGGCTCTGTGGGTAACCAGCAATCTTGGTTTTGGAGGAGGCAATGAAGTTATCACCAGTGTCAGATACAGAGATGAATACAGGGATACAGCCAATGTGAATAAAGTTGCTAATATAGCACCATCTATCAGCGTGATTAAAGCAGTACCCAATCCAACAATAAATGGCACTGTAAATCTTGAAGTGCCGGATAGCTGGCAGAAATTTGAGGTAGAAGTATTTGATATGCAATCGAAAAGGGTTGCCTGTTTTCATAATGAAAGGCAGATTGATATCAGCGCGTTGCCAGCCGGTAATTATGCGGGGAGAATTACATCGGGCAACCAGACCGGATATGTGCTATTGGTGAAACAATAGGTGCAATCGGCTTTCCATTTATAAAAAATGCGGTTCATTTTTCTGAACTCACTTTTTTTCTGACATCAAATACCTTCAATCTCCCTGGCAAGCACCCGTTTTGCGACAGGCAACAAGGTTTCAATAAAGGGTACTACCATGGGGAATTCAACCATATATACGGCAGGATTGGGTAATGTGCGGATATTGCGGATGATATCTATTTTGATTTGCTCGTAAGTATTAGCCAGTGTTTTCTGCCGGCTATCGATGTATTCCATTCTTATTCCTTTATACCGGGCATCCTGATGCTCAAAAAGTGTTATATTGTAATTGTATATCCTTACCTCGCAAAAGGAACCATACCTGATGAATACATAACCTTCGTTTTTGTAGAGGGGTATTATACCCACAGGCTCTATAAGCAGTTGTTTTTCCACAAAATCATAAATCTCCGTGCCCTCGCTGATTGTTCCTTTCATTTCCTGCAAAGCAAATGAGGTAATATGCTCCAGTTCCTGCATCAGTTCATCATCGGCAAGCATTCGTTCGTACACCAGTTCCAGTTTTCGGGTATTGATTATATCCAGTTTGCGCGGAAACTGATCCTGGAGAAAACGTTTGTTGTTGCGGAATGCCAACAGGTTATTGTAGTGGTTAACAATGTCGGCCAGCTGCGGATATAGCTTGGTTTCGTTGAATTGTTTCTTTACTTCTTTGAGGTAGGCGAGGAGGCGGTATTGTTGCAGTTCAAAATCTATGTAGCCTTCCATAAACCAGGTTTCGCTAAGGGGCATGGTATCAATTGGTTTTATAAAAGTAGTAGTACAAATAATGTGCCAGATTAAATATTTTTTTGGATTTAAGAAGTTAATCTGTAAGCCCAATTTATTAACCCTGAATTAAAATTTTAAACAGTAATTTCAGACATCAGGGTGCAAAAAAGAGATCGGAGTATTAAATTGAAATAAAGTGGCATGATTGTTGCTTCATTTTCTTAAGGAAAAACTAATTAACAGTATTGATTTTTGCCTATATTTACCGGTTGAAAACAGGGATCAATAAAAAGATTAGACTATTAAAAATTTAAAAAACAATTATTTAACTCCCGTAAAATAGATTTTTACCGACCCTGTGTTGGTATTTGTCTTAATTAAGGGTAAATCAAGAACTATTTTATGAAGAAACTTGCCATTTTGATGATGTTCTGTGCGTTGTCAGTAGCCGGATTTGCACAAACTTTTGCAACCTTTTCTATAATTACCCCTCCCTGCCATAATGATGGCGTAATAACAGCAAGTCTTACAGGTTTAACACCTCCGCTCACGGTGATCTGGACAACTTATGGTACAAGTGGTACTACTATTATTCATACAGGAGTTTCTGGCTTATCAGACATACTTACGGGATATTCCGGAGGCTTACTTTATGTAGAAGCTACCGGTACTGATACCACGATACATGCTTACGGTTATTATAGCGGCGCTCCACCGTTCAGCTATACCACATATGCTACCGTTGCAGTCTGCCCGGCTGTTGATACAAATACAGTTACTATTGATTCGGGTGGTACAGCTCCATTTACCTATTACTGGTATAACAAAGCAAGTATGGCATTTGTGGGATCCGGCAATCCGATTGCTTTGCCTGCGGGTGATTATGGCGTTACAATTACGGATGGTTCAGGTTGCGTATTTGGTTCGACTGTGAATCCGGATAATATTGTTGATACTTTATCAGCTCCCTTTTATGACAGTATAACCACTACGCCGGCAGGATGCACTAACGGTACCGCATTTGCAGTGCCCGGTGGAATAGGTGTTGGCGGAGTTCCTCCATATACTTATTTGTGGAGTACAGGCGCAACTACCGATGCTATAAGCGGACTGAGCATGGGTTATTATACCGTAACCATTACAGATGCCGATGGATGTAAGAATACCGCGGCGGTATACATTCCGCAAACAATAACCATTGATGTGCCGGTAACACCAACACCAGCTACATGCGTAGCCAGTGACGGAGCAGTTATCGCATTCGGATCGGGCGGTGTCAATCCTTATACTTATGTTTGGAGCAACGGAGCTACTACGCAGGCTCAGACGGGCTTGCCGGGTGGTAATTACCAGGTTACAGCTACCGATGCCAATGGTTGTATTGGTCATGGCGGGGCAAATGTTTCCAACTCTACTCCTATAACAGCTACTTATTCTACTACTCCAAGCTTATGTACAGCACCTACAGGTTCTGCAACACTTTATCTTGCAGGTGGTACAACTCCTTATACCATACAATGGGGAAGTTATCCGGTGCAGACAAGTGTAACAGCTACTGCACTAACTTACGGCGAATATGGTTTTAATGTAACAGATGCTGCGGGTTGCAAGCAAAGCGGTACCGTATATATACCGCCAATTGATGTGATAAGTGTAAGTTTTACTGCCGTACCTGCTTTGTGTACACTCTCTAACGGCAGCATGACCGCATTCCCTGTGGGTGGTGTGGCACCCTATACTTACTTATGGAGTACAGGAGCAACTACAGAGGGTATTACTGCGAAACCATCGGGCACTTACACACTCAGGATTACAGATAACCTGGGTTGTGTTGTAAATAAAGAGCCTTACCTGCCTTACGAATCGCCACTGGTAGCCGGCATACTTACTACACCAGCAACCTGTATCTTTAATAATGATGGTGTTGATGCAGCAACTGTATGGGGCGGAACACCTCCTTACTCTTATTTCTGGAGCAGCGGCGGCACAACTGCAACTATTTCCGGACTGCCAACCGGTAACTACTGGTTTTCGGCGTCAGATGCTACCGGCTGTGTTACACCCGAATACTATTCTTATGTAGATTATAATCACTCTGCCACCGACTGCTATTGCACTATAAGCGGCACTGTATTTGAAGATTACAATAACAACTGTGTGCAGGATGCGGGCGAACCTGGTATACCCAATATTCAGATAGGGGTGAGCGGCTCAAGCCACAGCGGCTATACCTATACCGATGCGGATGGCAACTATTCTTACAAAGTACCATCGGGAACCTATACAGTTTCTGAAACCGTGCTGCATTTCTATCCGCTGGCATCTTGCCAGACCAATAATATCACTGTTACTTCGACAGCAGGATCGGGATGTGTGATTCCAGTAAATTTTGCCAACAGCCTGGATACAATACATGATATGCATATCAGCACCTGGAGTTACAACAACAATCATCCATGGATCGGCCATGAATACAACCAGGTATCCATTGTGAGCAACGATGGAACTGTACCGGAAGATTCGGTAGTGGTAGGATATAAGACTGATGGTCAATTGTTGTCGCCTTCATTTGTACCGGGCAGCCTCTTTTCCGGAGCTCCTTATCAGTATAATGTCCCGGGTGGTACCTTCCCCACCTTGCTTCCGGGGCAAACCAAGCAATTGTTTATGAATTACAGTGTGCCTACCAACATACCAATGAACACCACAGTAGTATTTAAAGACACCGTATCGTATGCTAATATGATGAACAACTGGCTCAGTGACTACTCTCCATGGAATAACGTAAGATACTTTATGGATACTACTGTAGAATCATTTGACCCTAACTTCAAGCAGGTTAACCCACAGGGAACAGGGCCAACCGGTATCATTTCTTATTCTGACTCAGTGCTGGAATACATGGTGCACTTCCAGAATACAGGTACCTATATGGCTGAGAATATTACCGTAATTGATACCCTGGATAATAACCTTAACTGGACAACATTACGCCCTGTATTTGAATCGGGTAAATGCCAGGTGAATCTTGCCCAGATGGGGACTAAGCATGTGGTTACCTTCACATTCGCCAACATAGACCTGCCGGTACAGTCAATTGACGACTTGCGGAGTAATGGTATGCTTACCTATACCGTGCACCTCAACCCTGATCTGGCAGTTGGAACACAGATCAAAAACCATGCATCCATCTACTTCGATTATAATGCGCCGGTTGTAACCAATTCTACCATCAACACCATCGGAACACAAAACCCGAATGTGGGTGTGAAAAATGTGAATGCAGTAAACAGCTCATTCAGTGTTTATCCTAACCCTGCAGAAAATACTTTTACAGCAGTTATCAATAGTGCAACAACGGGTAATGCAACCCTGCAGGTAACAGATGTTACCGGTAAAACACTGATCTCAAAAACTGTAGCATTGCAGGCAGGCAGCCAGAAAATTCCGGTGGATGTAACCAAACTTGCGCCAGGTACTTACTTTGTAAGCTGCACAGGAACTGGCTTAGCACAAACACAGAAACTGGTGATCATGAAGTAATTCAAGTTATCTGAAAAAATCAATAACTTAAATCCCTGGCAATGCCGGGGATTTTTGTTGAATAAAGAAAGTGAAATTAGAAAATAACATATGATTATCCTTCTGGCAACGTAAGATATTTCAGATGATGCATTGAAAGTATAACTGCCAATTAGCGCATAAAACGATATAGAAAAATCTCACGCGGAGGCGTGAAGTCGCAATTTGCAAAGGCCTTTTTAAGACCGCAAATCCCATTAATGCTGGTTTCCAGTGTCAATTTGGTATAACTACTAAAATTCCACAATCAACCCAATTGTCGGGATCACAATTGCGCTGCTGTTATTTATAATGTAAGGGATGCCATTACTGCCATCACTGCGCAGTGGTTTGCCATCGGTTGTCAGGAAGGCTTTATTGTCTGCGGTACGTCTAAAGGTGAAGGTTGGCTCAGCGGGTTGAGAGGCCGCATAGGCATTGGTCATATCGTAATACACATCCAGGCTCCATTTATGAAAGTTCCATTTTTTATCAACCCTTATATCCATTGAATTAAATGGCGCCAGCCGCAAAGTATTGAACCGGGTATAATCGAGCACCCCTGTACCCAAGGTGGTATAATTGGCCTGCGATGCTGCCATATTGAACGGAGAATAAGGCGCTCCGCCCTGGTATCTGAACTTTATACCCAATTCAATATTGTGCTTAAACTTATAACCACCAATGAAAGAAAGCAGGTCGCCATTATCCCACGATGCAGGATAGTAATTGCCGTTCAGATTGGTGAATTCACTTTTGTAATGGGTATAGGAGAGGATTACAAAAAAGTTTTTCGTAAGCTTTTGTTGTACCTGCAGTTCAGCTCCATAGCTCCTGCCGAGCCCGGTAGAGGTTACCGGTTCATCGCCCAGTACATTAAAATCACCACCCTCATTCGCCAGCGACACGCCATCGGTAAGCGAAATCGGATAGTTGTGATAGGCCTTGTAGAAGCCTTCCAGAGTTACTCTCGAACCTTGCCATTTGGGCAGGTATTCCAGCCCGGCCACATAATGGTCGCAACGCAGGTAGTTAATGTTTTTGTTTACATAATTACCCGCAGTATCGGTATAGCCAAGTATGGTATAGGTTGGTATCTTGTAATAACTCCCCACTGAGGCATTCAGGCTGAGCTGATTGGTTAACTTATAAGACGCCGAAAAACGGGGGGATATCTGCTTTGTAATATCATTACCATTGGTCATAAATGTATTGCCATCGGCACGCAGTCCAAGCGAAAGGGTTAACTTGTCTTTGAGTACTTTCACAGCGGCATGGCCAAATGCGCCATACTTAAAGAAACCCAGATTGGTTTTGCTTTTAACGGTAACCGGCGGTTGCACCACAGCCCCCGCAGAGTCGAGAATGGCCCCGGTTACCTGGTCGTAAAAATCATTGCTGTACTCATCATACTGAGCCATGGCACCATAGCTGTAGCTCCATTTCCCCACATACTTGTTTACCTGGAACCTCAATTTATTTTCTGCTTCTGTAGCGTGCACCCGCATCAATTCTGAAGCCGGGCTTGGGTTCTGGTTATCGCTATATTTATCCAGTTGGTTGATGAGCATATTCCGGCTGAAGGTGAGGTTCCACAAGCCGTTTTTTACCAGCTTCTTCAGCCCGTAGCCATTGGTATAGCTCCATTGCCTGATGAGCGGATAGGCATGAAGGGTGTATTCATTTTCAGGGGTAAGATTAGTGGGTGTGAGGAAGGTGAAATGGTCTATAGCGCCAACACCTATGGTATAAAAAGTGA
Source organism: uncultured Bacteroidota bacterium (assembly GCA_903835005.1). Taxonomy (GTDB): domain Bacteria; phylum Bacteroidota; class Bacteroidia; order Chitinophagales; family Chitinophagaceae; genus Nemorincola. Next base: position 47,828 of record CAILLK010000089.1, on the reverse strand, counting down.
GCTTTTTATTGATCTTGTAATTTATCTTATACTGAAAGTCCCAGTATGATGGCTGTATAGGAATCTGCAACGCCTGGAAAAGCAATTGCAGGTAAGATCTGCGTGCCGATACCTCAAATGAAACTTTATCATTCACAGGCCCGTCGGCCGCCAAAGCTATTTCAGTAGCGCTGGTCCTGAAGTTATACTGCACTTTATCAGGGTTGGCTTCCCTTGATTTCAATTGCAGAATGCCCGACAGCGGATTGTCGTATTGTGCCGGAAAGGCGCTAGTATAAAGGTCTACATCTGCAATAAAAGATATATTGAGAATGCCGGTGGGGCCGCCAGCCGAGCCTTGAGTGGCAAAGTGGTTGATGACAGGGATTTCTATACCATCAAGGTAATAGACATTTTCATTGGGAGCTCCTCCCCTTATGATCAGGTCGTTGCGGTATCCTCCTACTGAGCCCGAAGTGCCCCCAACCCCGGGGAAAGCCTGAATCACCCGCGAAACATCAAAATTGCCACCAGGATTGCTCTTGATTTCCTGTGCTGAAAGAGTGAGAATGGACAGTGGAGTCTCGGCGGTATGTGCATATGGATTGTTCTTTACCACCACCTCGGAGAGCGCAGTTGATGCGCCACTTTCCATTTCTATGCTCAGCGACTGCTGATTGCCGGATGATACTACTACATCATAAATAATCTTGGTGTCATAACCCAGCGCCTGCACCTTTACATTGTAAGATTTGGTGGGTATTTCCCTGATAGTGAAACTGCCATCTGTATCCGATACTGCCCCCAATGTGGTATTTTCAATTGTTATTACTGCACCAATTATGGGCATTTCAGTTTTCTTGTCTTTTACTATTCCATTAATAATGCCGGTTTGAGCAAACGAAATAACCGATAAACAGATAAAAGCTGTAATTAATAAAAATGATCTCATTCTCTGAATTATTTGTTGATTTTTTTCGGATGGTTTATTGATGATCGTTATAGCTGATCATGACTATTATATCATTTTCGCGGTTTATAATGTCCCAAGGGGCATTGTAACCAAGGTATTTAAAAGATCCGGTGGTTGAATAGCCCGCTTTTGTCAGCAATTCCTTAAGTTCCAGTTCCTTGGCTCTTATTTTTGCAGCACCTGCGAAACCACCAAAACTTAATACTGCAAAGTAGCCTTCATCGGAATAGTGGATGTTGATGGTAGTATCATTTGGGTCAGGAAGATCGGTAATTTTATAGGATGAGGGCAGCACAAAACTCATTTTGTTTTTTTCAGAGTCCTGCTCCATATAGACCGGGGCGGTCATTGCAATTTTCTGTTTCCGCTTATTACCCCCGAAAATGTAGCCGGCCAGCCGCCTGAAGTTGGGATTGGCATCCCGTTCTTCTCCGGTTTTTTCAGATAGTACAGTTGCCATTATTGCCCTTGGGTAGAAACGGATTTCAAAACCATTTTCCTTTTTTACCAAATTATATTGCTGCCGTTCTGTTTTCCTGTTTGTGGCGTAAGACATGAAAAAAAATGTAAGGATTACTACTGTTGCAATACTGATAATAATAATCATGCGCTTCATAAGCTGGTTTTCACTGCAAAGCTAATGAAGTGCAACTTAGTCGCTGTATCAGAATGGTTTATAAGGCAATAAAAAAAATAAAGCAGTCTGTCATGCTCAATGTCTACCACTGAAGTTATACTATAACCAGGATTGCGCCCGCAGGAATCGGGAGAATTTCGAATTGATACATTTGACAGGTGAGGCTATACGGTAACGAATAAACTTTGGAGAATTTATTTGAATTAAAATCAGAACACATGCCCAGTCTGTAAATATTTCACAAGACAGTACCCAACTACAAATAATATTATGCCAAACACTACCAGATAAAAATAACCCACCCTGGGCTCTTCTGAATTCATATAATAAGCCAATTTATTATGCAAACATACTTTGTGTAGCTATTAGATTATATGACATGCATCAGTATAAAAGAAAACTTTGATCACTGCTTCTTTTTAAGTTCATATTCCATGGCCGGATCAATGTTACTTTCATCAATTTTCTTTTTTAGCTCCGCCAGTTCGGCACGATGGGCTTTAAGATATTCCAGGCGTTTTTTACCATAAGTCAGTTTAGAAATAACAAAAAACAAAACCGGCACTATGAATATAGCCAGGGAAGTAGCGGCTACCATACCACCAAGTACTGTGAATCCTATAGTTCGGCGCGCTACTGCACCGGCCCCGGTGGCCAGTACCAGCGGCATAACGCCCAGAATAAAAGCAAAGGAAGTCATAAGAATGGGTCGCAGGCGCAGCTTTACCGCATCGAGTGTTGCTTTGAGCAGTTCTTCGCCGGCATCTACCCGTTCCTTCGCAAATTCCACAATCAGAATCGCATTTTTAGCAGCAAGGCCAATAAGTGTGATCAGTCCGATCTGGGCATACACATTGTCTGTGAGGCTTGGCACGAGCCAAAGTGTAAGTATGGCACCGAAGGCGCCTAATGGCAATGCCAGAAGCACAGAGAACGGCACAGACCAGCTTTCATACAAGGCAGACAGGAACAGGAACACAAATACCAACGACAAAATAAATATGTATATAGTTTTCGACCCTGCCTGCAGTTCTTCATAGCTAAGGCCCGAAAATTCATAACCATAGCCCTGGGGCAGTGTTCTTTCCGCAATTTCTTTCAGCGCATCCAGTGCCTGGCCGCTGCTGTACCCGGCTTTGGGCGTTCCATCTACCTCCGCCGAACGGAAGATATTGAAGTGGGATATGAGGGGCGCTGTTTCTACAGGTTTGTAACTGATCAGCGTTCCCAATGGCAGCATCTGGCCGGCCTGATTACGCACATAATACTTGTCCATATCAGATATCATCTGCCTGAAATTGGTATCGGCCTGCACTACCACATGGAAATTGCGGCTGTAGAGCGATATATCATTGATGTAAAAACTGCCCATGTAGGTCTGGATTGTACTGAATACATCGGAAACAGACACGCCGAGTTTTTTACACATCTCCCTGTCTACCGTGATATTGTAACTTGGTGTATGGGCGCCATAAAAACTAAATGCATTACCTATTGCCGGGTTCTTATTGACCTCTGCCAGAAAGTTACGTAGCACTTTTTCGAACTGCTGTACATTATCGGTGGTTTGCCGTTGCTGAATCTGGATACTAAAGCCGGCAGTTTGCCCGATTCCCGGTATGGGCGGAGGCGGAATCACCACCACATTAGCCTGTTTTAATCCGGCAGCAGCAATATTCTTCTTCAATTCATCAATAATACCAGGTACCTGTTCGCTAGCTTTCTCCCGCTCATACCATGGTTTGAGCTGGCAGAAGATGGTACCGCTGTTTGATTTGGTGGAGAAGTTAACCACATTCAATCCGCCAAGTGCGGCAAAATGGCCTACTCCCGGGGTTTTCTTCACAACGTCCATTATTTTGTTCAACACATCAATCGACCTGGTGGTAGAAGATGCTTCCGGAAGCTCAAATGTTATGTAAACCCGGCCATCATCTTCGGTAGGGATGAAGCCAGTTGGTTTGATTTTGAATAAGAAAACAGTACAAACCGCTATGCATATCAGGAAAATAACCGCAAATTTGGCTCCTTTGATGCACATCCTTACTCCCGAGGTATACTTCACGGATACGCGCTCAAACCAGTTGTTGAACCTGAAGAATAATTTGTTCAGTCCTTTACCGTCCTTATTCACCTTCGATGGTTTCAGCAGCAATGTGCACAGGGCCGGCGTAAGCGACAGGGCTATAAATGCAGAAATAAGGACCGAAATAGCAATGGTAATTGCAAACTGCTGGTAAAGCCTGCCCACAATACCCGGAATAAATCCAACCGGAATAAACACAGACGCCAGAATGAGGGCAATAGCGATAACGGGTGCCGAAATGTCTTTCATGGCATGGTAGGCCGCTTCCTTCGCGGTCATATTTTCATGGTCCATATAGTGCTGCACTGCTTCCACTACTATAATTGCATCATCTACCACTATGCCTATAGCCAGCACAAAACCAAACATGGTGAGTGTATTGATGGTAAAGCCCAGCGGAATGAAAAATATAAATGTGCCGATCACTGAAACCGGGATAGCGAGCACTGGTATCAGTGTGGCGCGCCAGTTTTGCAGAAAGATAAAAACTACAATAGCTACCAGGCCAAGGGCTTCGAGCAGTGTAATTACCACCTCGTGCATAGAAACTTTAACTACGGTCACCGATTCAAAAGGAACAGAGTAGTCTATATCATGCGGGAAGGTTTTTTTGAGTTCGTCCAGCTTTTTATAGATCCTGTCGGCAGTGGCCAGGGCGTTGCTGCCCGGCGCCTGGTAAACCAGCAGATAAGAAGCCCGTTTACCATCTACATATGAATTGCTTGCGTAAGAGAATTTACCTAATTCGCACCGGGCCACATCCTTGAGGTAAACAAGGGCTCCGGAGCCCGGCAGGGTCTTTACAATAATATTTTCAAATTCGGCCTGGGTGCTTAAACGGCCATTTACCAGCAGGCTGTATTCAAATACCTGTGTGCTTTGCTGCGGGGGCACGCCTACACTGCCCGCTGCCACCTGTACGTTTTGCTCGCTCAGTGCATTATTGATGTCTGTAGCTGTCAGACCGTACTCAGCCAGTTTATCGGGTTTCACCCAAACACGCATAGAGAAGTCATCGGTGCGCGAAAAAATATCGCCGACTCCATCAAGGCGCAGCAGTGCGTCGCGAACAAATATATTGGTGTAGTTATCTACAAAGGTAACATCGTGCGACCCTTCCGGGGAATATAATGCTACCAGCATCAGGATGCTGGGGTTTCGTTTTCTTACCGTAAGCCCCAGGCGCTTTACCACATCGGGAAGCTGTGGTGTAGCAATACTTACCCTGTTCTGAACGTCGAGCGTTGCAATATCTATATTAGTGCCTACATTGAAAGTTACATTTATGGTCATTGCCCCGTTGCCGGTGCTGTTGCTTTGCAGGTATTCCATACCCGGAGATCCGTTGATCTGTGTTTCCACAGGTGTAGCCATGGTCTGCTCAACGGTTAGCGCATCGGCACCGGTAAACTGCCCTGTAACCTGCACTATGGGTGGTGTAATTTCCGGGTATTGGCCAACAGACAGGTTGAGGATACAGATAGAACCCACCAGCAGCAAAACGATGGAAATAACTATAGCGGTAACCGGTCGTTTTATAAATGTATTCGCAAGCATAGATATTGCAATATTGTTATGAAACTATTCATCATTAGTGTCCATTACCCGGCTGTGCCGGAGCGCCACCTACTTTAAGTATGGAGCCATCGTGCAGTTTCTGCACACCATCTACTATTACTTTATCGCCAGCCATCAGGCCAGATCTTACAATAACACTATCGGCAATTGCCTGACCAAGCTTAACTTTTTTCTGCGCTGCCCGTTGTGCGGTAACCGGATGCTGATCGGCAGCAGGCTTGTCATTGCTGTTGCCAGCCGGGGCTGCCATGGTTGTGTCTTTTGCAACATAAACAAAGTATTCGCCCATCTGTTCCACAACAGCTTTTCCCGGTATCAGCATTTGCATAGCGGTATCATCGTTTCGGATACGGATAGTGCAACTCATTCCAGCCCTCAATTCTGAGGTAGGGTCGGGGAAACTGAGGCGCACCGCAATAGTTCCGGTTTGCGGATTTACACCCCTGTCTATAAAGTAGATCTGGCCAACCTGGTTATACAGTGTATTATTGGGCAACAACAGAGAAAAAGTGGAATCGGCTGTATTCGGTTTCTGCTGTTGCAACCTGATGAAGCGGGGTATCATTTTTTCATTTACTGCTATTTCAGCAGTTACCGGCCCATCTGTAGAAATGGTATTCAGTATAGTCTGCCCGGGAATTACTGTATTTCCAAGCTTTACCTGCGAAATGCCAATGATACCATCGAAAGGCGCCCTGATAACGGAGTAGTTGAGGTCTGTTTTGGCTTTTGTTACTTCCTGTTTTGCAGCGGTTACCTGGTCTTTGGCGTTCTTCAGTGTAGTCATTGCATGGTCCAGCACCTGCCTGGCTACAGCGTCATGCTCATTGAGGAAGGTATAGCGGTCGGCATCTTTCTGCGCCTGGTCCAGATTGCTCTCCGCAACTTTTACATTAGCCTGAGCGGTATTGAAACTTGCCTGATACTTGCTGTCATCTATTGTATAAAGTTTCTGTCCCTTTGTAACATGTCCCCCTTCTTTGAAAAATATGCCGGTCACATAACCTTCCACTTCCGCATGAATATCAACCTGGCTCATAGCCACAATAGTGGCAGGAAATTTATCGTAATAAACCACTTTTGCCGGTTTCACTTCATACAGGTTTACCGGAACAGGTATGAGAGCGGGATTAGGTGCATCCGGTTTCTTTTCGCCACATGCGGTAACCAGGAAAACGAATAAAATTGCTGAACTTATTTTGTATAAAGCCCTGATCATGGCTATAAAAAATTTAAGGTTAAATATCTGTGGGAATATTCCCCAATGCTTTTTCAAGGTCTATTTTGCTTTCCAGTACCTGGAAAAGTGCATTTAAATAATTGATTTCTGAAGTTTTAAGGTCGCTCTCTGCAACAATAACATCCAGGTATGGTTTAACGCCTTCGCGGTATTGCAGTTTCACAATATCATACACCTCCCGGGCCATGTTTTTATTTTCGTGCTGGGTTTGCAGGTAATACAGGTTGCTTTTATAGCTTGCCAGCGCCTGTATATACTGGGTATTGATGGTAAGCGTCACATTGAGCTCATCAAGGTCCTGCCGGTGCTCAAGCAGTGTGGCCTTTCTCACATTTTCCATTCGCCTGAAACCGGTAAATATGGGCAGGTTAAGCTGTAACCCGAATAACGAATAAGGATAGGCACGTTTATAAAGATCAGAAAAGCTATTGTTTTCAAATTCGTAATTGTAATTATAATAAGCAGACAGGGAAGGCACCCAGCCCAGGCGATAATACAGTGTGGTTTCCCGCTGAATTCTTTTATTGGTTTGCAAAATCTGGTATTCTATCCGTTTTTCCACCTGTAGCTGCTCCAGTGTATCAATGTAAATCTCCTGGAGCATCTGTGTGGTATCGAAATGGACTTCAAACTTTTTTTCGGCAGGCAGCCCCATAAGTTGTTTCAGTAAGGCAAACTTAGCTTGTATAATCTCTGTTGCGCTTTTCAATTGGGTGAGGGAATTGTTGAGCGTTATAGTTGCCTGCTTATAATCTACTTTGTCTACTATGCCGCTCAGATAGCCGTTGTAGGTGTCTCTGAGGTTTTTTTTGAGTCGGGCGGTATCGTCTTTGTAAACACTTTCCTGCTCTACAGAAAGGAGCAGGTCGTAGAATGCTTTGCTAACAGCCGATACCAGTTCAATCTTTGTACTCGCAGTGTTTTGCTTAGCCACTAGTGTATTTAGTTTTGCAGCCCTGGCAGCGAGCAAAACATCTGTATTAAAAATGGTCTGGCTGGCAGTAACCGACGGGGTGGAGATATTACTGACGCCACTTTGCAGACCTGTCAGGGTACCATTAAATACAGTAAAGTTGACCGGAAGTTGAAAATAGTGCTGGTAAGTAGCACTCCCGTTTACCTGTGGCAGCCAGGATGAAAAGCCAATCAGGTTGTTGATATGGGCGATAGCCTCATCTACATATGCCTGGTTCAGGGTAGGCTGGTTTTTGAGTGCATATTTCAGGCAGTCTTTAAGTGTCAGTACATTGCCTGCCGTATCCTGTTTGGTTGTTTCCCGGTTGGTATTACGAGCTGAAACGGTACCCTGGGCCTCCATTTTCAGTGTTTGAACAAACAGGCAGATGATAATTAATAATGTGCGGTATAGCATATTCAACAATAATAATTGTCTTTAACCAGGTTTATGAGAGTGGTATTCACTTACTACCTGATAAATCTGTATTTAGGTCAGTGCACCGGAAGTACGTTAAAAAGAATGGCAAAAGTAAATCTATTAAACTCGGCCAAAGCATATAAAGCTGATTATTTTTATTGATTGTGTGTTAACGAAAAACTATGTATATATATAGGGGCAGGAATGCTATACCTTAGCAAGGGAAGATTTTACATGAAAGTCACGAAACAGATAGCGGGTTTTTATATTAAACATACTATTTTATATTCATTTGAACCCGAACTCCCGCTCAGCCCAAAAAGTGACGGTTATAATCGTTCGGCATCCGGTCACGGCAATAATTGAAAACTGTCAGATTTATCGGGACCTGATGTACTGGTTGCAGGTTTATTAGTATGCTAAGGTTACACTCAAAATTAATTGTCCGTTTCCTTTAGTTTTTTTCATAAAACAATTATCTTCAAAAAAAATTAAAGATCATTGCTTATGCGGAAATTATTCTACTCCCTTTTAGTTTTACTGCTTACATCGGCCACTGTTAGCGCACAGGCACCCCATATTGAAAAAAGCGAAGCTTTTGATGAGCCTGATAATGGCTACAACAAGGTGCTGATGATGAAAAACGGCAATACCTTGTTTTTTCATTTCGCCCGCAAGGAGGGTATTGAAGTAAATGTTTTTAACAAAGCCCGCAAACTCACATCAACCAAGGAAATTGAAAGTGAACTATGGGATACCCGCAAAATGAAAAATATTACAGTAGCCGGCCTGTATGAAATCAATAATGAAGCCGTTTTGTTTATAGTAGTGAGTGAGGACCGGGAACCTACACTTTACAGAATGAGATTCAACAGCACAACCGGTGGCAGGCTGGGAGAGAATGAACTGGGCTCGACCGGAGGTAAAACGAAGCGATTTGCAGCCCTCAAAGAATATAACTCTATTTATGTGGAAAAAGACCCTGAAACAGATAATTATGCAGTGATCTTCTTTAATGGCTATGCCAGCGACCCCGATGAAAAGATAAAGGTAATACACTTTGATGGCACCCATAAAAGGCTGAATGTAGCAACATATGATGCACCGGACGATAATTTTAAGTACCTGAGGTTTATAGGCGCTGTGGTAGATGGCGCCAACCGTTTGTTTATAGCCACTTATGGTTCTTCTTCCTGGACCGGCAGGGACGGGAAAGTATTTGTATCCAGCCTTAAGGCCGGAGAAAAAAAATGGGTGAATAAATCGCTGGCTTTTTCGGAGGATTTTAAGGATACCAAATCAGTTATGAGTTACAATCATAACGACAATTCGCTGCAGTTGCTCACCCTTTCTTATACCACAAGTGATATAGCGTATTTTACAGGCCGGGGCAGAACTAAGTATATGTCGTTTCTGAGCTCAATTGACCCTGAAACTTTGGAATTGAAAAGTGTGAAACCACTGGGCGGGCAGAAAATAAATGAATATGCGCATACTGTGCTGAACACCGACCTGGATTATCATGGCCTGCCTCAGCAAATGATTATTAATAAAGATAACAGCACTACTATTCTCTGTGAAGAAATAAGGCTCAGAGCCGTAACTACCAGGACACAGCACAGTACTTATACCCGTTATTATACCGACCTTGGTGGCATAGGTGTAAGTGAAATTAATGCGGATGGCACAGAAAAGAGCGGCTACTGGATCAGAAAACAACAGGAAGCCGACGGGCTTTACGAACCTTTGTATATTTCATCGAGAGGTAAAGGCAGGTGGAGTTATCTTCAGGGCTTTGCCGATCATAACAGCTACCTGAGTTATGACTATATCTATACCGACAAAAACCGGTATATCATCTTCAATGACGACAATGCGAATTTTGACCGGGACGAAGACGAAAAGAAAAGGAAAACGGTAAGAAGGGTGGGCAAGCTGAATACCTTCTGTTATTCACTTAACGGAACCGGAGTTAATAAATCATTTTTATTTGGCGACCCAGGTGATAACGACGTTAGCAACTCAGTGCACATTGATGCATCGGATATAGATAAGGCTACCGGTACTTACTGTACTATTATGGTGGAACGCGATGGCAAGGACAGACAAGCTAAAATGGTTTGGATAAAATTTGAATAAAATACCTGTATGAGCAATATACTTAAGAATGCCTTTTGGGCAATAGCCCTTTTACTGGCGCATCCGGTACTGGCACAAACTGATGCCGATAACCTGGCCAACGCGCGCTCGGCATTGTCACTGAATCACAATTGTGAGGATGCGATACACTATCTGAACCAGGTTAGCCCGGATAACAGGCAAACAGCGGATTATTATTTGTGCATGGCACGTACTCAGGATTGCAAAAACAATAATGAACAGGCAATTTATTACTATAACAAATACCTGGGACTGAAACCGGGAACAGACAGTGTAGTAAAAAGGGTGGCAGAGCTGAAGGATATGAGTAATCAGAAAGCCAGGGTTAATAATGAAGTCGTTGTAGCGAAGAATACTTACCAGACTGCCTCAAAGAACAAAAAGCGCAGGCATTATTTACTGGATGACAATTTTTACACCTCAGGTATGGGATATGGAAAAGGGCTGAGTGGTGCCAACTCGCCTTATGGCAGCGCCTTTATTTTAAATGGAGGCAGCGGGTTTATGCTTATGCATAATAAGGCAGTGCTCGATTTTAATACATCAACCTGCTTTCTTACGTCTCCTAACGATGCCTGGGTTAACAATGCCCTGCAGGCGCCAGCTGGCACAGGTGGCGGCATGGGTACCGGATTTGCTGAAATTATTACTTTGGGTTTCAGTCCGGTACTGATCAATCAAAAGAAACTTGCATTAACGGCAGGAGTTATGGCTGGTGTCAATATTTATCTGCTGAATGTAAACATTGATTATACCGGCAGCAATTCAATAGATGACAAGTTTTCATTTTGTTATGGTATAAAATCTAACCTCTATCTTGGTGAACATGTGATGTTTTTTGCACACCTTATACTGAATGCCGCAAATACCGCCAATGTCACAAATGATATTGCCAATTATACTGTACCCGCAAACTACAATATGTTTCAGTTAGGAATATCTTATAAGTTCGACAGCTGGTGGTAAAAGCAAGTTATTCTTTCACAAATTTCAGTGCCTGATAATAATTGATTCTTGCGAAGTAAACACCTGAAGGTAAACCGGAAACGTTTACTTGTGCCTGTGTAGCATTATTTTCTTGTTGCAATACATTTCGCCCCAGCATATCAGTAATGCTTATCTCGCTGATTTTGTATGGTGCGGCAATATTAATTACTGAGGTGGCAGGGTTAGGGTAGAGGGCAAGATATGCCTGTATCTGGGCGGCTGATGGTGTATGTAAAGTTCCGGGGCTAAACTCAAAAGCGCCAATATCTATATGGCTGCCCATGATTCGGGTATTGCCAGCGTAATCGGTGGCATAAACATAAGCGCCGGTTGTATCGCCGGCATCAACACAAGGTGATGATGATTGCAGGCTGAAATTGGAAGACAGAGCGCTTTCGGTAACGTTTGCAGTAAGGGTAGGGGAAACCATCAGGGGGTTAATACCATTTATATTGGTGGTGGTATCGCCGGTAATGGTGAAGCCAGTGCCAAGGTCAAGACTGAAAGAAGTGCTGTGTTGGGACCAGTTGTGATCGTACTCTATTGTTGAGGTAGAACCGCCTGAGATATCTGGCGTATTTAATGCATTGGAATCTGATGTAGTGACATTGCCAAAAAACAGGTTGTTTTTAAAGGTTGAAGGGAAGTTGGTATACATGTAGATACCACCACCCAAAGCTGAGGTATTGTTGACAATCTGGTTATTGGCTACCACTGCCTGAGCATCCAGGATATTGATGCCACCCCCATGAAACGGAGAATAGTTATTGGCAATGACATTATTGCGCACAATATAAAAAGTGCTGTCGAATGGGCCGGGAGAATTATAACCTATATTGACACCGCCGCCGCCATCTACATAACCACAACTGCCCGACAGGTGCTGGTTGTTGCAAATCAGGTTGGCGTTGATATCTATTCTGCCGCTGAAGCATACCAGTGCAGCATCGAAAGTATTGGTGTTGTTGTATATTTTATTGTTGCGGATTATAGCATGGCCGTCTTTTGTGGTCAGAGAAGATGTGGTACTTGAAAATGAAATTGTGCCCCTGACAGAGGTATTATTGTATAATTCATTTTGCTCAAATAAAAGGTTCGCTGCAGCAAAAGAAATAATCACATTGCCCGATTGGTTGTTGTTAAATGTATTGCCATGAAAATGGCTGTAACCACCCATGAAATTATCTATGAACAACATAGAGCTATAAAAATTATTGTTGTTGAAGTTGCAATGCCCCATATCCAGTGTCTGCGCGCTGTCGGTGACTACATACATCAGGTAATCGTAGGCCGATTTATTGTAAGTAAAGGTGCAGTTATTCATAGCCAGTCCTCTCTGAATATACAAAGTAGTGAGTGTGGGTACGGCCATAGCATCGGCTGAATCGAATTTGGTATAGGTAATTGTGCAGTATTGCAACAGGGAGGTATCGGTTGCAGAACCACCGTAAGGCTGAAACTGAATGCCGTGCCAGCCGCCCATGGATGTGGTAGCATCCCACCAGCCGGTAGTATCACTTACTGTAAATATGATGGGGTTGGCTTCAGCGCCCGAAACATACAATATGCCGTATACATTAAGGTTATACGCCCCCTGGAAAATAACGCTTACTCCGGGATCAATGGCTAAAGTTGAATCTCCGCTTACAGAAATATTATTATACACCAGGTAGGGCGAGCCAGCCAGTGTCCAGTGGCCCGAAACGGATGGTGTAGAAATACTGGTTGATGCAAAAGAATTGAGCGCAAAACAAATTAAGAGGAGGGTAATCGCTTTTTTCATTTTTATAATTTATGGATTATCTGATTTAAAAATCATCAACTGATATGCGTTTTATAGCTTATAAAGGTAGTTTAAAATCCAAATAAGAATAAATTTTTCTTTCTTAATTTGCCTTAAAAAAATCATGATCACCTACGAAGATTTTGAGAAGGTAGATATCAGGCTGGGTAAAATAATTGAGGTTAGAGATTTTCCCGAGGCAAGAAAGCCCGCATATAAATTGCGCATAGATTTTGGCCCTGAATTAGGCATAAAGAAATCAAGTGTGCAGCTTCCCGGCACTTACGAAAAGGAGGAACTGATGGGTATGCTGGTAGCCTGTGTAGTAAATTTCCCGGTAAGGCGTGTAGGTCCATTTGATAGTGAAGTGCTAACTCTTGGCTTTAAAAATACAGAAGGGTTGGGATATGTGCTGGTTACCCCATCGAAGGGAACGGTGCAGTTGGGAGACCGACTAAGTTAATTACTGTTTTAATAATGAATTAGGTTTTGGGTTAACTTCGGTGACACAGCTTATGTGAAGCTATAGGCCCGTTTTCTTGTTTTGGCTACAACAATCAGAGAAAAGGATACAATCAGTAGGCCGATTAAGCGGACTTTTGTGCCTGATAAATAACTATTCAAAACAAAACCAAGAGAAAATGAAAATCGTAGTAACAGGTTCATTAGGAAACATCAGCAAGCCACTGACCCGGGAATTGGTAGGCAAAGGCCATGAGGTAACAGTAATCAGCAGTAAGGCGGAAAGACAGGCTGAGATTGAAGCATTGGGTGCAAAGGCAGCAATAGGAACAATGCAGGATGCTGATTTTCTTTCCGCGACATTCAAGGGTTCAGATGCTGTTTATCTTATGGAGACAATGGGGACTCATAGTTTCATGGATCACAATCTGGATTTTGTAGCGGCTATCAGCAACATTGGTAATAACTACCGGCTGGCCATTGAGCAATCGGGTGTGAAGAAAGTAGTGCATCTGAGCAGTATAGGCGCCCATACGGATCAGGGAAATGGGATACTTGCCTTTCATTATAATGTGGAGCAGATTCTGAACCAATTGCCGGGCGATGTATCCATTAAATTTTTGCGCCCTGTAGGTTTTTACTATAACATGCTCGCGTTTATACCCACCATAAAGGGACAGGGTTCTATCTTTGCCAACTATGGTGGTGATGAGAAGGAACCGTGGGTTTCGCCGCTGGACATAGCTGAAGTAGTGGCCGAAGAAATGGAGCAACCATTTGATGGCAGAACGATCAGATATATAGCCAGCGATGAAGTTTCGCCAAATGAAGTTGCCCTGATTTTAGGTGAGGCCATAGGTAAACCAGATCTGAAATGGGTCGTTCTGCCTGATGAGCAAATACTTGGTTTCATGCTGGGAACAGGAATGAACCCTGCTATAGCCAAGGGTTTGGTGGAAATGAACGCAAGCAGACGTGATCATGCCATGTATGAAGATTACAACAAGCACAAGCCTGTTCTGGGTAAGGTGAAGTTGAAAGAATATGCAAAAGAGTTCGCTGCGGTTTATAACAATGGTTGAGTAACAGGCAGTTTTTTTCATTCCACAATAAGAAGAAAAGAAGATGAAACTATCAAACAACAAAATACTGATTACAGGTGGAGCAACAGGCATTGGCCTGGGTCTTGCGGAAAGGTTTATGCACGAGGGTAACACTGTTATCATCTGCGGAAGACGGGAAAATGTGCTTAAAGTAGTGGCAGATAAACACCCAGGGATAGTTACCATGGTATGCGATTTATCGCAGGAGCTGGAACGAATTGCACTTTATAACTGGGTTGCTGAAAACCACAGTGATTTAAATGTATTGGTTAACAACGCCGGTATCCAAAACTGGATGGATGTTACGGACGGGGATTTTTACCAGAAAGCAAGTGAGGAAGTCTCTATTAATGTTCTGGCACCTCTTCACCTTGCTTCCTTATTTCTGCAATTGAAATCATTGAGCACAATTATGAATGTCACTTCGGGCCTTGCATTTGTGCCTTTTTCAAAGATTCCGGTTTATTGCGGCACAAAGGCTTTTTTGCGATCGTTTACTTTATCACTGAGGCACCAGCTTAAGGATTCAAATGTTGAAGTTATTGAGATCATCCCTCCGGCACTGAATACCGATCTTGGCGGCAAGGGCATACACAATGCGCACCCTGCGGTGAGTGATTTTGTAGCATCAATTTTTGAACAGAACAAAGAAGGTAAAACAGAACTGACCTTTGGTACCAGCGAATCTAGGGCCAGTGTAAATAATGAATCAATAGCAGAGTATTTTAGCAGATTGAATCCTTAGCCCAATCGATTTATGACAAACAACCAACCCCTCAGGATAAAAACAATAAGCGAATACCATAAAGTAATGGGCTTACCCAAGCCAGAGCACCCAATGGTGAGCGTAATTGATCTTGAAACGATTGCAAGCGCTCCCGGTTATGGGCCGGCAAGTGTGGTGTTCGATTTTTATTCCATTTCACTGAAGAGGAATTGCAATGTAAAATTTAAATACGGCCAGCAGCAATATGACTTTGATGAAGGAGTAATGTTTTTTATAGCACCGGGTCAGGTTTTTGGTATTGAAGCGGAGAAGGGTAAAACAGTGAAAAAATCGGGATGGCTGTTGCTTATCCATCCCGATTTTTTATGGAATACGCAGCTGGCAAAAACTATAAAACAATACGAATATTTCAGTTATTTGGTGCGTGAGGCATTGTTTCTGTCTGATAAGGAAGAGGCAATGATAATAGGCATCATGCAGCAGATAGACCACGAATACCGCTCCAATATTGATAAATTCAGCCAGGGCCTTATTATTGCCCAGCTTGAGTTATTGCTGAATTATTCAGACCGGTTTTACCACCGTCAGTTCATTACGCGCAAGATAACCAACCATAGGCTTCTTGATCGTATGGAAACCATTCTTGCAGAATATTTCAACACCGGTAATCTACTAAATAAAGGACTGCCAACGGTTCAACTCATTGCCGGAGAATTAAATGTTTCGCCCAATTATTTAAGCGTTATGCTGAAAGAACTGACTGGCCAGAGCACTCAGCAGCATATACACGATAAGCTGATAGAAAAGGCCAAAGAGAAATTGTCTACAACAGATCTGTCGATAAGTGAAATTGCATATGAATTAGGGTTTGAACATTCGCAGTCGTTCAGCAAGCTGTTTAAGAGCAAGACCAATTTTTCTCCTTTAGAGTTCAGGCATTCGTTTAATTAGGCGTTTATTAATATATGAATAGCGAAATAAAGCAATTGTATCTTCAATACCCCTCAAACCAGCTAAACTTACTATGTATAATATTTTCCTTTTCCCGCTTCACATATTCCAGGTAAGCCTTAGCGGCTGCTGAGAATTTTTTATTCCTTGGCCATACCAAATGCCAGTTGGTTTTTATAGGCAACCTTTTTACAGGGATAATTTGTAGTTCCTTATTGAGCAGAGCATTCTTCAAACCAATCAATGGCATTATAGAACATCCTAATCCCGCTATTACAGCCTGTTTTACGGCTTCGTTAGTAGCAAGTTCGAGCTTCTTGATTACCGGTAAATTAATCTGTTGAATGAATTGTTCCATTATCAGCCTTGTTCCAGATCCTTGTTCCCGATAAATGAGCGGTAATTCTTTCAGAATAGAAATATCGTATGGTTTCTGATAATATTTATTTTGTGCATTGTCAACCAGGTAGAGCTTATTCTGCATCAGTTTTATGCTCTCTATAGCCATGTTTTCCGGGAGCACGGACACGAGAGAAAAGTCTACCTCATTGTTTTCGAGGTTTTCAATCACCTTGCTTTTATTGGTTACATCCATGGCCAGTTCCACCCCAGGATGCAGTTTCAGAAAATCGGCAAGAAAGTAAGGCATAACATACTTACCTGTGGAAACTATGGATATTTTCAGCCTGCCGGTAAGCAGTCCTTTATGGGCAAGTGTTTTATAATTAAGTGCATTTACCCCTTCCAGTATCTGCTCCGCCGCTGTGGCTATTTCTTTACCAAACCCGGTAACATATAGCTGCCTGCCCACCACTTCGGTAAGCGGTATGTCAAACTGGTCCTGAAAGTTTTTTAGTTGAATAGACACTGCAGGTTGGGTCAGATTCAGCTCGGCAGCTGCCTTTGTAATGCTTTCGGTCTGTGTCACCTTCAGGAAAACCTTGAGTTGGTTGAGCGTGTAATTCATAAATATATTTTATGGAAATCATTGTAAAGTTAAATAAAAACTAATGGTTTTATTGTTTCAATTTTGCCTCATCAAAAAATTACAGCTAACCAACGATAAAAAATTATTCATGTTAGAAAATCTTAAAATAGGTATTTTGGGAGGTGGGCAGCTGGGCGCTATGCTGGTGCGGTCGGCCATTGATTTTGGCTTAGATATTGCTATACTGGAAAAAGACTCCTCTGCTCCTTGTGCCCGGTTTGTAAATAAGTTTACCTGCGGCGACCCGATGGATTACGAAACAGTACTGGCTTTCGGTTCAGGAATGGATATCGTTACCATTGAGAAAGAGGCTGTAAATGTGAATGCACTGAAAGATCTGGAAAAGTCGGGAGTAAAAGTTTACCCATCACCTGATATAATAGGAATCATTCAGGACAAATATCTGCAGAAAAAATTCCTCCAGACCAATGGAATTCCGGTTGTACCTGGTATACCGGTTCTGAATCGCTATGACCTCCGCAACCATTTAAACATTTTACCCGGTTGCCTTAAAAAATGCACCAATGGTTATGACGGTAAGGGGGTAATGATCATCCGTTCAGAAGCCGATATTGATCAGGCCTTCGATGAGTCATGTGTGTTGGAGGAACTGGTTGACATCAAACACGAAATATCTGTAATTGTTTCCCGGAATGAAAGCGGTGCAATTGAATGTTATGACCCGGTACTAATGGTGTTTAACAAAGACCGCATGATATTGGATTTTCAGATTTGCCCGGCCAATTTAGATATGGATGTTGCGATGGAGGCTTGCAACCTTGCCATAAAAACGGCACAGGCGCTAAATCTTACCGGTATTGTGGCGGTGGAAATGTTTGTGGCCACCGATGGTAAACTTTATGTAAACGAGCTGGCACCGAGGCCGCACAACAGCGGCCACCATACTATAGAAGCCAGTACAACATCACAATTTGAGCAGCAGACCAGGCTGATACTGGGCTTGCCAATGGGCAGTACAAAGCTCAATAAAGCCTCGGTAATGATCAACATTCTGGAACCTGCAGCCTACCGGAAAAGTGCCATGGGAGATGCTTTGAAAACAATACTTTCCACAACCGATGCCCACCTGCACTGGTATGGCAAGAAGGATGGTACTGAAGGACGCAAAATGGGGCATGTAACAATTGTAGAAACCAACATAGAAAATGCACTCTCGAAAGCAGTAATAATTCGTCACTTATTAAAAGAAGGATATGAAGAAAAATAAAGTAGCAGTAATAATGGGCAGCAGCTCAGATGCCGATATTATGAAGGCATCGGTGAAGGTTCTGGAACAATTCGGAATAGAATATGAATTTGCAGTTGTATCAGCACACCGCAGTCCGGATTGGATGTTTGAATTTGCTAAAAGTGCCGAAGACAAAGGCATAAAAGTGATTATAGCGGGTGCGGGTGGTGCCGCCCACCTGCCAGGGATGATGGCGGCCCTTACTGTGGTACCTGTAATAGGTGTACCTATCAAATCCTCAAACTCCATCGCCGGTATCGACTCCCTATTGTCTATCGTACAGATGCCTAATGATGTGCCGGTAGCTACCGTAGCGGTTAATGGAGCGCACAATGCCGGGCTATTAGCAGTTCAGATGCTGGCAATAAATCACCCTGAACTTAAAGAAAAATTATTGGATTTAAAGAAAAAAAACAGAGAAAAAGTTATAACTCAAAATGAATCATTTAACAATCAATAATAGCATTTCTTAACCGCAAATTTATTTTCACATCTAAAATTATTTATGCAAACAGACATTCTTATCAGCAACATTACTAATCCCACCCTCCTTTTTTTTGTATTAGGCATTATCGCAACTATGGTAAAAAGCGACCTCGAAATACCAGGACAGATATCCAGGTTCCTGTCTTTATATCTGTTGTTTTCAATAGGTTTTAAAGGTGGGCAGGAGCTGGCCCACAGCGGCCTGAATACTGAAATAATAATTACACTGTTGCTTTGCCTTTTATTTGCTGCAGTTGTTCCATTTTATACATTCTTTATACTGAAGCGCAAACTGAGTGTTGAAAATGCCGGAGCTATCGCTGCCACATATGGATCGGTGAGTGCAGTTACTTTTGTAACGGCTATTTCGTTTCTCGAAAATATGAAGGTTTCTGCCGGGGGCCATATGGTGGCAGCAATGGCGCTTATGGAATCACCAGCCATCATCATAGGCGTTATGCTTATGCGGAAATACACAACAAATTCAGGGCAATCAATGAAATTAAGCAAATTGCTACATGAATCTTTTACCAATGGCTCAGTATTAATGATTACCGGCAGCCTTGTAATCGGTATCCTCACATCGGCCAAACAGGCTGAAGGCATCAAGCCATTTACCACAGATATCTTTAAAGGTTTCCTGGCGCTCTTTCTGCTGGAGATGGGAATGGTTGCTGCACGGCGTTTTAGTGCATTCCGGCACTATGGTTGGTTTGTAAGCTGTTTCGCAATATTAGTACCGGCTTTCAATGGTGTGCTTTCAGTTGTTATTACCCATTACCTGCCAATAACACAGGGCAACCGCTTGCTGGTTGCTGTACTTGCCTCAAGCGCCTCCTATATAGCCGTACCCGCTGCAATGAAGCAGGCCGCCCCTGAAGCCGATCCGGGCTTATTTATACCAATGGCACTGGGACTAACATTTCCATTTAATATTACTTTGGGGATGCCGCTATACTGGGCTTTGATCGTGCATTTCTGATCAGATGTTATTTGCAGTAATGCCAGAGATTTAATGCTACCAGTGAATTATTTTATTAACCGGAATAAATTTGGCAACTTTTTAGAAGTTGCCAAATCATATGTAAATATCTTCTGAAAAAGCTACTTAATAAACAAATATTCCTGCTCCGGCTTTATCTCTTTGGCCTTACCCTCCGCTTCCTGCGCCCGGAGTTCCACCCGCCTGATTTTGCCACTAATGGTTTTTGGTAGTTCGGTTACAAACTCTATAATGCGGGGCATTTTATAAGGTGCCAGGTTTTTGCGGGCAAAGCTGAATAATTCGTGGGCAAGATCGCTGCCAGCGTGATGTTCTTTATTGAGCACCACAAAGGCTTTTACTTCAAAACCCTTTATAGCATGGGGGCTTCCTACTACTGCGGACTCTTGCACTGCTTCATGCTCCAGCAGCACACTTTCCACCTCAAATGGCCCTACCCGGTAATCGGAAGATTTAATTACATCGTCATCCCGGCCTACGAACCATATATAGCCATCTTCATCGCGGTAAGCTTTATCGCCTGTGTAGTAAAGGCCATGCTTAAATACGCTTTTCTTTTTATCGGGGTCGCCAAAGTAATCTGTGAATATGCCATTAGGCTTCCCTGTATCCATCTTCACGCAGATATTGCCCTCTTCATGTACATCCATTATTTTGCCGTCATCACCGGCTATCACTACTTCGTAAAGAAATAAGGCTTTGCCCATTGATCCGAATTTTACTTTATGACCGCTGAGATTACCCACCATGCACGAACTTTCAGTTTGCCCGAAACCATCACGTATCAGCATACCTGTACCTGCCTTCCATTGTTCTATTACCTCGGGGTTGAGCGGTTCTCCGGCTGCCACGCATTCACGGAAACTGAACTGATAGGCTTTGAGGTCTTCGAGTATCAATAAGCGCAATACGGTTGGCGGCGCGCAAAAAGTAGTGATTTTATGTTTTTCGATCTGGGATAATGTCTCTCTTGCATTGAAGCGACCGGCAGCATGATAGGCAAAGATGGTTGCCCCGATACCCCATGGGGCAAAGAAACTGCTCCAGGCAAATTTTGCCCAGCCTGGCTGGGAGATATTGTAGTGTATATCATCCTTTCTTATGCCAGCCCACGATGCAGTGGTCATATGACCCAGCGGATAACTGAGATGGGTATGTATCACTACTTTGGGCATACCAGTAGTGCCGGAAGTAAAGAAGAGGAACAACGGGTCGTCGGAGTAGGTTCTGATACCTTCGGCTTCGTAACTCATAGGTTCTATATCCCTGTTCCAGGTATACCAGCCTTCTCTTTCCTGATCATCTGCAAGTATTTTTACTTCAACGGTATTTCCTGTAAGCATTTCTGCTTCCTCTATTTTTGCTGCATTTTCAGAATCAGCGATTACGACCTTGGGCATTAATCTGCCAAAACGGTAAACCAGGTCATGTACACCAAGGATAGTAGCGGCAGGTATCATCCGGTAGCCACCTTTTATAGTTGCAAGAATCGTTAACCAGTTCAGCGGCTGCAATGACATCTGGGTAAGGATCACATCATTCCGGAAAACAAATTTACTCCGGAGGAAATTCACCAGTTGATTAGTAAGCATACTGGTAACTTTGAAAGTATAAGGTTTTACATCATTGCCATCAGTCCAGAGTAAGGCGGTAGCATCCGGGGTATCTTTTACGTGTATCCCTTCAAATATTTCAGTTACCCAGTTGAATTGCTCCGGTTTCTTAATTTCCAGTTGGGCAAGTGCCTCAAAGTTTTTATCTGCAATCAATTGACGGATGTCCCTGAATAGTTTTTCCATAAGCTAAAATTAGTAAAAGATTCAGTTCACAGAATATGATAATGGTCATGGCTATATGATTATTGCAGGCTATCAACGGGTAAACGCTAATGCGTTAAACTACAGCAACATATCTGATGTAAATTATACTTGCTGCACAAATAAAAAGCCTGAATTTTGTACAAAAATGTAATTATGAAAGCAGCAGTGTTATATAAGTTCGGGCAGCCCCCGCGTTATGATGATTTTCCGGATCCTGTACCTGCAAATGACAACCAGGTAGTGATAAAAATCAAGGCGGCATCTGTTAAAAATCTGGATAAGGGCAGAGCTAGCGGAGCACATTATGGCAGCCATGATACCTTACCTGCTGTGGTTGGTGTAGATGGAGTGGGGGAGCTGGAAGACGGAACGCTGGTATATGCCATGGGTATAACCGGTATGATAGCCGAAAAGGCACTTGCAGATAAGGCAAGGATGGTGAGGTTGCCCGCCGGTATGGATTGTATTGCAGCAGCGGCATTGCCCAATGTTGTGATTGGCGCAGCATTGGCGCTTCGTTTCAGGGCAGGCATGGAGTCTGGTAAAACCGTGCTGATCAACGGGGCAACCGGTGTTACAGGCAAAGCTGCTGTGCAGATCGCAAAATTTTATGGCGCTGAAAAAGTGATTGCCACCGGCCGTAATCCTGAATCGCTCAGCCGTTTGGCAGAGCTCGGCGCTGATGAAGTTATTTCGCTAAACCAGGAAGATAGCTTTATCATTAAACGAACAAAAGAGATTAATCAGGAAACACCTATTGATATAGTCATTGACTATTTGTGGGGGCGACCGGCGGAATTAATACTTACAGCCCTTAAAGGCGGTGGGCTGCAGCACATCAGTAACACTGTGAAGTTTGTTACGGTGGGCGAGATGGCCGGAGCAAATATTCAGCTTCCATCGGGCTTGCTGCGTAGTACAGCTATTGAAATACTTGGTTCTGGCTTCGGCAGTCTGAGCAGGGAAGCCCTGGCTTTGTTTACTAAAGAAATACTACCCCAAATGATGCAGTTGAATATGGCTGGTAAACTGTCTGTTGATACGCAGGTAGTGGCTTTGAAAGACATTGAAACTGCATGGCAGATCAATGATAACACAGGCAAACGTATAGTAGTAGTTCCCTGATATATTAAAAATAATTTATAAACTAATAACCCGGCATTTGCCGGGCTATTGTTTAGTTTCCAAATGCTGGGGCTTATTTTGCCACCTTTGTTTTAATATTTTGATTGATTTTATACTCTCGAAAATGTGCCACACTTCAAAGGTGTCGCGCACTTAAGCAATTAATTTCAGTTCTTTCAGTTCTTCGTCGGTAAACATCCTGGAGCGGGTCAGGAACCGCACACCTAGTGGTATTTCCAGGCTGAAGCTGCTGCCCCTGCCTTTTGTAACATCTATTATCAACTGGGTATGTTTCCAATACTCAAACTGGTCACTGCTCATATAGAATGGGCACCCCCCAATTTCCCCCATCTGCACATCAGATGAGCCGATCAGGAATTCGCCCGATTGGAAACACATGGGCGAAGAGCCATCACAACAGCCCCCGCTCTGGTGAAACATGAGCGGTCCGTTGGTTGTTTTTAGCTTTTCAATCAATGCCAGTGTGTCTTCTGTAGCTATAACCCGTTTTACATCCATAATATATATCCTGAAAAATTGCGGCAGTATATAAATACCGCCGCCTGAGTGAATCTTTCACTTAATCCAATTACCTTTTATCTGAAAAATCCTTGATTACTCCGGTTTTTTGCTATCAGTGTATGATCAGAAAAAACCGAGTTTACTCTTACTATACGATATTAACATGTTTTTGGTTTGCCTGTAGTGGTTCAGCATCATCTTATGCGTTTCCCTGCCGAAACCCGATTTTTTATAACCGCCAAATGGCGCATGTGCCGGATACGCATGGTAACAGTTCACCCACACCCTGCCTGCCTGTATTGCCCTTGGCACCTGGTACAGTTCATGTGCATCACGAGTCCATACCCCTGCGCCGAGGCCGTAAAGCGTATCATTAGCTATAGCTATTGCTTCCTCAGTAGTTTTGAAAGTGGTAACAGATGTAACCGGCCCGAATATCTCTTCCTGGAATATCCTCATTTTATTATGTCCGGAGAATATAGTAGGCTGAATGTAGTACCCTGATTCCAGACCGCTGTTCTGGTGGAATGCTTCGCCGCCGCATAGTACCTTGGCTCCTTCCTGCTTGCCTATATCAAAGTAGCTGAGTATCTTATTATACTGGTCTTCGCTTGCCTGAGCGCCCATCATCACATCGCCGTCCAGCGGGTTACCCATTTTTATAGCCATTGTGCGCTGCACTACTCGCTCCATAAACTTGTCGTAGATGTCTTCATGCACCAGTATGCGGCTCGGGCAGGTACAAACCTCACCCTGGTTCAAAGCAAACATCACAGCCCCTTCCACCGCTTTGTCAAAGAAATCATCATCGGCATCGGCTACCGACTTAAAGAAGATATTAGGGCTTTTACCACCCAGTTCCATAGTTACCGGTATCAGGTTTTCAGATGCATATTGCATAATCAGGCGGCCGGTAGTTGTTTCGCCGGTAAAGGCCACTTTATTGATGCGGCTGGATGTGGCAAGCGGTTTCCCCGCCTCAATTCCGAACCCGGTAACTACATTCAAAACTCCTGCCGGCAATAAATCACCTATCAGTTCCATCAGTATGATCAGGCTTGTGGGTGTTTGCTCTGCGGGTTTCACCACTACACAGCAACCGGCAGACAGTGCCGGGGCAATTTTCCATGCAGCCATCAGCAGCGGGAAATTCCAGGGTATTATCTGGCCTACAACCCCGATAGGCTCATGTATCTGTATGCTTACCGTCGTTTCATCGTGCTCACTTATTGAGCCTTCTTCTGCCCTGATAACCCCGGCAAAATAACGGAAATGATCAATGGTCAGTGGCAGGTCGGCGGCGCGCGTTTCCCTTATCGCCTTACCATTATCAATAGTCTCCACAGTTGCCAGGTATTCCAGGTTGTCTTCTATCCGCTGGGCTATTTTCAGCAAAATATTGCTGCGGCTGGCGGCAGAAGTTTTGCTCCAGGTGGTAAAGGCATTGCAGGCGGCATCTACCGCCAGTTCTATGTCCTTGGCATTGCCACGGGCCGCTTGTGTAAATACTTTGCCATCTATAGGAGATATGTTATCGAAATACTCACCGCTTGAGGGAGCGGTCCACTGGCCATTGATATAATGTTCGTAACGGTCTTTAAAAACAGGTCTTGCTGCCAGATTACTTTTGGGAGCAGCCACGGTTGAAGTACTCATATGGATACAAATTTTAAGTGAATGAATACGTAAAGATCACTGTTATAGCTCCCATGTGGTTAGTATTATCGTCTGAAAAAATAGCACAATCGTACCTTTTTCTTTTGCAGTATACTGAAAGTCATTATCTTGAACTCTGGAAAAATGGCCGGATTATGCCAGCAGGAAATTATTTAACCAAAATTGACCTAACCAACCCTAAGTACCTGCAGACGCTGGTAGAGAACCGGCGTATCTATAATTTAAATAACAGTGAGCTCAATATTTTTGAATCGTATGAGCAAACCTACCGTGTGCCGCTAACTTTCAGTGATTTTGTGATAACCAGCATGGTAAGGGGCAAAAAAGTCATGCACCTGTTCAATAAGCCCGAATTTGAGTACCTGCCCGGTGAAACGGTAATAGTACCTGCCAATGAGACCATGATAATTGACTTTCCGGAGGCCAGTCATCACACGCCCTCGCAATGCATAGCTCTGGCGGTTGATGCAAGGTATATTGACTCTACGCTTAATTACCTGAATGAATTCTATAACAGCGGTAAGGATGAAATGCATAACTGGAAACTACAGTTCAATAAATACCATTTTGAGAATGATACTGAGATCACCGATCTGATCAATAAACTGATAAGGGTGTGCAGCAGCTCAGATAAAGCCAAGAATATTTTTGCCGACCTGAATCTTAAGGAATTGCTCATAAGGCTGGTGCAAAGCCAGCACCTGCAGCAGGTAATATCTGAATCGGTTACCAGTACCAATGCAGGCAGGCTGCAATATGTATTGCACCACATTCATGAGCACCTTACCAGTAAGATACTCATAAATGATCTTTGCAGGAAAGCTTACCTGAGCAGGAATGCTTTCTTTATCTGGTTCAAAGAGCAATTCGGCATTACTCCTGTTGACTATATTAATAATGAGCGGCTCAAACTGGGCAAACAACTACTGGCTGAAAACAAGTATTCCATTTCTCAGATCAGTAACTATTGCGGCTTCAGCGATGTGAATTATTTTGTGCGCCTGTTTAAAAAAACTGAAGGAATAACGCCCGGTGCCTATAAAGGCTGTATGAATGGGGGCAAAATTATTTCCAGCCATTGAATTCTCCATATAGCAAACTGAGAATAAAACTTTAGACTAACTACTAAAGACTTTAGACTAACTGCTAATTATTCTGTGCTCCTGCTGCTATCCACTTACTGAATTGGGTGATCTTGCATTCAGAAAGCTGAGCACCACCCAGCGGCATGTAGTTATAGCCCTGTGTATGATTCAGGTCGCCCAGCAGTTTACCGTTTTGTGCTTGGGCAAGGACGCCAGCATAGGTATCCAGAATAATATTGCCACCAACCGATGCAGCCGAAGATGTGGCATGGCAGGAGTAGCAGTTGGCACTTAGTATCGGAACTATTGCGGCGGCAAAGGTGAATTTAGTAGTATCGCAATTCACAATACAATCGGTATCATCATGTGCGCCATTAATGATCCAGCGTCTCAGTAAACTCAGTTTTGTACTGTCGAAAGCGGGTACTGGCGATTTTGGCATTTTACCGCTGAGGCAGTAAGTATAGGTAGCGCTGGCGCTGATATTACCGGCCACAATTCCTTTAGCCATTATTGTGGCATAGGAAGTATATACGTAACCCTTGTGGGCTGAGGCGGCATTATGGCAACCGCTTATGGCGCAATTGCTCTGCAGCATAGGCAATATATCGCGCTGAAAACATACTGAAGTATCTACAATATCCTTTGTAGTATCGGTAGTATGGGTAGTATCAACAGGAGTAATATGGGTAGTTGTATCGTGTGTTTTGGGAGTAGACTGTAAGAATGGCTTATGCGTGCATGCATAAAAGAGAATAACCGTAAAAATAATAGGAATAATAAAAGTGAATTTCTTCATGAGTAAAAAATTATACAATTGATTTCAAATCAGTTGCAAAAGTAGGTTCTGTAACAGAAGCCAATATTGTTAAATTGTTATGTCTGTATTAACTGGTTTGCATGGTAACTGAGTTCAGGTATCGTGGGAGACCTGGAATAGCTAGCTGGACTATGAACTCCCTCATCTGGCTGAAGTGCTGCTAACCGGGTAATAGGTTAAGTCTGATTTATAAATACCTATGCGAATACAAAACTCCTCCGGAACCGAGGGGTTTTGTATTCGCATGTTTGCATCAGATTATTGTTTCATCCACTTCAGCACCTTTGAAGTACTAAGGCTGGTTAACCTGATTATATATAACCCGGCAGGTACCGGAATATCATTGATCTGTTTTGAGTTGCTGCCCTTTGACCAGCTATCCGTCAGTAATTGCTTACCGGTAATATCAAACAGAGAAATACTAATATTATCTGCCAATGTTTTATCAGTATAGATGCTCAATGTGCTGCTGCCGTCTTGAGACAACCAGAAGTGATTTTCAGACAAATTGATTGTTGGTACCCCCTCCCATACAAATCCGGTATCTGAACGGCCCGGACAACCGCCGGAATCTACAATTACCCAATAGGAACCTATCCCAACCGCAACCAATGTATTTGTCGTAGCTCCTGAAACAGGTAGTCCTTCATGATACCACTGATAACTTGAGTAGGTACCTGGAACAGAAAATGTGGTAAATAAGGTTGTTGTTATTACGGGATGTGGTGTAGGGTTTACTATTAAAGTTGCAGTCATGGTATCGCTGCCGGAAATGTTGTGCACATACAAATGGACCGGATAGCTTCCGGGTGAAGTAAAACAGGCATGCATAGTATCGGTGGCAGCTCCGGTAATTGTAACCCCTGGTACAGACCACCGCACACTATCGAGCGAGCCTTTTCCGGTATTGATCAGGGTTGTGCAACTGTCCTGGCAAAGAGTGCCTGGACTGGTATAAACGGCATGAGGGCGGGCTATAATCTTCCTGACCGCATTGCCATTAATATCGGCGGTATATATGTTGTTGTTGTTATCTGCATATATACCATAATTCCGGTTGAAAGAGGCGGCGGTGGCCGGTCCGCCATCTCCCACTTCCGCCATTCCGCCATTGCCGGCAATAGTAGAAATTATGCCTGAGGTATTGATCTGTCGTATGCGGTCATTTCCCCTGTCGTTAATGTCCAGATTGCCATAACTGTCGAAAGCCAGGTCGGTAGGTGCGCTCAGCAATGCTGCTGTTGCAGGGCCACCATCGCCCGAAGAGCCGGGGGCGCCGGTACCACAAACGGTGCTTATTGTTCCGGTACCGTCAATTTTCCGGACGCAATTATTGTTGCCATCTATAAAATAAAGACTGCCTGATGCATCGAATGCCAGGCCATAAGGCAGAGATATTTTGGCGGCCGTCGCAGGGCCACCATCACCGGTATATCCGGATACATTGGTGCCTGCAATGGTAGAAATTGTGCCTGCTGTGTTGATCTTCCTGATCACATAGTTCGACCAGTCGCTGATATACAAGTTTCCGGCAGCATCGTATTTTACGTCCATTACCCGATTAAACTTAGCTGCGGTAGCCGAACCTCCGTCACCGGAATATCCAGATACACCACCCGTACCGGCGATTGTAGTTATTGTACCCGCACCATCTATCTTCCGGATACAACTGTTGGCAAAATCGCCAAACACCAGGTTGCCTGAAGCGTCGAATGTCATACCATCTACTCCGTTAATTTTAGCCGCAATTGCAGGTCCGCCATCACCACTGAAACCAGGGGTACCCGTACCGGCATAAGTACTAATAACACCCATTGGGTTTACTTTCCGGATAACGCATCCGTTTCCCTCTCCGATGTAAATATTACCCATGGCGTCCTGAGTTACCGAACACGGCTGGTTCATTTCTGCGGCAGTAGCTGGTCCGCCGTCGCCGGTATGTCCCTGAACGGTGTCGCCTGCAAAACGGATAATGATCTGGGCATGGAGCCCGTTAGCCAGGAATAAAGCCAATAATGCAACAATTATTATGTACGAATTCTTTCTCATAGAAAATTAGTTTTGAAATATTTAAAAATACAATGCAAAACTAACTATCTATATGGCCAGAAGAATGATTTAGGTCAGGGGTGTTATTAATTTTCATCAATCCGGTGATCTAATCTGTTGGCGGCAACGGCATTCTTTCAATATGAATAAAGCACTGCTGTTAATACCTGCCGGAAAATCGAATAATCTTATCTTGCAATCAACAACCTGGATACCGCATGCTCATTTCCTGAATCCAGCTTAAGTATATATAATCCACCAGGTAAATTCCCGCCAAGATTTATTTCCTTACTTATCCCACTATTAATAGTGCTTGCAACTGAACTATAAATTACGCGACCAGTAATATCAGTAATCGTAATCGAAACTTCATTTCCTGATTTTGCATTAATGATTGCATTTATTGTGAAGGCGCCTGTATTCGGATTAGGTACAATCGAAATGCTGCTATTGTGTAATTCAGTCTGGTCAACACTCAGGTATGCAGGACTGATTTTACGGATCACATTATTATCAGCATCACCCACAAATATATTTCCGCCCCCATCCAGGCATAAGGACCATGTGTAATAAAATTCGGCTTCTACAGCGGGGCCGCCATCACCCGAATAACCAGCAGTGCCATTACCTGCTATGGTGCTGATAATTCCTGAGGTATTCACCATTCGTACAGAACTTAAATACTCAGCAATATAGATATTCCCTGTTGCATCAACTGCCACCCCAACCGGGCTTTGAATATTTGCAGCAGTGGCCGGGCCACCATCACCACCATCGCTTAGTAGTCCTGTACCTGCAACTGTAGAAATAATTCCAGAAGTACTGACTTTACGAATGACATTGTTACCAGCATCTGCAATAAATACATTGCCCGAATTATCAACCGCTACACTTTCAGGTTGCCTTAACATAGCGGCTGTCGCATTACCTCCATCACCACTGTAGCTAGGTGTACCCATTCCGGCAAACGTACTGATGATCCCTGACGGACTTACTTTTCTTACTAAATTATTTAACTGTTCAGCGATATAAAGATTACCGACTGCATCGACCGCTAAACCGTATGGATTATAAATTGTTGCAGCAGTGGCATTGCCGCCATCACCACTATAGCCAGCAGTTCCATTCCCGGCAACAGTTGTTATTGTGCCTGAAGTACTGATTTTACGGATCCTTTGTAAGTCTGCAAAAAATAAATTTCCTGAATTGTCAATGCAGATTCCAAATAATCCACTAAGCTTAGCGCTAAGTGCCGGGCCGCCATCTCCACTATATCCACTTGAACCAGGTATGCCGGCAATGGTTGAAATTATGCCAGATGGTGAAACCTTTCGTATAACATAATTTTCAGCATCTCCAATATAAATATTTCCAGCCAAATCAACAGCCACACCACGTGGTTGAGCCAATTTCGCGTTAGTAGCTGCCCCGCCGTCTCCGCTAAAACCACCTCTTCCGGTTCCGGCGCCATAACCATCTCCGGCTACTGTTGTTATAATGCGAGTCTGGCAGTTGCTTCTTATTGCAGAGAATAATAAACAAAAAATAAAAAATGCGGATAAAACCTGTGAATTCTTCATAAGAGTGTTTTTTAGAGGTATATAACAATGAAATTACCAAAATATTGCAACAAAATCCATGCTGAATTGGTAGTTTATCAATATTTAACAAATCAGAATCAGCTTATTCAGCCAACCACAGCGCATCCAAAAACCAGCTCCGGGTATCAAAATAATGTGAGACAATACTAAAACCAGCTTCCCTGGCAAAAGTATCCATCTGATCTGCCGAATATTTTTGCGATACCTCCATAAATATCCTTTCCCCTGCTTTGAAATGTATATGGCCACGGCTCCCGATATGCACCACCTGCTCTTTAAGGCTAACCAGGTAGCTTTTACACGCCCCTGTTGATTCATCGTATTCGGGCTGATGCTCAAAATGCGACAAATTGAAATCAGACCCCAAAGTATCATTGATCCTTTGCAGCAGGTTCAGGTTAAACTGCCGGGTAATGCCTGCAGCATCATTATAGGCTGCCAGAATAACAGCAGGGTCTTTTTTAAGGTCAAAGCCGGTAAGGAGCAGGTCGCCGGGTGAAAGGCAGGATTTTAATGCCTTTAAAAAATCAGCAGTTTCATCCAGAGGTATATTACCTATGTTGGAGCCAAGGAAAAGCACCACTTTGTTTCGGGCAGATTTGCCATTCATTTTCCCCAACATTTCCAGATAATCACCTTTCAAACCTTCGACCTTAATTCCAGGAATCCGTTTTGGTAAATTTAAATTCAACTGGTCAATAACATTTTCAGAAATGTCGATCGGGAAGTAAGTAAACGAGGCATTTTGTGTGGTTATTGCTTCCAGCAGGTAAATAGATTTTGTAGCATCGCCGGGCCCTAATTCTATCAGGTCGAATTCTGTAAGTCTGCTCAGAATTGTTTTGGCAATTGTTGTGCTTTGAGTCTGGAATATTTCCATTTCGCACCGGGTAAGATAGTATTCCGGACAATCCATTATCTCCCGGAACAGTGCATCCCCCTTGACATCATAAAAGTATTTCGACTGAAGATATTTTGGTTCTGATCTAAGTCCGCTCCAGATATCCTCTGAAAATTCATCCATTTTGTTTGCAGTTTATTTTGCCAGCCTGATTCCTGTAAATTGCCAGCGAAGATAAGGATGAAAAAAGTTACGGTAAGTATAGCGGCTGTGTCCCGGAGGTGTTACAACCGATGCACCCCGTAAAACCATCTGATTTACCATAAATTTACCATTATATTCGCCCACAGCACCTTCTGCTTTTTTAAAACCCGGGTAGGGCAGGTAGGCGCTGTTGGTCCACTCCCATCGCTGGCCCCAACCAAATTGCTTTGATGCCGCTTCCCATTCAAATTCCGTAGCCAGTCGCATTCCCTTCCACGCTGCATATGCTGCTGCCTCATAAAAACTGATATGGCATACTGCTGCATCCGGATTTATTGCCACAAGCCCGGTTAAATTGTAATAATGCCAGGCCTCATCCGGTTTATACCAATACATCGGTGCGGTTATATCATTTTTCTTTACCCAGTCCAGCCCTTCAGCATGCCACCGTCTGTGGTCGTTATAACCACCATCATTCATAAACTCAAGATACTCCCCATTGGTCACCAACTGATCGGCAATTGCATATGATTCAAGAAAAACCCGGTGCGCGCCCAGTTCATTATCAAAACAAAAGCCTTCTGCTGTTTGTCCGATTTTATAAATACCTTCAGGCATCTCAATAAATCCATCCTTACCCTCTTTCTTTACATACTCTTTAATGATTGCATCCTGCGAATAGGCCGGGAATAAAGGATTATGCCCGAGAATGTATTTGATATCAGTAAATAGCAGCTCCTGATGCTGCTGTTCATGGTTCAGCCCCAGCCCCACAATATCACGTATCTCCTCCGTAATTTCTGTTCCTAATAGCCGCATCATAGCCTCATCCACATAGGCCCTGTATTTGTAAATTTCATTTACACCTGGCCTGCTCAGGTTGCCCCGGTCAGTGCGGATAACCCTTGCGCCTATGGTTTCGTAATAGCTGTTAAAAACAAAGTTGTAGGCCGGGGCAAATTCTTGATAAGCAAATGCATACGGTTTCAATACAAAGGTCTCAAAAAACCAGGTAGTGTGCCCCAGGTGCCACTTCGGCGGACTCACATCAACCACAGGCTGCACTACATAATCCTCTGTTTTCAACGGCTGGCATATCAGCTCAGTATAGGCACGCACCCTTTTATATGCTTCTGTAAGATTCATTTTTTTTGTTTTGTTTGACTTGATTTAAGATCATATTATCTAACACCTCAAATAAATTTATTTAATTGCAAAGCTACTTTGTTCCACATAAAATCATTCTGTTCCTTAGTTTATATTTTAAAGTATATTCCAAGGTGTCAAAAGTGATATACACCTTAGAAAAGGCTGATTATTGGTGCAATAAATTCTTTAAATTTTTCAATCTACCAATATACTATCTATGTCATTCAAAATAATGTGTTTCTCTCGGTTTTATCAGCTTTTTTTCCATTCCTCAATAGTATTTTTGCCTGCAAATGAGCACACCATCCGTTTCTTACGAAGCCAGCCGCGAATATGCATATGGCCTTGATCAGGTAGATACCTTATTCCCGTTTCGGGAGCGTTTTCTGTTTCCGCAACATAATGATGCTGATGCACTTTATTTTTGCGGCAATTCCCTGGGTCTTCAGCCCAAAAGCGTCGCCTATCTGATGGAAAAAGAACTGCAGGACTGGGCCAGGTATGGCGTAGAAGGCCATTTGAAGGCAAAGCTGCCCTGGTTATATTACCACCATTTCTTTGAAGACAGATTGCTCAAAATAGTAGGTGCGGTCAAAGACGAAGTAGTAGCAATGAATACGCTTACTGTTAACCTCAACCTGTTGATGATGTCCTTTTACCGGCCGTCCGGAAAAAGATATAAGATTCTTATGGAGTCTGATGCTTTTCCATCAGATCAGTATGCAGTTGAAATGCAGGTAAGAATGCATGGCTATGACCCTGCCGACGCTATTATAGAAATTACCCCCAAAGAAGGTGCATACCTCATTGAGAACATTGATATTGTTAATGCAATAGAAGAGGCCGGAGATTCGCTGGCTTTGGTTATGATTGGTGGTGTAAACTATTATACCGGTCAGTTTTTTGATCTTGAAAGTATTACTAAAGAAGCCCATAAGGTAGGTGCCTATGCTGGTTTCGATCTTGCCCATGCGGTAGGCAATGTGCCATTGCATCTGCACAACTGGAATGTAGACTTTGCCTGCTGGTGCTCTTACAAATACCTCAACTCAGGCCCGGGAGGTGTGGGAGGTGCTTTCGTGCATGAGCGGCATTGTAATAACCCCGGAATATTACGGCTTGCCGGATGGTGGGGAAATGAGGAGTCGACACGCTTTAAAATGAAGAAGGGTTTTGTGCCCCAGCGGGGCGCGGCAAGCTGGCAGCAAAGCAATGCAGCGGTGTTTAATATGGTTGCCCACAATGCATCGCTCGATATTTTTGATAAAGCAGGTATGGCCGCCCTGCGCGAAAAAAGCCTGCTGCTCACAGGTTACATGGAGTACTTACTGAAACAAATTACCCATCTCCCGTTCGAAATCATTACACCTGCCGAACCTGAACGCAGAGGCTGTCAGCTATCCCTGCGTTTCTATGACAGAGGCAGGGAAATATTTGATATCCTTACACAAGCCGGAGTAATTGCCGACTGGCGGGAGCCTGACGTGATACGCATAGCTCCTGTGCCACTCTACAATACTTTTGAAGATTGCTTTAGCTTTTATGAACTGCTTACCACTATACAATAGTATTTATGAAGAATCTCTGGCTGATTTTAGTGGCCGTTTTTATAGTCAGTTGCGGGCCTGGTCATACTCCTTCCAACGATCAGTCAAATAAAGCGATCAAGACCTGGCAGGGGACAATAAACGGGAAAATTCCGGTCTTCCTATGGTTTACTATAAGCAAGGCCGATAGTATGGTTTTTGGGGAACTTATATATACCAATACCAGGCTCAGAGAACCGATTTACCTGGTAGGTCACCTGGATACTGCGCTGACTCTGGGAGAGTATTCCAGGGATGGCAAATCAACCGGATATTGGGTGGGGAAAATTGCGGCTGGTAAAATAAACGGTACATGGTCATCCCTTAAATCGGATAAACAAATGCCCTTTGAGTTATCCTCAAAAGATACAATTGTGAACACTGATGTTGCTGATTTTACCAATACCGGTAATATAGATGGCACTTACAGCTATAGCCACCCCTGCGAAGCCTCGGGTGAGGTGAATATTCAGAGGCTTGGAAATGACAAACTAATATTTAATGTAAGCTGTGTCACCTGTGCACCGGCATATAATATAGCTGAGCTAAATGACGATACTGTTCTGATAAAAAATAACAGGGCTACCTATACCTCCCGGGACGAAAACGGACTTTGCAGCTTTACGATAAGGTTTTATAAGCAATTTCTGACTATAGGTTATGACTGCGATACCTGCAGCCAATGCGGGTTCGGACTAAATGCCTATGTTGGCGGTATATTCATTAAAACCTCCTCAAAACCAACCATGGGGCAGGACATTCATTAAAAAACCTGTTTAGATTATCAAAATATCAGCCGGTCAATCGCCTATCTTTGTCCTGTATGAACGAAACTATTGAATTTGTCCTGGAATCGCCTGATGGCATTGCCGATTGCAGCCTCGAGATTTCCGGTGATGAGCGAAGCCCTGAATATTCTGTTACCATCTTATATCCGCATATCGTTAATGGCCGGCTGTTATCCGAAGTCTGTATCCATAATCTGCACAAAAATAAACATACAGATGCATGGTCATTCGCCGACCCTGAATCAGTGCACCCTGAAGTACTGGCCTTGGAAAAACAATTATCTGCTGCAATAGGCAAACAATAACTTTTCTTTTATGATCTTTACAGCAATCTAAATTCATTTTCACTTCTAACCACACAAATTAATGAGCAAAAAAGTTTACGTAGGCAAGTCAAATATACATATGGCTGGTCGGGGTGTATTTGCATCTGTTGATTTTAAGAAAAATGCAGTTATTGAGGTGTGTCCTGTCATAACCATGAATGCTGATGATGCAGCACTCATGATGCAGACTGCCCTTGCCGATTATGTTTACGAATATGATAAAAAAGGCTGCCTCCTCGCACTGGGTTACGGGTCTCTGTATAACCATCATTTAAAACCAAATGCCAGGTACGAACTGGCAGAAAGTGAAGATCCGCACCCCGGCATGCTGGAATTATATATTATAGCCACCAAAGCAATTGCAAAAGACGAGGAGATTTATATCAATTATGGTAAGTATTTCAATGAGAAATTTGAAAAATAATCTATCCGTAAACTTCTCTTACTCCTTACTTACCTTTGTGCCTCTTTAAATGGCCATATTTCACAACATAAACAACCTGCCTGCCTTCAGAAATGCAGTACTCACTATAGGTACTTTCGATGGTGTGCACAAAGGGCATCGGGCTATTCTGAAAGAAGTAGTAACACATGCCCGGAATGTGAATGGCGAAAGTGTATTGATTACATTTGAGCCTCACCCGCGCAAGCTGCTTTTTCCCGATCAGCCCCTGGGTATCATCACCCCGCTCGCTGAGAAACTGCAACTTATCACCGATACCGGTATACGGCATGTGGTGGTAGCCCCGTTTACTTTAGATTTTGCCCGGCTTTCTGCCGGCGAATATATCAGGGACTTTTTAGTAAACCTGTTCCATCCGCATACAATTATTATTGGCTATGACCACCGGTTCGGAAACGACCGTAAAGGAGATATTAAATTACTCGAAGACTTTAGCAAAGACTATCAATACGAGCTGATTGAAATACCAGCCCAGCTAATAGATGAGGCTGCCGTAAGTTCTACGAAAATAAGGAATGCCATCACCGGTGGCAGGCTGGAAGATGCCACACAGATGCTGGGCCGCACTTACTCTATTAAGGGCACTGTGATGCATGGCAAAAAGCTGGGCCGTATCATAGGCTACCCCACTGCCAACCTGCAACCCGCCGACCCCGATCAGATCATACCTGCAATAGGAGTATACGCTATCAAAGCTATTCACGACGGCATCACATACGGAGGTATGCTCAGTATAGGATACAACCCAACAGTAACCGATAACCACGATATAAAAATAGAAGCAAACCTCTTCAATTTCGACCAGGACATCTATGGCCAAACCCTCGAAATTCAGTTCATCAAAAAGATAAGGGAAGAACAAAAGTTTGACTCAATTGAAGCCCTGAAGGATCAATTGAATAGAGATAAGGTAGAAACACTTGGAATTCCAGGATTATAAAACCAACATTTTGCTGTTTTATTTACTCATACTTTTTGTCATAAAATAAACAACACCACTACCAATAGCCGCAGCCAGTGCGCTGCATAGCCATAACCAATAACCTGTGCCATAACCGGTTATTTTTGCAAAATGCCCTGCCTCATCAACCATAATGTCTCTAAAAAATAAAAAACTAAGGGCAATCGCAAATGACAATACCCCGGTAATAAAAGCATATTTTGGTTTTGTGGTTAACAGGAAATAAGTAAGAATCAATAAAGGGTTAGCCAGCCAGGTAACTGATGCGCCCAAACAACCACCAAGCCACCCGATAATAAATATAAGCAATGAATTGGCACATGGTTCATTTGCATTAGTATCGTCAGTGCAGTAGGCAACCTGAGTAAATGAAATGAGAAGCAATAATAGAGAAATGAATATTACTACCCGCTTCAACCGTTTCAGGG
Source organism: uncultured Bacteroidota bacterium (assembly GCA_903835005.1). Classification (GTDB taxonomy): domain Bacteria; phylum Bacteroidota; class Bacteroidia; order Chitinophagales; family Chitinophagaceae; genus Nemorincola. Next base: position 10,616 of record CAILLK010000089.1, on the reverse strand, counting down.
GATCATTGGGCCCAAATTGAGGGCCGGATAGATCTTCTACAATATTGATCAAATCTATTCGGCTATTTCAGTGTACATAGGGCAATGATCTGAATGTTTCACATCAGGGTATATCGCGGCATGTTTCAGTTTTTTGGCGAGCGGCTCAGTAACGCTGATATAATCTATGCGCCAGCCCTTATTATTGGCCCTTGCCCCTGCAAACTGGCTCCACCAGGTATATTGGTTTGGGTCTTTATTAAACACCCTGAAGGTATCAATGAAGCCATGATCATACAATTTATCCATCCATGCCCTTTCTTCGGGCAGAAAGCCGGTATAGTTTTTGTTTCTGATCGGGTCATGTATATCTATTGCCTTATGGCATATGTTGTAGTCACCGCACACAATCAGTTTAGGTCTTGTTTTGCGCAACTCACTAAGGTATTCATAAAATTCATCCAGCCACTGGTATTTATATCCTTGCCGTTCTTCGCCACTGGTGCCGCTTGGAAAGTAAGCATTAATCAGCGTCAGCTTCCCTAAATCCATCCGTATTACCCGGCCCTCGGCATCGCTTTGCATTATACCATTACCATATTGCACTTTATCTGGCTTTATTCTGGTCAGTATGGCAACGCCGCTATATCCCTTTTTCTGTGCCGAATAGGAATACACTTCATATCCTGCCGATTCAATATCTGCCTTGGGCACATCTTCTTCATGTGCCTTTATCTCCTGCAGGCAAATAATATCTGCCGGATCAGTTTTCAGCCAGTCTATAAAGCCCTTTTTTACTGCTGCGCGGATGCCGTTTACATTGTAGGTGATGATACGCATGATTGTTTGTTTTGGATGGGTGAAAGTAGGAATTAAATTTGAATGGTTCAATCCGGGTTTTGAACTCCGGAACAGGATTTATATGTTTTTACCAAAATGTAAAAATCTGTCCCGGTTTTTCTCATTATGCGATTCAACATTCTATCTTTACTCCAATGCTTACCTACAGAAAAGATATAGACGGGCTTAGGGCTATCGCCATACTTGCTGTTATCTGCTTTCATTATGGCTGGTTCCCGGGTGGCTATCTTGGGGTAGATGTTTTCATTGTCATCAGTGGCTATTTAATCACGGGTATTATTTATATAGCAACAGAGGCAAACAGCTTCTCCCTGATTAAGTTTTATCAGCGCCGCATCGCGCGTATTATTCCGTTGTTGTTGTTTATCAGTCTTACTGCACTCGTTATTGGTACTGTAGTCATGTTGCCCGATGATCTCGAAAACCTGAGCGAATCCGTTTTTGCCACCAACCTTTTTAGTAATAATATACTGCAACTCATTACCACCCGAAATTACTGGGATGTTGTTAATGATTTCAAACCGCTGTTACACACCTGGAGCCTGGGTTTGGAAGAACAGTACTATTTGTTCTTTCCTTTCCTGTTTCTGTTGGTTGGCGGCAAAAAGATAAATTGGATAGGGCCGCTATTGATAATACTATCCATAATTTCTTTGGTGCTGTTTTTATCCGGCCATTTCAGTCACGAAGCCAGATATTACTTACTGCCTTTCCGTTTCTTTGAGTTTTCCGCCGGCGGCATGGGGGCCATCTTTTTTCGTAACCGGCTCGTGAAAAACAATTTAACACCTCTGCTTATAATCGGGTTAATTGTTCTTATGCAACTACCACTTAAATTCCTGCCATTCAGTATAGGCATACCTTTTGCAGCGATGCTCTCTTTTGGTATTATCATTTCTGCTGGTGCGGCCGGTGGGCTAACGGCGATGATTCTGGAAAATAAGGTAATGGTTTTTATTGGCAGAATAAGCTATAGTCTTTTTATGTGGCACCAGGTGATTCTGGTTTTCACCCGTTATTTTATTGTGCAGCATTTCAGCTATGCGTGTGCGGCCCTGATGCTGTTGACTACGTTCTTACTTTCCTTATTTACCTATTATTTTATCGAGCAGCCGTTCCGGATGAGAATGAAGGCCAACCCCAACCGTGTATTACTTATTCTGGCCTCAGCCTTTATATTCATTACCGGGGCCGCATTTTATGTTTATATGCACGCCGGGGTTCTGCGAAATGTGCCGGAATTAGATATTAATGAGGCAGATGCCGGATTTAATTTACATGGAAAGTACAACGCCCGGGTTTTTCAATTCAACAAACCCTTTACTGATACAGGTAAAATTAAAGTATTGGTTATCGGCAATAGTTTTGCACGTGATTGGGTCAATGTACTACTCGAATCCCCGTTCAGCAGCAAAATCAGCCTGTCGTATACAGAAAACGCAACTACCGGAAAAGACATGGAATCGAGAATGAAATTGGCCGATTATATATTTTATTCAGACATTGCAAAGGAAAGCCTCTTTCATCAGCTGGCACGATATTCCGGGCTTGACACCAGCAAAATTTATTGCGTTGGCTTAAAAAATTTTGGAGTCAGTAATGGTGTTTTCTACAATCATAAGCATGATCCCGGTTATTGCATGCAGCGGGCAGTTGTAGAAAAAGTTTATCTCGACAGAAACAATCTATTGAAAAAACAATGGAGTGGCAGGTATATTAACCTCCTTGAATCGGTAATTGACGGCAATGGAACCGTACCGGTTTTTACCACCGATTGTAAATTTATTAGTCAGGATTGCAGACATTTTACCAAAGCTGGTGCACAGTACTTTGCAGAATTGGTAAGCTCTGTACCCGTAATTCACAATCTTGCCTTAAGAACTGAAAAGTAAAATCAATTTGAAATTCTGCTATTGGTATAGGAATTATCAACTGCCACTCTTTTTTCTTTTTTAACTTTTGACTTTTAAATTTAAATTACCTTTGCGGCATTATTTTAAAAAACAAACTTATATATGTCGAATTGCACATTCACAATGATTAAGCCCGATGCAGTAAAAGCAGGCAACATTGGCAACATTCTCCAGATGATCAATGCGGGCGGTTTCCGTATTGTGGCTATGAAATACCTTAAAATATCGAGGGCGCAGGCCGAAAAATTTTATGAGGTACACGCTGCCCGCCCTTTTTATGGCGAGCTCACCGAATTTATGAGCAGTGGCCCTATAGTAGCGGCAATCCTTGAAAAAGACAACGCGGTTGCCGATTTCCGTAAACTCATAGGCGCAACCAATCCTGCCCAGGCGGAAGAAGGTACCATCCGTAAAAAATATGCAGCTTCAATTGGCGAAAATGCAGTTCACGGATCCGATAGTGATGAAAATGCAGCAATCGAAGGTAATTTCTTCTTCAACGGCCTGGAAAGGTTTTAATTGTAGTTATTTCAGATTAATATTAGTAGTAACGCCAGTCTCGATGAGGCTGGCGTTACTATAATGAAAACTTAACGCTCTTTGCTGTTCCCTGAATACAAAAATTCTTCTGAATTTTAAAACCAATATCGGTATGCAGGTGTTTTGTTTATAAATATAGGGTAATGGCAAATCCTGAATTACTTCTTCACAAACATTACTTTTGCACCCTCAATTGTTAGCAATGAAAGACCTTAAAAACGCAATTATAGAGTGTGTGCCCAACTTCAGCGAAGGGCGCAATATGGATGTCATCAGGCAGATAACCGACGAAATAGAAAAGATAGAAGGGGTCAGGCTGCTCGATGTGGACCCTGGAAAGGCAACAAACCGCACGGTGGTAACTTTTGTAGGCAATCCTTACGATGTCGTAGAAGCTGCCTTTCAGGCAATAAAGAAGGCGGGCGAGGTGATTGATATGCGCAACCATACCGGAGAACATCCGCGTATGGGTGCTACCGATGTTTGCCCGTTGATACCGGTTTCGGGTATAACAATGGAAGAGACTGTGGAGTTTGCAAAAATGCTAGCAAAAAGAGTAGGCGAAGAGGCAGGCATACCTACCTACCTGTATGAGTATGCTGCAGTTGCTGATTACCGCCGCAACCTTGCGGATATACGTAGTGGTGAGTACGAAGGGCTGGCCGGTAAAATATCGAAACCCGAATGGAAGCCGGATTACGGGGCTGCAATATTTAATGAACGCAGCGGGGCAACAGTTATCGGTGCAAGAGATTTCCTCATAGCTTACAACATTAATCTCAATACCACATCTACACGCCGGGCCAATGCGGTAGCGTTTGATATCAGGGAAAAGGGCAGACAGAAAAAAGATGAGAAAGGTAAGGTGGTGAAAGATGCGGATGGAGATACGGTTTGGGAGCCCGGCTTGCTTAAAAATGTAAAAGCAATAGGCTGGTTCATAGAAGAATATGGCATTGCCCAGATTTCCGTAAACCTGACCAATATGCATACAACCCCGCTGCATATCCTGTTTAATACAGCCTGTGAGCGGGCCACTGCAAGGGGTATGCGGGTAACCGGCAGCGAACTGGTTGGGCTTGTGCCACTGGATGCATTGCTGGAAGCTGGTAAGTATTTTCTGCGCAGGCAGCAAAGAAGTATAGGAGTAGGAGAGGCCGAACTGGTGCGTATAGCTGTTAAGTCGCTGGGGCTTGATGAGTTGGGGCCGTTCGACCCGAATAAGAAAATTATAGAATACCGCCTTCAGGAAACAAGTATTAAGAAACTGGTGGATTTATCGCTGACCCGCTTTGCCCTCGAGACTTCAGGCGAAACTCCCGCCCCGGGTGGCGGTTCTATTGCTGCCTATTGTGGTGTTTTGGGCGCAGCTTTGGGTACAATGGTAGCTAATCTTTCGGCTCATAAGAAAGGCTGGGACGACAGATGGGAAGAATTCTCCGAATGGGCTGAAAAGGGGCAGCAACTGATAAAAGAAATGCTGAGCCTGGTAGATGAAGATACCAATGCATACAATAGAATAATGGCAGCATATGGAATGCCCAAAAGCAATGATACAGAAAAGGCGGCCCGGAAAGCGGCTATTGATGAGGCTACCGTTTATGCAATAAAAATTCCGTACCGAACAATGGAACTGGCATTTGATTCCTTCAATCTGGCTAAAGCTATGGTGATCCATGGCAACCCCAATTGTGCCAGCGATGCAGGTGTTGGTGCGCTATGTGCAAGAGCAGCAGTAAAAGGAACCTACCTGAATGTAAAAACAAATGCAAAGGGACTGATGGAGACAGCAGAATTGAAACACATCCTGGAACGCTCTGAAGAAATGAACGATGCTGCTGATAAGTTGGAAAAAGAGATTTTTGAGATAGCCGTTAGTAAGATGAAGTGAGGATAGTTGGCGGTTTACTACCTCACCTTCTTAGCCGGTAGCAAAGGCCGAATTCAATTGCGTAGCCGGTAATATTTGTTTTGGTTAGCTTATCCAGGCTGTTGCTGTTGTTATTGGTTGGGCATGGCGAGCAAGATTCGGCGTAGGTGCTGAGTATGCCCAAAATGCCAAACCGCTTAAACGGATAATACCTTGCCTTGCCCGATAACCTGATGATGTTACCACCTGCATCATATTTTGTGCTGGCTCCATCGCCGTTATAGCCATTGAATGTTACCCCGGCAAAACCAAGTCCTATGCAGCCTGACAGGTCCCATTTCCGGCTATTATAGAAATGGTAGCTACCCTCTGCGGTAAGTTCAGATGTGATTACCTTTTTATCATTCGAGCTGGTATTGTAGTAAGATGACGGATTGATATGAAACACATCTCCGCCCATTAGCAGGCCGATACCCCATTTTTTAGATATACCATATTCTATAAACAGCGGATCTCGGTCGCCGTTCAGGTTATAATCCTTTACCACGCCCGGATTGGAGCTGTTATCAGTAATCACATAATGGGTATAGGTGGTACCTTCCGAAACGCTGATTAACAGGGAGCCTTTGTTGAAGGATTGGGCGTTAAGATTTGCAGTTGCAAGCAAAGCAACAAGTAGAAAAGTGGTGTAGTTTTTCATATGTTGTACTTTTGTTAAAACAAATATAAGGAAGTTTTGATAAACTCATATAAAGGTCATACAATTATTCCAAAATCATTGTTCTTATAATCCTGAATCTTAAAATTCCTTATCTTGCTTATCCATTTACACAAGTATGCACCCCATTCCGCTAATCTCCCTTACCATCATCCTCATCAACATAATCTTCTCTTGGCAAGGATTTAAAAGCGGGTCATTTTTCGATCGTTTTTCTTTCCGGGTCGATGAAATACTGGTAAATAAAGAATATGTCCGGCTCATTAGTTCTGGCTTCCTCCATATCGGTTGGGTGCACCTCATCATGAATATGGTAACCCTTTATTTATTTAGCAATATGCTGGAGCTGTATATGGGCGGCATTCCATTTCTCATTGTTTATCTGGCTGGTTTGGTGGGAGGTAATCTGCTGGCGCTTCTGATTCACCGCCAGCATGGCGATTATAGTGCAGTTGGTGCTTCAGGAGCAGTTTGTGGTATCATTTTTGCATCCATCGCTCTGTTTCCCGGCATGAGTGTTCGGCTGTTTTTCCTGCCCATTTCCATTCCAGGTTGGTTATTTGGGCTGGCTTATATCCTTTATTCCATCTATGGTATCCGCTCCAAAGCCGATAATATTGGCCATGAGGCTCACCTGGGCGGCGCATTGGTAGGCATGTTTACAGCTTTATGTTTTCACTGGTATGCTTTTTCCGGTAATCTCTTTACTATTTGTATCATAAGTGTTCCGGCCCTATTCTTCATTTACCTCATTATTACAAGACCCCATGTGCTGTTTGTAGATAATTTTTACTTTAAGCAACACCGCAATGCCAACATCGAAGACCGCTATAACCTGAACAAAAGGGCTAAGCAGAATGAAATAGACGATATTCTGGAAAAAATTCACCGCAAGGGTATTAAAAGCCTGACAAGGGACGAAAAAGAAAAGCTGGACGAATATTCCAATTCAGTATAACTGTTTTATTAATCCGCCTGATTTATATACTCACCGCCGGTAAACGTTAATTCACCGAATTATTATTTTGCTACGAAAAATCCGTTATATCTTTGTATTACATTAAGCAACCAATTCAATGAAAAAATTACTTTTAATTGCTCTTTCGGCAGTAACGCTGGGTTTGTTTAGCTGCGGCGGCAGCAACGACCGCCAGTATCCCCAGCAGCAAAACCGGGTGTCTGTTTCGCCTATGTCCAACGACGTAAACATACAGGCAGATGCAAGTAATACTGCTTTTGATGTCAATGCCCTCTCCACAGTTGTTCAGAAAAGTTCAGATCCTAAAGTGCTCGAACAGCAGATTAATGACCCATCTACAAATATTAATAACCTGGATCTGGACAAAGACGGAAAAATCGATTATCTGACCGTTAAGGAAACAGGCCAGAACCAACTGGAAATAGATGATGCGGCGGTAAACCCGGCAACAGTTGTAGCCAAATTAACGATCACACCTGATCAAAGTAACCAGACCGCTAACCTGCAGATTCAGGGTACACCCGCATATTGCGGACCCAATTACGATTATTACCAGCCGCATATCTCCTTCGGTACCATGTTGTTTATGGCATACCTGATGAGGCCGCACCCATACTATATGCCCATGTATGGTTATGGTCATTATCCGGGATATTATACTTCCCGCCGCACTGTAGTTCGAACCGTTTACAGGCCTACTACATCATCCTATACTGTACCTCATAGCAGCAGTGCAGGCCGTTCCTCAACACCCAGCCGTTCTTCTTTGAGTTCGCCCACTTCTTCACAAAGAAGCTTTGGTAACCGGAATACCAGCCGCCCTGTTGGCAGTGGAGGGTTTGGCAACAGCAGCAGCCGGAGTTCCAGCCCTATGAGGTCAGCCCCTTCTCGCAGTTCCGGCAGATCTTTTGGCAGGCGCAGGTAATATTCTTTCTGCTTTTTCATGCTGTTCTGCCATAAATGATTCATGGCATCGGCTTTGCAATAAAGTATTTAATTAATAATTTCCAAAAACTAAAACCAACTAAAATGAGTTTATTACAGAGGTTGTTTCGTATAGGCGTTTCAAATGCCAACGCAGTGGTCGATAAAATGGAAGACCAGGTAAAAATGGCAGACCAGATTGTTCGCGAACTGAGCGAGAACCTGCAGGAAGCCCTGAATGCTGAAGCTCAGATTAAAGCTACAGCCCTCCAGACCCGTGCCAATGCCCAGAAAGAGGCTAACCTGGCAGCGGAGTGGGAAAGCAAAACCAACCAGTTGCTGGATGGTATTGAAACAGGAAAAATAGAAGCAGAGAAAGGAAATGCATTGGCTAATGAAGCCAGCAAAAACTACCAGATGCACAACGATGCATCGGCCAAGTATGCTGCTGATGCCGCTAAAACAGAAACCGCTATTGCCAGCCTGGAAACAAAGATCAAGGCGCTGCGCGATGCTATAACAGAAGCCAAGCACCGCACCGAGATGATAAAATCGAGCACCAAGATCGCCGATGCTTCACTGGCTATCAATAAAGCCCTGAGCAATATTGATACCGATGGCCTCATGTCTACCCTCGACCGTATGGAAGCCAAGACCACTGCTACCCAGTTTCTGGCCGATGCCCATGCCGATATTTCCAGCAGCACTATGAGTTCTGAACAGGAAATAAATAAAGTGCTTGCAGGTACCAACAGCAATAATGCACTTGATGCCATTAAGGCAAAACGTGCTGCAGCTAAGGTAGCACAGTAAATAATTATTTATCATTTTCAGGCTTGCTTACCGATGTGTGAGCAAGCCTTTAATTCAAATTGAATTGCCATGTTTGTAACCGAAAACAATAAAAAGAACTTCCGCAGCATATTGTTGCTGGATGAAATGATATCAAATAACCGCCAGTTTGGCGTTGTGGCCAGCCAGGACGATAAAGTGCTGGAGCCCTTTTTTGTGGAGTTGATGGCCAAGGGCTACGTAACCACAGCAGGTCGTAATTATGTGCCCACTGCCAAGGGCAGGGAATCCCTGGAATTGTTCAATAAACGCTTTCAGGATTACCTGAGACTGTTTGATATCTTTTCGTTTGTAGATCTCACCAAGGGAGAGTTTGCCTTCGCCCGGTTCTTCGATTTCGATACCGATGAGCAGTGGGACAACTTTACCAATGATGAGCGCTTTGAAGATCTGAGGATAGCTGTTGCCATCTTTAAAAAAATGGACCCCGCCGAGATCGTTTTCATGTCGTTTATCAATGAAAAACGAATTGATACCCAGGTAACCGGCTGGCAGATGGACCTGGCCAGCGATGAAATGTGGCAGGATATTGAGGAGATATGCACCAATGCCCTGAAACCCGAAGACCTGGGCACCCCGGATGTGATAGAAGATATTGTGCGCCAGGGCACCGACCTGATGATGGACCTCTTGCGCCAGGAAGAAACCCGACGCAAAGAGGAGGAAGAGGAAAACCGTCGCAACAACAATAATGGCAGCCAGCAGGAAACCATAGTAGAAGAATACGAAACCGTAGAATATTACGAACCCTACTACGACCCCTGGTATGTATCGCCCTGGTGGCTGGTACCGCTGTTTTTATGGTAAGCGATTTTTGAAAGGTATCGGTATAAGTATTTTATACATACTGTTAATCAAGCAATCTGTTGGATTGGCAAATGAACTTTCCTTTTGCCAACACATGGCCTTTAATTGTGTTTTCGAGCATGGCTTTATTGATGTGCTTGTTGAGCAGCAATTTTGTATCTAAGGCATAAACCCTGATATGATAATAGTGCGTTCCTTCATTTGCACAGGCTGCCTGGTATCCATACTGATGGTTGTATGGATTTTCGCTTTGGTGGTCGGTTGAGATATTTTCGGGTATAATACCATCGGGATCTAAATTTCATATATGCCGGAAGGTAGCGCTTTTAGTTGGCGTGGCATGAGGGTCGAACATAATCAGCGCGAGAGAAGCTGTGCCTTCAGGAATATTGATAACTTTGAGGGAAGAGCTGAATGCGGCGCCTTTGCAGGTATACCGGGAGGGGAGAGGGCATTTTCGCAACATACCCAAAATTTTGAATCGAAAATAGATTATATAATTTATACATTAAACTATGGAAGCATTCTGAAGCAAGACAATACTGTCGATGCAATTTGAATATTTGGACTTGCTAGTACTATCATTGTAATGATCGTTGTCACTATTTCGGCACAGATGGTGCACAGGTCTTTTTTGGTACTTACTAGGGAAGCAGAAAAAGCAAAAAATAGTTATGATTGACGTGACGGATTAAGGCTTCTTTTGTTTTTTGTTACACTTGCATTGAGTATTTTATCAAGTCTGATAGCGAGTTGGATATTTGAACATTAAAAAAATAATTTTTTATAAAATTTCTACTATAGCGTACTTCAGTTGGGTGGCACCTTTCGCTACTGGAATCGCTTCGTCCAACAGAGTGAATAAGTCTTTAAATCACTAATTTGTATCGTCAATAAAGCCTTTTTTACACCCGATTACTTCCCGACAAATATGTCATCTCTGTCAAAAATAGAGGTACTCCATTTTCTGCATCATTTCGTGCAAGGATGCTGTAGCATCCTTGCACGAAATGTATTTTGCCCCTTCCCTTGTTTTAACCCACATTGCGTACTACCCAGATAATCCAATGTCATTATCAGGTAGTTGTGTCTTTCGGATTTCGGCAGGGGGGACTACAAATTTTTTTCGGGTGAAGGGTACATGTTTATATCCGAGGGCTTTGTAGATGCGCT
>CAILLK010000088.1 GCA_903835005.1 uncultured Bacteroidota bacterium | reverse complement strand
GAGCCTCTATAAAGTACCTTATGTTACAGTACAGAACAGCCACGGGGAAAATACCCTTTCCGGCAAATGCGGCGGTGGGGTTGAGAGATAGAACCATCACAGGAAGGGGTATTTTTCCCACCTACCGTACTTAACATAATGTAAATTATAGAACAAATTGGGCCCTCCGGATTTCATTACCATTGGATTGATCTGGGCAATATCGGCATGGTAATAACCACCTTCTGTTTTTATAATGTGCAGATTTACAAGCTCTTCCATATCCCTCATCAGGGTTTTCAATGAAATACCTGAATAAATGCGCGCCAGAGGAATATTCAAATCAGGAATATCTGTTAAAGCAACTTTCTGATACAAAGGTATTTCCAGTGCTAATGTTCTTCTTCGCTTCAGTACTTCCTTGTGCGAATAATCAGTGGCTGCAAATTTCCCATAAACATATTCCTTCCACGAGCTTTCAAATTGTCTTTGCCTTATAGTTTCTGAAGTCTGAACTAGTCCATCCCTGAGGCCGGTTATAGCATACCGGATGAATTGGGTAAGGTCGCGTTTCTCAGAACCTTGCTGCAATTGCCGGTAATATTCCGGCCTGGTCATGTTATAATGATTGGAAAGTATGTGAAGGGAAATCTCAGGTAATCCACCCCGGAGTAAAATATAAAACTCCATCAACCTGCCCGTTCGGCCATTGCCATCACCAAAAGGATGAATCCATTCCAGGTAAACATGGGCTACGATTGCCTCAATTATAATGTCTGTATAAGAATGTTCCCGTTTACCAAAACCAAACTCTTCCTTCAGGAAGGCGCAAAACTGATCTGTTAGCAATTCCACATCCACACCTTCGGCAGCCCTGTATCTGCCTACAGTTACATTTTGGCTTCCTTCCCTGAATTTTCCCGGGACAGCGGCAAAATGCTCACCCAGGTTTTTACCTACCATTACATGAAACCTTCTTAACATTTCAGGGTTAATCAATAATCCATTCCGTTCTGCAGGTGTTTCTTCCAGCAATTGGTTAAATGCATCCAGAATATTCTTTACCTCAATCTCCTGGTAGCCTTTGCTGGGAGGCAACCGCTCCCCTCTCTCAATTTTTTTAATTTCCTCATCTGTCAGCGTATTACCTTCAATAGCCGTGGTAGCCTGGGCGCCTTTTATCAGCATTACCTCTTTAAACTGATTATAATATTCAGGCTTTATTGAGATATTGTTCAGCGAGCCAATCAGCGTATCGCACTGACCAAGCATAAAATAATCATCCCTGCTCATATCCCATTGTTTGCGGAATTGAAGGTGCGGATATTCTTTAGATAATTTACCAGACATTATTTTGGACAGATTTTAAGACAAAATTAGGTATTTATTTGTCTAAATGCAAATTGAATTAAAGGAATCGAAAATTTTATTGTCTATTACATAATCTTTCCTATCAGTTATTATGACAAACAACTTTAACTGCGTTATGAAGGAAACCACCAAACAGTATAAACAGAGCATGAAAAAAGCGGTCAATTGACCGCTAAGAAAGGAAGCAATATATTTTTAACAACGCTAAACATTGTAGATTATGGAATGGTACTCAACAATAATTAAATTCCCTGAAGCATACCCTGATTTGCAGGTGGGAACAAATGGAGTGGAGGTGGCAGTCAGGTTCCTTGAACCCATGCACGTAGTTCAAGCAAGGTTAGATGCCCTGCGCGAACGGAATAAAATTTCTCGTTTAGCTCTCGATCAAAGTCAGAACAACCCGCAGGTTTAGGGTCTAGGCTAACAAAGCTAAATATTTGAGGATTATCGCTCATAACTCTTCTTTCAATTCTATGCTTATCCCCGCAATTGGGGCAAATAGCTTCCTGCAAAATATCTAGTATTTCATTATCATTCACCATCTTATTTGTTGTTTAGTCGCTACAAATATAGCAAATCCCAACCTTTGCAATTGGGGATTGTTATTTCTGGCAGGCTTCGCCATTTAATGGAACATTTCTATTTGAGCCGTAGGTAAGAACCAGCCCTTAACAAATTAATAAAACTCAGGCGGTTTTCTTGTTCGCAGTAATCGTTGGTAAAATTGTATATTCTTTTTCCTCCTTTATACCAACATCGCCCTCTACCCTCTTCCAGTAATCATCAGTATCCAGAAAAGCTATATAAGGTACTTTACCCACTTTCAGAGCTAGCTCGATAACTTTCTTTAATGTAAAATTATTGAATTCACCATTCAATATCTGGCTTAAGTAAGCGCCGCTGATGCCCAGTTCTTTAGCCAGTTCCTTCTTGTTCAGTCGGTTACGCTCCATGTAATCAAGTAAAAGATTATACACCTCATTCTGATAACTCGTGAGCAGAAAGTTAGGATATTTAAGCAATTCATCTCTTTCTAGCATATTATTTAGTATTTACTTGTGTATATTCCTTAATAATTGATTTCAATTTTTCCAGGTCATCTTCCTGATCTCCTTTTTTACCACCAATTACGATTATATGCGCCTTATCCTGAAACAGATAGAGCCGTAAATGGCTGCTTTTCACTTCATAAACGGTATATTTCAATTTCCCTAAATCAAGTATCCTGAATGCATTTTTAGGTAACCGGTATCCATTCGCAATTGTTTTTACATGCGCAAATAGTTCACCTAATTCTGGTTCAAGATTGTTATCCTTTTTAATCTCATCAAAAAAATCATCAGGCAGTACCTTTCCATCCCTGACTAATTTGCCAACTGGATGTTTGGTTGGATAAGGATTATATAATCTTACTTCAAATTTAGGCATTTTATTTAAGATATAGCTTAATTATTTTAAAAAAACCTACCGTTTCAACTCACAAAATAGAAAATTCCAGCACAAATATCTGCAAAATCCACGACCAATAAAATCTTTCCACACAGTTTTTTAATCCCAAAACCCCTTCCCCGCCTGCTTTTCAGCCACTTTCACCCCCTCATTTTGTGGACAGATTTATTTTAAGCATAATTGATCGCTGATTACCTTTGGGGAGAAATATCAGGTAATCATTAGTTTTTTAATTATATTATTTGGGTTTTCAGGCTTAAAATAGTGTGAATCCGATGCTTATTATAATCGGTTCGATGGCAATAATCCCGAATGGATTAAATGTCTGTAGCAAATGTGTAGGATGTTTCCCGATGCAGAATGCATCACATGTATGGAAGGTAAAATAGATTATAGAAGCAATTAAATCAAATAAAATTAAATTATTATATTACAAACAAATTGAATTAGTCAATCGCAATTTGCACCGCATTAAGCAACCTTTAAAAACATAAATTCAATTAAATATACATTAATGCTATGGACAACGATCAGAACATTCCGCAGGGCAATAATGACCCCAGGGAGCAGGCACGAAACCTGTACTTCCAAACCGGCCTCACTCAGGCCCAGATAGCCATTCTAATAGGCGTTTCTCAAAAAACCATCTCATTGTGGATCAACGATGGTAAATGGAAAATGCTCAAAGACACCGCCAGCCAGATGCCGGCCCTCATGGTCGAACACATGTTCTCTGAGCTCACCGAATTAAACAAAAATATTGCAGCCCGCGAGCCTGGCCAGCGCTTCCCCTCAACTCAGGAGGCCGAAATTAGGCGAAAAATAATGGTCTCATTGCAGTTCACAAAAGACTATCAGTCTAAAGGCGCTCAGATCGAAACAATGATGAATTTTATTCACTACGTCCGCCGCACCAGCAAGAAAGATGTGGTAAACATTACTATGCTGGCCGATAAATACCTGGAGGGCGAAGTAAAAATTGGTCAGGATCCATTCACACCCTACACACTTCCCGGCACCCCGCCCGATGATCCCGGACCATCAAATGACGATACACCCGTAACTCCACCATCAGGCAATTCTACCCCACCCGCCGGTAAAACTGCATCATAAACCCTGTAATACGCTTAAATCCCTAATCCCAACGTCAAATCCCGTATAAAATTATACCCTAATTATACCTAATTATACCCTAATTATACCTTTTTATACCTTTTTATACCTTTTTATACCTTTTTATACCCTAATATACCCAATTATACCCTATTTTTTATACTAACCATTCAACATATATATTGATAATCAACAACAAAACCAGTTTAATTAATTAAATGTACTTTTCATTATACCCTGTTTCTAAATTTCCCCCAATTTATAACAATAAAATATCATAAATTTGTTTATCCAATGAAAGGCACCACAATATATTTACTTATACTATTCACAGCCGCACTAATACTCATGGCAACTGCGAAATACCTGCCAATACAGGTGGAGGTAATTGCTGTCCTTAGTATAATTATTCTTTCATTACTCCGCACCATATATATATTCCGCAAGAAGGTAAGGAATACTGGCACCTTGCAACAAACCGGATTGGCAAAAGTGTCCTTTTACATCATTTGCTCCTCGGCCTTTGGTGTATTCATTTCCCTGGTTCTGGTTGTTCTCAAAATCCGCCCTTTTGGCCAGCTATTCCTCAATTTTTCATTGGTTTGCTGCCTGCTGGGCATCTTGCTGGGCATTTTCGCCCCTGCAAAATTGAATGTGAGTGCCGCAGGTCCCGCTCAAAACCGGCTGGCGTTTGTTTCGGGCAAAGTTATTTATGCAAGCGGCTTTCTAATGATCACAGGTTTGTTTTTTAGAATAAACCACTACCCTGCCGGTAAGCTGCTGATGTATGTGGGATTCTATGCAACTATCGGTTTCCTGATTTTGCTGATTATATGGGGTATTTATGTAAAGAATAAAAATAAATAAACTATTGCATAACAATAATTGAAATTTTTCTCAACCCCTTCCATCCTTTCAGATAATAAATTTTTCAAATCAACTTTATGTTCAATAATATTACTCTATGAAATACCGATTTCTGCTCATGCCGCTTACTTTGTTGCTGATTGTTGCTGCTTGCGGTAAAAAAAATCTGCATCCCCGGTTACTTATGCAAACCTCAAAGTTTACAGCATTATCATAGTTTATAATTCATCTCAGGAAACCTGAAGCGATATTGATAAGATCTGTTTTTCAGGGTATGGAGTTAATAAGTAATAATTATATAATTAATAAATTATCATCAATGAGTGACCTATCTTTTCCCCGTTTTCACCCTTTCTTCCAGCATTTTTTCAAATACCCCGGTCGAGAGCCAGTTATACCGGTAGCCATACCCTCCCCTCAGTGTTTTATACACGGTTACATTCAGGGGCCGCACACAAACCAATACTCCTGTATCTGTCTTGTTCAGAGTTACATCCCATTGCCAGGTCAGTGCTGTGAGATACGGGCTGCCACCTGCACCTAGCACAAGCCAGGCATTTTTATCAGCTATAACTCCATTTGTCTCATAGCTTATTTTGTCCTTTCTGGCTATATAGTAGGTTCCAATGCGTCCGTTTAAAGAGTCAGCAATTCTCAGCGGCAGTTTACTGGCATTAAAATAATCAGTTACATCATGCCAAACACAGTCATATGGCCGCCGGGTGGCAAATGTATATGGCCCTTCCACATACTTACCGCTTATCAGTTTCAGATAATCCACACAGGAGGTAAGTAGCAGAAAAATGGCTGTAGTAATGAAGATGGGTTTCATATATGAAGTTTCAGCTTACTAAAATTAGTATCTATACCTCATCCGTAATTTCATTTTAACGATATTTAACCCAGCTTATTCCTCCTGAAAACCGATCTTTCCCTGCTCTGCGGCTTCCTGTTTAGGCAAAAAGTAGAAATTCTTATTGCCTTTCTTTTTAATGCCCAATTTGCCGTTAAGTCCCAATTTCGAGGCCTCCATGGTTACCGCCTTAATTATTTTGTTGATATCCAGTTCAGGTTCAATGGTATTGAGGGCTGTAGCAATATCTATCACCGGTATCGGCGTCCCGTCATTAGCAGCAAGCAC
Source organism: uncultured Bacteroidota bacterium (assembly GCA_903835005.1). Lineage (GTDB taxonomy): Bacteria > Bacteroidota > Bacteroidia > Chitinophagales > Chitinophagaceae > Nemorincola. The sequence continues at coordinate 3,818 of CAILLK010000088.1, read as the reverse complement.
ATATTCTATTTTATAGGCCCAGCTGCCTTTTGTGTCATAGTCGGCATATACTTTGGTTATTGCTGGTACCGGAGTTTTTGTTTCTGGCTTATAGATAGCATCCTCTGTTCCGGGCAGTGTGCCGCCATTGGTGGTTATTAAAGCCTTTAATGAGCGCAAAGTCTCATCAATATGCTGGCGCTGCTTGCTGAGTTCGAGATATTGCTCAACCCATTTTTTAATATATTGAGATAGAAGTGGCTCCATATGCAGATAGAAGACAAAGATAACTACTTCTGTCAAAGATAGATAAAAATAGAAATAAAATCCTACAAGCAGAAGTAAAGCAGATATTGAATAGAAATTAGCAGAAGTGATGATTTCTGTAATAGAAGTACTAATATCTATTGAAGAAGTAAAGCAGAAGTAGGCACTTTGGTGCAATCAATCTCATGTTCTATAAATTAATTATTTTTCGCTTTAATAACTATAGACTGATTTAAAGTTGATTATGATGTCTATATCATCATATAATTCAGGTATTTATTTCACAACCAATTTCTATTAAGGTGCAATTAGATGAGGCTGGCCAATTACCCTTACCAACCCAAATCTATACTGGCATCACTTGTACTTCTTCATAAGATCTTTTAAATGCTACTTTATTTAAATGTTTTAAGGCTGAACTTCTGTTTAGACGCTATACTCCTGAATAAACCTTGAAAAACCGCCGACTAAAATAAATACGGAAACAAATACAGTTTATGCAATTAGCAGACTAACAATTAATTATGTGCCGCAAATTGCACTTTAAGTTCAATATTATGAATAACCAAAAACTCACTTTTAAACACCATTATTCAGCCGGATTGGCTATTTTTTCCATAAAGTATTACCCTGTTAAAATTTGTAGCTTTATTGGCTTCTTTATTCAGCAGTAACCCCAAATAACCTAATTTTGCAGCGCCATACCAAGCTTTATTATTACAAGGTTATCTGAACAGAAATGAAAGACTTCTCCTACATTACCGGTCCCGATCCGGCTTATATAGAATCACTTTATTCCGACTTTGCCAAAGACTCCTCTACCGTAGATCCGGAATGGAAAAAATTTTTTGAGGGCTTCGACTTTGCCACCAGCACCCAAACCTCCCCTGCCCAACCCCAGGGTATCAGTTTCTCCGGGAAGCAGGAACCTATCTCGCCAGACCTCCTGGCTAAAGAAATCGGTGTATTCGAATTGATACGCGCCTACCGCAAGCGTGGGCACCTTGCCGCAACTACCAATCCTATTCGTGCAAGGAAAGACCGCCACGCCCAGTTGGAACTGGAACGGTTTAACCTCACAGATGCAGATCTGGATAAAACTTTTTATGCGGGCCGCTTTGTAGGCGCTAAAGATGCTCCGTTGAAGGATATTATTAGCAAGCTCAAAAAACTATATACCAGCAATGTAGGTATAGAATTTACCTACATCAATGATACCGTAAAGGTTCATTGGGTGCAGAAGAGCTATGAGGAGATGATGAAGAAAGAGTTTACCCTCGATGAGCGCAAACGGATACTGGAGAAACTGAATGAGGGAGTTATATTTGAGAAATTCCTGAATACTAAATTCATAGGCCAGAAGCGTTTCGGGCTTGAGGGTGGCGAAACTACTATTCCTGCCCTCGACAGGATTATAAATGATGCGGCAGATGCTGGTGTAGAAGAAGTAGTAATAGGTATGGCGCACCGTGGCAGACTCAATATTCTGGCCAATACCCTCGGGAAGACATATGAGCAGATCTTCTCCGAATTTGAAGGCCATATGCCCGAAGATATGACTATGGGCAGCGGTGATGTAAAGTACCACCTGGGTTTCAATGCCAATATTACTACCCAGTCGGGCAAGGATATAAATGTGCAGCTCACTCCCAACCCCTCACACCTGGAAGCAGTAAACCCTGTGGTGGAAGGTTTTGCCCGTGCCAAGGCCGATACCCTGTATAACCGCGAATACCACAAAGTATTGCCTATCCTTATTCATGGCGATGCTGCGGTGGCCGGCCAGGGCATAGGTTATGAATTATTGCAGATGTCTCTGCTGGAGGGGTATTATACCGGTGGCACCATTCATTATGTCATTAATAACCAGATAGGTTTTACCACCGATTTCGATGATGCCCGTAGCGCCGACTATTGCACCAGCATGGCATCTATGCTACATGCGCCGGTTTTGCATGTAAATGGCGATGACGCCGAGGCAGTTGTAAAATGTGCTGCACTAGCCGTTGCCTACCGACAGCAGTTCAATCAGGATATTTTCATAGATATGGTGTGCTACCGCAAACATGGCCACAATGAGGGCGATGAGCCCAAATTTACTCAGCCTCAGTTGTATGCCCTTATTGATCAGCACCCTAACCCGCGAGAGATGTATACCCAGTTTCTGCTGAAGCACAATGAAGCTGATGCAAATGAACTGGCCAAGCAAATGGAAAAGGCTTTCTGGGACGAATTGCAGCAGCGCCTCGATGAAAATAAACAAAAACCGCTGCCCTATACCTATCAGAAACCGGAACTCTGGTGGAAAGCATTGAGAAAAGCCACAAATGAAGATTTTGAGCAATCTCCGGATACTGCCATACCCAAAGCACAATTAAAATCATTATTTACGTCCCTTATGCAGTGGCCGCAAGATTTCAGTCCGCTGCGCAAAGTGGAGAAACTGCTGCAGGAAAAAGTAACGCTATTCGATACGGAAGGAAAAATTGACTGGGCTACCGGTGAATTGCTGGCTTATGCCAGTCTGCTTGCCGCCGGCAACGAAGTTCGCCTGAGTGGTGAGGATGTGAAACGGGGCACTTTCTCGCATCGTCATTCTGTTATATACGACCAGAACAACAATAATCCATACAACAGGCTCAGCCGCATCAGCGAAAATCAGGGAGTGCCATATATTTATAATTCTCTGCTAAGTGAGTTTGCCGTACTGGGTTTTGAATATGGCTATGCTATGGCCAACCCCAACAACCTGGTGCTATGGGAAGCTCAATATGGTGATTTCGCTAACGGTGCCCAAACCATTATAGATCAATATATTATCAGTGCCGAACAGAAATGGGGAAATATGAATGGACTGGTGCTTTTACTACCCCACGGCTATGAAGGCGCCGGCCCCGAGCACAGTAACGCACGCCCCGAAAGGTACCTGCAGATGTGTGCCGAAAATAATGTGGTGGTTACCAATATCACCACAGCAGCCAATTTCTTCCACGCCCTGCGCCGCCAGCTCGCCTGGTCATTCCGCAAGCCACTGATTAATTTTTCGCCCAAAGCCAATCTGCGCCATGTGCGCTCCTACTCATCTATAAGTGAGTTTACTACCGGCGGATTTAAAGAAGTAATCGATGATCCATTTATTACAGATGCAACCAAAGTGAAAAAAGTGCTCCTTTGCACCGGCAAAATATATTTCGATCTGAGTGAGCGGCAAATAACCGATAAGCGCGAAGATGTGGCAATCATCCGCCTGGAGCAGATTCATCCCCTTCCGCAAAAGCAATTGGTAGCCCTTCGGGAAAAATATACCGGTGCCGATTGGCATTGGGTGCAGGAAGAACCCCGCAATATGGGCGCCCTCACATTTCTGGTCGCAAATCTTGTTGAGTTTCCGCTTAGGTATATCAGCCGGCCAGCCAGCGCTTCTACAGCAACAGGTTTTGCCAAAAAACATGCTATTGAGCAAAAGGCAATAGTAGATGAAGCATTTGCATAATAAATGAAAACCTGATTTCAAGAAAGATATTTAAGGATAATTGATTGATAAAGAATAATTTTATTAATAAATTATATTT
>CAILLK010000087.1 GCA_903835005.1 uncultured Bacteroidota bacterium | reverse complement strand
GTGAGTTCGATGGCTTAATAGGCTCTATGATGCTCCATATTATTGGTAAGATAATAATCCCGAATGGATTAAATGTCTATAGTAATCAATCTAGGAGTTTTGCCGATGCTGAAGGCATCGCATGTATTGATGGCAAAATGGGTAATTGGTACAATCAATTGACAATCTTGTTAATAAACTCCGAACTAACTTTAGGTTACTCAATTCTCAATTCCCAATTTCGCAAATAATAGGATAACATGAGATAATCGTAAATTAATTTATATAGGCCACCAGCAAGGGTTTCAGCGTTTACCATTATCCCATTGCATCTTATTGAGACAATGCGATAACCAAACAAAATCCTCAACAAATAAATTCAAAACATTATTACCTTTTACAATATGCAATTTCATTATTTTTACAATAACACCCCCTCAAAACTCCTTCCCTTTTTCAAGATGCTGTGAAGCATCTCGACCACAGCTCGGTGCCGAAGTCGGAAGGATTGGAGAGGGCCGGAGTGAGGTCTCTAAAATATAATGAGATAAGATGAGATAATCGTAAATTAATTCATATCATCCACCAGCAAGGGTTTCAGCGTTTATTATTATCCCATTGCATCTTATTGAGACAATGGGATAACCAAACAAAACGGCTTTTTCCTGAGGCTGCCTTTTTTCAAAGTAAAAGTAATGCATCAGGGACCAGACATTCAGTAGCAAGGTTAACATGAGTTCGATGGCTTAATAGCCTCTATGATGCTCAATTTTATTGGTACAAAAATAATCCCGAAGGGATTAAATGTCTATAGAAACCATTCTATGAGTTTTGCCGATGCAGCGCGTGCCGCAGTAGCTTCAGCGGAGGCGCAAGGCATCGCATGTATTGATGGCAAAATGGATAATTGGTAGAAACCGGCATTAGTGGGAATTGCGGTCTAAAAAAGGAATTTTGCAAATAGCGACTTAGCGCCTCCGCGTGAGATATTTATATTGCGTTTAATTTTATATATTTGATATTACATAATAACAACAGAATTATAGCTAATCCAACAAACCAATTTGCTGAATGAACTCCATATTGGGATTACTCAATCCTGATATATACTACCTCTGTCAATGTGTATTTCCATGTGTAGAATATTTTCTGTTTCCACTTTCTCCTGGAACTATAATCTGATAACCAATCCGTATATTTACCACAAATAATAAGTACAATGTCTTTTCGTAGTTTTTACCTGCTGATTACGCTTCTTTTTTTAACAGAATACTGTTCAGCTCAATCTAAACCTGCCGCTCCCTACGACTTTCTGCCCAGGGAAAAAGTACTCTTTGAAGATAATTTCCTTACCGATACTATAGGTGATTTCCCTGCCAAATGGCGCATAATAAAGTGCATAGGCACAGGCAAAAAAGACTCAGCTGGTATTAAATTTTGCAGTGTGCAGGAAGACAGTCTGGAAAACGTGCTTATTATTCCGCCTTATGCCGAAACCCATCTTGAACAGAATATTAATGCCACACACAATGTAAATGATGTATTTTCACTGGAGCTGGATTTTTATCTCGGCCCCCAGGAGAGTAATGTAACCGTAGATTTTCAGCTTGCCGAAAAATTATCCGATTGCCGGTCAGCCTTCATCTCGGTTTTTCAGTCGGGCAGTATCCACTATACCACATTTTACCCCAAAATCAATGAGCTCACCTTTCACTATCCCGGCTACATGGCGGTGGCTTCCTGGCATCATCTGGCAGTATCTTACTTTAAAGGAAGTATGAGCTGCTATATAGACCAATATAAAGTGTTTTCACTTCCCGCCACAGGTTATAACCCTATTAAGTTCGGAATAAGCGCTAAAGGGCCCGCAAGAATCAAAAATTTCCGACTGGCTACAGGTATTGAAGTCAATAAATTTTTTAAAATACTGACCACAAAAAAAATGGTGCTCAATGACATATATTTTGATGAAAACAAGTCAAACATCAAACCAATCAGTATGCGGTACATCATACAGATGGCGCAGTTTCTGAAAGCTAACCCATCTGTAAACCTAGAAATCCAGGTGCACAGCGACAACAGCGGCGATCCTTCCATCCTCCTGGGTATCTCCAAAGTGCGAGCCGATGAAATAAAACGCCAGATTGTTATGAACGGGGTAGATGCCAAAAGGCTGACCGCCAAAGGCATGGGAGATACTGAACCATTAAAAACAGGAGATTCACCCGAAGATATGGCTGCCAACCGCAGAGTGGTGTTTATAATAAAATGACAGGGATTCTCCCTGCTTATGGCAGTTGTTCCTTCTACTTTGCTTGCAGCTTTACTCAGGAAAAACCTTATTAACCAGCTAATCCTCTGATATCTTGTCTGCAAAAAAAATATCTGAAGATAACTTCAGACTTTATCCTGTTAGTAATTTCCCCTCAATATGACAACTATCCAAAGAAGTTGGGGGATTAATCAAATCAATATTATGCATTTGGTTGTCATAAAAAGATGATTATTTATCTTCCCTACCCATTGAATAAGTCGTTATCAGGCTAGCTTACCAGCTTTCAGCAATAACACCTCAATGAGCTCCTGCAATATTACTTCAAGGGTACATTTTAGTATAATGTTGATCTGGAAAGTAAGAATACAAACCAAACATACATATTATAATCAGCGTTAAATAATTCCAAAAAAAAATTGCACCAACCAGAATGGAAGGTGCAATTAATCTTAAACATGCTTAATCAGCAATCTAATTCTTTACGCACTTTATTGTTTTGCTGTTGCCTGCATTATCGGTAAGTGTTACCAGGTACATACCTGCTGCAAGTGATTGCATATCCATTTGGTCGGTCAGGCGGTTGCCGGTTACTTCTGCTGTTTTGGTGCTTACCAGTCTGCCCGTCATGTCATTTATGTTTATCTGCATTGCGCCATTCTCCAGGTTTGTTCCTTCTATGTTCAGCTGGTTGTGTACCGGATTGGGGAATATCTTTATTTCCGACTGCTCCATGGCTACTTTTACTACTGCTTCTGCGGTATCGGCCGTTCTGTAGCCTGCCAGGGCAATGGTGATACTGTTGCTCGTATCATAAAATGCAGCGCCACATGCAGGTGCTACTGCCAGTACACATTTGTATACATCTCCGTTAGCCGGGCTGTAATCTGTAAATGTGCTTCCTCCGGTGCCGATGGCTGAACCGTTTTTCAGCCACTGGTATGATACATACGGTCCGCTGATTGATGAATTGGCGGTAAAGGTTACCGGTGTTCCTGCCACCACTGTTGAAGGGCCTGCCAGGCTTATTGCTATACTGCCATTGTATGGCGATACCCTTACCCGGTAGTTACTCATATCCGATACATAGATGTTCCCGTTCTTTGTGATGGCTATTCCCGCTGTCTGGGTCATCTTGCCCAATGTGCTCGGACCGCCATCGCCCGCAAAG
>CAILLK010000086.1 GCA_903835005.1 uncultured Bacteroidota bacterium | reverse complement strand
TTTAACTTGCACCAAAAAGCCAAAAGCTGAAATTTTAAACTGTCGCAGCAGAGTCTCAAAAACTACCAGACCCTGAAAATTTGTTCAGAAGTTGATGGACTCTGCGCATCAGGACGCAACAGCCCACTCGTTCGCGTTTATACCCCCGCGCCACATGGCTACCAAGCCACACTAACATTTACCAACTCTGCTAGTCCAGGCATCGCTTGCGGTACTCTAACTCAACGCTGCATCTTATTATTCTGCTTAATTTTCTTGCCAACAAATGCAATAATGCTGAAAATAAGAGGTGTAGCAGCCGTCTCTCAAAAACCACTACAACCATAAAATCAGATCAGAAGTCCACGGACATGGCGAATTTTTATACCTGAGTCAGGTATTTGAGTCATTCCTGAATCTTATTGTCAGTCTAAAAAATAAATATGCTTAAAAATTAGGAAATTCCAGTTATTTGTTTTACCTTTGACCCAAATTTAACCAATAATAACAGTTTATTACACTATGAAACTATCATTATTTGATCCAGTGTTAATCGAAGGGCTTTTTGCCTGCTCAGCCATCAGCCGCACAAACATTCTCGTTGATTTAGGCTATTGAAAATCGCATATTTTTATTACCATTATACATCTGGAAACATTTTCAAATTAATCAGTAGGATAAAATGGGATAACATGAGATAATCGTAAATTTCTTTATATCAGTCACCAGCAAAGGTTTCAGCGTCCACCATTATCCCATTGCATCTTATTGAGACAATGGGACAACCAAACAAAATCCACAACAAATATTCAAAACATTACTATATTTTTACATAATGAATTTTCAATATTTTGCAATAACACCCTCTCAAAACTCCTTCCCTTTTTTCAAGATGCTGTGAAGCAACTCGACCACAGCTCGGTGCCGAAGGCGGAAGGGTTGGGAAGGTCCGGGGTGAGGTCTCTAAAATATAATACGACAAAATGAGATAATCGTAAATTTACCCATATCATCCACCAGCATGGGTTTCAGCGTTTCCCACTATCCCATCATGTTTCTTTAGGAGAATGCGATAACCAAACAAAACGCCTTTTTCCAGAGGCTGCCTTTTTTCAGGGTCGAAGAAATACACCAGGGACTAGACATCAGTAGCGAGGTTAACGTGAGTTCGATGGCTTAATACGCTCGATGATCCTCCATATTATTGGTACGATAATAATCCTGAAGGGATTAAATGTCTATAGTAGCCATTCTATGAGTTTGCCGATGTTGAAGGCATCGCATGTATTGATGGCAAAATGGGTAATTGGTACAATCAATTGATAATCTTGTTAATAAACTCCGAACTGACATTAGGTTACACAATTCCCAATTCCACACTGGATGGGATAACATGAGATAATCGTAAATTAATTCATATCATCCACCAGAAAGGGTTTCAGCGTTTATTATTATCCCATTGCATCTTATTGAGACAATGGGATAACCAAACAAAACGCCTTTTTCGGGAGTATAATTTAGAATCTGCACCGGGTCGAAAATCCCGATTCTTATTTGCTCGAATAAATACACTAATAATATTATATGTTAAAGATAAATTTTATCAGGCGATTTTTCCGAAAAATTTTAATCTTCTTAATATCAATAAATTACACTAATTAAACTTACAAAAAGGGGTACTTTTTGCAAGTTTTTGAACAAAAATATACATTAAATTAAATTACACTAACCAACTAGTACACAAACCATTTCGCCCGGCACAACTATAATCTCTTTACTTTTGATCTACTTAATCAAATCTCACCATTAAATCATTCCCCCGTTTGGCACGCATCATCGCAATAGATTACGGAAAAAAACGCACAGGCCTCGCCGTCAGCGACCCCTTAAAGATCATAGCAACGGCCCTCGATACCGTTGACTCAAACGAACTCATCGGCTACCTTAAAAAATATATGGCCCGCGAGCCGGTAGAGAAAATAATTATTGGCTACCCCCTCAATTTCGACAACTCCCCAACCGATGCCACACCCCTGGTGGAAAAGTTCATCATCAAGTTCGGCAATGTATTCCCAAACATCCCCGTCGAAAAAACCGATGAGCGCATGACATCCAAAATGGCATCACAAGCCATCTCCGGTATGGGCCTGAAGAAAAAAGACCGGGAGAAAAAGGAACTGATAGATGCCGTTAGCGCCGTAATGATGTTGCAGGAATATTTGGGGTAGCACCTATTCTGCAAACTAATCCGGCTTATTTTTTTACCTTCGCCACCTGATTAATACGATATTTATGCCAGACCGCGTTTATGATAATATACTGCAAACTATAGGCAATACCCCATTGGTGCGCCTCAACCGCGTAGTGGCCGATCTGCCCTGCAAAGTATATGCCAAGGTAGAAACTTTCAACCCCGGCAACAGCATCAAAGACCGCATGGCTGTAAAAATGCTGGAAGTGGCAGAAAAAGAAGGCAAGATAAAGCCAGGTGGTACTATTATAGAAGGTACTAGTGGCAATACGGGTATGGGATTAGCCCTGGCTGCCATCATAAAAGGGTACAAATGTATCTTCGCCACTACCGATAAGCAGAGCAAGGAAAAGGCGGATATACTCAAGGCACATGGCGCAGAAGTGATCGTATGCCCGACCAATGTAGACCCCGAAGACCCACGCAGCTATTACCAGGTGGCCCGCCGCCTGCAGCGCGAAATACCCAATAGCTGGTACGTAAACCAGTACGACAACCTGGCCAACCGCCAGGCCCATTACGAACAAACCGGCCCCGAAATCTGGAAACAGACAGAAGGTAAAATTACCCACCTGGTAGTGGCTGCCGGAACCGGTGGAACTATTGTAGGTACCGGAATGTATCTTAAAGAGCAGAACCCCAATGTGCAGGTATGGGCTATAGATACATACGGCAGCCTGCTCAAGAAATGGTTTGATACCGGCGAGCTCGACATGAACGAGGTGCATCCATATGTATCCGAAGGATTCGGTGAAGACTTCCTGCCTCAGAATTATGATCATAATGCCATTGACCTTTTCGAAAAAGTTACCGACCGCGACGGGGCCCTTATGGCAAGGCGCATCACCCGCGAAGAAGGTATTTTCATAGGCTATTCGGCAGGCAGTGTGGTTGCTGGCTTAAGGCAACTGAAAGATAAACTGAAAAAAGACGACCTGGTAGTGGTTATCTTCCACGACCATGGCAGCCGTTATGTGGCCAAGGTATATAATGATGAATGGATGCTGGACCGCGGTTTCCTGGAAGTGGAGACTGTTGGCGACCTCATTGGTGGCCTTGGCCGCCGCAGGCTCGTTACCATTGATGAAGACAGCAAAGTGCTGGATGCTCTGGCCCTCATGAAGAAATACGACATTGAGCATATACCAGTTATGAAAGACCATGAGCTTACCGGCAGCATATCACAAGCCAGCCTCTTTAAAAAGCTGATAGAAGAAACAGATGTGCGCGACCAGCTGGTAGCCGATGTTATGGACAAACCACTACCTGTTGTAGCCATGGAAACACCGCTTGAACGCCTCACCCATTATATCAACAAAGACAATGGCGCAGTATTGACAAGAGATGAAAGCGGCCAATACAGCATACTTACCAAGTACGATATACTCAATGCCTTTTCTAAAGGCTAACAGACAATATCTAAGATAAGAATCAGGCCTGTAAGGCTAAAATATATCGGCGAGGGATGAAGCCCCGCAGGTGCGATATTATTTAGGTATAAATGATATGCATTAAGGATTATAAGGATAAGTAGGTAGATAAATAGACTGATTGTGCGCTGAACAAATAGTATAGTTGGCCGCCCCCTTTACATATGCCTGATATTTAAGATGATAACCATTGCCATAAAAATAATATAGCCCTGGCTGAAGACCGGTAAATGTAGCTACGGGTATGGTGTCCACCATTACGCACCTCATAGAATCGTCGTAGATACCATCTGCCGGTTCATCAAGCGTGCCATATTTTATATATACCACACAGCTGTCTACATATGATCCGCTGTGGGTTGGAGATACCGAGATAGTTGCAGTTCCTCCCTTTCCGCCGCCCGAGCTTACACAACTGGCTTTAGGTTTGCAGCTTATGGCTGCGACTGATACCAGGAGTATCGCAATTATAAAGGTTTGAGGTTTCATAAGATAAAATTAATCATTTTTGATTGATTTATGCTTTTTGAAAGGGAAAAAATATCTCTGGATACCCAATTGATATAACGGATAAAGATGATCGTATGACCTGTTGATGAGCGGAAACTCCAGTGACACATCTATACGGTAAGTGGAGTTAAGTATACATTGCAGCCCCGGATTGATATCCACATAATTCCCCGCCCTGAGTATTGGTGTGCTGTTCGATATCTTTATCACCTCGGGGTCGGGCAATAAAGGGCTGGGCGGGCCATCCAGTTGGGTAGCAGTTGCAGCGGCATACGACTTGCCTATAAACTCGCAATATACATTCCAGTTGGTCTGCTGGTAGTTGGTATACTTGCGGGGAAATAATAAATAACCAAACGAAAGGTCATACCTCACAGCATTGCCATATTGAATGGTTGTTGGGTAAATACCCCCGAATTTATCATAAGCATTGCCTTTATACTCAGATGGAATAATAAAACCGGTAGTAAACGAAACAGCAAAATGCTTTACAAGATAAGTACTGATCAGGCCCGCGCCAAATCCCGGAGTATGTATCAGCAGGTCTGGTTCGGCTTCATGCGATGGAACGGCCACATACGAACCCTCGCCATAAACAGCCATCCGGAAATGGGTATTCTGCCCGTCAACTGTTACAAAACGGTATTTGGCATAAACATCAATACTGTTGAAAACATACGGATATGGTATACCCTGCTGGGGAGTATTGGCGCTGCCCGATACATTCGTTCCTATATGGTTATGGGTTACAAAATCAAAAGGCAATGTCTTTTCATGATAGTCCGACCAGGTAGCAGTAGCATAAACCGAAAGTTTTGAAGTCAGCCCGTACATCAGCCGCAAACCCGTAATATTCCTCACCAGGCCGGCCTCAGGATAACCTTCGTCCAGCAGCCTTGCTCCAATAGCGCCTTTGGGCACATTGCTGGCAGGCTCAGTAGTAGGGAAAAGCTCCTGCGCTGATACAACACTGACGATAAATACAAGGACAACAAAACTCAGTAACTTTTTCATTACTTACACCTGATCAGAATCATTTAAAAATACTTAAGTAAATTTAACTCAAATTTCCTGTTCATTCCTTAACTTTGTATAGCATAAGTTGCAATTATACTCATTTTGAAAAAAATAGTAGCCATATTAGCCCTTGTGGGCATCCTGTTACAAACCTTCAGCCAGGTGGTAATAGTGGGCAGCTACTATGCCAATAAAGACTTTATAGCCAAAAACCTCTGCGAAAACCGCGATAAACCCCGGATGCATTGTGATGGCAAATGCTGCCTCAAAAAGAAACTGGCAAAAGAAGGGAAGGAGCAGGCCCCAACCTCCCGCAACCAGAAAAGCGAACAGGTTATCAATCTATTCTGCTCTCACAACCAGTTTATTATTACCCCTCCTGTATTCTTTCTTTCTTCCGTAAGTCATCTCAGTTACGATGAGTTGCATACCTGCGCCTATCATCATTCCATCTTCCATCCGCCATCTGCATAATGTTTTAGTCAGATTTGTGGCATGCACTTAAGCGGTGATGCCCGTTATCATTTTCACTTAAAACATTATTTATGAAACTAACTGGCAAAAGCCTGTTGTTTCTTAGTTGCATCCTGTCGGTATGCAGCTATGCGCAACAGGATGATCAGAAAACACCAATATCCTTACCAACCGAAAGTAAAGATAAAAGCTGCGATGGTGGCTGCTGCTGCGCCGGAAACAGCCAGGCGCCGCTGGGCATAATGACCGACCATATACACGATAAAGGCACCTGGATGCTCAGCTATACTTATATGAAAACCCAGATGCAGGGCAACCGTATGGGCACAAGTGAGGCAAGCGATGCCACTGTATACAAAAACTACATGATGGCGCCTGAAACCATGACCATGAATATGCACATGGCTATGCTTATGTATGGCGTTACCGACCGCCTGACCCTGATGGCTATGGGCGGCTATATGACCACCAATATGAACATGAATATGGACTCCAAAGGCGGCTATATGTTCATGAACGGCCAATTGATGTATATGCCTGCCGGCACCAGCATGGGGATGCAGTCTTCCTCTGCCGGCTTCACCGATACCAAGGTTTCGGCATTGTATAACTTCTCCCCAAAAGCCAATCAGCGTATCATAGGCAGCCTCGGCCTGAGCGCGCCAACCGGCACTATTACTGCTACCGGCACAACCATGCTGGGCGATAACGAGCGGCTGGCATACGATATGCAGACAGGAACAGGTTCTTATGCCTTAGATCCGGATTTTACCTACGCCCGTAAGCACGGCCTTTTCTACTGGGGAGCAAATGCCGGCGCCGACATTAAGCTGAATTATAACTCACTGGGCTACAAAGATGGCAATCTGTACCATGCCAGCGCCTGGGCGGGCTACCAGTTTCTGCCATGGGTAAGCGGCACTTTAAGAGCTGAGGGCGACCATGCCGGTATGATATCAGGAAGCGATAAAGTTGTTGCCAACCCGATATACCAAAGCAATGACCCTACTACCGTTACAGCTAATTATGGCGGAAGCTGGGTAAATATGTACATCGGGCTAAACTTCCATATCATGAAGCCGGTACTGAACAAATTCAGGATACTGGCCGAATATGGTATGCCGGTTTACCAGAACCTCAACGGCACGCAGTCTGCTCTTAAATCGAATCTTTATACCGGCCTCCAGTATTCATTTTAATTTCTTTTGATTCCTTGTTCATATGCACCACACCTTCAAGGTGTGGTGCATCTAAGCAGGCAAAAATTATTTTATTAATCATCAACCACATTTCACAAAATATTTTATGAACAAACAATCAATTATTGCGCTATCCGCTATAGCCTTGCTTTTTGCGGTAGCCACCCTCTTTACTTCTTCCTGCAAAAAAACGCACAATGGCACTTCCTCTGCAGATTCCGGTATCATTTACTTTCACCTGCATACCCAGATAGATGATACTACTATAGGGGGAAATACCGATGCATCAGACAGTAATGAAACAGGCCCCGGCGCATCGCCGTGGTATTATATATATGATACTCATGGCCCGCTCATCCAGCTCAGGGTGCCCCAGTTTTTTGTATCCAATATTATGCTCAACAATGCAAATGGCACTATGCTCACCCTCAATAATGTAGTGCTTCTGAAAGGACTTGACAGTGAAGACTATTATTGCTGCAAAGTACCGGTTGGCACCTATACATCGGCTATGTTTACTGTGGGGCTGAGTTCTGCCGATAATGCGCTGGCTCCAACCACACAATTTGTAAATGACAGTGTACCCTATCCTTTTGAATCCGGTATGTGGATGGGTTCTACATCTATGGGGTATTACGGAATGATCATTAAAGGTTTGCTGGATACAACAAGCGGCCATACAGGAAATAATCCGGTAACGCTGAATTATCAGATACCCAACAGCCTCACTTCAGCCAACCAGGTAATGTTGCCAACCAGGGGCACAGGCGCTTACTCTTCTTATCCTTTATATATTGTTACCAAGGGCAGTACGGTTTATGTGCATATCCTTTGCGACTATGGCAAACTACTTTCTAATCTATCCAATATGACTACAGAGAATGCCACTGATGGTATGACCTTAAATGTAGCTGTTGCAGATACGCTGGCAAGCCATATCCCCGATATGTTCCGTTATGAGCAATAGAAAAAACAGATTGTTTATCGCTGCCATGGTGCTATCAGGTATCATGGCGGCGGTTTCCTGCACCCACCCATCTCCACCTGCACCATCTGTAAGTTTCAGAAATGATATCATACCCATACTCACCACTTACTGTGTCATCAACAGCAGTTGCCATCTCGGAGCAAACAGTGTGAATCAGGAATGTGACCTGGACAGTGCTGTAGCCTACATCACTGTTACTTCCCGCAGCCTCATTTCTGTAACTAACCCATCATCCAGCCTGCTCTATTCCGAAGTGAACGGAAACGGTACCGCCCAGATGCCCAAGCCCCCTTTGCCTGCCCTTTCGGCCAGCCGGCAAAAGCTGATATTATTATGGATTGAGCAAGGTGCAAAGAATAACTAGGTATCAATGTATTCCTTTATAGTTATGCTCCGCTTTGAAAGTGGGGCACCACTATGTATCAGGGTTTTACCAGCTCCCTCCTGCCCCGCCGCCATCAGTGCTTCCTCCGCCAAAACCATCAAAGCCGCCACCATCGCCGCCGCCCCAGCCGCCACTGTCATTATCACCACCACCCCAGCCGCCCAGCATATTTCCCAGGAACATTCCCGTGAAAAAACTGCCCCAGCCACCCCTGCTGTAATAATGGCCGCCACCCCTGCCGCCACCTCTTATGATACGGATAATGATAATGATAAAAATAATAAAGATAATTATCGCCGTCAGCGGCGCATCATGTTCGCCTCTGTGCAGTCCGTCCGCTTTATATTCGCCCCTGGTAATGGCTATAATCGCATCGGTAGCGTCATAGAGGCCTTTGTAATAGTCTCCGGCCTTAAAAGCCGGCCGCAGCTCATTTCTGAATATTATACCCGACTGCGCATCTGTTAGTACACCCTGCAGGCCCTTCCCCACCGTTATCCACGCCTTATGATCGTCCATCGATACCAGCAGCAGCACGCCATTATTCTTATCACTCTGCCCCAGCCCCCAGCGGTTAAATACCTCTACCGAGTATTCCTCCACATCATGTCCGCCCAGGTTTTTCATGGTCACAATAGTGATCTGATTCGATGTGGTCCGGGCAAAATCTTCCAGCTTGTTTTCCAGTTCCAATACCTGGTCCTGGCTCAGTATCTGCGCAAAATCATTCACCAGCGCCGGCGGGTTTGGCCTGTCCGGATAGTCCTTATCATCTGCAAAGCCCCTCAGCCCGGTCATTAGCAGCAGCAGCACCGCAAACCCTGTTATCCGCAACCCGTTTTTTATCGTTTTCATCATTTCCCAAATACTATTTCGTCAGGCAATTCATTTTTCTTTACTCCCGGGTCGGGCGGAAAGTGCGCCGCCAGCGCTTTGCCCAGTTCATGTATGCAGTTCACTATTCCATCTGCCACCTCCTTTTTCTTCAGATGGCCTGTCAGCCGGTCTGCAGCGCTTTTCCAGAACTCCGCCCCACCCGCTTTCTCATATATCGCCACATCGCCAAACAAGGCGAACTGCCGGTCGGTAAGCGCTATATAGATGAGAATGGCATTGCGTGCTGCGGTCCTGGTCATCTTCAGCTTT
Source organism: uncultured Bacteroidota bacterium (assembly GCA_903835005.1). Classification (GTDB taxonomy): domain Bacteria; phylum Bacteroidota; class Bacteroidia; order Chitinophagales; family Chitinophagaceae; genus Nemorincola. The sequence goes on along the minus strand of CAILLK010000086.1, from coordinate 2,604 downwards.
CCGAATATTTCCTTAGCGCGGTGCATCGGGTCCATATAGCTGCAATGATGCTCCATATACACCCTTATCTCACCGCTGGTATTGCGCTCAGCCTGAACTATACCGGCTACTATCTTATCCTGCGATGCCTTATCAAGTATGGGCTTCTTTGCAAACAATGAAAACATAAGTAAGTATTTAAACTGCGCCGGTGATAAAAAGCAATTTTATTGAAACTAATCTTTGTGATCCTTATTTCAAAACTAAAGGATATTGTGCATTTTGTGTATGCCTGTGTGCACTCCATGAGGTTCAATTTCCTTGCATACATTTACATCGTTGCCCTGTATCTATAGGTCAGAACTGTACTTTCGGTGCGTTCTCCGCTCCCGCATCTGCCTGGAACATCAGTTGCTCTTTAAACCCGAATAGCCGGGCCAGCAGATTGCCTGGGAATGAAGTAACACTGATATTAAAATCGGCAACCGACTTATTAAAATCGTTCCTGGCCACATTGATCCTGTTTTCAGTACCCTCAAGCTGGTCCTGCAGTGAGAGGAAGTTCTGGTTGGCTTTCAGTTGCGGATAAGCCTCTACAGCTACATTTATAGCCATCCTTGCGGCGCTCTGTGCCTCAGCCGATGCCTTCTGTATCTCCGCCATTTTAGCTGCAGTAAGCTGGTCAGCGCTTACATTGCTGATGGCCGAATGCAGCGCGCCCGCACGTGCCAGAGCTGTTTGTATATAAGTCGACTTTTCAAAATCTGCTGCCCCCTTCACGGTGGCCACCAGGTTGGGTATCAGGTCCGCCCGCCGCTGGTATTGCGATTGCACATTGGCCCATTTCTGGTTCATATTGATTCTGCCGGTATTCATACTATTGTAACTGCATCCGCTCCACAGCAGCAACAGCGCCAGCACACCTAAAAGAATATAAGATACTTTCATTGTTTACAATTTTCATACAAAAGTAAGCTTTGAAAACTGAAATTATATAAACTAACGGTGAGTACTCTGTTTTCATCGGCGAAGAAATAAATAACCAGAAAACATATATTGCCAACATTCAGGCATCTATTAAGCAGCCGTTGCATAGCGCTCCTGTACGTCATCACTTTACTGAGCTGGATAAACAGGTTTCAATTATAGTTTAAAAATGATAATCATGAGCAGATACTACTAATCTGATCACTGATTAGCAAACCCAACTCATTAAAGTTGTAACAACAGATATTTCGGTGCATCCTCGGTGAATGATAGAAATACCTGCGCACTTCCGGATATTCCATTCTGCACCTTTAGCAGGTAAACTCTTTTCAGCATGGCCGAAACTATTTTATTTGTAGCCATATCTTTTATCTGTACCCATAGCTTTGGCGATGGCTACAGTGAAGGTCTCCGTTCGTTGGGATTTATAATCCGACATATTGGCGGCGGATTTGCAACCCGTGTTAAGGCCGCAAAGTCAGGGACTCAAAAAACACCGGAATGAATACCAGATTATACACATCTGGACCCGGTGTTTCTGCGTTCCAGTTGCTACCTTCCATCTCAAAATGGCAAAAGTGCTTATTTCCCATTCCGTTTTGTTGATGAATGTAGAACCTCCTGAGCGTAAATCGAAGGAACAGAACGTTTAACAATCAAAAGGGCGCTCCCCTGCATCCAAGCAGAAAATAAAAATGCTAATTTATTAGGATATTCCAATAATACACTTTATCTTTGACCCAAATTTAACCAAAAATATAAACTTATTTATCTATGAAACAATCTTTATTTCATCCTGAGTTAATCGTAGGGCTTTGTGCCTGCTCGGGATTCAGACACACAAACATTCTCGTTGATTTAGGCTATTGAAGTTATAACAACCAAACTCCCAATACCTCAAATAGGAGATAAAATGAGATAATCATAAATTGCTTTATATCAGCCACCAGCAAGGGTTTCAGCGCTTATCATTATCTCATTGCGTTTTTTTGAGACAATGGGATAACCAAACAAAATCCTCACAAATATTAAGTCTCAGCTAAATCTCTCTTTGCTCAATTAAAGCTAAAAGCTGAAGTTTCAAGAAGTCGCAGCCGAGTCTCAAAAACCACCACACTGAAATTTAGTTCCGAAGTTGGCGGACTCGGCGCTCTAGGGTGCTAATAGCCCACGCTCACGTTTGTAGCGCAAATGCACTGGTGGTGAGTTTGTAATACGTTCGTATTATCATTTAAGTTCTTTCCGGTTGTTCCGAAGGGCAACTGGAACAGCAAAAAAAACGCCCAATTCTACACTAGATGAGATAAGATGAGATAATCATAAATTGCTTTATATAAGCCACCATCAAGGGTTTCAGCGTTTAACATTATCCATTTCGTTTTTTAAGGGACATGGGATAATTCAATCAAAAAGCTTTTTTCTGGAGTCTGCCTTTTTCCAAGATAAAAGTAAAGCACCAGGGTCCATGAATCCCGTAGCGAGGTTAACGTGAGTTCAATGGCTTAATAGGCTCTATGATGCTCCATATTATTGGTAAGATAATAATCCCGAAGGGATTAAATGTCTATAGTAATCAATCTAGGAGTTTTGCCGATGCTGAAGGCATCGCATGTATTGATGGCAAAATAGGTAATTGGT
>CAILLK010000085.1 GCA_903835005.1 uncultured Bacteroidota bacterium | reverse complement strand
ATATTATAAATAAATAATAATATATTTACAAATAAATATATATAGTGAATATATCCAGAAAACCAGCTTAATGATCAACGTTTTTTTTCTATTTTTATATATGGTTGCCTCCATATTTGTCTCCGGGACAGATATGTATGCATTATTGACGGTTCACTGCCTGTTGCTTATATTTATACATGTAAGAAAAAAACTGAATCCTATAAGCCCTTTATTTATTTATTATTTAGGTGTGATAATAGTGAATATTGGCAATATAAGTTTGGTGCAATTGGTTGAATCCGGGGTACGCATAAAGACATATAATTATATTATTCCACGATATATCTTAGATGCCTCCACCATTTGGTGCATTTCGAGTACCATGTTTATCATAGGCTACAATATGTATATAAATAAAAAAATCCCTAAGATAAGCTTTGAAATTAAAAACAGGAACATATTGAAGTATATGTTTATGTTTTTATTAATAGAAAATTTATTGTTTATAGTAGGTGAGGGATTTAATGTCAGGGGCAATCAATTTGGTAAATTTTTCGTGTTGTTGAATACAATAGGCATATTATTCTATTCAAGGTTATGGGCGAAAGAAAACAATAGAACATATGCAGTATATGCAATAACCTTATACTTGCTGGAAACCTACTTTTCATTATTGACATCTTACCTGAGATTTGAGCTCATATTACCTACATTCTACCTATTTACCGGTTATTTTATAGGAAAAGGCAGTATAAAATATATTTTCAGTTACAGGGTATTGCCCCTTGTATTTATTCTTATTATTTACGGGAGTGTTTTTAATGCTTTACCTAAATACAGGGCCAATTTTATCAGTGTTTTTCAGGAGCAAGCTAAATTGACGACAGTTACATATTCAGATGATCAGGATAAGAATGCCTCATCAGGGCTTTTGTCAAGAAGCGCAAATGTGGCACAGATGACCAATATAGTTATGCTGGTGGAGCGTAATAACGGGCCATATAACGGAAGAGCCTCGGCCCCCATTTTGATTGCGTTTATACCCAGGTTTTTATGGCCGGATAAGCCAATAATACAATTGGGAGCGTGGTTCGCAGTTCAGATAGGAGCCGGAGGAATTAATGAGTACGGGATTATCAATAACTCCATTAATATGACTGTTGCAGGTGAGTTGTACCTTGATTTCGGGTGGTTTGGCGTTTTAATAGGAAGTTTGTTATTTGGCGCGTTTATCGCTATTTTATGGAATTCCACCAATTTTTATTCATCGGCCTATAATCTTTCAGGGACAATATTCGGGGGATATCTGATAATGCTTTCTATAGGAAGTTATGCCGACTTGCAGATAGTAGTAACGCTTGTCTCCACATACCTGATATTCTACGTTATCAGGCGGGTAGTTGCAAATTATAGTAATTAATTACTTGTTATTGATTTCTACTATCATATTGCAAAACAGAGATTGATTTTCTATGACAACCATAATGACTTCAAATAAAGCCGGTAGCAAGCGCACTTTGAATTATTTTGTACCTATGAAACCGCAAATTCTATAAATTAAAGAAGGTTTTTTACCACAAGGGACTTCAAGGATACAATGGGCACAAAAAATGCGGTATTCAACTATTTGTTATAAATTATAAATAAAGGCCACAAAGTTTATGACCAATTAAGCCACTTTCTTACCTCCTGTGCTGCATACATTATGAGGAACACCTTTTCGTATATACTTTAAAGTGCTTATCTCATTCGCTTAAAAAACCGCGATGGGATAATAATAATCGCTGAAACCCTTGCTGGTGGCTAATATAAAATAATATCTGATTATCTCATGTTGTCTCATTTTTTAGGGATTAGGAAACCGATTGCAAACGCACTTTGAATTATTTTGTACCTATGAAACCGCAAATTCTATAAATTAAAGAAGGTTTTTTACCACAAGGGACTTCAAGGATACAATGGGCACAAAAAAGGCGGTATTCAACTATTTGTTATAAATTATAAATAAAGGCCACAAAGTTTATTACCAATATAGCCACTTTCTTCCCTCCTGTGCTGCATACATTATCAGGAACACCTTTTCGTATATTCTTTAAAGTGCTTATCCCATGGTCTTGAAAAAACGCGATGGGATAATGGTAATCGCTGAAACCATTGCTGGTGGCTAATATAAATTAATTTCTGATTATCTCATCTTATCTCACTAATTAATGTGAAAATGTGGTAATGTGGTAGTGTGGCAAAGTGGCAATGTGGTAATGTGGTAATGTGGCAATGTGGTAATGTGGTAATGTGGCAATGTGGTAATGTGGCAATGTGAAAATGTGGTAATGTGGTAATGTGGTAATGTGGTAATGTGGTAATGTGGTAATGTGGTAATGTGGTAATATGGTAATGTGGCAATGTGGCAATGTGGCAATGTGGCAATGTGGCAATGTGGTAATGTGGCAATGTGGCAATGTGGTAATGTGAAAATAGAAAAAATATTTCTATTAAATCATTTTGTTTTAAAGTTAGGGCATAATTGAAATTAGGTTGATAATTATGTTATGTTTAGAATATTGGTTATCAATATTTATTACTAATATTTATTATGAAAAATAGGGTATAATCAGGTATAATAGGGTATAAAAAGGTATAAAAAGGTATAAAAAGGTATAAAAAGGTATATTTCGGGTATAATTAGGGTATAATGTAGCCTGGAATTCTTGGTAAATTGGAGAAAAATTGTTTCACAGTTTAATAAATCATAATCAATAAAAAAATTCGGAACAAAGATATGGGTATTAATTGGAAAATCCTAATTATCAGGCATATTTATTTTTGATCAGAATTTCCAAGATTAATGATCCTTCGCCCGTAGCCTTCGTTAAAACTACGGCCCTTGATAAAAAAAGCTATGGCGCACGAAGAAGAATTATCGGATTTTCGTATAAATTGGTGAGCTTGTTCAGGCTGGCAGGTTGCTCATAGGAGTTTGTTACAGTGCAGCGGCAGATAGCGGAGGGTATCGGCTTTTGTGTGGGATTTTCAGGTATAATTCTTTGAATACCTTCGGAGGAGGGATTTTATCTGCACTTCCGGATGCCCTGCGGAACATTCGGAAGAGCGGAATTTGCAGTTTCGGCTGGCAACTTTGGGGAACAATGGGGTTATTGATTCGGAAGCGAGACCCTTCCATTATTCAGGACTAAGCTCGAGCTTCGATCAGTGGGTAGCCGGGCGTATCCCTGGGCAGGGGCAAGCCCAGCCCCTACGATGTGTTGCTTTGCCGGGTTGTGCCGGATGGGCATTCGAAGACGCAATATCATGCGAAGACGCAATATCTTGCGTCTCTACCGATTTCCGTTTTTTGGGTTTTTGAACAGGGATTTAAAAGGCAAGCCAGATAGATTTTCAAAACGCTTACGGTGCCCCTTCCCTCCGATTCCTAAGGGTCAGCTAATCTTCAGGGCAGGCAATGCTTCTTCAGCCAAACAGCAGGAGGAATGGTGGTAACATAGCCTCATATAGATACCCGGTGGTTATTTTCAGTGTTTTGGGTTTGTGCACGCAAATCTGAAAAACGACCTTTTTGTCCTGCATGATTACTATCATCATTTGGGCTGACTACTCTCATTTTTAATGGGTGGCTCACCTGATACTTTTGTATCTGATACCAGCAGGAACATTTTGCCATCAAATCCCTTTTTAATTGAAAAGTATAAGTTGTGCACTATGCCCGAATAATTCCTGCCTCATCAAAAAAAATTTCGTTCCTGAGTGGGCGGCTTTTCTTGAAGAGGAGAAATATCAGGCACTGTATAAAAAAGACCATTCTATCTTTAGTGTAGGCAACCCTATACTGGGGATCTTTTTTGTGCAGAGCGGCATGGTGAAGGAGTTTATTCTGAGGCCGCACAATGAGGTGGAAATTGTGAGCTTTGCCTGCGACGGGCAGGTGTTCGGGCATGCCGGGTTTGACAATAATTATTACACTTTCGGGGCTGATGCCAAAATTGATTCGATAGTATGCTTCTTCGCCAACGACATCATGAAGGAGATGTATGTATCGAACCCCAACATGCTTTATGACCTGATGCAGTTTTACAGCAACGAACACAGCGAAAGTACCTACAGGCTGATGAGCATTTCGCAGATGAACCTGCGGGAGAAAATTGCCAGCGTGCTGCATTACCTGTATGGTAAATTCGGAGTGAACAGCGCCAATGAAATGCCCGAATATTTTACCCGTGAAGATATTGCCAGCCTTGCCTGCACCACACCGGAGCAGGTATCGAGGCAGCTCTCGGACTTCCAGAAAGAAAAACTGATTGAAAAAAGGGCGAGAAGAATTGCCATCCTTCAGCCTCAGAAAATAAGGCATATCATCAGCGATTACCTTGAATATTTTAAGAGTGCCACAACATAATTCAAAACCTAAAACAATTAAAAGTGAAAAAATTGCTGGATTTTATTTTTTCGTCGAAATCAACAGTTCTGTTCCTGCTGATATTTGCCATGGCCATAGGGTCGGCTACTTTTATTGAAGAAAAGTATGACACAGAGACTGCGAAGCACCTGGTGTATAATGCCAAGTGGTTTGAGTTTCTGCTGCTGCTGCTGGTGCTCAATTTTACCGGGAGCATCAAGAAGTACAGGATGTTCAGTAAGGAGAAGGCTGCGGCTTTTCTTTTTCACAGTGCCTTTATTGTGATTATAATTGGGGCTGCGGTTACCAGGTATACCGGCTACAATGGTACAATGCACATACGGAGCGGTGAGGCTGCCAGCAGTATGTATACATCGGATCTTTACTTCAGGGTTGAGGCAACTGACAAGGCCGGTAAATATATTGGTGATGTGCCGGTGCATATGAGCCAGGTGCTGAACAGCCCTTTTCACCTGGCTGTGGATACGAAGCAGAACGGGAAGATAGAGTTTGACTATAAAGGCGTACTTAAAAATGCGGTAGATACCATTGAAGAAAATATGCCCGGCGGCAAATCTATGCTGGGCGTGGTGGTGCCGGGTGCCGGGGGCAGGCAGACAGTATTTGTTGAAGACGGAGAGATTAAGGATATGGGGCAGTTTATGATTGCATTCAATAACAATACACGGACAGATGCCATAAGAATAACAGAGAAGGACGGCAAATTAATGATCAATTCGCCATTTGACATAAACCGCACCGCTATGCCATCAATGGCAAAAGATACCATAACCCGGGATGTGGAAAAGGAATTTAAAGAAAAGTGCCTGTATGAACTGGGCGGGCCGGTATTTGTGTTCAAGAAACTGTATACAAAAGCTACCAAGCACCTGATAGCTGGAAAAGGGGAAGGCGGGCCGGATGCATTGCTGCTGGATGTGACCATTAATGGTATAAAACACAATGCGCAGGTGCTGGGCGGATCGGGTTACATCTCGAACTTTCAGGATGCCGGCATTGAGGGTATGGACATAAAAATGGCCTATGGCGAGAAGGAAGTAGATATACCTTTCTCGCTTAAGCTGGACCGTTTTGTGCTGGAAAGGTATCCCGGGTCGAGCAGCCCGTCATCGTTTCTGAGCGAAGTGACGCTGATAGACAGCGCCAATAATGTAAAAGAACCCCACAAAATATTTATGAACCACGTGCTTGATTACCGGGGCTACCGCTTCTTCCAGACCTCATATGACCCTGATGAAATGGGCACAGTGCTATCGGTGAATCATGACCAGAACGGGACTATGGTTACGTATGCAGGTTACTTCCTGATGGGGCTGGGTTTTCTGCTTACATTGCTGAATAAGAATTCGCGTTTCTATCTGCTGAGACGGTCTATAAAGAAAATAAGGCAGGAACGTAAAGCAGGTATTATTACTACTATAATATTGCTGGTGATAGGGCTGAACAGCTTTGCCCAGACTACAGAGATAAAACATGTAAGTGTGGCTGAGGCAGATAAATTCGGGCACCTGCTGGTGCAAACTGTAAATGGCCGCTTTGAACCGGTGAATACGCTGGCCTATGATGTACTGCATAAAATATCGAGGAAGGATGTATTTGATATAGACGGGGTGGGCAAAATGGGTGCAGTGCAGATTTTTATGGATATGCCGCTGAATACGGAGTTCTGGAAAACACAGAAGATCATTTATATACGGGAGAAATCGGTGCAGGAGGTAGTGGGCATTACAGGCAGCTATGCGGCATTCAATGATTTCTTTGATGAAAAGGGAAATTATAAACTGGCGCAGATAGCCGAGAATTCGTTCAGGAAAAAAGCAGCAGAGCAGAATGCATTTGATAAAGAAATCATTAAGGTAGATGAGCGGGCCAATGTAACGATGATGGTTTTCAACGGCAGTATGCTGAAGATGTTTCCTACTCAGTATAACACGAACGGGAGCTGGGTGAGCTGGGACGACTCGCTGGCCCGGCTGCCAATAACCGGCAGCCTGAAAATTCTGAATGATGACCTGCAACTGAATGTGTTCTGTATACACAACATAATGGGGCTTTATTTGCAGGAGGTGTATAAGGCTTGCAAAACAAACGACTACAGCCGGGCAGATAAACTGTGGGAATACATCAACAGTATACAGCGGCAGAGCACAATGGCGAGCGCCATACCATCGCCCACAATGGTGAATTATGAGATCAGCTACAACAAGTCGAAAATATTTACGAACCTCAGAGACTGGTATGCAACCCTGAGTATGGTATTGTTGTTGCTGGCATTTTTAGATATACTGAGTACTAAAAAGAACAAAGTGATAACCTGGCTGCTCAACATCAGTATAGCCCTGCTGGCGGCTGCTTTCCTTTATCATACTTACGGACTGATACTGAGGTGGTACCTTACCGGACATGCACCCTGGAGCACTGGTTATGAGGCACTGCTGCTGATAGGGTGGGGTGGATTGCTGGCGGGTTTCTGCTTCATACGCAATTCAAAGATCACACTGGCGGCTACTACATTGCTTGCCTTCTTTATACTGATGACAGCCAGCCACAGTGATTATGACCCGCAACTGACCAATCTGCAACCGGTGCTTAAATCGTACTGGCTCATTATACACGTAGCCACCCTCACTATCAGTTATGGTTTCCTTGGGCTGGGTTTTGTGCTCGGGCTCATCAATATGTTCATCTACGTGTTTAAGAACAACAAGAACTACCGGAGGCTGGATATGATAACCAAGGAGCTCACCAACATCAATGAGATGAACCTGACGATTGGTGTGTTTATGGCTGCGGTAGGTACTTTTCTGGGAGGTATATGGGCCAATGAGTCGTGGGGTAAGTATTGGGGCTGGGACTCAAAAGAGACGTGGGCGCTGGTGATAGTTATTACCTATACCATTGTGCTGCACCTTAGGTTTGCATCATCCATGTTACGGGAGTTTATTTTCAATGTGGCGGCTGTACTGGCCTATGCGAGTGTGCTGATGACTTTCTTCGGGGTTAATTATTACCTTTCGAAAGGATTGCACAGTTATGCATCGGGCGATACTCCGGTTTTCCCGGTATGGGCGTGGGTGGCGATATTATCCATACTATCACTCCTGGTTGCTGCATGGTTCAGGCAAAAGAGATTGAAGCGGGAGAAATATTAGTTGAGTCTAAAGTCGTAAGTCTAAAGTCATAAGTCTAAAGTTGTAAGTAAGAGCGGAAGGATGTATTTAGTATCAAGAATTTAGTCTGAAAATAGAGTGGAAGGGAGTCTTTAGTAATTAGTCGTAAGTCTAAAGTATAGGGGTTATGTAGAAGAGGGTATTTTCGGGCGAGGCTTATGAGAGGGGCAGAATAAGGAAGTTAAATTGATTGAAATGAAACCGTATTTTATTTTTGTTTGGTTTTTATTGCTGGCCATTAATGGTGTTGCAAAGGATGGTAAGGATGATAAGAAGAACCAAAAGGCGGTAGAGAAGGAAGAGAACCTGTTTGATAAAAACCTGAGAAAAAACCCTAACAGCGCCGGGCCCTACCTGGAACATGCGAATAACCTTGCAGCGATGCCATCGGAAAGTGCAAGAGCGGGCGCATTTTATGATCTTGCGCTGAAGATGGATTCTGCCAATGCTGAGATTTACAAGGATTACGGTATCTACCTGAGCGATAGAATGCACGCCTATAGCAAGGCCAAAGAATTGCTGATGAAGGCAATTGCACTTTCTCCCGGTGATGCTGAAACAAGAACGCACATTGATGCGATTAATAAAATAATTGCTGTTCAGGAAGGGGAAAACAAATTGCGTGATTTTGGCACCTCAGCGGTAAAGGAGAAAAACCCGGGAGGGAATGCTGCCGCGCTTAATAAATTTGATTCGCTGAAGGGGCTGGCGCTGACTACCGGAAATCCGTATTATTACCACGCACTGCTTAAAAGGTTTCTGACCGATGACAGGAGCCTGAGCGCTGAGGAAATGTTTATGCTGATAATTGGCTATTCGGCACAGCCTACCTACAATGCGTTCAGCTACAATGATATCAATGAGATGAAAATGAAGGCCAGCGGCAATATAGATGATGGCATCAGTTACGGGCTGGAACTGGTGAAGGTGAACCCGCTGAACCCCACGCTGAACAGGGAACTGATGTATTACTACCGCAAAAAAGACCAGCCTGCTGAAGCCGATAAATACCTGAGGCGGGTGCAGCAGTTTTTCAATGGTGTGCTGTGGTCGGGCAACGGGAGTTGTGAGCGGCCTTATATTTCTTTATGGTCGAAGGAGGAGTATAATTTCCTGACTTACATTGGGTTTAAAGCCACCGAAACCCACTACATGGGGCAATGTGCCAGCCATATGGCGGAGATAATTGATGCAGTGAACCTGAGCACGCAAAAGACGGAACCGGTGCACTTTAATGTAGGGCTGATTTATATGCAGACGGTGGGGAAGTAGCCGGAAACTATCAAAGCTTAAAGTGATTATTCGGGTTTATTTTCAGGCTCCGGCTCTTCATTTTTGTGATGGGGTTTTCTTAAAAAAACATGCTTTAATTTAAGTTTCGTAGTTTCTAAAAGTTTATGTTCGTAGAGGTACTCCAGGACTTTGTGCTCCAGCCAGTGGTGGATGGGAGTGAGAATGATTATGATCAGGATTTTAAAGGCTAGTATTTTAAGGGGTTCTTCGTGGGTCAGTACCTCTACTTTGGCATCAGTTATCATAATAATAAACTCAAACAACAGTATAAAGGAGAAAAAACCGATGAGCTTGATCCATATTTTCGGGACTTTAAATGACCCCAACATTGCCAGAATAACAAATGTTGTAGCAATGAAAATGGTAATGCCTATATATTGAATACTGTGCTTCCTTTCTGTATGCAATTCTTCTTTCTGTTCATCTATTTTGTGCTGGTTATCTTCATTATTGATTTCCATCCGCAGCAGCTCGTCATCTTTCAATGCAGTAGCCTGGCTATCGGAATAGAGCTTGTATAATTTGGCATATTTGTAGGCCACCTCATAATTTTTCCGGTCATTGCTGATCGAATCGAGGTAATGGGTTGATTGCAGTGCAAAAGGGTAATAACCGGCCCCTGCGGCATACTGCAGCGACTCTTCAAACTTGCTTTTTGCATTTTCCAGATTGTTTATCCTCAGAAAAAACTGTCCATACCTCATGAAGAAGTTGGATAAAACTATTTTATCTTTTACCCGTGCGGTCATGCCATCTTCTGCCATTTTATAATAAGCAGCAGCGGAATCGATATTGCCTTTTGCTTCCTGAATATAGGCATTGATGCGGTAAAATAAAACAGGCTGGTTCTTTGCCATTATGCTTAATTCTCCCGGGTATTCATTGATATATAAATTGTAGAGGTCATTGAATGCGTTGTTATTAATCAGGTAACTTCTGTATATGGTAAACGCTGCATCTTTAAGAACGGTTAACTTATGGTGCAGTGCAAAGCTGATTACTTCATGTGTGATTTTAATGGCTTGTTTAGGGTTGTTGGTCAGGTAATAAATATTTGCGAGATCATTCTTAAGCTGCATCAGTCTTATTGAATCTTCAGGCTGACGGATGTGAGAGGAGGCCAGTTGCAGGCGCTTGAAATAAAATGCCTTTTCAAAATTATTGATCAGCCTGTAAAAGTCATATAGTCTCTGGTAGCATGTAAATTCAAGCGAGGAATCATCATCATTACGGGCAATGTTAAGCGCCTCACAATAATCCCTGAAAGCCTCAATTTTCAGGTTCAGAGGTCCGGAACAATCACCGAGCAGCAGCAGGCACCTGGCTTTTAATTCATTATTCCCTGTCATATTCACATACTGAAAAGCCCTGTTGGCATTGAGCAGCGCTTGCTGACTGACTTTATTGTACAGGTAATTTTTTGCAAGAGCAGTATAGGCGAAATATAGCCACTCATTGTTGTTTTTACTGTTTCCCAGGTATAGCAGCCGGGTTGAATATTTTTCCGATAAAACAGTTGACGGAAATTCGTCGGCCTCAAAATATTTGATGTAAATTTTTGCTTCCAGCGACTCATCATTTGCCGTTTTAGCAATTTCAACAGCCAGGCTAAGCGTACTGTCCCGACTATCATAATCCTGGCTGAGACTATAAAAATCGGTTATTTCAAATAGGGTGCCTACCTGCGCTTCTATCGTAGTTTCCTTATTGAACCTGGTCCATAGTTCATTTGTTTTGTTTGACAGGTCATTCGCAAAAGCAGAATGAGAACCAATAAAAATACATAAAACAACAAATACAATATTATTGCAGAGTTTAACCATCAGATAATAATTTTATTTAAAATATTTTCACAAAAATATCCAGAATAGTTATATTTGCAACATTCTTAACCTGATAATGTCAAAAAAAAAATTTGCGTATGAAAAAAATACTCGTTTTTTGCCTGCTGATTTGCGGAATTAGTCTTATCGGTACAAGTTGTAAAAATGATAATAGCCCTAAAGGTAATGTAGATAATGACCATAAGGGAGGTAATGATAGCGGAAGTTTTAGTGGAAATGCTGTTACCTCTGAAACAGTTACGTCTGTTTCCCAAATAAAGTCGGGCATAAACAAATTTGATATAAATCCGAACCAGATTCCGTTTAACATTTATTGCATCAGTACAGAAAATAGTATTACACAAACTTTTTTGACTACAAATTGCTGGATAATAGATGCTGCGGATGCTGCCGGCAATAATAGTTTCCTTATGACACCAGCAACCGTTAAATCAACCGGTATCACCATCGCTGATAAGTCTATCCTGTTTCAGCAAGACAATACCGGATTATGTCCGCAAGCCTGTGATATTGTTGGATTATTGGGTAATATATCAAATCCTACCCAGCTTAGTTATACCTCAGCAGGTGCAAAAAATGTTAATACGCTGATCAGTAATTTTGTTACCAATCAATCTCAGGCATATAATGCTTATCAGATTAACCCCCAGGTGATAAATAAAATCTTTACAGACAAACCAACGATAAACATATCATATATCATAATGTATGTATTTGCTAATAATAAAGATACAGCAATCTTATACCAGGGATATAATTATGATGAAGATGATGATGAAATAATAGGCACTACTAAAACCTATATGGATCCTTCTCCCTCATTTTTCCAAAGTGTAACGGTTACTACATCATCTGTAACTGCAACAACGTTAAGGTAATAATGAAAAGTAGTGAGTAATAAGTGTATTTCATAAATATACTTATTGCTTTATAAACTTCCTTACATCTGTGCCATTTATTTTTACCAGATACACACCTGCCGGTAAATCAGTTACATCTACCTGTACCTGTTTTGAGTTGTTGTTTTGGTTAATCAGGGTTTGGCCGAGGAGGTTGGAGATTGCAATCCCTGTAATCGGTTCTGCTGAGTTTATAATGATTGATGATGAAGCAGGGTTGGGGTAGATGGAAAGTGTTTTATTCAGCAGTATATTGGTTACGCCATTGGAGCCAGGGGTAATAGTTTTTGAGATGGTGTGCTGCACAAAAGTTACATTGGTTACCGACTCTGAGGTACTGGTTACATCCAGGTTCACAGCAGGCGTAGTGGTATAGCCGAGGTCTTCAGGGTATACATTATAGTTGCCATTGGCGAGGTTGCTGAAAGAGTAATTTCCACTAGCATCGGTATGGGTAAAGGCTACGAGGTGATTGGCGGCATTGCGGAGTAAAATAAGCATGTTGGGCACGGGAGCAAGTGTAGTAGTTCCTTTGTTGGCCCCCGACATTACATTCCCGGCAATAAATCCCGGGCCGCCGGTAACCGTGCCATATTGCATGGTTATATTTTCATTGCCGTCATTACCACCGGTATGGTTTACATAGGTGGCGGTATCCCAGTAAAAGCTGGATGAATGATAGGTGGGCACATAGCCGCTGCCGGAATCTGGACCACTGACCAGAGCCGCTTTTATGAGGTAATTATGGTTGGGTTCGCCATTGAATTCATAGAAGGAGGCGTTGCTTACTATGCAGGTAGTGGTGGAATCAATAGCAGTGAGTGTGGTGGTAGCAGAGTCATACTCTATGAGCCATACTTTGCAGGTAGAATCTGTAATAGACGGGCCTGTAAAGATGGCGCTGCCCCAGATGATATTGGGCGTTCCGCTGCTGATTTTACGGATACGGTTGCCCGACGGGAAATAGATAGCTCCTGCAGCATCTATTACCGCTGCTCCCGAACCGCCGATGGCTGCTGCTGTTGCCGGTCCGCCATCTCCGGAGAACCCGCTTATGCCATCACCCGCAAATGTGGTAATTATTCCGGTGGTGTTTATTTTCCTGATTCGGTTATTGCCGGCATCAGGAATATACAAATTACCTGACGCATCTTTTATTATCGTGCCAGGGCTATTAAGCTCTGCTGCAGTAGCAGGCCCGCCATCGCCGCTGAATCCTGCGGTACTGCCACCTGCAATGGTGGTGATGATACCGGATGTATTTACCATCCTGCTGCAATTATTGCCGCCATCACCTATGTAGATATTCCCGGCAGCATCTATATTGACATTATTTGGCGTCAACTCAGCAGCAGTGGCCGGGCCGCCATCGCCCGAATAGCCCATCATGCCATTCCCTGCAACAGTAGTGATGATTCCTGATGTATTGACCATGCGGATACAAAAATTACCGAAGTCGCATATATACAGGTTGCCTGAAGCATCAACAGCTACGTCGCTGGGGAAATTGATGCCTGCAGATAATGCAGGGCCTGTATCGCCATAATAGCCTGCAAGTCCGCAACCTGCAACTGTTGTTATAATGCCGGCTGTATTTACTTTACGTACCCGGTTATTGAAGCCATCGGCAATGTAAATATTGCCTGCGAGGTCAACGGCTATGCCTATCAGGCCATTGAACTCAGCTGCAGTAGCTGGTCCGCCATCGCCGCTGTAACCAATAGATCCGTTGCCGGCAACGGTAGAAATAATGCCTGCTGTATTTATCTTCCTTACGCAGCTATGGGCCTGATCGGAGAAATAGAGATTACCGGCGGTATCCATTGCCACAGCAGCCGGCGACATTTCTGCCGCCATGGCCGGGCCGCCATCGCCGGTATAGCCTACAGTGCCAGTGCCACCAACAGTAGTAATGATTTGCGCCCCTGAGGGTGCAGTAAAGGCCAGGAACAAACAAGTGAAGGCAAGGAGTCTGACAAATACAGGATGTGTCATAAACAAAGGTTTTGTTAAAAAGAAACAGCAATAATTATGCCAAAAATATTTATTCAAAGTATTTCCATGTAAATATTTTTTGATAATGCTTATACTATTCTTTTACAAACTTCCTTACCTCGCTCCCGTTTATTTTTAACAGGTACACTCCCTGTGGCAGATCAGCTACATTTACATCCACCTGCTCTGAGTAATTATTGCGGGTAAGGAGGGTCTGGCCGAGGAAGTTGGAGATTGTGATTTGGGTGAAAATATTGTTGGAGTCGTGAACAATCCTTACCCCATCACCCTGATAATCTTTACCGGGCAGGCCTCTGCGGCTTTCTGGTTTATGGCCAGTTCATCGGCGGAGATAACTAATCAAGGCTTGATCTCATAGGCAAGCCTAAACAATCACAATTCCTGTCTTTAATATTTCTTCCACAAAAGGATCTTTCTCGGGATTAAAATCACTGGTCCGGTAAGTGCGTGGTGATATATCCTGAAACTGTTTTTTTATCAGTGTTTTACCATAAAGGTCTATATCATAAAATCCGGCTCCTTTAAATTCATCAGCAACCAAGGCTACATCTATATCGCTCCATTTATGCTGTTCGTTCCGGGAATAAGAACCGTAAAGTATTACCCCTTTCAGGTGAATACCTGAATCACTTATTTGCTCTGCAAATTTCTTTACAATATCTATTGCAGCTTTTTGAGTAAACATTTCCTTATTTTATCAACTTCTTTCAATATTAAAGTTGTTTCCTTTAACCTGTAAATTTTGTATATATTCTTAATATAATCAGGATATCTTCCTTCAAGTTGTAAATCGTTCATTTTAGCCAGGAACAATAACTCATCATTTGTAAAAATAATAGTTGTCTGTGCAGCTAGTTTTATCAAGTGATGTATTTTGGGAGGTGTGTTACCTGTATTATCCTTCACCCAATGTGCTTTCAATAATTTTTCCAGAACCAGGTGCGCCCAAAACAATGCCTCCACATAACACTTTGCATTAAACAAAGCAGGAACTGCTTTCCAGTTTTTTGCTGCTGAATTTTTCCAGTAATTTATATGTTCCGGCTTAGTCATCATAAACTACCGTTCAGATTCTGAATGTAAAAATACTGAAAATCTTTTCTATTCAAATCAATATATAAGCAGGAAAGGAATGTTTTATACAAATTAAACAATATCACCCCATCACCCTGATAATCTTCACCGGGCAGGCCTCTGCGGCTTTCTGGTTTATGGCCAGTTCATCGGCGGAGATGACTACCTGCCACACGCCTTTTTTTTCAATGCCATCTACGAGGGTGCACTTGCCATCGGCGCGGCTGAGGCGCCAGCGGATGGGCCATATTTCGTAGCATATGTTGCAGCCTATGCACTTGCCGCGGTGATGCAGGATTTTAGGCATATTCGGTTGGTAGCAGTTTATAGAGTTTATCGCCGGGGCGTATTTTATCGGGGAAGGAAATGGATATACTGCAGCCTCGTTCGGCCTGCTCTACGGGCCCATTGCCGAGGTGTATGGTAGTGGCTTTCTGGTTTACTATGCCGGTAACCGGTCCCATCAGCAACAGTTCATCATCTACAGCTACCCCTGCGGCTTCCAGCAGGAATTCGGCTACGCCTATGCGGGGGTAATATTTTACAGCCTTGCCCAGGTATATTTTGCGGCGGGTAGCCTGGCTGCCATCGGTATCGCTCCATTCGCCCAGCTGGCGGCCCATGTAGTAGCCGTCCCAGAAGCCGCGGTTGAAGACTGTGCTGAGGCGGGTTTTCCAGTCTGCTGTCTTTTGCTGATTATAAGTGCCGTCTGCCAGTGCCTGCACTGCTTCTTTATAGCATAGCACAGTGGTATAAACATAATCAGCGCTTCGGCCACGGCCTTCTATTTTCAGCACTGCTACGCCTGAATCTGCAATCTTATCGAGGAAGTCAATGGTGCAGAGGTCTTTGGCGCTCATAATATATTCATTGTCTATCTCCAGTTCCTTGCCATTGTCCAGGTCGGTAACAAGGTATTTATGGCGGCAGTTTTGCACACATGCGCCCCGGTTGGCCGATGAGTTGTTGCTGTCGAGGCTCAGGTAGCACTTGCCCGATACCGCCATACATAGTGCGCCATGGGCAAATACTTCTATGCGCATCAGGTTGCCTTTAGGGCCACGTATGTTGCGATTCTTAATTTCCCGGGTTATGCTTTTAACCTGGGTAAGGGTCAACTCGCGGCTGAGTACTATGAGGTCAGCGAAGGCAGAGTAAAACTCAACAGTATCTATATTGGTCACATTGGCCTGGGTACTTATATGCAGGCCCATGCCCTGCTTTTTGCATTCATTGATTACCGCAAAGTCGGCAGCTATAATGGCATCTACGCCTGCTTCTTTACACTTTGCTATGATATGGCCGGCCAGCTGCCGGTCGTGGTCATACATGGTGGTATTGAGGGTAAGGTAGGTTCGTATGCCATGCGGCCTGCACTGATCCACAACCAGCGGAATATCATCGATAGTCAATGATGCGGCAGACTTAACCCTCATGTTCAACTGCGCTACACCGAAATATACCGATCCTGCGCCGGCCTGAATTGCAGCCTGCAGACTTTCCCACGAACCCACAGGGGCCATTATTTCCATAATCGTTGGTATTGAAAAACCTGCAAAAATACCGGGTTGTCTTATTTGAAAAGATGATTTTAATCAGGAAAAAGAGTCTCAAGCAAAGCCGCAACAGCGCGGTATACAAAGGCCTGTTTTACGGACGCAATTTTCCGGTCTATCCGGAATGGAAGTGCAATTATTAATAGCTGCCAGTGATTAATTTAAGTCTGCAAAGCCAGAGCGGTCCTCGATAATTAAAGTGGATATTGGATTTTTTTTTAGCGCCTTAGCGTGCGGCCTTATTTGCTTACCGTTCCCAGGTCTTTTTATGCTTGATGCCATTGGTGGTATTGGTGTATTTTATAGTATTCAGCTCCAATACCCACAACCTTCCGGGAACGGCTACAGCGAACGGGTAGCGCAGATAGTAAGCTTTGGCCGCTCTGATGCCCAAAGAATCCTTATTTTCTATAATCCCCTCAAACTGTATACCCTCTATTTTGCTCATGCTTATTTCTGAAGATATGATTGTGCCGGCCACCAGGTTGTTTTCTGCAATCATCTGCATATGGGTAGAGTTTTCCGACGATTTGAAAACAAGGCATCCTTCCTCTTCCAGCACTGCATAAAAACAACTGAAGCAATGCGGCTTATTGCCGGAGGTGCAGCATACCGAACCGAATTTATTATTAACAATAAACGCCAGGATTTCTTTGCTAATTGTCATTCTATTGGATGCCGTAACCATAAATAGTATGCAGGTTTTTTGAAATTGCGGCAAAGATGATAAAGGAGGGAAGTGATAACCATGATGCGAATCATTACATGCAGTTTCGAAAAATGATTATAATCATACTTGCCAACCGCTGAAATCATCACATTTGCCGGATTATTTTACAGCATATGAAGACAATTATAGAGCCATTCAGGATCAAGTCGGTTGAGCCGATCAATTTCAATACCCGGGAAGAAAGAATATACCTGCTGGGTAAAGCTGATTACAATCCGTTCCTGATCCATTCGGAAGATGTGCTGATAGACCTGCTAACCGACTCAGGCACATCGGCCATGAGCAGTGCACAATGGGCTGGCATCATGCGCGGAGACGAAAGCTATGCAGGCAGCCCCAGTTATTTCCGGTTCAGGGATGCTGTGCAAGCCATAACAGGCATGCCGGATGTTATACCTACCCACCAGGGCAGGGCATCGGAGAAAATATTATTCAGCATACTGGGAGGCAAGGGTAAGTATTTTATCAGTAATACATTGTTTGATACCACACGAGCAAATATAGAATTCTCGGGCGCGGAAGGTATTGACCTGCTTTGCGAAGAAGGCAAGCATCCCTCAGTGCCGGCGCCGTTTAAAGGCAATATGGATGTACCTGCCCTGAGGAAATTTATAACAGATCATGGGGCTGAAAACATACCACTGGTGATTATAACCGTTACCAATAATTCGGGTGGCGGGCAACCGGTGAGTATGGCCAATATAAAGGCGGTAAGAAAGGTGTGCAGTGAGTTTTGTATACCGTTGTTCATTGATGCCTGCCGGTTTGCCGAAAATTCGTGGTTTATAAAATTGCGGGAAGAAGGCTATGCGCATAAGACACCCAGGGAGATAGCCAAAGAGTTGTTTTCGTATGCCGACGGCTGCACCATGAGCGCCAAGAAAGATGCGTTTGCCAATATTGGAGGTTTCCTGGCAATGAGGGATGAAAACCTGGCATTAAAGTGCAGGAATCTTTTGGTGATAACCGAGGGCTTTCCCACTTATGGCGGACTGGCCGGGCGCGACCTGGAGGCAATAGCCATAGGCCTGGAAGAAGTGCTGGAAGAAAGCTATCTGCAATACCGTATCCGGAGTATAGAATACCTTACCAATAAACTGATTGATGCCGGAGTGCCGGTAATGCAGCCGGCAGGTGGCCATGCAGTTTACCTGGATGCCAGGGCTTTTCTGCCGCATATACCTGTTGACCAGTATCCGGGACAGGTGCTTGTAGGTGCGTTGTATGTAGAGGGTGGTGTAAGAGGCGTGGAAATAGGTTCGCTGATGTTTGGCAAGTATGATGAAGACCATAAGCTGATTCCTGCCACGCTCGAACTGGTGCGGCTGGCCATACCCCGCAGGGTATATACCCAGAGCCATATAGATTATGTGGCGGAGGTAATCATTGAGGTATTTAATAAACGGGATACTTATTCAGGCCTCAGGATTATTGAGGAGTCAGCTTTTTTGCGGCATTTTACTGTAAAAATGGTGCCTGTGATGTAAATGAATTAAGTTTTATTTTTTGGTTGAGTGAAAAACGGAAGGTTGCGGTCTTATTGGGATGCAACCTTCTTTCTTTTATTGAATTTCTGGATTAGTAACGATAATGAAGTTTGATTTATTTTTTATTTATCTTTAGTACATGAAAACAGCAATGTTTACATTATTCATCATTTTCTTTTCCAATGCCGGCTATTGCCAGGACAGGATAAGTATAGAACTGGGTATGGACAAAACCTGGTCCTATAAACCCTTTCTGGTCAACGGGCCATTGGAATCACAGTCTTCAAATGCCTGTTCAACATTCGGAGTAAGTTATTTAACCAAAATGAACAAACATCTGTATATTGGTGGCAAGGCTTATTATGAAAGTTATTCGTTCAGTTACGACCGAATCTCTTATGTGAACAATATCGGCTTATTTGGTGGTGGTTTTGATTCTACTTATGGTACACACATAAATTTCAAGGCCAGTTATCTGTTCCTTGCGCCAGTATTTGATATTGGCTTGGGCCGCCGGCAGGTCTTACATATTTATGCGATGCCGGCTATGGGTGTTTTATTAAATGGCCATCAATCCTTGCGTGTATACCAAACGCTTAATTCAGTAACTCAGAGTGATGTTACCGGTAATACTACCCAGGATATTTACCGGCTCATTTTCAGATTTAATGTTGGCCTGGTTCAGCATATAAACCTTAACAATAACTGGCACCTGACCTTCAATGAATCTGTTGGCGCTGTGAATGTTTTGTCGGATGAAAAGGGAACCAATGGCGTGCCTTTGAAGCCAAATTATTATACCCTGCAGGCTGGATTGATGAAGAAGTATCACCGCAGGCAGCATTAGCCTGGTTACTACAGGAAAAATAAACATCGCACCGGGAAAACCAATGCGATGTTCCATCACCAATAAACAGTCAGCTTATTTTATTACCGCATCTTCCATCATCACATCAAAGAAGTAGCCATAACCCAGGTCCTTATTGAGGCTTATTTTTCCTTCCAGTGTTACCATATCGCCCATTTTCATTTCTGCCTCAGTAGTTACAGTCAGGTCAAACTTTCCATTAGCATCAGTGCCATCCTGTATGTGTATCCAGTTTTTGCCCATTACTGCCGGTGTGTACTTGGTAACCTGCCCCCGGATCTTAACTGTTTTCCCGGAGTAGGTGTCTTTATTTTTGAATAGATCAGCAATCGTAACCCCACCTTTTGCCGGGCTGAGTTTTATTTCCTTTTTCTCTATTACCGGTGCTTTGCGGGTATAAGTGCCTCCGCTGCCTGCTCCGCTGTCTGTAACAGGTGTTGAACTATTATCAGCAACTGCAGGGCCTGTGGCAGAGGCAGAATAAGGTTTGTCGGATGCAACCACTGCTGAACTTTTTGGTTCGGTATTTAATTTTTCGAGCAGGATAACCGATTCAAAAACTCTTTTGAGATCTTTACTTTCGAATTTTTTCATTTCGATCCCGCCTTCATAATAGTAGGTATCTCCTGCTTTGGCCTGCATGGAGGGCACGGCAAGCCATATATCACTATTGTTTTCGGTTGAATGGAGGTAGGTATATTCATTTGCCTGCAGTACCTCCTTTACTACAATTTTATGGAAGTTGGAATTGGCTGCTTCGGTAGTCGATTTTGACTCCGTGGCAGATTGGCATGAAGCGCACGTAATTATGAGCGCAACTGATAAAAATTTCAGATTTCTAAGAAGCATAGCACTTTTGGTTTTTGAATAATTGAGAATGCAATATTAGCACAGGATCTGGCGGATTTCAATGAGCATTGTCATTTTATAATATGATTAAAATCATTAGAATTGGGGGAGTACAAAGATAGTTTTGCTGAGTAAATGGTAAATTCCGGTAAGTGTTTATCGAGGTAATTATCTCTGGTTTATTCAGCTGAAAATGCTGAAACACTCTGTTAAATGTTATCAAAGGGCAAATGAAAAGTATATTTCCGACTATAAAAATTGCAGTTTTCATCTGTATGATGTCTGGCATCCTAACAAATGATTTTTGCAATGCCCAGGACTCAACTTCAGCAGGTGTAAATGATAATTCAGGCCATCCCTACATTCAGTGGAAAAGCCAATATCCCGATCATAAAGTTGGGGAAGTTAAAGTGAATACGATTAAGAGAATATACAATTTCCTTGTGCAAAAAGATAAGGAATCTGGTATTTCGCGTCCTGTAGCTATAGTGGGTAAAACACCCTCCAGTTTTTGGGTACTTGACCAGGGTGCTCAGACCATGTATGAGGTAGGGAGGAAAAAGGCAGAAAGGCCAAAAGCTTTTAAGAAAAAGGAAAACTATTTCACCTCACTGGTTGACGTTTGTGAAATGCCTGATGGGGAATTGCTATTTACTGATTCGCGGTTGAATAAAGTTTACAGATTCAATAAGGAAGAAAAAAAACTGGTTGAGTTTAATGACACCAATCAGTTGATGCAACCTACCGGTATAGCTTATTCGCCGGTAACCGATGAAGTATGGGTAGTAGAAACCGGGGCGCATAGAATAGCTGTTTTTAACAGTGCAGGGCAACTGATCAAAAGAATCGGTTCGCGGGGAAATGATACCGGGCAGTTTAATTTCCCAACGTCAATCTGTATAGATAAATCGGGTGATGTGTATATAGTAGATGCCATGAATTTCAGGATTCAGATTCTGAACAAGAAGGGTGGGTATGTTACTGCGTTTGGTGAAGCAGGTGATTTCAGTGGTTCTTTTGCCCGGCCAAAAGGTATAGCCACAGATACTTACGGCAATATTTATGTTTCAGATGCGCTGTTTCATGTGGTACAGATATTCGACCGCGCAGGTAATTTCCTGTATAGTTTTGGTAAGCAAGGCCGGGAGAAACAGGAATTCTGGATGCCTTCCGGTATTTATATCGACAGCAAAAATTATATCTATGTAGCCGACAGCTACAATTCAAGGGTGCAGGTATTTCAGTTGATTAACGGGAGTTAAACATGAAAAAGACAGTTAAGGCCATATTATTTATCTTTTTGTATTGGGTGCCGCAAATTGCAGCGGGCCAGTCTATATTGAATACAAAACACAATCTGTCCATTTCCGGGCCGGGGACTATAAAAGCAACCAGTGAAACTGAAGTGTGTATATTTTGCCATACACCCCATAATTCGCGGAGCATAGCAGGTGGCCCGCTCTGGAATAAAAATGATCCAGGGGCTTCCTATACATTGTACACAAGTTCTACGCTCAATGCTGCCGTTGGCCAACCAGACGGAACCTCTATTATGTGCCTTTCGTGCCATGATGGTACAATTGCACTGGGAAGTGTAGTCAGTTCTCCCACATTGATAAGTTTCGGTGGGATAACAACATTGCCAACCGGATTAACCAACCTGGGCACCAATCTGTCTGACGATCATCCTGTCTCATTTCTCTATGATGCCTCTCTCGCAGCGTTAAATGGCCAGTTAAAACAGCCCGCCAATATTACCCAACCTGTTTCGCTCGACAAGAACAGTAAAGTGCAATGTACCTCCTGTCATGAGGCTCATGATAATACTTTCGGCAATTTCCTGGTAACTACAACGCAGGGTTCTCAGCTTTGCTACAGCTGCCATGACAAGACCTACTGGGCAAGTAGTACACATAGTACATCCAATAAAACATGGAATGGATCCGGAGTGAATCCCTGGTTTCATACCAGCTATACTACAGTATCAGATAATGCATGTGAAAACTGCCATGCGCCGCATACTGCAGGTGGCGCAGTTAGGTTGCTCAACTACCCTCATGAGGAAGATAACTGTCTTAATTGTCATAACGGTAATGTAGCAGCAAAGAATATTCAGACTCAGCTGACCAAAACCTACAAGCACAATGTGTTCGGATATACCGGTATACATGATGAGAAAGAGCCGGCGCTGATGGGAACAAAACATGTGGAGTGCGTGGATTGCCATAATCCTCATGCCTCCAATGCCCAGACAGCTACGGCCCCTAACGTAAACGGATTTATGAATGGGGTACTTGGGCTGGACCTGAACGGCAATGCGGTAAACCCTGCAATCTATGAGTACCAGATATGCTTTAAATGTCATTCCGATAACCCGGCAGTGCCGCCTTATACTAACCGGTACCGTGGGGTAGGGAATATGCGCCAGAATTTTCAGCCAACTAATGTTTCTTATCATCCTGTAGCTTCAGCAGGCACTAATCCGCTTGTAACCAGTCTTACCGGCCCCTGGACGGTATCAAGCAGGATGTATTGCGGCGACTGTCACGGCAGCGACGGGAGCGGAGCGCCAGGCGGGCCTCATGGCTCCAGCAATCTGGCTATTCTCAAATATGCCTATGATACTGCCAGGTTCCCTATGCTCGGTGCGGGCTGGACTTCAGGTGCCAATCTCAATATGCACTGGCCGCTTTGCTTTCAATGCCACAATGTGTCTACTGTTACCACTATACACACTGGAATTTCCGGCGGTCATTTTATGAAGTATACTGGTTGCAATACCTGTCATGATCCGCATGGTTATGATGGTGTTCCGGGTACAAACGGCGGAAATGCCGGTTCTGCATTTGAAAGATTGCTGAATTTTGATACTTCTGTTATCAGACCGAACCCGATTAACGGAAAAATGATCGATATACAAAACCGCAAATGCTATTTCGTTTGCCATCAGCACGCTTCCGATACGCTGGGGGTATATTATACTCATTCTAAAAATGGCTCCAGTTATTAATTTATTTCTGCAATATTTTTCTGTCCGGCAAGCTTTTGTTTGCCGGATTTTTTTTGCAGTGGATTAACATTCCGGTTCAAAACAGCTATTGTAAAAAGCAAATAATGACGTGAATCAGTTTTTGGACTGATTACCATCAAAAATAGACTGATATCTGTCAGTTGTCCGGAAGAAGGGTTTATATCATTCCATTTGTATCATTTTTGTTAATGTGCCCTGAATCGTCTGCCAGCAATAGTTTCAGCGGATATTATGCAGTGATGGTATCGGTTTAAGAAGCTGTTCTTTTACTTTTTCAGAAGTATGCGAAAACGCAAAAAATTGAATGATAACTGTCATAAGATAGTCATGGTGCCGGGTCTAAATTTGTGTAAAGATTTATTCCAAACAATTAAAAACAAGGTATATTATGAAACTCAGAAAATTAGTAATGATAAGCTCGCTGCTCCTGGGGCTTACTCCGCTATGTTTAGGGCAAAATATTAAGGGATCTTCCCACGATTTTACCTCGAAAACACAATACAATACAACAGGGGAGCTATGTATTGTGTGTCATGCACCCCATGGTACCAGTTCTGTTGCTGTTCCGCTGTGGAATCACAACATCACATCGCAGATATTCTCCACTTACATCGGGTACAAATTCCCGCAAAGAGGCGGATTAACCATTACTCAGCCCGATGGAGCGTCTAAATTATGTTTGAGCTGCCATGACGGAGTTTCGGCAATGAACCAGTTCGGTGGTATTAACGGGACTACTTACCAGGGAACAAGCCCAACTCCGCAGCCTTTGACTACCAACGACAGGATAGGTACAGACCTTACCAATGACCATCCGATTTCATTTATTTACAATACAGCGCTTGCTCAGCTTGACGGCGCCCTTAAAGATCCATCAACAGCTACAACAAGCCTCGGCGGAACTATAGCAACAGACATGCTGGATATCAACGGAAAAGTACAATGCCCCTCCTGCCATGAAGTACACGATCAGACCATTTACAGATTCGGAAAAATCAGCAATGCAGGCAGCGCCCTTTGCTTAACATGCCATAATAAATAATTGATAATCACAACAAACTAATTATAAACATTTAAATAAAAATATTTATGAGATTCAAATCATTTTTTATCGCAAGTTCCCTGTTTCTGGGCCTTTCACAACTGAGCTACGGGCAGGCAGGAACAATAGTGGGTTCCAAGCATGATTTTTCTTTGTCGAACAATACATGGAATTTCAGTACCCCGATTACCGCACAATTACAAGGGCAGATTTGCCGTCCGTGTCATGCGCCGCACAATACCAACGGGCTGAGCTCATGGACTAATGATAATGCAGGTTCTTTCGGACCGCTGTGGGATCACGCACAATCCAATGCCAATTATACCATCTACAGCCAGGGCTATAATTTCTGGAAAGAGGGTGCAGCTACAATAGGCAGCCCTGATGGCAGTTCTAAGTTATGCCTCAGTTGCCACGATGGTACTGTTGCTCTGGCAAGTTTCCGTACTTATACCGGTACTACAACAATGGCCGGTTTTGATGGCGGAGCAGCAAATCTGGGCACTGATCTCAGTACAACCCACCCTGTTTCTTTTACTTACAATACAGCTCTGGCAACTACTGACCATAAGATATGGGACCCTTCTGCAACTCCATCAGGTGTGCATAGCGGAACAATACAGACAGATATGCTGGAGTATGATAAAGTTCAATGTACCTCTTGTCATGACCCTCATAATGCTGCAGGAGTTAATCATTTGCTGATCAAGAGCAATGTGGGCAGTGCATTGTGTTTTACCTGTCATAAATTATAAGTCGGGACCTAAAAACATTAATTTCTCATTTTAAAATAATAGTCATGATAAATACAAATAAAAGATGGTTATTAACGGCATCCCCCTGGATGAAGACTGGCCGCAGGCTTGCTCCGTTGGGAATCAGAGGTTTTTTTCTGATTGCTTTAAGCCTTTTAACTTTCCAGGTTACCAATGCTCAGACTGGTGGTGGTTTTACAGTTACGAGTGGTGCTACTTACACTGGTTCTGGAGTATCTGGTGGCAGCGCTCCAACTCCTGAATTGCCCCTGATTACCGGCGGCACTACTATTTGCGTGGGCACATCCACTTCATTGTTCAATACAGTTTCGGGTGGTGTATGGACCAGTTCCAATACTGCTGTTGCAACTGTGAATCCGTCTACAGGTTCCGTTACAGGTGTTCATGGCGGTGTGGCAGTTATTACCTATACTGTAGGCATTTATGCTACTACAACAACAATTACTGTTACCCAACCTATAGTTGGCGGAACAGCAGTTTGTGCGGGAAATACTTTATATCTTACTGATTCGACATTCACAGGTAACTGGACAAGCGGCAATCCGGCAGTAGCAACTGTAATACCGGTTTCTATGACGGGGCTTGCAGAAGGTAAAGTTACGGGTGTTTCAGCAGGTACTGCCGTTATAACTTACGGGCGTACCGGCGCCTGTTTTGTAACAGATACAGTGGTAGTTGGCTCAAATGGCGTAGCAGCTATCAGTGGCACAGGCGTGCTTGGTGTTTGTGCCGGAAGTACAATTACCGTTACTGATCCTACTGCTGGTGGCACATGGTCCAGCAGTCTGCCATCCGTTGCAAGTGTAAATTCAGCATCAGGTCTTGTAACTGGTATTGCTGTGGGTTCAACAACGGTTACCTATACCGTTGGTGGCTGTTTTCAGACAAGAGCAATCCTGGTTACATCAGTCAGTGCAATTGCAGCTATAACACCAGCATCTCCAACAGTGTGTATAGGCAGCACAACCGCTCTGGCTGATGCTACCGGACTTGGTACCTGGAGCAGCGCAAGCCCATCTACTGCCTCTGTTTCCCTTACAGGTGTGGTAACCGGAGTTGCTTTAGGTACAGCAGTAATCAGCTATTCCAGAGGTGGTTGCTCCCAGACTACTACTGTTACCGTTAATGCAAATACTACAGGTGCAATAACCGGTAACCTGAATGTTTGTATAGGAACAGCAGGTACATTGAATTGTACACCTGCCGGCGGAACATGGTCAATTAATGATCCCGCCTATGCAAGTATCGGTTCTGCTACAGGTATCGTAACAGGTACTATTGCGGGTACTCCGATAATTACCTATTCACAGGGCGGATGCTTTAATACCACCACAATCACAATTAGCCCGGCTACGTCTGTCGGTCTGATCAGCGGAACTGCTGTTATTTGCCAGGCTGCAACAACAACTTTGACCGATGCGGTTCTTGGTGGTGTATGGACAAGCGGCAGCCCATCTGTAGCTACGATTAATGCTTATGGCACTGTTACTGGTGTTGCTAATGGTAATGCAACAATTACCTACACAAGGCTAGGTTGCACTGTTACAAAGATAATTACGGTAAATCCTTTACCAGCAGCAATTACAGGTACTATGAGTGTTTGTGCAGGTCAGAATCAGACCCTGTCTGACATTACTGCCTCCGGTACCTGGAGTACCACAAATTCAGCTATTGCAACTATTGGTTCTACCGGTATTGTTACAGGCGTAGTGCCGGGAACAGATACTTTTGTATATGCTCTGCCTACAGGTTGCAGTGTTAAAACATCCTTCGTGGTTAACGGGCCTGCACCTGTTACTGGCAACAACGTTGCCTGCATAGCACTTGCGAGCTTTTTAACACTTTCTGATGCAACTTTCGGCGGGACCTATACCAGCAGCAACACATTGGTAGCAACTGTAGGTGCGGCCACAGGCGCTGTTACCGGTGTTTCGGCAGGTAATGTTACCATTACATATACACAGGCCGGTACAGGATGTTATGTTACTAAACCTGTAACAGTCAATTTTGCTCCTGGAATCATTACAGGTAATTTTACGACATGCGCCGGTGGTACTACTGTACTGGCAGATACAGCAACTGGTGGTACCTGGACAAGCAGCAATGCAAGTATTGCAACTGTGGGAACCAGTGGTATAGTTACAGGTATAGCCGTTGGTGGCGCTAATATTACCTATAGCAAGAACGGATGTAACAGATTGGCCAATGTTGTGGTTTCTCCTTCAGTAAACCCGATTACAGGTCCGGGCACTGTTTGTGCTGGTTTAGCCACTATTTCACTGACTGATGCCACTCCGGGCGGAGCATGGGGAACAACAAGTACGGCATTCTACCTGAGTAGTGGTGGCGTGGTTACCGGTAATGCAGTTGTAACAGGTATGGTTACTACAGGAGTGGTAAATTACACTGTAGGTGGCTGTACAGTTTCAAAAACAATTACGGTGAATCCTAATCCGCTGAGCAGTACATCAGGCTTGCCTGAAGTTTGCAACGGATCTTCTACAACAATGGTTAATCTTTCTCCGGGCGGAGGTACATGGAGCAGCCAGCATCCGGCTTATGCATCTGTTAATTCCACTACAGGCGTAGTAACCGGATTATCTGCCGGGGCTTCAGCTATTACATTTACAGGTGCAGGTGGTTGCTTTAAAACCTTCGTGGTAAACGTAAATGATACACCACATACTATTACAGGAAGCTGGACGGTGTGTGCAGGTGCAGTTACAACCCTGGGTGGTGAAGCAGGTCTGGGCTATGGCTGGATTACCAGCAACAGCGCAGTAGCTGCAGTAGATACTATCGGTAATGTTACCGGTATCGCAGTTGGTACTGCTACCATCACTTTTGCAAGGGCAGGTGGTTGTGCAGTTTATCATAATATATCTGTACTGGCTAATCCTGCTGCTATTGGTGGTTCTACTGCTGTTTGTATCGGTGGGGCTGCTGCTACCGTAACAGAATCAAGCGCTGGTGGTACCTGGTCTAATTCCAATAATACGTTAGTTACATTATCCGGTACTACCGGTACTCCTGTAACGCTGACCGGACTTCTGGGCGGTGTGGATACAGTTACTTATACATGGACAAACGGATGTGCTGTAATTAAATCAATTACTATAAACGCTACTCCTACTGCAGCCATTTCCGGTAATACGCCTACATGTGTTGCCAGTGTGCTGCAACTGAGCGATGTTTCTGGTGCAGGCCTCGGTTCATGGACCAGCGCTACTACCACAAAAGCAACAATAGGTGCCGCTACCGGCCTGGTTACAGGTGTAGCTGCCGGTACTTCTGTTATCTCCTATACTTACCTGGGATGTGTGGCAACAACAACAGTAACAGTAAATGCCAATAATGTAGGCCCTATTACAGGATCAAACATAGTATGTCTTTCAGATACTACAACTTTGTCTGATACAACAGCAGGTGGCACCTGGTCAACAAATAACACTGCAATTGCCACATTTGGTACTGCTAACGGACGTATCACAGGTGTTAGTACCGGTTTTACAGTAGTTACCTATACCAGCGCCTCAGGTTGTATGGTATATCTGAATCCTTTTACTGTTACCAATCCATTGCCTGCACTTACAGGTGCAAACACAGTTTGTAAAGGTTTGACAACTGTAATATCTGATGCAGTTGCAGGTGGTACATGGTCTACAGCTTCCGGTACAATCGCTACAATACTATCCAATGGTACACTTACAGGTGTTGGTACAGGTTCAACCAATGTTACTTATTCATTGGCCGGTTGTTTAACCAATCCTCCTGTTATGACTGTTACTGTGCTTGCAGTACCTTCTGCTATTACCGGCGTTCCTTACAGTAACAAGGTTTGCCAGGGCAGCACTACTGTATTGAGTGAGAGCGTTTCGGGTGGTACCTGGTCTACTAATGACTATATTATTGCTAGCTTATCTGCAACTACAGGCAGTCCGGTTACAGTAAGCGGTGTAAGTAATGGTGTTACTTATTTGACCTATATATTGCCTGATGGTTGCTTTGTATCAACAGTAATGTCTGTAGGAATTCCTGCATCGCCAATTGCCGGATCACTGGTATGCAGCGCTAATACTACTACTTTCACCGATCCTGTACCTGGAGGAAGCTGGAGTGTAACCAATGCCAATGGCATAATTGATGGTACACTTGGAATATTCACACCTGCAGTTACCGGAGCGCTTGATACAGTGTTATATACTACTCCTGGCTGTGTGGCAGTTTCCTACCCGGTTACCATCAATCCAAGTCCGGCGCCTGTTACAGGTACGTTCTCAGTTTGTAAGTTATCAACCACAACACTGGCTGATACATCTGCAGGTGGTTCATGGGCAAGCAGTGATGTAACAATAGCATCCATTGGTACAACTGGTATTGTAACCGGTGTTAATGGCGGCTATGTAAATATATCCTATACAGTGGCAAACGGATGTATGAGTGTTGTGCCGTCATTCTATGTTGATCCTTGCGGACATAAGAACAGCCCTTCTCCGGCTACCCTTGCTGCCGAACAGGTTTATTCTTTGTTCCCTAACCCAACCAGCGGTAATATCAACATAACCCAGGCTATACCGGTGGATGGCGCTATGGATGTTGTTGTAATGAATACTCTGGGTGCAAAGGTTTATTCAGGTTCAATACTGTTCACTGATGGTCTTGGTAAGCTTAATCTTTCAGTATCTTCAGGTATCTATCTGGTTATGCTGCAGGAGAATAATAAAGTAGTCCGGACTTTGAAAGTGATGATTGAAAATTAGAATTAAGTGTTAAAACAGATCTGGCAGGCCTCGTAATTTTACGAGGCCTGTCTGCTTGTTGTAAAAGCCTCCCGGAAGGGCCGGGGATTATGACTATAATCATTAAAAGTAATGCGCTTTGTCATAAAACAGTCTCTTAATCAGGCCTACTTTTATGAAGGATTTAAGCGGGAGAAATCTTCTGGAATATAAAGTTGGAGGGGATTGAAATTTAAAACACAGATAGTACTCCTTCTTTAAAAATCCCCGAAATTATTATCAAGCTTTATTCTGATTCTTAATTTTTTAACCAAATCAAAAACAAATGAAAAGAACAATTTTAGTGAGTGCCGTGGTTGGCTTCTCTGTAATGTGCTTCGCTTTTATGCCTGATGGCAAAAAACCTTGGAATGCTCCTGCTCCTGCAGCATCTAAGGCTAATCCGCAAAAAGGTGCTGAATCTGTTGCCAACGGCAAAGCGCTGTTTGCTAAGCATTGTGCATCCTGCCACGGTAAAACCGGGCTGGGTGATGGCACAAAAGCTTCTGAGTTGAAAACAGAACCAGGCGATTTTTCAAAGGCTGCATTCCAGTCTCAGTCTGATGGTTCAATCTTCTACAAAATTTCTGAAGGAAGAGATGATATGCCTAGCTTCAAGAAGAAAATGCCCGAAGCTAATGATATCTGGGATGTAGTGAATTATGTAAGGTCGTTGAAGAAATAAGCTTATTTCAAGCTCAAAGGAAATGCTGAGATATTCCGGGCTGCTTTTAAATGTTTTGATTTTTTGCAGCCCGGAATCTTTTTTTAAGTGAATTTGAATCCAGTAAATAATAGACTCATATACCACTGGAGGAGATCCGATCCCATAAAGAATAATTAGTACCAAGTTTAAACAAATCCCGGTTTTTATGCAAGTTGAAGACAATAAAGTATCCCGAAGAAAATTGTTAGGCTGGTTGGGTGTTGTATCCCTTTTTTCGGCCGCAGGTGCTGCTTTGATTCCCTGGAAATCAGAGAAGAAGCCAGCTACAGTTAAAATGCTAACCCAGGACGGGCAGCTGGTGGAGATTGATGCCGCATTGCTTGCTGCCAATACAACAAAAGTTTCTGATAAAGAACTTCAGAATTGGGTAAAAGGCAAATAACCAATCAAATCAAATATTCAGAATATCATGGACATAAATAACGCTTCGCGCAAAGAGTTTCTTGCCACGCTGGTCACCGGAGGCCTCGTACTTGCAGGATGTTCTTCTAAAAAGAGCCCTTTTGAGGCCGGTGCGGATGAAATGGTAAAAGCATCGGGCGAAAAGGTCAAACTTTTATCCGTCGATGGAGAAGTAATTGAAGTGGATAAAGCTTTTCTCAAACCGGTACCTCAGTTGCCTGCAATTACCAACAGCGAGGAGAGAAGGGGTATCCCTGGCAAAAAGTTTGTAATGGTAATAGATTTGTCCAGGTGTAAAAACCTGCGCAAATGCCAGGCTGCCTGCAATCATATGCATCATGTACATTCTGACCTTAACTGGCTCAAAGTATATCCGATGAATGAAGGGGAGCATACTGCGCCTTACTGGCAGCCAACTACCTGTATGCATTGCGATGAACCGCCCTGCGTAAAGGTTTGCCCGGTTGATGCAACTTTCAAAAGGCAGGATGGTATTGTACTGATCGACAGCGACCGTTGTATTGGTTGCCGTTTTTGTATGGCTGCATGCCCTTACAGTATAAGGGTGTTCAACTGGGAAAAACCCGATACCGTTTCTGAAGAGCTTTGCGGACAACCGTATTCCTGCGAGACAAGTGTACCGCAGAAAAAAGGCACTGTTGGCAAATGTGATTTCTGTCCCGACATGGCAAGAAAAAATGAATTGCCCCATTGTGTATCTGCCTGCCCTAACGGGACTTTCTTTTATGGAGACCTGAACGAAGACAGTGTTACCAATGGCGCGGAAACATTCCGGTTCAGTGATTTAATAAAAGATAAGGCCGGATACCAGCTAATGGATGACCTG
The DNA here is from genome assembly GCA_903835005.1 of uncultured Bacteroidota bacterium. Classification (GTDB taxonomy): domain Bacteria; phylum Bacteroidota; class Bacteroidia; order Chitinophagales; family Chitinophagaceae; genus Nemorincola. The sequence goes on along the minus strand of CAILLK010000085.1, from coordinate 98,243 downwards.
GGCACCAAACCCAGTGTTTATTACCTGCCACCTGCTGCAAGGAATTTCCCGTTTGAAAAAGGAATGGAAATAGACAAGGGTTAATATTAATCACTTAAAATAATTTAAAGTGGAAAACTCAATTTCAATTAATAATGATAAAAAGGCCGCTAACGCTCCAACTTTTGCAAATGGGAGGCGGAAACCGGACGCACTGACTGATGAGCAGATCATCAGTGATCTTTTACCCAGGAAATTTGGTAAGCTTGGGATGATATGGATGGGTATACTGGTGGTTATTTGCATGGTGGGTGTTTTTGCCTATTTCCGGCAGTTGAAATACGGACTTGTTGTAACCAATATGAGGGATTATGCCTCCTGGGGTATTTACATTTCCAATTTCGTATTCTTTGTAGCTATCAGCCTCGTTGGTTCATTGATCACAGCGGTACTCAGGCTGACGGGTGTTCACTGGAGCACGCCCCTTACCCGGATTGCAGAGATTATTGCAGTATCTGCAATAACTTTTGCAGCTATAATAATTATTGTAGACATGGGCCGGCCGGAGCGTTTTTACAACTTGTTTTTGTTTGGCCGGCTTCAATCTCCCATTATATGGGACGTAACTGTTATTACTACCTACTTTTTTATCAGTTTATTGTTGCTCTATATTCCTTTACTGCCCGATATGAAAATTTTACTGGCAACTAAGGAAAAGACCAAATTTTACAAATTATACCGGTTTATGGGATCATTCTGGAAAGGAACCCATCTGCAATTCAGAATCAGCAAAAAGGCAATCAACATTTTGTGTATAGCTATTGTACCGGTTGCATTCAGTATACATACAGTTACTTCATGGTTGTTTGCCACAACCTACAGGCCCGGATGGGACAGTACCAACTTCGGTCCATACTTTATTTCAGGTGCATTCCTTGTAGGTTCGGGTGCCGTTACTGTGGCAATGTATGTTTTCAGAAAATACTACAACCTTAAAAATTACATTACTTACGAACATTTTGATAAAATGGGCAAGGTTACTGTAATGCTTGCATTACTCTACATGTACTTTAACGTAAATGAATTCCTTGTTCCGGCTTTTAAGATGAAGAAACCTGAAGAGGGATTTCTGGATAGTTTGTTTATTGGTTCTTTCGCGCCTTTGTTCTGGTCGGCAATTCTCGGTGGTATGATCATTCCGATAATTGTACTGCTATTCAAAAAAGGCCGTCATCCGTTTCCAATGTTTATTGTGGGTATAATGATAGTAGTGGGTGCATGGTTTAAAAGATACCTGATAGTTACTCCTACTTTATTACATCCTTTTTTACCCATGCATAATGTTCCGGAAAGTTACAAACATTATTTCCCCAGTTGGGAGGAGTGGGCAATAGCCATGGGTTCATTGGCTGGAGCGCTGCTTGTGATTACCATTTTTGCAAGGATTTTTCCAATTATACCAATTCAAGAAACTTTAATTGAACAACATGAAAAGGAACATCATAAGTAATTGCGCAGGTGTAGTATTATTTTTGCTCGCTGGTTTGGCAGGATTTAATGCTACTGCAAAGGAAGGGGAGAAAGGCCCCTTAAAGGTTACCATCTCCTATTTCTCTCTTGATAATAAACTGCCCTACCTGACAGTTAATGCCAAAAGCAAAATCGATGGAAAGTTTCAGCCTGTGGGGGGCGCTACAATAAAGCTTTATCTGGATAAAGACTCGACGGGTAAAGGACTTGGACTGATAGCCACAGTTGTAACCGGCGAAAAAGGAAAAGCGACCGCCGACATCCCGGCCTCGCTCGAAAAAATATGGAAGGCTTCCTCCAGCCATACTTTTATTGCGGTAACAGATAAAACAAAGGATTATGACGAAACCAATACCGAACTGAGTATTGCAAAAGCCAGGATAACCATTGATACAGCCGATGATAAAAATGTGGTGGCTATGGTTTCAGAATTTAAAGATAACCAGTGGGTTCCGGTTAAGGGTATAGATGTGAAAATGGGTATTAAAAGGCTTGGCGGTGACCTTCAGATTGGTGAAGAGCAAAGTTATACAACTGATTCCTTAGGTAAGGTAAAGGGCGAATTTAAGAAACTGGGTATGCCGGGCGATAAGACCGGGAATATTATTCTTGTCGCAAAAGTGGAAGACAATGATACATATGGTAACCTCAGGATTGAGAAATCAGAGCCATGGGGTGTAAAGTTTACGGCCAACGATGATTTCTTTCAGCGGGCATTATGGGGGTCTCAGTTTCACTCACCGTTCTGGTTGGTTTTTATGGCCTACTCTATCGTAATCGGTGTCTGGGGCACTATCCTTTACCTGGTTTTCCTGATCATAAAAATCAAGAAGCTGGGAAAAGAGGAGGAGCGCCTGGGTTAGTCATTAGCGGGTTAATATAACAGACATTTTCAGAAGCCTTGCCGTAATAATGGTAAGGCTTCTGTATTTGCATCAATAATACCTTTAAATGAAAGTGTAAGATATTCAGAATAGGTTCAAAAAGGCTGTTTTATCTGGGATACTTATCAGGCTGAAATACTTAATGAATAATTCGCAGGGAAAAGAATGGCATTCCATGATAATTTAAAAACGGATAGGTATAAAATCACCTTATTATTTTGCTTTATCCAGCGTAAAACCGAACGAAGAACCTACTCCGGGTTTGCTGCGCACATTTACAGTCTGGCCATGGGCTTCAATAATGTGTTTGACTATCGCCAGGCCCAAGCCTGTACCGCCTATGGCGCGGGCACGGCTTCTGTCGGCACGGTAAAACCGTTCAAAAACCCGAGCAAGATGCTCCTCTGCTATTCCAGGCCCGTCGTCCGAAATTTCTATATAGATGTGGTTGTCATCCATTTCATAACTTCCGGCAATTACATTGCCTTTCTCATTGCCGTATTTCAGGGCATTCTCCACCAGGTTCACCAATACCTGCTTTATCTTCTGTTTATCCGCGGTTACGCTTATCGGCCGCTCGGTCCCCTTTTTAAACGATAGCTGCGCCTCCCGTTCCTTGGCTTTCAGAGATAACTCCTCATATACATCTTTAATCAGGTCCTGTATCACAAATGATTCCTGTATCAATGGTATCTTTCCCGATTCCAGTTTCGATATTTCGTCCAGGTCATCAACCAGGCGCACCAGCCTGTCGATGCTTTTTGATGCATTGGTCAGAAATTTCCGGTTTACCTCTTCATCTTCAAGCGCGCCGCCCAGTAAGGTATCTACATAGCCTTGTACCGAAAAAATAGGGGTACGTAATTCATGGGCCAGGTTCATCAGAAATTCTTTCCTGAACTGCTCATTGGCCCGAAGCATGTCAATTTCATCCTTCCGCTGGGTAGCCCATTTCTGAACATCCTGGCTAACCTCTTCAATAGATTTCTGTGGAAGGATATTTTCATAAAAGAACTCTTCTTTTTTGGTAGCCTTTGTCTGATAGATGAACTTATATATAATCTTGATCTTGCGGTAAATAAAACGTTGTAGGGTATAATAATACAACCAGTAGATGAAAATGAAAGTTATACCAAAAACCACAATGGGTATATACCAGTTCTGATGAAGGAGCAGGCTAAGCAATGAGTTAGCCGTAGCAATAATTACCGCTGTTATAAAAGAAAGTAACCGGGGTGAAAGATTTTTGGTATCCAGTACAGACATGGTACTAAGGTAATATAAAAGTCGTAAGTCTTTAGTTGTAAGTCTTTAGTTGTAAGTCTTTAGTTTGCACGAAAAAAAATATCATATCAAGCCTTTCGACAAAGGTCTGCAGGCTACCTGAAATTGGTTTGAACTAAATAAAAACAACTTCAAAATGCTGACTCCCGCAATTGATTCAAATTGTGAACTAACTACTTTAGAATAACTACTTTAGACTAATTACTCAATCAAGCCATTTCAAACTTATACCCAACCCCTTTTACAGTGGTAATAAGGTCAATACCTGCCTTCTGGCGTATTTTGCGGATATGAACATCAATGGTACGGTCGCCTACAATTACATCTGTACCCCAAACCCTTTGCAGAATTTCGTTGCGCAGAAAAACACGGCCTGGCTTGGATGCCAGCAGGGATAATAATTCAAACTCTTTCTTGGCAAGTAATATTTCCACGCTTTTATAAGAAACAGTAAACTTGGTTTTATTGATTTCCAGATCACCAAAAGTCTGTTTTTGCTCCTGCTCCTCATCCTTACGGAAACGTCTGAGCGCAGAACCAATACGTGTGGCTAGCAGTTCGGGCTTAATGGGTTTGGCAATGTAATCATCAGCTCCCAGCTTTAAACCGTCTATTTCGTATTTCTCATCGCTGAGGGCTGTAAGGAAAATAATTGCCGTATCATCAAACTCGGGCATATTCCTGAGTTCTCTTATGGTTTCAATACCATCTTTATTAGGCATCATGATATCCAGGAGGATGAGATCAGGCCTGAATTCTTTTGCTTTTCTGATGGCTTCAACGCCGTCTTTAGCAGCGGCTATGAGATAGCCCTTGTTTTTTAAATTATAACTGATGATCTCCAAAATCTCTGGTTCATCATCCACTATCAAAATCTTACCAGGGAATACTTCCATAATTTCACTAATCAGTTGTAAAATTAGGCTACGGCAGGGGAACTAAAAAGAATACAACATTATATAATTGTTAACTGATCAGCGAACGAAATGTAACAAGCTGTACAGTTTGCTATAACAATTTGATAATTAATTATTTGCAAAATTAATTAATTAAAATGCAGTTTTAGTTCAAATGCCATAGCTCTGAATTCGTTTTTCACTTTTTGCAATTATAAAAGTAGTGAAAGCCTGGCTGGGGGTAATTTATTTCAGCGTCACATTACCATTACCTACTTTATACCCTTCGTTGAATATTTCAATACTGTAGGTTCCTTTCAGGTAATTTCCGTCCTGGTGCCAGTCAATTACCACGTCTTTTACTGGTTGTCCCTGAACAAGCGGTATTTCCTTCATTACTGAAAACAAAAGCTGGTCCCCGCTTGTTGATGTCATTGATCCGGATCCGTTGGCGGTATTACTCAGCACGCTCTGGTCAGGACCTATTATCCGCACATATACCTGCTTGGTGCCACTCTCAGCTATCCTGTTTTCATCAATATCAAAGGTTATTCTCAGTTCATTTACCTTCTTTGCTTTTGAGGTTTCCTTTTCTTTTCCATTCCGTCTTACATGAATAGGTTCCATTCTTATATTGGAAGCATGCAGCACTGAGCCCACCTGCTTGAGCGCAATATTTTTTGCCACCGTTGAATCCCGTTCCTTTGTCAGCACTTTATTCTTTCCGGTAAGCGTCTTATTTTCCTTTTCAAGTTCGGCTATTTTTGCCTCATATTCTTTTGTTTTATCGTTCAGGCTGGCAATCATTTCACGGGCATCTTTAAGTTCCTGCCTGGTTGCATTGCCCTTACTCAGTATTGACCTGATACGCGCCTGCAATTGCATCATTTGCGACTTATCGCCCTGCAATGCGCTGTCCATTTTGGATTTCTGAGATTCCAGCTGGTCTACTTTCGCAGAAACGGCATCAAATTCAGATTGCAGCGTCGACCGGTCATTCTTAATGCTGTCTACCTGTTGTTGTTTTTGTTTCAGCAGGTTATTGTTATCTTCGGCCATCTTATTCTTACTCATGAAAAGGTACAGGCAGCCTGTAAAAAGAATAAGGATGACAACCCAATATATAATTGAATTGTTTTTTCTGCCCGGGTTATTCTGAGATGGTGGCTGTGGAGATGGTTGATTAAACTGACTCATGATTTACTTTGTTTAAAACTCTGGGAGAAATTAACTTTACTACAAATGTAATATACAACCTTTGGTAAATGGAAAATTTAAAGGAAATTTTATTTATCGACATCGAAACTGTACCTGTTCAGCCTGATTTTAACTTTTTGACTGCTGCCATGCAGGCAGAATGGACAAGGAAGTCGAAGTCAATAAAATCAGCGCCGGAAAGTGATACCGATCCGGCATTCCTTTTCAATAACCGTGCAGGTATTTATTCCGAATTTGCCAAAGTTGTCTGCATTGGTTTCGGCAGCCTGATACAACAGGGTGATAGCTGGAAAATGCGCCTCAAGTCACTCGTTAATGATAATGAACACACACTTTTAACCGACTTCTGCGATATGCTGGTTAAGTTCAATACACTCCACAGGGATATGAAGTTTTGCGGTCATAACATAAAGGAATTTGATATCCCCTTCCTTTGCCGGCGAATGGTGATCAATAATATCGCGCTGCCCCAACCCATGCAGATGATGGGAAAAAAACCATGGGAAGTTACCCACCTCGATACAATGGAAATGTGGCGCTTCGGCGACTTCAAAAATTATACATCGCTTTCATTGCTTGCTGCTGTTTTCGATATTCCCTCACCTAAATCAGATATGGATGGCAGTATGGTGGGCAGTGCCTACTGGCACGACAATGATCTGGCGCGCATAGGCTCCTACTGCCTGCAGGATGTGCTTACCAGTGCTAAAGTATACCTCAGGTTAAAGGGAATACAGGGCATAGAAATTGAGCCTGTATTTGTAGAAAAGGGGGCTGATCAATTATGAAATTGCCAGTCTCATGTTGATGATCTGCTATGGGTATTGCAGTATAGCTATTAAATAGATGGATAATAATTGCTGTTTTTCCTTTTTTAAGCACTGAACAGTTTTGCGTTCCCGGCCTTATTTTTTTGAGGTATTCAGTGGGTTTATTTAAGTGATATATATTTAACTTCGTCCAAAACTCATTTTAATTTACCTGTTTTGGACGACAATAAAAATTATTATCGTCCAAAACTTATTTTAAATTGTTAGTTTTGGACGATAATAATTATTAACCTGGTCCAGAACTCAGCAAAAATTACTTGTTTTGGACGCTGATAAATTTTAACTTCGTCCAAAAACGTGTTTTATTTATTAGTTTTGGACGATAATAAATCTCGGTGTCATGTATGAATTCGTAGGAAGAGATGATGAATGCAGGATTTTGCAGGGCGCGCTGGAATCCCCTGATGCTGAACTGATAGCTGTTCTTGGCAGAAGGAGGGTAGGCAAAACATTTCTCATCCGGACAGTTTATAAAACCAACATGCTGTTTGAATTTTCCGGTGTTCATGATGCATCCTTGCAGGACCAGTTATTTAATTTCAGTGTGGCATTAGGTACGGTAACCGGCAATATCCGCCGCTCATCTGTGCCCGGCAGTTGGATGGAAGCATTTGTATTCCTGGAGGAATATCTTGCCCCAATAGTTAAGGAGAAAAAGTCGGTTATTTTTTTCGATGAGTTTCCCTGGATACAAACCCACAGATCCGGTTTCCTGTCGGCATTCGGGCATTTCTGGAATACATGGGCTTCCCGGCAGCAGAACCTTGTTGTAGTTATTTGCGGGTCGGCGGCTTCCTGGATGATCCGGCATATAGTCAACAACCGGGGCGGCCTGCATAACCGGATTACCAGAAGAATCCGTCTGCTGCCCTTTAACCTGAATGAAACGGAAGAATATCTCCAGAGCCGCAAAGTGAACCTGGACCGTTACCAGATACTGCAATTATACATGGCCCTGGGCGGCATCCCGCAGTATCTGAAAAACATCAAACCCGGAGAAAGCGCAGCACAAGCCATCGACCGGCTCTGTTTCACAAAAGATGGCGGGCTCATAGATGAATTCAGGAATTTGTATCAATCCTTGTTCGACAATGCCGAAAACCATATTGCAATCATTAAAGCGCTTGCAGCTAAAGGCATGGGGCTTACCCGTACGGAGGCCATTCAGCAGAGCGGGCTTTCCTCCGGAGGAACCACATCCCGATTGTTTGAGGAACTCGCAGAATCCGGGTTTATTACTGCGTATATCCCTCTCGATAAAAAAGTAAACGACAGTATTTATAAACTCACCGATGAGTATTCGCTGTTTTACCTGAAATTTATACAGAAAGCCAGAACAAAAGGACCCGGCACCTGGCTGAAACTTACGTCAACCCATTCATGGAAAAGCTGGAGCGGCTTTGCATTTGAAGGCATATGTTTCAAACATGCCCCGCAGATCAAGAAGGCTTTGGGGATATCGGGTGTGCTGACCTCCGAATCTGTTTGGAGATATAAGCCCAGGGGAGAGGAGCAAGGCACACAAATAGACCTGCTGATAGACCGGACTGACCACTGCATTAATATTTGTGAAATGAAATTTGCCCAGTCTGAAGTTATCATAGATAAGGCATATGCCGAAAACCTCAGACAAAAAGAGAATGTGTTCAGAGAAAGAACCAGGCTGCGGAAAACTTTATTCCTTACAATGGTTACAACATATGGTGTAAGAAAGAACGATTATTATGTGGGACTGGTGGTGAATGAGGTAAAGATGGATGCGTTGTTTGAGAAGTAGGGGGTGAAATATTGTTTATCCTTTTTTTAATTTCTTTTTTTTCAATTGGCTGATTTCTTTGAAGTTTTCTTTCGTTATCACTTTTGTACCAGATTTACGTTCCAGGTCTTTTCGTGCTTTGCCGGCTACACTACCACCTTCTTTTGCAGCTCTTTTGTTTTGGTCAAATCCTTTGGCATCCCTGTTTTTCGCTATTTCAGTAGTGGAAGCCTCACCAAGCATTGTAAAGATAAGCTCCAGATCAGTCATGTGATCGCGGAGATTCTCCGAAGGTTTAGTAAGTCCTTTGTAATTTTTATAATCCGATGGAGTCATCCCGAAAGTGGCCTGACTGATTTCAGCAGTAAGTATAGAATACTCCAATCCTTCCTTAACGCCTCTCTTTTTCCATTCACCCGTTAACTCATCCCGGACGGCAATTCCCCTCATTCTTTTTTCAATCCATTCATCGCTGTATCCTTTAGCTTTGTATATCTCTCTTGCCCTATTGGTAGCTAGTTCAGGGTTTTCGATTTCCTCCAGCCGTTCATAGCCGACCTGTGCAAGCCATCTCTTAAAAGGTTCTGCTTTACGGGACGGAATAGATTGAATGATGCGGAGCAAACCTTGTACGTTTGCACAAGCCATTTTTTGTTTACCACCGGCTGTCTCAACCCAAAGGGTGGGTACAATTTGTACCCACCCTTTGGCGAGTTCCTCGTCACGTTGCCTTAATCTTTTAATGTATTGCTTTGGGTCTGCGCTTTCTGTAAGTACTGAAACAACGTCTTCAATAACAAAATACCACTTTTGGTCTGCTTCAATCCAAACAGATCGAATTTGTTTGCTTTCAAATAATTTTACATTGCTCATCTGGTTTGCGATAATTAGAGGCTAGAAAATTAGAGAAAATTATGCAGACAGTATTCAATATTTTCTAAGTTTGTATCCAAAGGGGGGGAGACAATTTGCCCCCCTCCTTTGTGAATTCATTTGTTCGATTTTATAGGACAGTTCGATGTTTCCTTTTTCTATTTTCATTGTTAAATCATTAAATTACTTTTTGGGTAAGCATCGCAGTCAAACAAAAGGAACTATCTAAATTGATTGTAAGGTTATTTTCTAAAAGCCAGCTTTTAGTTTCTTTATTATTTTGTAATACCTTTACTAAAGCTCGAGCTACGGCACTACCACTAATATCATTTTCAATTTTACCATTTTGCAAGTGGATATGAAATGTATACCCGGATTTTAAACGATTGCCAACTCCTACAAATTCATATTTATTAAAATTTATTTCTTGCTTCCCATTTTTTAATTTCTTTAAATGAATAAGAATTAAAGGAAGATGTTTTTTCCATAAATCCATATACTTTTCAGAATCTTTCATTGTTTGATTTGATATTTTTTTTTTAAAATTCAATGATTTGGTCTTGATTCGGGTTGGATATTTTTAATCCTTTTTGATCTAAAAATGATTTTAGATTTTGCTTATTGGGTTTGATTTTGTTTGTTGTTATCCAATTATTAAAATCTTCACAAATTGATGGTAAAGAATTCTTTTCCTTTTCAAATGCTTTTTTTATAAGCATTGGTGACGATTTTTCAATTACATTGTTGATTATGTTTTGTGCTTTAAACGATAATTTATAAAAATAGGAAACCCCTAAATAATCCTCAATAAACAACGATTTTGCTTTAATTAATTCTTTTCTATTCTGTCCATAAAATGCTTTCGGAAACTTTTGTTCAATAAATTCTACATATTCATTAAGGAGTGTATTCACTCCCTTTCCAGTAATATTTTCATCTGCCAGTTTTAGTCCTTCCAGTAGACCTTTGGATTTAAAATAATCAGTTTCTTCATTGTCTTCAATATCTGCAAATTCATCAATTTCCTCATCATTATATTCTTCATCAATAACATCATCTATTGATACACTTTCGAAATTATTATTTTCAGATGTTCTTATTTTATTCAAAATAGAAACGATGTATAAATCATCATATTTATTTTTTTAATTTATTTTCGGTATTTGCTTTAGATAGTATTTTTTTAATTGATTCTAATAGGGTATCGTAATCATCTTCTTTAGAAACAACTTCAATATCTATAAATTTGTCTAACCAGATTGCTTCATCTACAGTTAGAATATAATTTAAAATCAGTTCTTTTAATATTGCTGTTGCCATAAACAAAGTAATCTGTTATTCAATTGAGTATCCTCAATACGCCCTTGCAAACAAAACCCGCTGCACCGAAGGCTTTCCTGTTAGCACACACGCACCATCCTCCATCTCATTATTCAGCGGTATGCACCTTATGGTAGCCTTGGTCAGTTCCTTGATCTTTTCCTCAGTTTCGCTGGTGCCATCCCAGTGGGCTGAAACGAAGCCTGGTTTTTCATCCAGTATTTTCACAAATTCATCCCAGGTATCCACTTTTATGGTATGCTCCGTTCTGAAATTAAGCGCCCTCTGGAACATATTTTTCTGGATATCATCCAGCAATTGCACAATATGATCAGCAAGGTTATCCAAACTAACGCTTGATTTTTCCTTCGTATCCCTGCGGGCCACTTCAGCTACATTATTGGCAATATCACGTGCGCCCAATGCAACTCGCACCGGCACTCCCTTAAGTTCATATTCAGCAAATTTCCATCCCGGACGGGTATTTTCATCATCGTCCAGTTTCACTCTCACATTTAGTTTCTTCAGGGTCTTGAAAAGATCCTGGGTAACCTGTGTTACTTTAGCTTGTGCCTCAGGGTCTTTAGCGAACATAGGTACAATTACCACCTGCAACGGCGCCAATTTCGGAGGCAGTATCAGGCCATCATCATCACTGTGCGCCATTACTATAGCCCCCACAAGCCGGGTAGAAACACCCCACGATGTAGCCCATACATAATCGTAATTATTACTCTTATCCTGGAATTTTACATCAAATGCCTTTGCGAAATTCTGCCCAAGGAAGTGAGAAGTACCAGCCTGCAGCGCCTTGCCATCCTGCATCAGCGCCTCTATGCAATAAGTATCTTCTGCCCCTGCAAAACGCTCGTTGGCCGTTTTTACCCCTCTTATTACCGGCAAAGCCATAAACTCTTCGGCAAATGTGGCATACACTTCCAGCATCTGTTTGGTTTCGGCTACAGCTTCTTCCCTGGTGGCATGTGCAGTATGCCCTTCCTGCCACAGAAACTCCGTTGTGCGCAGAAACAACCGGGTACGCATCTCCCAACGCACCACATTGGCCCATTGGTTTATGAGCAGCGGCAGGTCGCGGTAAGATTGTATCCAGTCTTTATAGGTATTCCATATTATCGTTTCCGATGTAGGCCTTACTATCAGTTCTTCTTCCAGTTTGGCTTCCGGGTCTACTATTACGCCGCCACCGTTCGGGTCGTTCTTCAGGCGGTAATGGGTTACCACAGCACATTCCTTGGCAAAACCCTCCACATGGGCCGCCTCCTTGCTCAGGAAACTCTTAGGTATAAACAGCGGGAAATAGGCGTTCTGATGGCCGGTTTCTTTAAACCTTTTATCCAGTTCATCTCTCATATGTTCCCATAGCGCATAGCCATGAGGCTTGATAACCATGCACCCTTTTACCGCTGAATAGTCGGCCAGGCCGCTTTTCAGCACTAAGTCATTATACCACTGCGAATAATCGTCGGCCCGATTTGTTAAAATTTTTGCCATAACTAAACCTTGAACTTAATTAATCATCTATTAATTGGTGAAATGTAGCAAAAGTACTAATTTCACATAGGATTTTTAGCTTAAAAAACAACTTGATATGAAACGTTTGGTGTTAATTGGTTTAATGCTCATCGGATTAGGAACCATAACCTATGCACAAACCGATGATATTTATCAGAACAGCCGAGATCACAGGGGCGGTGATGATGCTGCAAATAATAACCAGGATAAAAATTCCAATGTCCAGCAGCCTCAGGATAATAATGCAAATGACAATTATCAGAGCTATAATAACCCCGATGATTATATAGACTATGATGATGATTCATACAGTACACGCATCAACCGGTTTGATAACTCGTTTTATAATATGGGTTATTACAGTGCGTTTTACAATCCGTTCTGGTACAACCGCTATTGGGTAGACCCTTATTGGGGTTATAACCCATGGTATGCCGGAGTGGGTATCGGTTTTGGATTTGGCCCGTATTGGTATGGTGGCTGGGGCTGGAACTCGTGGTATGGATATGGCGGTTTCGGCTGCTGGAATTACCCCTTCTATGCCGGCGGATGGTATGGTGTAGGCTATGGCGGCTACTGGAACAGGTATTATGCTGGGTTTGAAGGTGGCAGAGGTTTCAGGGGTGGTTATTCTTATGGTCCTCGTTATACAAGCGGTCTGGGATACCGTGCCGGTTTCCGCGGATCAGCTGGCGGCAGTGGCTTCAGAACTTCCGGCAACAGCCAGATGGGGCTCAGGTCATCTACTTTAGCATCAGCATCTCACAGCAGCGGCAGCGGTTTCAGGACTTCTTCATCCGGTTCCGGCAATAGTGGTTTCCGGAGCAGTGGCGGCAGTGGCCAGAGAGTTTCAGGCGGTTCGCAGGGGCAGCGGTTTAGCCAGGGTGGCAACTCTGGCAGGGGGCAGTCTTCCGGCAGCGGTTTCCGCAGTTCTGGCGCACAGCAGCGTAGTTCAGGCGGTGGCGGTTTCAGAGGCGGCAACAGCGGCGCAGGTCGTTCAGCAGGTGCAGCCCGTAGTTTTGGTGGCAATGGTGGTGGCCGCAGTTTTGGCGGAGGCGGCCGTAGTTTCGGTGGCGGCGGCGGAGCACGTAGCGGTGGCGGCGGTGGTTCCCGTGGCGGTGGCGGAGGTTCTCGTGGTAGCGGCGGTGGTCGCAGGTAACAATATTCAGATCAGATCATTCTTATAAAATGGCATTGTTACTTATAGTGATAATGCCATTTTTCAATAGAGCCCTTCATGCGTCTTTTTAACAACCTTTATAATTTTGTTCTTTTAAACATTCGGATTTATAGATTGTCCAACAAACATAATTGTATCCATATGTGTAATTATAGATTTTTAATTGTACCCGCACTTTTAGGAATAACCATTGCGTCCAGGGCACAGGATGTGAATGAGGCGTATAATCTTTCCAATACCACTGTTCAGGGCACTGCCCGGTCCATGGGTTTTGGCAATGCGCTGGGTTCGGTGGGGGGAGATTTCAGCTCATTAAGTGTAAACCCGGCCGGTATAGGCATTTACAGCAGCTCTGAGTTCACCATTACCCCATCTCTCAAGATGAGTAATGCCAGCAGTGAGTATGCCGGTATTACTACCTCCGATAACAGCTCTGCTTTCAATTTCAACAACTTAGGCTTCGTTTTCACCAGCGCTCCTAAAGGGAGAAGGTATGACCACAGGGCCTGGAAATCAGTTGCTTTTGGAATCGGGTTTAACCGTACCGCCGATTTCAACAACAGCTATACCTATACCGGGCAAACCAACACCAGTTCCGGGTCGCAGGTATTTGAGTCTGATGCCAATAAAAACCCATCGGCTGCATTGGGTTCCGGAGCGGGCAGTTCGCTTGGCAATATGGGCTACAATGCCTACCTGCTCAATCAGAATGCATCGGGCCAGTTTGTTTCGGTAGTGCCATTCAGCGGCGGTATTGAGCAGATGAAAAGCAGACAAACCTATGGCGGCATATCAGAGGTTGCGCTCTCCCTGGGGGGTAATTACAAAGAGAAGCTGCTGCTGGGTATTACTTTAGGCTTACCCGTGGTCAATTATCAGAGCAATACATCTTACCAGGAGTCATTAGCTGAAGGTAATGCAGCCGGCAACCCATCCGGGTTCTCCAATTTCGGATACAGCCAGAATACCAATATCAGCGGCGGCGGCATTAATGCCAAACTGGGCGCTATTTATAAGGTTACCAACTTCTTAAGGATAGGCGCAGCCTTCCATACCCCTACGTATTATTCACTGAATGATGTTTCGAACAGGAGCCTGGCCGCGTCCACCGATTCGGGCAACATCTTCACCGGCAATAACCAGAACCAGTTTAATTATGGCCTTTCTACACCCTGGAAAGGGGTGCTCAGCGCCACATTCATTATCCGCAAGTTTGGCTTCATTACTGCCGATTATGAATATGTAGATTACAGCTCTATGCGCTACATGTTCCCCGGCGGCATGGACTTCACCAACAATGTGCCTTTCCAGGCCGAGGCCGACCAGATCAACCAGACCATTAAGAAAACCTACCAGGGCGCATCTAATTTGCGGCTGGGCGCTGAGTTCAGGCTATCAAGCGCATTTATGGTGCGCGGCGGGGTAGGGTATTACGGCAATGCCTATACTGCCTATGGCGAAAACACACAGAACGGATACTACACCACGCAGCGTGTAGACCTGAGCCTTGGCGCCGGTTTCCACTGGAGGCACTTCTTTACCGATATTGCCCTGGTGCACGGTATGTATACCGGCTACGAGCAGCCCTATACGGTTGACTACACCCAGGTGGTAAGCGGCCCCGCAGCCACCATACCCACCTCAAAAGTCACCTACACCACCGACAATGTAGCCCTGACCATGGGTGTGAAATTTGATAACGGCAGGCAGCACCGGCATCATCACAGGTATCAGCAATATAATTGATCCATACAATCAGATTATTTTTTAAGCCCCGGTTTTTCCGGGGTTTTTTATGTTTAAAGATGTTGTTGTCCTATTCACTATTGAAAAATCAATGGGATAATGGTGAAGCTTGAAACCCTTTCTGATGGCTGATATAAATATAATTCTGATTATCTCATTATCTCTCAATTTTACGGGATTGGGATTTTGGTGCAATGTAGCTGCCAGCAGAGATTTGGAAGCCTTTCCTGTACATTACAGGCCCCTGGTGTTTTATATCATTCCTGAAAAAGCAGCCCCCTGAAAAAGGCGTTTTGTTTGGTTATCTCATTACCTAAAAAATGACGCAATGGGATAATGGTGAACGCTGAAACCCTTTATGGTGGCTGATATAAATATAATTCCGATTATCTCATTATCTCTCAATTTTACAGAATTGGGAGTTTGGTGCAGTGTAGCTGCCAGCAGTGATTTGGAAACCTTGCCTGTATATTACAGGCCCCTGGTGTTTTATATCATTCCTGAATAAAGCAGCCCCCTGAAAAAGGCGTTTTGTTTGGTTATCTCATTACCTAAAAAATGACGCAATGGGATAATGGTGAACGCTGAAATCCTTGCTGGTGGCTGATATAAATTAATTCCCGATTATCTCATTATATCCCGTTTACTCATGTGTAAATATGCGAAAGTTATAAATACGATAATATGATCTGGGTATATGTGTAATTAAAATATGTGGTTTTCAATAGTAATCATCGGGAATGTTTGGTTGAGCCTGTATAAATAAATCTCCAAATGTTGATCAACGACTCGAAAAACATATTCTCGCACTTGTTATATCAGAAATATTAGTCTAAATCATCGGGAATGTTTGGTTGGGCCTATATAAATAAAACTTCAAATGTTGATCAAAGACTATAAAAAACATATTCTCGCACTTGTTATGTCAGAAATATTTGTCTAAATCATCGGGAATGTTTGTGTTTTTGATTCCTGAAAAGGTAAATAAACCTTCAATAAATTCAGAATGGAATAGAAATTGTTTCATAGTTTAATAAGTTCTAATTAGTCATAAAATTTGGAACAAAGATATGATAAATAGTTGGTAATTCCTAAATTTTAGGCATATTTATTTTTTGGGGTTGGAAAGCCAGTTTTCTTGAGGTTGCGGGATTTAGAATAAACTGACGAGCTTGCGTATGCCAGTTAGCTAGACACAAATATAGTTGGCAAACTGTACCAGAAAGAATGCTTGGTTTTGAGATGACGATTGTAGTTAATCCCGGCTTCAGTGATCTGGTGCGCCGAGTCCACCCCTGACGCACCAAAGCATTGCTTCGTTGAGACATCGGCTGCAACAGGAAGGAGAATCAGCGGAGTTTAAGTTAAAAAACTATCCATCGGTGCAACTACATGAAATGATGGAAATGCTCACATACATGTAAAATCACCAATCACTTTTCCTCCAACTCCACATCCCTGGCAATCGTCCTGATCCCCGACACAGGCAATAACTCCACAGGAATATTCAGTATATTCTTTGTCCTAGTTACAGCCACATAAAGCAGATTGATTTCCTCACAAAGCTTACTGATGTTTAATTTCTTCAACCCAAAATCAGTTATAAACTTCCTGAGTTTCACTTCCGTTATAAAATCATCCACCAGCGTTACCTCGTCATACTCCATGCCTTTGCATTTATGCACGGTGCTGAAGATCATTTCCACTTTGGTCTTATCATCATTGGCAATGTGGTTTTTCTTTATGATGTTGATATATTCCGGCAGCAGCTCGCCATATTTTTTCACCACTTCCACAATCATTGCGAGTTGCGAATCCTCGGTCTTTTCAATATAATCCTCCAGTTCAGCCATATTGGCCATTGAGGCAATCAGCTTGTCGTTTATGTGGGCCAGCTTGCCCAGGTGCAGGTTCAGCACATCATAGATGCTGGCTCCCTCATCGGCATAGGTATACCGTTCAAACCGTCCCTCAAAATACAGTGTCTTTATGGTCTCCTTTTCTATCAGCAGTTCTATAGCCTTTATCAGCAGCCCCATATTGGTGCGTGCCAGCACCGCCTTCATTTTGGTGTCCTCGCTGTCTCCATATCCGTTAATGATTACCCTGCCGTCCAGGCCCAGATGTTTTTTCCACTTCAGTATCCGGGTGGCCAGCGAGGCTATTTCATTACTGAACCGGAAACTGCTACTGAGGTGAAACACCGGATAATCTACCTTTTCCAGCGAATTGATGGCAAACCGCCACGCATATATCTGCTGGTGCGTATCACCCACTATCACCTTACACGCCTTCTGCGTCAGAAACACGTCCAGCATAGCCTCCGATGCATCCTGCCCTTCATCAAACAATATATAGTCATACGGCAACTGTGGCTTCATCTGCTGAAACTTCTTCAGGTAAAAATCATGCAATATCTCTATTTCCCCCTTATCCATTTTTGCCAGCAGGTACCGGGTATATCGCAGTATCAGTTCCTTGAAATTCTTAGCAAATCGCTTGGCCTCCGGTTCAAACACCACATTTTCATAGTCCAGGTCCTCAACCTTAGCCTTATCGCTGTTGCAGAAGTAGGTAAAAAACTTATTGATGTGGTTGGCCAGCACATACTCGGCGTGCTTCATATTGCTGGCAGAGGGCAGGCCCAGTATCTCTGCAATTTCAGTAGTCCTGTACACATCCTTCCTTACCTTATAGCCACTGCCCTGCACTATATAGTAGTGCGCCAGCGAGTGCGCCGTCTCTACCCGCACATTATCCATTTTCAACTCCCTGAACTTCCGCTCCGCCTCCGTCTTTACCGATTTGTTGAACGCGATATACAATATCCGTCCCTCCTTCCTCGCCTGCGCATAAGCAATCAGCGTAGTCGTTTTCCCCGACCCCGCCACAGCATTGATTTTTATATTGCCCCTGCTGTTTACAATAGCTGTTTGCTCACTGGTTAGTTTCACGGTCTCAAATATACCATGTGTAAAAGTAATTATATGCTGGTTTTTGTTGCAGAGATTTAGATTGCTATTGAATCTGACTTTTTTAGTTAGAACGTTGTTTAGTAACTTACATCGGAAAATATAAATATGGGTTATGCAGATACACTTACAGAATCTATATCTTGATACTTCCGTATTTGGCGGCTATTATGATGAGGAATTTGAAGAAGATACCCGTATGCTTTTTGAAAAGATTAAGCTGGGGCAATTTCATGTAGTTTATTCAAACATCACCGAAGATGAATTATTGGACGCACCTGAAAGGGTCAGAAATGTCTTCCTGGATATCCCGGGATATTTGAAAACGAAGATTGAATTATCTCAGGAAGCAGTGCAGCTTGCAGATACATACCTCTCAGAAAATGTTGTAGGGCAGACAAGCCGCACAGACTGCTTTCATATTGCACTGGCGACAATTGAGAAAGTTGATATACTGGTGAGCTGGAATTTCAAACATATTGTAAATGTAAAAAGGATACGTGGCTATAATTCTGTAAATTTGAAGTTCGGTTATTCTATTATTGATATTCGATCACCTAAAGAAATTATTTATAATGAAAGCTGAAGCTAAAAAAGTCAAAAATTTCGATGCTGTAAAATTCATGCGTGATGCGCGGGATAAGATAACCAAAGAGACAGAAGGGATGAATTTTGAACAATTGAAAAGTTACTTTGAAAAGAGAAAATCGTTAGCAGCGAAGAATGTAAATCCTGTAGGATAGTTTGGATATCTGTTGGTAATAAAATTTATTTTTTCCTTTCTCTCCTGTGCATAGGCAATGAACTTAGTCGTTTTCCCCGACCCCGCCACCGCATTGATTTTTATATTCCCGCTACTTTTTACTATTGCTGTTTGCTCACTTGTTAGTTCATTGTTTTCAGTGTACGAACGCCCCAGGTGTATAGAACCCGGGTTTTCATTTCAAAGCGCTTGCAGATAGAAAGGTGCTGGCTGCGATTTGCTCAACGGCTGCTTACTCAACCATAAGTGTACCTTCATAAATTTCTGTCATGTTCATTTCCACACTTATCGACGATAGCGCCACCGTATCTTCCCTATTATCATATTTCTTCATTTCCCACAGTCCTTGTTCATTAAGCAAATAAACCTCAACCAGAACAGTAACTGAATCAACCAAAACATATTCTTTCAGTGAAGGAATATCTTTATACCGGTCAAACTTAAGGCCCCGATCATAATTATTTGTAGATGGCGATAAAACCTCAATCAGCAATACCGGGTTCAGCAAATTGTACTGATCATTTTCACGCGTTTCCGGTTTTCCGCATACCACCGAAATATCCGGTAGTGTCTCAGTTTGAATGTTAATGGAAAGTTATAGCTTAATTCTTTACTTGTCCAAATCGCATAACTCCATTTTTATTAAATTCCATTACTTTTTTAAAATTGGTATCCCAAATCGAAAAGTCATGAACCCCTAAAATATTCTCAATAGCATCGTTAATATTTTCTTTTCGCACTTCTTTCGATTCCTTTCTTGTCCATGAAATATAAAGCGTGTTATCAACAAAATATTCATCAATACTCTTAATGATAAATTCTTTTCTCATCTCATCTCCATTACCAACATAAACCCATGCGCCGTTTTCAACGGTGAAATTAAGCCATTCGATTTTATTTAGGCTATGGCTTACTTTATATATTAAGCGAGATTCCAAGATGGCTTAAAGGTAATAAAAAAGGCTGCGATTGCAGCCCGTTCTTATTTCCTTGTCTTACGTTCTCTAAGCCTGATTTCTGCCTCTATTTCATCAGCGTAAGCATAGTTTACAATATCCTCAATAGTCATTGGCTTTGTTGTTAACTTGGCTTCCATCGCCGGAGTAACACGTAATGTTTTGTGTATCCGGCAAAAGTTGTAGTAAACAAAGTGCAAGGCATTTGCATAAATATGGTTTTCTATCTTCTTTGAAAAACCATTAGTCAATCTTGTAAACCTACGCATTGCCATGCGCATAGTTAAGTTTTGACGCTCTACATAGCTTGTAGATATATGCATTGGGTTTGGGTCGCCTGAAATCCATTTTTTTTCTGAGCCTGTACACTTTGCTGGGGAATATCTTTTTTCATTTCCCATCCCTTCAGGCGACCCGTATATTTTTATAAGCTGAGCAAAGTCTATTTCACTATCAAAAGCATTATCTACAGCCTTTAAGTAGTACTTTAAACCGTCGGTAGTTAGTTGCACCCTGTTAGTTAATCTTGATGCCACATCCTGCATAAAATCGTTTGCTGATGATGCATCTCTTTGCCCTACTAGAAATGAAACAACAAGTTTAGTATCTGCATCAATACCAACCCAAGTCCATGCATCCCCTGCTCCATCTTCTTTAGTCTTTTCGCTAAATTCTACATTCTTTTCTTTAGCGTAAACAAACGACCAAATTTCATCACATTCGATACGGCGTGAATTTACATTCACTACGTTGTCATAGTGGAACTGCAAACATGCGCCACCAACATCAACCAGCAATTTAGTTACTGTATTGATTGATACATCAGCAATACGACTACAAGAACGAAGACTATTGCCTTCCACAAGTAATCTGATGATGTTTGCCCTTTCTTTTGTTGATAGCTTGTTCATATTTTTCTGATTATACCGTAAAGGTAAGCAATTATTCTTGAACGGTCAAGCATTTTGTTCAGTTTATTTTTTAAAAAAGTTTTGTAAATTTACACAACTCATTTGCAAAGATGTTGTTTTTTCTGAAAAAAACCTTATTTTTGTTGTGTAAATTTACAAAACTTTTTATGGACAAACATAGCGACTTTAATAATAATGATATTAACAATCTAATCAATAGCGCATGGGATAATGACGAGATTATTAAGAGTATTCTAAGAAGCAAATTTGACGAGCGGTTATCAGAACTCGATATTAGTACAAACCAGGCCGTGGAAAATTTAGAGGTTCCTATAAGGACATTAGATGGTATTCTTGATGGAACTTTAAAGCAGGTAGATTTCTTTTCGCTCCTAAAAGTTGCGCAGTTTCTTGAAATATCATTTGATGAAATAACGGCTCATTATGTTCAGGCCACTGCCACAAAGCACAAGGTAGAATTAGAGCTATCAAGGAAAAGAAGTTTTATTATAAATAATTTTGACTTACCAGCGCTTAAGAGTATTGGAGTGATTGATTCAATTCGAGACTTTAACCACATTGAACAGAGAATAAAAGAAATATTCGATTTAAAAAACATCACAGATTTCGATATAGAAGATACAGGAGCGGCTTTTAGTAGCGGTGCGAGATTGCCAAAGAATTTGAATAGCAGAAGATATTTTATTTCTGAGGCTAAAATGATTTTTAAAATCATCAACAATCCCAACCCCTACGACAAAGACGCGGTGGCTGCATATTTTCCTAACATTAGATGGCACTCTCTTGATTTAGAAGAGGGACTTATTAGTGTGATTCGTTCGTTATACAAAGTTGGCGTGACTGTTATTTTTCGTCCAAAAATGCCAAAATTACAAATGAGGGGTGCAACTTTTTCTGTTAATAATAAACCATGCATTGTACTAACCGATTACAGGGGATTATACCCTACATTATATTTCGCATTGGTGCATGAATTATTCCATGTGCTTTTTGATTGGGAAGAAATATCAAAAAAGAAGTATCATCTATCAGTTGAAGGTAATGACCCTTTTGTAATTGAAAGTAAAGAGCGAGAAGCTAATGAGTTTGCAAGAGATTTTATGTTTTCAAAAAAGAAAATGGAATTGATATCTGAGAGAATTAATGAACGCTTATTTGTTAGAGAAACTGCAATAGATAGCCAAGTACACCCGAGCGTAATTTACGCAAACTACGCCTATGATAATAGCAGCGAAGACGACAAATACTTTATGTTATTCAGGGATTATTTTCCGCCATTTAAAACCCTGTTAAAAAAACTAGGGGCGGCATTTGAGCATACGTCAAAGAATAAGGATATAGCTATTTTCTACAAAACAACCATTTTTAATTAATCAATATGCAAAACAAACAGAAGAAAACAAACGCAATACTTAACGAGCAAAATCATGTCGTTAAACGAAAACCAGAGGATTTGCAATTGATGCAAAATCTTCTGGCTCCTGAGCTTTTCGTCAAAACTGGTAGTGATGAACATTTAGACAGGTTGCTTTTTGAATCAAAACTAAAAGGCGAAAAAGAACTTGAAATCGAAGATTATACTTTGGCTGATTTTGCGGAGTATCATTCACGGTTTTACATAAAATTTTATTACGGCATAGCAAAGATGCATGGAATAGATAAGGCAAAAATGGATACTTATGTAAAGCCGTTCTGCGCTAAATATTTTACACTTAATTTTATTTACGCGAGATTCCCTCAGAAAGTATTGAATGCTTTGATGTCTAAAAGAAAATCAGATGGCATTTCCGGCATAGGGAATAAACTACACCAATATCTTTCTGCGATTGCGCTTCATATGTTAGAGTTGTTTATTGACCAAGCGGATAAAATGATGGATGAGTGCGATAATATAACAGATTTCAAACTAAAATACAGCAAGGAATATAATCTATATTTTCAGATTGACATGTTTACGGATGCGGGAATTATTTCTTAGCAGCCCACCTTTTTTCAGCCGCCTTCTTAGCTATTTCTTTGCGCTTCTCAGGTGCTAAGCTATCAGCCCTTGCCTTACCGCCTTTTAAGCCTCCCAGTCTACCTAATGCAACAGCAGCAGGGTTTTTATTATCTTCCGGCTCTGGCTCATTTTCGCCTGTGGCTAGGTCAACAATAAACTTTGCTAATTGATTAATATCTTTAGGGGCTTTCTTTTTAATCATAGCCACAAAGTTAGAAAGAAAACTTTGTTAAAATCTTTTAACATTCAAACTGAGACACTACCAAATATCCGGGTAAGCAATAAAGGTATTTTGTTCGGCATGCACCCGCTGGTCGCTGCCATAAGGCCTGCATGGCTTGCCTCTTAATTTGTTCCACAAGTTGGCAAAAAGATTGCCTGTAATAATATTATGCTGGTTTTTTGCTCCCGACATCGCCAATATCTCGCCCTGGTAATACTCATGTTTCTCCTCCGACGCGTTTTCAAACGTCAGATACTCCTCTATGGTGAAATAACGCTTGTGTTGAGCTAAAGCCGGTTCATTTACTTCCATTTTATAAAGATAAGAAAATTCCAAATAAATCATGCCCCGAGGGTAAACGAAACTGGTTATATAGGAATTATAATAAACTAAACCCCGGTATAAATACCATTGGTATTGCTTCGTGGCTAGTCTCCAGCTCTTTGTACCTGATATCTCTGCAAATGCAATACTGAAATTAAAAAATTTAACCGTCCAAGCCATGTCTCAAAAAACCAAGCTGGCCGCGTGTTCAATACCAAACTTGCGAATGGTGCCAACCAGGGCACGAAAGCCGAAGTCTGTTTCATGTAGATAGGAATGCCCACTGAACGAAGAGGGACTCCGACCAGTGTTTTTTTTCATCCCGCCCGAAGCATTACTAAAGCTATTACACAATTGCGCCTTATCTTTAACCGCATAACCGCTTCTGATTGAACAAAACAATCGAACTTACCAAAACCATCCGTTTTCTTACCAGGGCAGGCCTTCTGATAGCGGGTTTACTACTGGCATGTTTGGTTGTATCGTGTATCAGCTACCTGCTTTGTGGTCACGACCGGCTGGCGGGGTGGTATATGGGGCTTAATGCGCCTTTCTATAAAAGCAGCGAATGGAGCACTTCGTTTTTCACCAGGGGCATAAAGAGCGACGGGAATATGTATTGCGTGCTGGGTGTGCTGGTATCAGGCGTGTTTTTGTGGCTTGTCAGGGCGGGGTGGAGCAAGCAAAACAGGCAACCCGCCACCATCACTTACCATGCCGGTGATATTATACCTGTATTGCTTTGCCTCACTGCCACCGGCCTGCTGTGGCTATGGGGCAACAGCACCGCAATGCCTGCCAGCGATGAGGTTTTTTCGGCACTGAATGTGGCGGGGATACATCCGTTTCAGGCGGTATCTTATTACATGCTGCCCAACAATCATCTGCTTTTTAATCTGCTCAATAACCTTGTCTTTCATTTCTGCGCCGATAAGGTTTTTACCGGCAGGCTCATCTCCCTGGTGGCTTATGCTGCGTGCATTATCATCATCTACTACTGGCTCCGGAACCAGCTCAAAAACAGGTGGCTGCCGCTGCTGGTGAGCATCACACTGGGGTTGCAGTTTCAGGTATGGGGTTTCGGGTTTCAGGCCCGGGGTTATGAGCTGTATCTGCTGGCCGAGTGGGGTATGGTGTTGTCGTTATTCAGGTACTTGTCGTCAGGCAGTAATAAATGGCTGAGGCTGAATGTGCTGAGCTGCACTGTGGGGTTTTTCTGCCTGCCATCTTTTCTATATCTCTTTGCGGCGCAGGTGGCCTTTGTGCTGCTGTACCGGCTTGTATACAAGCAGAGGGATATGCTGTTCTGGAAATACCAGTTGGCCACAATGGGGCTTACCTATCTGTGCTACCTGCCGGTGCTTTGTTTTTCGGGGCTGGAGGCTATTACGCATAATGCCTATGTGGCATCGATGGGGGCGTTTAAAATCACGGGCCGGCCAGCCTTTATACAGTGGATGTTTCCGTTTATAAAGCCCTACATTACCCATATTTTCTCTGACCTGCAGTGGAACAATGTGCCGGTAAGTATTGTGCTGTTCTTCGTGCCGCTGCTGCTGTTGTTTGTAAGGAAAAACAAGCCTTTACAATTGTTCGGGCTGCTGTATGTGTGCATGTGGGTTATGTTTTTTGTGATCGCCATACTCATGATCAAGGTGCCTTTTGAGCGCAACCTCACCGGGCAGTACAGCATTACGATTGCGGGTGTGCTGCTGGTGGCCTACTGGCTTGCCGATGCCCTGGCCCGGCTGGGCAGGACGCCACTGGTAAAGTGGCTACTCTTCCCCGGTATTATACTGCTGTTTGCCATTCACTTTGTGCGCACCAATGTATTATTTCTGAAAGACACGCTTTATGAATATGATGTAAATACCTTTTATAAAGAAAAGACTGAATGGCTGGCCAATCTGCCTGCCGGCTGCACGGTGGCTTTCTCAGAGGAGGATTTTTACTCCTATTACCTATGCCTCCGCAACGGCTATAAAGTGAGCCGCTACCCTACGGGTACCGAAGACTACTTTATAAAGGAGGCGTTTGAAGCTGCGCCCGGCAACTATGTGCTGGCTAAAAAGCAGGATGGCAATGAGATATGGAAGCGGAAGTGAGCTGGATGCTTACCATTTAAGGGATTTTACAAATCTCAAATAATAAAGAGCATTTAAATATCATATCTAAGCGGATTCTTTCTTTTTATTACTTTCTACAAAAAAAAATCGGATAAAATGGCTTTTAAGAATACTCAATCATCAGCAACTATGGATTTCGCCTCTTCAAACCCATTTTATCCTGTCATCTCAGCAGTAAATTTTATCTTGCAGCCTTATGGAGTCAGTATTTTCTTATAGTCAGTTGTATGAGTTTACGAATTCGGTATTCAGGGGTATGGGTTGCAGCGAGGCTGATGCGGCTGTGGCTGCGCGGGTGCTGCTGAGCGCGGATATGCGGGGCATTGAGAGTCATGGGGTGGCACGGCTGAGTGGCTATGTGCGGCTGTGGGAGGCGGGCAGGATCAATGCCCGGCCGGATATAAAGATAGTGCATGAAACACCCTCGACGGCTGTGGTGGATGGCGATGCGGGGCTGGGTCTGGTGGTGGCGCCATGGGCCATGCAGGTGGCTATAGATAAGGCGAAGATAGCGGGCACCGGGTGGGTGAGTGTGCGCAACAGCAACCACTTCGGGATAGCGGGCATACATGCCATGATGGCGCTGGAGCACGATATGACAGGGATTGCGATGACCAATGCGAGCGCACTGGTGGCGCCTACCTTCAGTATGGAGCGGATGCTGGGTACCAACCCGATTGCTGTGGCGATACCGGCGGGCGAGCAGCCGGCTTTTGTGGCCGACTTTGCCACCACTACGGCCAGCAATGGCAAGCTGGAAATACTGCAGCGCAAGCAAGCTGATGCGCCTGCGGGGTGGGTGATGGATAAAGACGGCAATGAGACCACCGATGCCAATATACTGAAGCAGGGCGGCCTGATGCTGCCGCTGGGCAGCGACCGGGAGCATGGCAGCCATAAGGGCTATGCACTGGGCAGTATTGTGGATATATTCAGTGCGGTGCTGAGCGGTGCGAGCTACGGGCCCTGGGCACCGCCGTTTCCGGCTTATGTGCCGGTGCCCCAGGATATGCCGGGCAAGGGGCTGGGGCACTTCTTCGGGGCTATGCGGGTAGATGCTTTCCGGCCGGCGGACGAGTTTAAGCAGCATATGGACCAATGGATAGAGCGGTTCAGGAAGGCCACTCCGGCGCCTGGCCATGACAGGGTATTGATACCGGGCGACCCTGAGCGGGAGATGGAGGTAATAAGGGTACGAGATGGGATACCTTTATTTGAGAGCGTGGCAGGAGAGCTGAGAGCGGTGGGAGAACGGTTTGGGGTGAAACTTGTTTGAGAGCGGAGTAACATAGCGGAAAGCGGAAGAGGAAAGGTTTGGGCTATTTGTCCAAACGGAGGTGTCCCACACCTTTGAGATATGGGGCACCTATGGCACCGAAATTACATCAAAAAGCAAATAGCTTTTATTGTCAAATTCTATGAGCAGGGGTTTTTCTTTGTACCAGGGGAGGCCTGTATTGGTGCGGGCATGAACCTGGATATGGAGGTGCGGCTCGAGGCTGAATCCTGAATTGCCTGCGAGGCCCAGGGGCTGGCCGGTGATGACCGTATCGCCTTCTTTTACAAATACTTTGTGGTACCGCATATGGGCCAGAAAAACATACATGGAATCGGTTGCAATGAGTACATGGTTTGTATTGGTGGGGCCCCGTTTGCGAGATGGGGGTATATTATCGGGGTTGATATCGGTAGAGTGGGCTATGATGCCATTGCAGGGACTGAGGATGGTATCGCTGAATATTTCGTAATCATTGAGGTGGCTGGTGAAGATATGGCTGGCGCGGTTGCCGTATTTGTTGAGTTTTGCCAGATCCATTGCATATACTGCGCCCCGCAGGCCATAATGGAAGATATTTGCAGGCAAGCCTTTGCCGCCCTGAAACACAATGTAACGGCCACTCCGGAATGGCAGATGCAGACGGGCTATGCCATAGGGCTTGCCTGTGGTGCCTGTAAAGAAGAGGATATTGAGTGTGATGAGTATAACAGACAGGATGAGGTTTAAGATAAGTTTGCCTGAAGTGGTTTTCTTTTCAGCGGGTGATTTTGCAGTTATGATCCTGAATAATAATACTAACAGAAACCCTGCGGCAAAAAGGTATTTAAGGTAGATGGAGATAAACAGCCAGGCTCCGAACAGGTAAACAAATGCAGCCAGTGATATTGCCAGCAAAAGCCGGTGCCAAATTGGAGTGCGCCACATCACGGCAATGCTGATGGTGGCGAGAATGAGGGTTACTGCCAATAATGAATATGGTATCATGGTATCTGAAATGCAAGGTTATGAAGATTTTGGGACGTGGAGCGTGGTTTAATAAAAAAGTAACAAGTGAGGGGAATTTAAGGCTTAAAAAATTGGCACGCAAGGGCGCAAGGTGCAAATGACTTTTTTAAGGCCGCAATTTTCAGAGATTAGAGGTATTTTTCTGGTTTTCGGATATCGAAGATATTTCTCCTTTATAGTTAAGGATCAAGAGGGTCGTTTGGGTCCATTTGCAGGGATTCCATGTTGGGGAGGTAGGTAGCTTCGGATGGGGCTCGGCGGGCCATGGAGGTGTAGGGGAGGTAGCCAAGTTCGCGGAGGTTGCGGGTATCGAAGCTATGGGTGGTATCGGTGATGGAACTGATGTGGGATTGAGAGGAGATGACCATAACTGGTTTATAGGCGGGTATGGCGTAATGATAGATAATGCGGTTGGTATTCCGGATGTTGGTAGTGGTATGGCGGGCAAAAGGCTCAGTGATAATGGCATCCTCCGGAATGTTATACTGCGCCATGAGGTATTTTTTCATTTCGATGGCTTCGCAATACTTTGTGCCTTCGGGGTGCACATAACCGCCAGAGACAACTATGAATGGTGCCAGCCCTGCCTGGAAGCGGAGCACGGCGGTATCGCAACGCTGCCGGCCGGTTGGGCTCAGGGAGGTAACAGAATCAGCAGGGCCGGAACCGAGAATGAGGATAAGGGAATAAGGGAAATTGTTCCAGGAGGTGACGGGTATCTTATTATATGCGGGCTTGTTTATGCCCTCCTGCAAGGGCTCGTGGCGGGCGGCATTGCCGGCGCCATTAATGGTGAGCAGGCGCCGGGCTGTGAATGAAGTCAGTGTACAAAAAAGGGTGTCGGTAGCTTCATTAGTGAGGGCCAGAAACAAGGCTTGTACGCTGTCGTAGTATCGGCGTTTATCGGGGAGGGTGGAATAGAGTTTCGATTTGTTTTGTGCGCCATAGTGGTCGATAATATGGTTGCAGCCAGCGCATACTACGCCCCATGCTTTAAGCAGGAGTGTTTTGTTATCATCATTTGTGAAACGCTGATAGTAGCCAGATGGCCGCAGGTGTTTCCCAATCATATCGTCGAAGATGGCCTGGTTGGTTGTATATAAATCTGCAAGCGCGTTGCTGATATTCAGGGAGTCGGCCTGTGTATAGCAGAGGGAGCTGAAGTTTGCCGGAAACCGGTTGCCGGCATCCTGTATCTGATGGCGAAAGGCGATATGCTGGTCCTGAATAAGTTTTAATGGCAGGCAGTTTTGGAGCAAGCTGCATATGGCAGGATCCTGTTCGAGAACGGTTAGGAGGTAAAGATTCTTGTCGGCGGCGAGGTTGCCGGATGAAAGGTAGTGGTAATCGGGGTTGAAGCCGGACAGGGTTTGTGCGGGTGAAGTAAGGGACCATGCCAGGAAAAGGATGAGGAAAAAATGCTTCATAAAATGATGGTAAAATTAGGAGGAAAGTGCGGTAATTGAGAGATTACAACTAACCCAAGACAATTCTACAAGTAGTTAAAGCTGTTTTTTCGAATATTCTTTTAGCAGTCCAGGCAGACGATCTATATCAGAAATCCATGTTGCAATATCCGAATCTAACCAGTTGAGTATCTCAATAATTATTTCGTGCTGGTTTTGCAGCATTGCGAAACTCCAGCTTACCGGTTCATAATGATACACTCTGTTTCGAAATGCTCTGATTGTATTTAGCCGAGGTGAAATCTCTGCCCTTTGCCTTAGCGGGTGAGGTGTGTGAATAAAAATCTGATGTAAAGGCTTCCATAACAAAGAGGCGTATTTTCTGTTAAACAATGTTGTCCAAAAACCAAAAGTCAATTCGCTTACAATCCGGTCGGAAGTTGGTATTTTATGGCCAAGATGTATTTTATTTTCGGTATCAGTAACCTGTGATACCAAGTCTTTTGGCAGTTTATTTCTAAACCAATAATCATCATTGAAATACCTTTTGCATGATTGATGAATAGCATTTCTTAAGGTTATTTCAAGAACGGAAAGAGAAGTATAAAAAGCTTCAGAAAGTTGAATATTTGCTTTGTATAATTTTATAGCTTCCTTATAGTCTTCCAGCCTGAGATAATAGGGCTTTAAACGTTCTTCAGAGAATAATTTCTCTAACCTTGCTTTATCCATTATAGAAATTTGCTTGTAAATCTAAAGGTTATTTCTATATTTGCATTGCAGTCCTCGGTAAATCCTCTCTCCCTGATTTGACGGGATGATGAAACCGAGGTTTTTTGTTTTTGAACCGCAAGCTTTTACTTTTGTAAGGCAAGTCCGATAACTATCCTTACTTGAACTGTGCCACAGCCATCTCATTTCAATAAATGCAAAATGCCTGAAAAACAATTTTTTCCATTTTACTGAAACTGTATCAAAGGATGTTTTAAAAATGCAAAATTAAGTGTACCTTGGTTCATAACTATGGGACAATACAGTATAGGTGATGCGCTGAACCAGCTACTTGAAAAGAGCCACTGGAAGCCGAAAATCCACGAGCTGCGACTTAAGGAGGAGTGGGAGGCCATAGTGGATAAGACTATCTCGAAATATACGCGCGACCTGAGCCTTTACAATAAGAAACTGACCATTTATACCGATGTGGCGCCACTGAAACAGGAGCTGCTCTATGGAAGGGAACAACTGATAGTGCGCATCAATGAATATTTCGGTGAGCGGGTGGTAGAGGAGATTGTGGTAAAGTGAGAAGGCGGAAAATTTTGATCTGGTAAACTGATCCTTATTATCTGAGTTTATTACGACTGGTATTTCTCCCTTACAGGGCTCATTTGAGCTTCGAAATCTATCGAGGGGCTTCACCGCACGCAGACGTACCAGACCCCTTCAGGGCCGGATTGGCTAATAATATCTGCCTTCGGCCAGATATTCATTCACGTATTCTTTTACGCCGTCTTCGAGAGAATAGAAGGGCTGAGTATAACCGGCTTTGTGTAGTTTGGTCATATCGGCTTCGGTGAAGTACTGGTATTTGTCGCGGATATCTATCGGGGTGTCTATGTAGTTGATATGTTCGGGAAGCCGGAGGGTTGTAAATATGGCTTTCACCAGATCGCGGAAGGTACGGGCTATGCCGGTACCAGTGTTGTATAGTCCGCTTGCCGGCTGATGTTCCATAAGCCACACGCAAACCTGAACCACATCTTTTACATAAATAAAGTCGCGCAGCTGGCCTCCGTCGGTATAGTTGGGATTATGTGAGCGGAACAATTTAACCTGTCCGTTTTCTCTGATCTGGTTGAATGCATGGAATATGACAGATGCCATACGGCCTTTGTGGTATTCATTAGGGCCAAAAACATTGAAGAATTTAAGTCCGGCCCAGAAGGGAGGAGTGTTTTTTTGCTGCAGCGCCCAGATATCGAATTCATTTTTAGAGATTCCGTATGGGTTGAGGGGGTGCAGACCGGAAACTATTTCATGGCTATCGGTATAACCCAGTTCACCATTGCCATAAGTGGCAGCAGAAGAGGCATAAACCAGCGGGATATTATTACTTGTGCAGAGTTCCCAGATAAGTTTTGAATAATCGAGGTTAAGCTTTTTATGCACCTCATAATCCATTTCGGTAGTGTCGGTGCGGGCGCCCAGGTGGAATATGCAGTTAATAGTGCCCGGGTGGCTGTTGTGCCATTCAAAAAACTGCTCACGTTGAATTTTATGGATGTACTTTTTACCAGCTAGATTGGCTGATTTTTTTTCGCTTGAAAAATCATCCACCAAAATCAATTGCTCAAAGCCCAGATGGTTGAGATAACCAGTAAGGTAGCTACCTATGAAACCGGCAGCACCTGTAACAACTATTACATCATTTTTTTGCATTTCCTGAACCGGATTTATTCTAGGCTTCCGGAGCCTGATTATTTACCAGCCGCTTCGGATGAAGCAGGTTTTGTTTCGTCGGCTTTGGGCTGATCGGCTTTGGCTTCGTTTTTCTCAGAGGCAGGCTCCTTCATGCCATTCATTTCCATTTTCTCTTTTGGTTCTGCTTTGCCTTCTTCACCATGGCTTTCGGCCTGAACAAAGTTGAGGGCGCCGATAAACAGGAAGACCAGTATAATTACCAGCCAGAAAGAGTTTTTGAAAGATACTATTGTTTTGTTCTCGGTTGATTGTTCGTGCTGTGTATCGTGAGACATGTATTGAAATTTTAAAAAGCCCTGCAAATGTAAGTGATTGGGATGATTTTTCTAAATGGCAGAAGAAATATTTGGGAACAATAGTCATTATTCCGGTCAATGCCTGAAATATAAGTTTCTACGGGTTCCATTTTGTATAAGCAACTATTTTTTATTTTCCCCGGCTTCAAAAAAAAATCTACTTTTGTGTTAAACATAAATGTCAAATACCTGATAAAAAAATAGTATTTGGTGAGCAGAGTATAGTAAAAACGTTGATGAGATATTAATGCCTTTTATTCTTGAATTTAATCGTCTTGGTAAAGTGGATAATTAAATAGAAAGAACATCAGCTGAAACGTATTCTGATTGATCTGGTTCATTTAAAAAAATGGGGGCATTGAGAGATAAACTATTTTTTCATTTCTTTGCATTAATGTTATTATAAAATATAAATTTATATAGAACTCTAACTCTAAGAAAAATCATTTTAATATCAGAAATGGCCAAATTTATTTCTAATAATTTTCTAATTAATAAAGTATCCGGATTGTTTAAGAGCGCACCCAAAAATATTCGCTGGCTGATAATCATTTCCCTTATGCTGCTGGCAATAATGACCTTAGACCGATTGGTTGTTTTTTTCGCTTTCAGGATTACGGGTCAAACCATGCGGGGGACAGTAAACGCTTTGGTTCTGGGTATCCGGTATGATCTGCGCGAGGCAGGTATTGTTGCAATATCGCTGTTGCTGTTTGCATCCTTAAAGCCACTGAATCCTTTTAAAAGGAGTTTTGGAAAAATACTCTGGCTGACACTTTTATCCATTTTTACAGTATTGCTGCTGTTTATTTATGTAGCAGATTTTATACACTACGACTACCTGCACCAAAGGCTGAATGCAAGCGCACTTAATTTTTTGCATGATGCGGGCATATCTTTAAAAATGGTGGTGCAAACATACCCTGTAATAAAAATAACGCTGCTACTACTTACAATGTCCTTTTTTGCTATCCTGCTTATAAATAAGAGCTACAAACAGATCGCATCGCAAAATGCGGAAAAAGTTACTGTAAAGAACAGCTGGATATGGGGTGTTGCCCTGTTTTTATTATACGGGTTGGGCATATACGGGCACCTGGGCCAATATCCGTTAAGATGGAGTGATGCATTTGCTTTGGGAGATGATCATTTATCGCAGCTTGCGCTTAACCCGGTACAAAGCTTTGTCAGTTCGCTTGGCTTCACGAAGGATACATACGACAAGAAAAAGGTTACAGACGGGTATGCACGCATGGCAACCTATTTAGGGGTAAAAAATCCCGAAATCACTAAGCTTGATTTTGGCCGTTCTTATGTTGCGTCTGACAGCAGTACTCCGAACTACAATGTTGTGCTGGTGATATGCGAAAGTTTCAGCGCCTATAAGAGCTCTATGTGGGGAAACCCTTTGAATACGACGCCTTTCTTCAGCCAACTTTGCAATGAGGGTGTTTTCTTCAATCATTGTTATACACCGCATTTTGGTACTGCCCGCGGCGTATGGGCCACGATTACCAGCATTCCGGATGTAGAGTTGAATAAGACGGCAAGCCGGAACCCGGCACTGGCTGATCAGCATACCCTTATCAATGATATGACCGGGTATGAAAAATACTATTTTATAGGGGGCAGTACAAGCTGGGCCAATATGCGGGCACTGCTGGTCAATAACATTGGCGGACTGCACCTGTATGAGCAGGACAACTATGACGCCCCTAAGGTGGATGTGTGGGGCATAAGTGATAAGAATCTTTTTCTGCAGGCCAACAAAAAGCTTCAAGCAGCCCGCAAGCCATTCTTTGCTGTGATACAAACATCGGATAATCACCGGCCGTATACCATACCTGAAGAAGATAAGAAAGAGTTCACGGTTGTTCAGTATCCGGTTGATACGCTGCATAAATACGGATTCCAAAGTAATGCAGAGCTGAATGCTTTCCGGTATACTGATTTTTGTTTTAAGAAATTTATAGAGGCAGCAAGGCACGAGGACTATTATAAGAACACAGTGTTTGTTTTTGTCGGAGACCACGGCATCAGGGGCGATGCAGCAGCCATGTTCCCAAGGGCCTGGACCGATAACGGACTAACGTGTTTTCATGTGCCGCTTTTGTTTTATGCTCCGGGTATACTGTCTCCCGCACGCCACACAGCCAACTGCTCGCAGGTGGATATATTGCCAACTGTAGCCGGCATTCTGAAAAAGAAATACCGGAATACAGCCATGGGCAGGGATCTCTTTCATATCAGCGATACAACAAGCAATGTATCGTTTATGATTGACCACGACCTGCACCAGACAGGAGTAGTGAAAGGGGATTATTTTTATACCATACAGGCAGGATCGGGTAAAGAGCAACTAATGTCCGTAATAAACAATAACAAAATGCCGACTGGCAGGAGCACAGACAGCCTGAGGCAGGCTTTGAAAACAATTACTGAGGATTTTTACGAGACTTCGCGGTACATGCTTTATAATAATAGGAAGAATAAGGTGCAGAACTGATGGCAGAAGGTTTTATCAGAGAAAAATGCACCACGCCATTAGTTCAAACGGGTAATTCAAAACTGTTTATGCTACTTAGCTCATGGAATATATAGAATGCACATCGTTCGATCAGAAGAAACTATTTAGTTTCTTATAAAAAATTTTTGCAGGCTCAGAAAAAGTTATACTTTTGTGTCTGACATTAATGTCAAGGAAATGGAAGAGATAGCAAACAGTGATACGGAAACCTTAATTAAAGCCGCGGCGAAAAGTGTCTTTTTAAAAAATGGCCTTGCAGGTACCCGCCTGCAGGAAATAGCAGATTGTGCAGGAATATGCAGGACCGCATTGCATTATTATTTCCGCAATAAAGATAAGTTATTTGATGTAGTATTCACAGAGGCATTCACAGAAATACATAAAAGGGTAAACGGATTTGCGCAGAGTGATGCACCCGTAGTAGAAATGATGAAGATGTTTGCTGCAGATTTTTATGATATAGCCATAAAGGATCCGGGAATTGACCTGTTCATCATCAATGAATTTAACCAGAATCCGGAGCGGATGCGCAAGATTGTCTGCGGGGAAAATATGCAAGGTGTGCGACGTGGATTTTTGCACTATATAGAAAAGGCTGTTGAAAATGGAGAGATTAAAGGAGATCCCATACAGATTATGATTACCATTGTTTCTCTCTGCGCGCACCCATTTGCTGCGAAATCAATGATTCAGAATATGTTTGACATCAATGATGCGAAGTATGAAATATTAATGCTTCAACGTAAAGCGTATATTCTCGAATTAATTGAGAAGATATTCAAGCAATAATTTTTTTTGTCAAAAATTTGACAAAAAAGTCAGACTAAAAAATGTAACATTTAAATGAAATTTAAAACAGTGATCAGCAAAAGAGAAGTATTAATACGGCACTTTAGCCGGGTAATGCATGCAATGCTTGAGATAGTGCATATAACTTTTAACCTCTGATTTTTTTTTTGCCCTTTAATTTGACAAAATTGTCAGACATAAAAATTGCCACAAGTTAATTAAAAGCGGTTGCCAGGATTGATGGGTAGTGAAAAAAGAAAAACGGAAGGATAATAACAGATTACCGGTTTATTCCGTCACCTTCTCAAAGTTGAAACGGAAATTAAGCAAACAAGTTTAAATAAATTTTATGAACAACAGACTAAGAATACTCATCATTTCCTTATTTATGACAACCTCGCTACTGGCAAGCAATTGGGCTTTCGGGAAAAAGATACATGGCAGGGCGTATAAATACATTATGGATATACCCAACACTATGCATGAAGTGGCTGACTCTGTAAATAATGGCGCAAACGAGCAACTCTATTTTGATACTGCCACCGATGTTGTACTTATTATCTCCGGCAGAGTAAGTAAGTTCAATTCGGTAAATGAATATATAGATTGCTCGAATCCGGAACTGGAGCAGAAGCTACAAAGTGCTTTTGGCGATTCATCGGTGCAACTGATCAGTTGTGCCCGGTCAAAATATTATCCCGGCAAGTCGGCAGTAGTTCATTTCAGCCTGGCAGATGTTAAAGATGGACTTAATACATATGTGGTCTATTTTATTCATAATAAAGAGAAAGACCTCCAGATATCATTTACCTATCAAAAGGAATCTGAGCTGCAAAGCCTGGCTTACGTAGACGGCATTATGCAAACCTTTAAATTGAAATGAAAACCGTGCGTTTGAAATCATACTCTTAAAATAAATCAATACCTAGAAAATGAAACGTTATTGCCGCACCCATTTCGATATTCCTCCACCTTATTCTGGTTCAGGCAGTTAATCTTACTACAATCTGATTCGGGCTTCCCGGGCAATTGCCAAAGCTGAGCCCCGAAACAAACCAGCCATTTATACAGGCTTCATTTTTAAATGCCCCTGCAAACAGTATACAGGTGGTAAAAGGGAGTGTTATGCCCAATTATTCAACATTATTCAAAACCATTTTTATGAAAAAGTATTTTACAATATTTCTTTTTTTGCTTAGCCAAATAAACGCAGGAACTGCAGTGGCCCAGGATGAAAGACCTGTTATTATGTTCCGCGGTTCAGATGACAATGATTTTTATAACGACAGAGGAAAAGGAACCGATGATGCTTATACAAATGGCACCGGATTCGACGTTTTTTATAACAAAAATAAAAAATCAAATTTTTTCCTTGACCGCTGGCTGCCAAAAGCCGGGGACAGCAGTGTAAACACCTTTAGTGTCGGGCTGATGCATGTGATGTATACGCCCTCGGATATAACCAGGTCTTATTATCAGCCCAATGATTATGCGTGGTCTGCTGCAATGTATGGCAGTCATACACTGTACTCCTTTAATCCGGTAAAGAAATATGCTTTTATCACAGAAACAGATGCAGGTGTAATGGGGCCGGCCGCTCTCGGGAAGCTGGTACAATCAACGGTGCACCATCTGATACAGGATCCGGCAATACCCAAGGGGTGGGATAACCAATTTGGTGATGATGCGCTTATAAATATGAGTTTTACTGCTGAGAAAGAACTGGCGCATGTGCGGAATTTTATTGAAATCATTGGCTCGGGGAAGGTATCGGCAGGCACCATGAACGATGGATTAGACCTTAGCCCGGAAATAATTATAGGTATTATGAACCCCTATTTCAACGGGTATATGGGACATAATACAAACACCGGATCAAAAAAAGTGCAGGTATACCTGAAATATAAACCCGGCATAGAAGTGGTGGCCTGGAATTCGCTGCTGGAAGGCGGCATGCTGGACAAAGATTATACCGTAAAAGTGAGTAAACCGGAAACTAACAGCGACAAAACAGCAGATGAACATGTTAAAGGCCCGCACCCTCAGATTGAAAACCTTGTTGCCTATACTGCATACAGTCTTGTTGTTGTTTATAACCGGTTCAGCATTTCCTATTCCCAAACCCATAATTCAGAATCAGTAAAGAATACCTACAGCCATACCTATGGAAATATAACCAGCACCTATTGTTTTTAGTAATGCACAAGCAGGCAATAACAAATTTCAAAAATATAGTTTAATCACTAAAATTATTTAACATGAAAGTATTAGCACTGATTAGTCGTATCTTATTCTCACTTGTTTTTTTTGCAACAGGACTGGGTGATTTTTTGGATGGCGCCATAAACTATGCCGGCGCTCAGGGTATTCCCCTACCTTATTTGTTCGTTCCGTTGTCGGGAATGATTTCATTACTGGGCGCTTCGAGTATTTTATCCGGATTCAAGGCAAAGGCGGGTTCGTGGATCATTATATTGTTTGTGCTTCCGGTAACCTTTATAACAAATAAATTCTGGATTGGTTCCAATCCCCACCAGGTAATGGTTATGACCGATACGTGGATATTGAATTTATCAATGCTGATGGGTGCCTTATTTACCGCTTTCTTCGGAGCCGGGCAAATGAGTTATGATGCATTGCGGAGGGTTACAACAAATAGTGAAACGAAAAAAAATGATTTTAACTACCCTAATATCTTGAATAGCCATAACAGACAGTTTTTCACAAACGATCATTCGTTGTAATTCTATAAATCAATTTGCGCCAGAATGGTTGGTGCGAATCCGGCGATAGCTTTCAGTAAGTCAGATGGCGGCGGTCAAAAAGTGGGAATAATACAAACTTTTACCTATCGGGTATAAGACTTGAAGGGCGAAGGAAAACGAACTTTACCTGTAGTGGAAATTCAGTTACAAAACAGGGTTGTTAATAAGCGATGAAAGTAATAACATAAGCATTCTACTGATTAACATTACATAATGTAAAATATAATTACTAAATATAATTAACAATGAATAGAGCGCATAAATCTATCCATACATTTTCACCAATACAGGCAGGCATCTATTATCTGACTCTGCCATTAATATACCTGGTATCTGCATTGCCTTTTAAATTACTTTACCTGTTTTCAGATTTTGTGAACCTGATACTGTTCCGCCTGATCGGGTACCGAAAAAAGGTGGTGCTGGACAACCTGCACAACTCTTTCCCGGGAAAAACAGAAAAGGAGCTGTATAATATCTGCAAGAAATTTTATGGTCATTTATGTGATTTTTTTCTGGAGACCATTAAAATGCTGACCATCAGCAAGGAGGATTTACTAAAGCGGTGCCAGTTTACTCCGGAGGCTTTTGATGTATTGTCGAAATTTGCCGATCAAAAGAAGAGTGTATTGCTGGTGATGGGGCATAACGGAAACTGGGAGTGGTCGTGCAATGCCTTCAACATGCTATCCAGGCACCAGTTATTTGTGATATATCACCCAATCAGCAATAAATATTTCGACGGGCTGATGCATAGAATCCGCTCCCGTTCGGGCGCCCGGCTGATAGCTATGAAAAATACCTACCGCGAAATGGCTGTAAATAAAAACGGGCTCAATGCTACGGCATTTGTAGCAGACCAGACACCGCAACCTGCCCATGCCTACTGGACCACTTTTCTTAACCAGGATACACCTGTATTTAAAGGGATGGAACTGATAGCAAAAAAGATGAATCTACCTGTGCTGTATACATCGGTAAAAAAAATAAAAAGAGGCTTTTATGAAATGAATGCAGAAGTGCTCTCAGAAAACCCTGCTGATACGGGAGAGGGGGCGCTATCTGAAATGTTTATAAGGCGGCTGGAAAAGGATATTATAAGTCAGCCTGAAACATGGCTATGGTCGCACAGACGCTGGAAGCATAAAAGGACGGAATCAGTATCCTGAATGCAGGTAGCATAACTTGATCCCAGCAATAAATTATTGAACTAATTCGGCATTTTGACTGACCAACTTGCCGGCAACTATTTTTTCTACAGCCAGGCGTAGCATTTCCAGATCCTGGTCACCTTTGGGTATAACTGCTGCAGCTCCGTGATTGAGCGCCTCCTGCATCAATTGTTTTTTATTAGGGCATTCATAAAGCAATACATGCATGTCGGGGTAGGTGTCTTTGATGATTTTTAAAGCATCGAGTCCGCTCATCGGCGTCATACCGCAGTCCATGAAAATAACATCTGGTTCCAGGTCCAGTTTTTTGAGGCAATCTTCAGCATTTTCAATGAGAATATTATTCTTAAATCCTAATTTTACCAGGTACTGATGATACAGCAACCTGGAAAAGGAATCGTTGAAAACGATAAAAAATTTTATGGTGTTGGAGAATTTCATTTTATAATCTGAATATTCTATAGCTAATTTCGAGCCTGATTTTAATATGTTGATTATCAGTAGATAGTAAATGGTGATGAAAAAATTAACTCCACGTTGTAGAAATTTTTTCCGAAATTTGGAAAAGCAAAATGAAGTAAATCTGAGAATTAATAGGTGTCTGCAATAAAGTATTGATGGATAATTTCGATTTTGTGTATTTTTATTTTAATTTTCCAAATTATGGATCAATTCCGGATTTTTATTGTTGAGGAAGACCCCTGGTATGGCGAAATACTGGAGTATCATCTGTCGCTTAATCCCGACCACGAAATATACCGGTACACCACCGGTAAGGATTGCATGGCCAATCTTTCGAAAAAGCCTGCACTGATCAGCATTGATTATTCACTTCCGGATACGAATGGAATGGAACTGCTGAAGAAAATAAAGCAGTTCAATCCGGATATTCCGGTGGTCATTATCAGCGGGCAGGAAGATGTGGCAACAGCCGTTGACCTGCTGAAAAAAGGTGCATCGGATTATTTCATTAAAGATGATAATACCAAGGAACTGCTGTGGAATGCGGTAGGGCGTATAAAGGAGCGGAAGCTGCTGGTAAAGGAAGTGGAAGACCTGAAGGAAGAACTGGGCCAGAAGTATGATTTCGAAAAAGCGATAAAGGGCAACAGCCCCCCTTTGCTGAAGATATTTACTTTGCTGGAAAAGGCATCGCGCACAAACATAAATGTGTCGATAACGGGTGAAACAGGAACCGGAAAAGAAGTGATAGCAAAGGCAATTCATTACAATTCAGAACGGAAAAAGAAGCCATTTGTGGCAGTAAATATGGCTGCTATTCCACGGGAACTGATTGAGAGTGAATTGTTCGGGCATGAGAAAGGTGCATTTACAGGGGCTATGGCCCGCAAAACCGGTAAATTTGAAGAAGCAAATAAGGGTACTATTTTCCTGGATGAAATAGCAGAACTTGACCTGAGCCTGCAAAGCAAAATACTAAGAGTACTACAGGAAAGGGAGCTGATAAGGGTGGGGGGCAATGAAAAAGTGAACCTGGACTGCAGACTTATAGTAGCAACTCACAAAAA
This sequence comes from uncultured Bacteroidota bacterium, assembly GCA_903835005.1. GTDB lineage: Bacteria > Bacteroidota > Bacteroidia > Chitinophagales > Chitinophagaceae > Nemorincola. The sequence continues at coordinate 57,670 of CAILLK010000085.1, read as the reverse complement.
CCTGGCAGATGAGGTGAGGAAGGGGAATTTCAGGGAAGATCTGTTTTACCGGATAATGGGGTTGCCCATTGACTTGCCGCCCCTGCGCGACAGGGGTAACGACATTTTGCTGCTGGCCAAGTTTTTCCTGGAGGAATTTTGCAAGAGCAATAAATTAAGCCTGGTAGGTATTTCTCCGGCAGCCAAGGATAAACTGATGAAATATAATTACCCTGGAAATGTAAGAGAACTTAAAGCAATTATTGACCTTGCTGCGGTAATGTGTGATGGCCAGAACATAAAGGATGACGACATTTATTTTGCAACAGTGAAAAACGGAGATATATCTGTAGACCAGGAAAAGACGCTGAAGGATTACACTATAGATATTATCAGCCATTTTCTTAAGAAATATGACAACAATGTAATTAAGGTAGCGGAAAAACTGGACATCGGAAAGTCGACTATATACAAAATGGTACAGAATAAAGAACTGTCCCTGAACTGACATTATTATGAATAAGCGCTCACCGGAAAAACAACTGGATGAAGAAAAGGCTGCCAGGATAGCAGCAGAAAAACGACTTGCTGCAGTAGAGGAAGAACTGGCATTGCTTAAAAATAAAGCTTTGATGAATGAGGATGCGGGGCAAGCTCTCATTACGGCAAACAGCAGGCTGACCCAATTGATTGCCAACCTGCAGAACGGAATACTGGCAACAGATGAAAACAGGAAAATTGTTATTGTCAATGAATTATTCTGCAGACATTTCGGTATTAAAACGCCACCTGAAAAACTGATAGGCTCGGATGTATCGGATCTATATGGCCAGATAACTCATTTATTTAATGAGCCTGAGCAGTTTACAGAACGGATAAATGATCTGATCGATAATAAAAATGCCGTACTGAATGATGAGCTGGAATTACGTAACGGCAGGATTTTTTCAAGAGATTATATACCGTTGTTTTCACTGAATGAATACCGGGGACAGCTTTGGAAATATACCGATGTAACCAGGAATAAAACCATAGAAGCCACTTTTGAAGCTCAAAGACAATTTTATGAGCAGATATTAAATAATACACCCGCAAACATTATTGTTTATAACAGCTCCTTCCAATACCTCTATGTAAACCCTACTGCAATACCCGATCCTGAAATGAGGAAGTGGATGATAGGAAAAACCTTAAATGAGTATTGCAGGCGCATTAATCTGACTGAAGAAGAAACAGAAGAACTGGATAAGTTCTTTAATCTGGTAAAGTCCACAAAATCGCATCAGGAGAGAGAAGAGAAAATCAATTATCCCGATGGCAGAACAGTATATAAATTGCGTAAAATGTACCCTGTTACTGATGAAAACGGGGAAGTGGAAATACTGATAAATTATGGCATAGATATTACAGAGCGGAAAAGGATTGAGGAACAGATAAAATTAAGTGAGAAGAGATACCGGGATATTTTTGATTTCAGTCAGGCATGGATATGCACCCACGATATTTCGGGCCGCCTGATGACTATTAATCCGGCCGCCTGCGATTTGCTGGAATATAGTGAGCAGGCACTGCTGGGAGTGAATATTGAATCACTGCTGCCAGAGAAATTGCAATCGCGATTCAGTGCCACCTATATGAGTGATATAATAACTCATGGCAAGTCTGACGGAATAATGAAAATTGTAACCAGGAGCAATAAGCACCTGTACCTGCTCTACCAGAATTACCTGGTAAATGAGCCGGGAAGCGACCCGTATGTAATAGGGTTTGCCCAGAATATTACAGAGCGGATACATGCAGAAGAAGCGCTGAGGAGAAGTGAGGAGAAGTACAGGGGGATTATAGAAAACATGAACCTGGGCATGATTGAAATAGACCGGGAGGAAAGGATTGTATTTGCCAATCAGCGTTTTTGCACCATGAGCGGATATGATGTGGAAGAACTGATTACCAAAAAGGCAACAGACCTGTTTTTGCAGGGCGCAAGTCTGAAGAAAACGCAAACCAGGCTTACAAAAGGACGATATGGAATAACCAACAGCTACGAACTATCTGTAGTAACCAAGGATGGGGAGAACAGGTGGTGGCTAACCAGCGCAGCACCGTTGTTCGGGTCCAACGGCCAGATGAAAGGCACCATAGCCATCCATCTGGATATAACCGACCAAAAGAAACTGGCAGAACAACTGAGGGAAGCAAAACTGAAGGCTGACCGGCTTTCGCGGTCGAAGGACATCTTTATCACCAATATGAGCCATGAGATCCGCACGCCACTCAATGCGATACTTGGCCTCGGAAAACTGCTGTGGAAGGAATCGCTTTCACCTAAGCAGAAAAATTATCTTTCAGGAGTAGAAAGCGCATCATCGGGATTGCTGGCGATAGTTAATGATATGCTGGATTTCTCTAAAATTGAAGCTGGTAAGGTAACCCTGGAAGCAATAGACTTCAGCCTTGAAGACAATATAGCTCAGGTGATCAATATCCTTGCGTATAAGGCCGAAGAAAAAGGCCTCGATCTAGTATCTGAAATGGATGATAAAATATGGCCTGTGCTTAACGGAGATCCTTACCGGCTGAACCAGGTATTAATGAATATTTTCAGTAATGCCATCAAGTTTACAGAAAAAGGGAGTGTATCCTTATCGGCAACATTACTGAATCAAACAGAAAGTACCCAGACAGTGTTAGTAAGCATACAGGATACCGGAATCGGGATAAAAAAGGAGTACCTGGAGACCTTGTTTGATAAATTTACCCAGGAAGATGAAACTGTGGAGCGGAAGTTTGGCGGTACCGGATTGGGTATGGCAATAACCAGGCAGCTGATGGAACTGATGGGTGGCTCAATCAGTCTGAAAAGTGAGAAAAACAAAGGTACTATCGTTGACCTGATTTTTAATTTCAAGCCGGGCAGGTATATGGTTTCGGATAAAAAAACAGCCGAAAAACCAGATATAAAGAAGATAAAAGGCAGCAGGATTTTACTGGTAGAAGATAATGCACTTAACCGGTTGCTGGCGAGTACGTTACTAACAGAATACGGGGCAATTATTACTGAGGCAGAAAACGGTGAAGAAGCTGTGGAACTTGCGCGCAAAGAGGATTTTGATATTGTGCTGATGGACATACAGATGCCGGTAATGGACGGTAGCAGGGCAGCGCAGATCATCAGGCAGGTACTTAAAAAGACCATGCCCATAATAGCCCTTACAGCAAATGTGATAAAAGGCGTAGATGCACAGTTTGAGGTAAGCGGGATAAATGATTTTATTGTGAAGCCCTATACCGAAGAGAATCTGATTAACCCTGTAGCCAAATGGCTTGTTAAAGACAGTCCTGATACGGGCATAGCGCCTGCTGCCGGAAGGAAGGAAGCTGCTTCAGGGCAGGAAACAGCTACAGATAACGGAGGGGAAAAAATTGATGAACAAGGAGAACATATCATTATGGAACAACTATATGATCTGGGTAAGTTACTGAGCATAGCCCGCAATGACAACGGCTTTATACTTAAAATGCTTCAGTTGTTTATTTCAGAAAGCGGGCAAGGACTGATAAAACTCAATGAGGCCTATGAGTCGGGAGACCTGAAGACCGTGAAATACTATGCACACAGAATGAAACCATCTATTACCAACTTAGGCATTACCAGTATAAAGGATGCTGTCCTGGCTCTGGAAATGATGGAGGAGAAAACCCCGGCAATTGACAGCGATTTGGTACAGGTAAATAGTGTATTGAACAAAGTAATGGAGCAGTTGAGAACAGAATTTAAGCTCTGAGTTGTGGCATAATTTTATTTCGGATAAATTATTTTGTTTTTGAAAGAACCATTTAGCGTTATTCTCTGTTGCGGGTGTCCATGAGAATGGTTACCGGCCCATCATTTACCAGGGCCACTTTCATATCGGCGCCAAAAACTCCCGCAGCTACGGTCTTACCCATTAACCCAGTTAGGGTACTTAAAAAGTATTCATAAAGCGGTATTGCCTGTTCTGGCCGGGCTGATTTTATAAATGAAGGCCGGTTGCCTTTTTTATAAGCGGCATGAAGTGTGAACTGACTAACCACCAGTATATCACCATTGGCTTCAGCGATATCTTTATTCATAAGGCCATTGTCATCGCTGAAAATGCGCAGGCGGGCTATTTTGCCACAAAGCCACTCCACGTCTTCGGGGTTGTCTTCTGTTTCAATGCCTAACAGCACCAGCAAACCATTTCCTATAGCTGATACCATTTCACTATTGATGGTAACACTGGCTGTGGATACTCTTTGAATAACTGCTCTCATAAATGATATACAAGAGTGCAAATTAACAATGAACCATGAAAATGGCAATTTATTAAATGTCCCTTTTTTTGCTGATTGTCTTTACTTTTGAGCAAGCATGCTCAACCTCAACGATACAATTGTTGCTATAGCCACACCTCCGGGCGCCGGGGCTATAGGTATCATCCGCCTCAGCGGAAGTGATGCCCTGGTTATTGCCGGTAAAATATTTTCCGGTAAGGACCTGGCCATGCAACCAACACATACCCTTCATTTCGGGCGGATAAAGGATGAGAGTAAAGTGATAGATGAAGTGGTGGCAGGCATATACAAAGGGCCCAGGAGCTATACAGGTGAGGATGTAGCGGAGATCAGCTGCCATGGCAGCGATTATGTATTGCAGCGGGTGCTGGGGCTATGTATGGCAAATGGGGCCAGGATGGCAAAGCCGGGAGAGTTTACTCTCCGCGCTTTCCTGAATGGCAGGCTGGACCTGACACAGGCCGAAGCTGTGGCCGACCTGATTGCCAGCCAGAGCGATACGGCACACAAAGCGGCAATGCACAACCTGCGCGGGGGCTTCAGTGCCGACCTGAAACAAATGCGGGAGCAACTGCTTCAGTTCAGCGCACTGATGGAACTTGAACTGGATTTCAGTGAGGAAGATGTTGAGTTTGCAGACCGAACCAGGTTTTATGAACTGATAGACCGGCTGACGATTGCTGCACAGCAGCTCATCAACTCCTTCAGGCTGGGAAATGTGATCAAGAACGGGGTGAGTGTAGCTATAATAGGCAGCCCCAATGCGGGCAAAAGCACCCTGCTCAATGCCTTGCTTAATGAAGAGCGGGCCATAGTGAGCGAGATAGCGGGTACCACCCGGGATACTATTGAAGAAACGCTCAATATAAACGGCATACTTTTCAGGCTGACAGATACTGCCGGTATCAGGGAGCATAGTATGGATTTGATAGAACTGCAGGGGATAGAACGGAGCAGGGATGCGATGAACAAGGCAGATGTGGTAGTGTACCTGTTTGACTTAGTTGAAAATCTTAGGTCGGAAGTCTTAAGTAGGTTGATAAGAAGCCAGAAGGAGGCATTTGAACAGGCAGGCATAAGATACCTGCTGGTGGGCAATAAAGCAGATATTGCAGATTTGGATGAGGCCCGGTCTGTATTCAGTGATCTGGGCGATAACATTATTTACCTTTCAGCAAAAAACAAGGAGAACATTCATCAGCTGAGGGACGCCCTTTACAGCCTTGTGGCAGAAGGGGAGATTAATATAGAAGGCACCATTATCACCAATGCCCGGCATTACGGGGCGCTGCAAAAGGTGCTGGATTCATTGCATGAAATAAAGGCGGGCATGGATAACAACATTTCCGGCGACCTTATAGCCCTTGATATCCGTACCTGCCTGTTTGCATTGGGAGAGATAACGGGCGAGGTAACTACAGAGGATAAGCTGGATTATATTTTTTCTAAGTTTTGTATCGGGAAGTAGACATAGGAATTCACCTACTTAGCTAATATAAGCGTCTTGTGGCAAAACGATTTCAATTTGAACGGAATTTATAAATGATGGAACAAATAAAGTAATTGGAAAATAGGTAAAGTGCCAGGCAAAAATAAAAATCCCCAAAAGTAATGTCTCTTTTCTTCGAATAACAGCTACATCGAATTTTTCTTGTTTTTTCGACATGAAATGAAAAATAGGTCGATTCATTCAAGGCTTTTTTCCGCTTTAATGATCTTAGCCTGGAACTACAATAAGGTTAACAAATTTGCCCCACTATTGTATCAAAATGGCTAATTGATGAAATAGCGACATCATTTGTTTTCCTAAAATTTAGAAGAGTTTTTGGCACCTGACTGGAATATTAAAAGCCCGGTTTTGCCGGGCTTTTAATATGAATATATAGTCATTTAAAACAGAAATTATTATTTTGTTGCCGGAGCAGGCGCTGGTGCAGCCGGTGCGGGAGGTGGTGGCATTTTTGGCCTTCCTGCATCATATTTTGTCCATTGGTCGGCAGTTAAGAATTCTTTATATTTTGCATCCTTATCTGCGTTTGCTTTCTGAATAGCCTGCTGCATAGCAGCGCGGTCGGGCCGGGGAGTTCCTGGCTCAGGACGGGTTCTTGCCTGGATCAGGATTTTTGAAAATTCCAGCTCGGCATCATAGGCTTTTTTATATTGGTCCTCATTCAGGTTTAAGTCTGTTTTAGCACGGTTTGCTCTTTGCTGCGCCATTTGTTCCGGATTTAGTCCGGGAGGGCGCATTGGAGGTGGCGGAGGTGCAGGCATCGCTCCGGCTGCGGCAGGTTGTGCTTGTGATGGTGCACTTTTGTCTTGTGCGGAGGCTATCAATGATACGGCGCAAAGGATAGCACAGGTAAGCATCAGTTTTTTCATACTTATTTTTTTGGTTTATTTTAAGTGTCGAAGTTAGTTTATTTTCCTTGAAAATGAAAAGTGAGGCAAATGATTTTTTTCAATATTTTACCCATTCAGTTCTTTCTAAAATCAGATCGAAATTATGAAATAATCAATTATCGCCCTCTGCGGCTGCCCTTGCCCGATGACTTACCTGCCTTTTGAACAGGGGCGCTATGCCCGGGCATTATGGCGCCACTGACATGCAAATATGGATAAGGGTCTTTTGTGGCATTGGAGGTAATAAACAGGTCGGTTTTAAAAGAACCCGGCCCAGCATCCGGTTTGGGAACATAGGATACTGTAATCAAGCCTTTTTTGCCGTGCCTGACCGGCTTATTCGGCCACCGGATTTTTATATCTGAATCATCGCTTTTTATATTGGAGATTATAAGGACTTCCTGTCCGGTATTTTTAAATTCAAACTGGTAGGCGGAAGGTTCATCTCTGCTTACACTACCAAAATCGTAAACGCTGTCTTTATTAATGAACCGTATCTGTGCCCCTTCCTGTGCAAGGGCACGATTCATTATAGCACAGCAACAAAGCAGTATTATTAATATGGACTTCATTCTGAGAATTAATTATATGATATTATTGAAAGGTATACCGGATTGAAGAATTCCGGGATAATTTGACGAATATTTTTCCCTAAAGTTAAATCGTTTTTGCGCCGTTGTTTTTTATTTACTTTAAATAATTGCCGGGGATCTAATCCGGATCTTTATACAATGGTTAAATTATGATTGAAATCCCTGTTTCCGTACGTTAAAATCGAGAAAATAAATTTTAAGACCATAAAGTATTGATTTAAATCATGCCTGTGCTTACATTTACAACATGAAATTAGAGGAAGCGCTTAAATCGGGCAAATTTGTCAATGAGCAGCAAAAAGTAACCCTGAATATACTCTATACTGCTTATTGGCTGCGTTCAAATTTCGCTGCCGCACTTAAGCCATTGGAACTGAGCCTGGAGCAAAATAATGTGTTGCGTATTCTGAAAGGTATGCACCCGGAGGCCATGTGTGTAAAGGATATTGGTGTACGGATGATAGAAAAAAGCTCGAACGTGCCCAGGATTATTGATAAACTGGTGGAAAAAAAGCTGGTTAAAAGATCCAATTCAGGCAAAGACAAAAGAGAAACTATTATTTCGCTGACAGAAAAAGGATTAAATCTTTTGCTGGCTGCCAAGCAGTTGCTGGACGCAGTAACTCATGAAATCACACATCTTAATGATGAGCAGGCAGAAAAGCTAAATGAACTGCTGGAGATAATGAGGGGTTGAAAAAAGCAGATCATTTATGGTAGCCCGATCTGCTTTTTATAAATATCAGGCCTTACTATCTCCATAATCCTTTCGGGATGGGCACAGTCAGAAAACTCAAATTTCCGGTAAAGCCAGTGAGTACCCATTGTAGCCAGCCTGATGCAGCGCAGGCTCTTTACCCAATCCTGCGCCATTAATATTTCCATCATTTTACTGCTTATGCCCTTGCCCCGATGCGAATCTGTGACAAATACATCCGCAAGGTAGGCAAATGTGGCATAGTCGGTTATGAGCCTGGCGAAAGCAATCTGCCGTCCCTCTGTAATTGCCCCGATACAGAAAGAGTTTTCGAAAGCTGTACTGAATGTTTCAAAAGGAATTCCTTTGCACCAATAAGCTTCTGTGCTAAGCCAGTGATGGATATCATGTACGATCATCTGGCTTTTATCGGTGGTTATATTGTAGCCATTGAAATCAATTGTTACCGGCTGCATACTCCAGAATTTTCAATTTTAATAAATACTAATATTGGTAAGTGTATTTATATTATATTATTCCATCCATGTGTATCGGGTACAATACCCCTCCTGATATCATACAGTTCTTTCTGCAGCCGGAACATAAGTGCATCGGGTTCAGTATAGCAGTTGTATTCTTTATGGCCTATTGCAATAGTGGCAATAGGAGCAACTACTGCTGCCGTGCCTGCACCAAAAGCTTCAACCTGCCTGCCAGCTTCAAAGGCATCTATCAGTTCGTTATAGCTGATCTGCCGTACTTCAACATTAATACCCTTTTCCCTGGCAATGGCGAGCAAAGAATCGCGGGTAACGCCATCAAGTATGGTGCCGGAAAGTTCGGGAGTTATGAGCACATTATCTATGACGAACATAGCATTCATAGTGCCCGACTCTTCTATAAATTCATTATGAACACTGTCTGTCCAGAGTACCTGATCGTAACCAGCTTCCCTGGCAAGGCTGGTGGGGTAAAACGCCCCGCCATAATTGCCCCCGCACTTTGCAGCACCTGTGCCGCCGGCGGCTGAGCGTACAAAGGTGGTTTCAATCTTCACCCTGAGGGGTTTTGTATAATACTGGAAAGCCGGAGAACAAACCACCATAAACAGATATTCATCAGACACCTTTACCCCAATACGGTCTTCGGTAGCAATCATGAAGGGGCGGATATACAAACTGCCATCAGCATCTTTAGGCACCCAGTCGGCATCGAGTGAAACGAGTTCTTTTATAGCGTTAATAAACAGTTTTTCAGGAACGGGGGGCATACACATGCGGTGCAGCGATTTGTTGAAGCGGTCGTAATGTTTATCCATACGGAACACATTAATACTGCCATCTTCCATTGAGAATGCCTTCATGCCTTCAAACACTGTCTGTCCGTAGTGCAGGCACAAGGTCAGTGGACTGAGTGTAAGATCATGAAAGGGCACAACCTGGGCATGGTGCCATTGACCGTTTTTGTATTCGGCCATAAACATGTGCTCTGTAGGCACTTTGCCAAATGGGACAGACTTGGTGTCGGTAACTTTTCTTTCGGCCTGTGCTGTAACTGAAATAGTGTGTTCCATACTTTTTAGTTTTAGTTGTTTATGATTCAGCCGGGACACTTTCGGGAAATGCCAGGGCCATTGTTGATTGTCCGGAATTTATATCTGGTTTGTTTTGCTTTCTGTAGCCTTTGTTTACGAGGTAGACACTGATAACGATGGTGATAAAAGCCATTGCTGTATATCCGTTTAGCTGTTCGCCCATAAACAGGAAACCTGCCAGTATAGCGATAAGCGGATTGACATAAGCATAGAGGGTAGCTACACCAACCGGCAATTTGCTGAGTGCAAACATATATGCAGCATAAGCAAGGGCAGAGCCGAAGATTGTAAGGTATAGCAGTGCCAGCAGACCGCTGGTATTCCAGAGCACGAAACCGTTGTAGCTGTCGAGGAAGGGGCTGGCTATGAGCATAAACAGGCCTCCAAAAAGCAACTGCATCCCGGAATTGAGAAATGCATTTACCGGGTTTATGTCTTGCTTATTGATAATGCTGCCTAGCGCCCATCCGGCAGTAGCAATGATTGTAGCCAGTATACCACCCAGGTAAGCAGGCTGGGTAACCTCGGCAATGTTGTGCCTGAAAATAAGGCCAACGCCGCAAATGCCCAGCAGCATACCTGCGCCTATTGTGAGGTTGAAATGAGATTTCCGGGAAAAAGCCAGGTTTAACATTACTGCAAACAAGGGCATGAGACTGCATATAAGTGCAGCTATGCCACTAGGGATATATTTCTCGCCCCAGGTAACGCCGCCATTGCCAATGGATAACATCAGGAAACCGATAAGCATCTGGCGCAGGATATTAGTTGTTGAGAAGTCTTTCTTCCGGCTGATAGCCAAGGCACCAGCCATTAAAATAATACCTGCTGACAACTGCCGCACCCCTGCAAATAAAAAAGCCGGATAGTGCATAACACCTACTCTTATGGCCATGTAAGTGGTACCCCAGACCAGGCAGATAAATACCAGCGCGATGTATGCTTTCGTGTTACTTTTCATTAAAGAGCAAATAAGCAATGGCAAAATGACCGGACAAAATTGAGGAAAATTTTTAAAACAAAACAGATACAATTTCCGTAATTTTGACCATAACAGTTTGATTTATGAAACCATTATTAAAACGCAAGAACGACCACCTGTACCTGCGCACAGCCGAAGCCATTGAGCAGCAGATAATGGACGAAGTACTGAAAATAGGCGATAAACTGCCCTCGGTAAGGTTGATGAGCAAGGAGCACAGCATGAGTGTGAGTACCATATTACAGGCCTATTATCACCTTGAAGCCAAGGGCCTGATAGAGTCGAGGCCGCAGTCGGGTTACTATGTGCGGTTCAATCCTTCACGCTTTCCGCACAAGATAGAGAAGAGCAATCCGGCACAGACCATAAGGACGAAAAATGTGGAAGCAATAATAGAGCAGGTATATGATGATTTTTCGCTGAAAGGAATAACCCGCTTTTCACTAAGTGTTCCGGCACCAGAAATTTTGCCGCTTGCCCGGCTCAATAAATCAATGATGCAGGCGCTGAGGGAACTGCCGGCAAATGGTACATCCTATGAACAGATACAGGGCAATGACCTGCTGCGCAGGCAGGTGGCGCGCTGGTCGATGCACTGGGGCGGGCACCTGAATGCCGGCGACCTGATTACCACATCGGGATGCATGAACGCAATATCTTATTGCCTAATGGCGCTGACCAGGCCGGGCGATACTATAGCAGTAGAAAGCCCGGTATACTTTGGTATGCTGCGCTTTGCGCAAAGCATAGGCCTTAAGGTACTGGAATTGCCAACGGACCCTGATACCGGAGTAGACCCTGATGATGTAAAAAAAGCGCTGAAACAGCACAACGTAAAGGCCTGTTTTTTTGTAACTAATTTCAGTAACCCAACAGGCTACTGTATGCCGGATGAGCAGAAGCAGGCAATGGTGAAATTGCTATCCCAACATGGTGTGCCGCTTATAGAAGATGATTTGTATGGTGATGTTTATTTCGGAAAGAGCAGACCCAGATCATGCAAGTCGTTTGACGAAGAGGGTAATGTGCTCTGGTGCAGTTCCGTATCTAAAACACTTGCTCCGGGATACAGGGTGGGGTGGGTAGCGCCGGGCAAATATCTGGATAAAGTGAAGCGATTGAAGATGTACCACAGCATAACCAGCGCCACAGCGCAGCAACAGGCTATTGCCAGCTTTCTGGCAACCGGACATTATGAATCACACCTCAGGAAACTAAGACAAACACTCCATTCAAACAGCCTGCAGTTTACCCGTGCCATAGGCGAATATTTCCCGGAGGGAGTAAAGCTTTCCAACCCCAAGGGCGGATTTATACTTTGGCTGGAACTGGATAAAAAGATAGATACCTATGTGCTGTACCAGGAAGCTATGCAGTACAAAATAAGCATAGCACCCGGTACCATGTTCACCCTGCAGGACAGGTATCAGAACTGTATGCGCCTGAGCTATGGTATGGCATGGACGCAGGAGATAGACAAGGCATTAAAAAAGCTGGGGAACCTCGTTAAGGGTATGATGTAATAAGCGCCATCAGTTTTGTTTATTGGCGAGTTTCAGTTGCTCTATTTCTTTCTGCAGCAGCATTAGTGTAGCATGAATGGATAACAGCAGTTCTGACTCTTTTTTATCTGCATCCTCATCTTCCCTGGTTTCTTCCTGTATCTCATCAACATCTTCCTGTATTTCATCAACATTCTCCTGCAGCTCATCCACATCTTTCTGAATTTCTTCAAGGTCACCTCCTAATTCTTCAAGGTCTTCGCCTATTTCTTCAATATCTTCGCCCAGCTCTTCAATGTCTTCACCAATCTCTTCTATATCTTCACCCAGTTCTTCGATATCTTCCTGAATGATCTCAATGTTCTGGTTATTCATATTAATAGACATCTGAATGAAAATGGAGAGGTAAATGGCCTCCAGCGAAACAATTGTTGTCAGAACGAGCAGCATCCTTTCGAAGCTGACAATACCAAGCAGCGGAAGGGTAAATGAAATGACAAACAGGATGGTATGTAATGTTACAGAAGCTGTGGACCCGATCCATTTCGTAATATTGGCCGCGCCTTTCTCCATTATAATTCTCTGACGGTCTTTCAAATCCATGGCCCTAAAGTTAAGCAAATACAGTTGCTCTCCTGAAGTTTCTTGGGTTATAAAAAAGAAGCCATTGTGTTAAGTATATAAAACCACAAAATGAGGAAACATCAGTCAGTCTGAAAGTATTAATTATTCCTATTTGGCGCTATGTCTGATTCGCATTTTTAATTTTCTGGAATTAATATCAGACAGGCCAAGGTGGTAATTGGGAAATAAAGAAATATTGTAGAAAAATATTGGTAATCTGTTAAACAGGTAATAACTTTAACCTCATTTTATTTCTACTTTCTGCCTCAATATGGTTTACACAAAAATAAATCTGATTCTCTGGCCAGTACTGATCATAGTGCTCTATTTTACTATTCCCTTCTACAATACCTGGTTATTTGGTAAAGTACTGAATAATAATTTTATTTATGAGTGCTCCAACATGGATCTGGAAGCAAGAAACATTGAGCGTTTTGGCTATTCATATACAGTATATAAGGATATAGAGAAGACTCTGGGTAAAGGAAATAATGTTAAACTTTTATTGCCCCCAAACAGTTATGTTCAGACAAAGAAAATTCCTGATTTTATTATACCTGAGCCGGCGGTGTTTTATTATTTCACAGGTATCAAGGCAGTATGGCCAAACAGCCCGGATGCGGCATCTGCCAATTGGGTATTTCTGGCTGCCGGGCCGGGGAAAATGGCGGTAAAAAAAATGGCATTAGTACATAACCCTGACAGCCTGTTGGCTGACTATAAAAAATATATAAAGTAATTACATGAATTTTGCAGGACTATTTTTTTTACTAACAGCGCAATATATATGTGGAAGAGGATTGCTCCGGATGTTCAGAGCTGAGCTTAAACCTGTTCCGGCTTTTTGCCTGTCGATGATGACAGGTGTGGTGCTGATTTCATTTGCTCCGTGTTTTCTACAGTTATTTCATCAGCCCATAGCTGCTATGCCTGCTATTATTTCGGTTTTGGCAATTACGGTTTTGATGAGTTTGCCCTTATTGATTAATTTCAGGAAGCCTCAATTCAAAATACCAACGATGCCTTTGTATTATGAATGGCCTTTTTTGCTTGCCTGCACTTTCTTTTTTCTGCTTGCTGCCTGGCGCAGTTTTTATTATCCGCCTTATGCCCGCGATATGCTGGCGGGGCCTGATCTGCTTGCAGAATTTGCAGTGAGAGAACATAATATGATCAGCTCGGTATACACCATTGATCTGCAAAGCACCAACAACTACTTTAAATCTCCGTTTATTACCTGCCTGCAGATATTGTATAAGTTACTTGTTTGTCCTTTCGGGCAGGTATGGATGGTAATGATCTCCATACCATTTTATATATGGCTTTATACACTACTGAGGGAACGTATTCATCCGCTTATAGCAGGATTTCTGCTGTTCTTTTTTATTACCATTCCGGAAGTTTATTCATACAGCTACATCATGCTCTATGATTTTGATAATATGGTTTTCTTTTTCTCTGGTTTTTATTTCCTGATGCGGTATTTGTATAAAGATCAGCAAAAGGACTTTTTATTTTCCGCCTTCCTGTTTGGACTGGCTACGTATATACGTACAGAGACAGTATTGATGATTACTATGCTGATACCAATGCTTTTGCTGTATTTTTACAGAAACCACTACCCATATCTGAAAATGGCGAAGAGGCTTTTACTTTTTATTGTAATACCTGCAGCTTTTTATGTAATAAATATAGATGTATTTGTCCGGTTGTTTGTGCCGTTAAAACTTGATATCAGCTCGCAGGTAACTGATAACCTCGGAAATTTTGCCATAATTCTTACCCGGCTCAGAGATATACCTGCTTTGCTGGTTTTTTCGGATGAAGGATTGAAATTATTTGGCTATTTCATTATATCTTTCCTTGTGTTATTGTTTGCTGAGACGATTTTTTTCCGCAAGTTTAACCGGGAATCCAGGATTTTGCTTTATGGTATCCTGGTTGTATACCTTGGATTGCCGTTGTTAGGTTATCTTATTCCGCTGGTGGATCTTACCAATACCACGAAAAGGGGCTTATTCAAGATGTTGCCGCTTATGCTCCTGTTTATGAGCAACAGTAATAGCCTGCAATATTTATCTGGCAGGATTGCTGCCTGGCAGCAGAAAGCACTTTTACCGGTTAAGCCATTGCAGCCGGTATTGAAACCCGGCGGCAATAAGGGTAAAGAAATAAAAGCAAAGGGTAGAAACATGAGGTGAAAAAATATAAATGAGTAAGTGTTGGGTTAAGAGTTTTCTGTAGCACATTATGAAAAATATATTTAGCTAATACATTGATATTTAATTTATTAATGCAAATTAAATATACATAAATATATTTATATTTTGGTGTTTAATTGAGCCTGCTGCAGAGTCGGCAAGCAGGAAATATGTTTCAAACTGAGGTTTGAACAGTTGGGTTTACTATTTTACTACCGGGGAGTTCAACCAGCGGATTTAATTTAACCTGATTTCCTCTACTTGCAATTTTATATTTAGCCAGGCTGTTTTTTGCCATTTATTAAGCATCTTTAGGGTAAATATAATACCTTAAACATTATTTAATAGAACTTTACTAAAATTGATAGTTTTGATGCAATGCTATTATGATTAGTTTATTTTCAGCTAATTAAATTGCATCTTCCTCCATTCCGGTGGGATACACGATACTGTCTATGATTCTACCAGGTGAGCAGTTTAAAAACTTAACTTTGTTTGCTTTTATTACTTCATTTATGGGCAAATTTCATAAAAATATACAAGAGACTCACAAGACATTTATAGAAAAGCAGAAAATGTTTTTTGTTGCTACTGCACCGCTTGGTCCAGATACACATATCAACCTGTCGCCGAAGGGAATGGACAGTTTCCGGGTACTGTCGCCGGATCAGGTGGCCTACCTTGATATTGTGGGTAGCGGCAATGAAACCTCAGCACATATATTGGAAAATGGCCGCATCACGTTTATGTTTTGTGCCTACGATGGGCCACCAAATATACTCAGGCTATATGGCAAGGGAAGGACTGTATTGCCGGGTGATGAAGAATGGGCAGGACTTTCGGCGCATTTTAAATTGCCGCTGGCAACCAGGCAGATTATTGTAGCAGATATCCACAAAGTGCAGACATCCTGCGGCTATAGTGTGCCGCTTTATGGGTATCTTGGCGAACGCGATCATGCTGATAAATGGGCTGACAACAAGGGCATTGAGGGGCTGGAGCAGTATAAAAAAGAAAAAAACAGGGTGAGTTTAGATGGGTTGAAAACGGCCCTTTATTGAAATCAAAATGAGCGAATATCCCGATTCCTGGAAAATTAAGGACGCCTTACAGGTGTATTTCTCAAAATACCATTTTGTGGACGGGGGCTACACATTGAAGTACTTTAAGATAAAGGTGGGGCCTGTTTATATCCCTGTACCCAATAACAAGGGTAGAATAGCTGCGGTAAAAATTCATGACATTCATCACCTGCTCACAGAGTACAAAGCAAATCTGAAAGGTGAAGCACAAATAGGAGGTTGGGAAATTGCTTCCGGTTGCGGCCGGTATATGGAAGCATGGATATTGAATTTCGGCTCGTTTATGTATGGTTTGTTCTTCTTTCCCGGGGCATTATTTCAGGCATTCATGAAGGGCCGGGCTGTGACATCCAATCTTTACCATTCTATAGCTTATAATGACACCTTGCTAAATAAAACTGTAGGTGAACTCCGAGAATCAGTTGGCATTAATAACATACGGAAAAATAATGCCAGAGATTATCTGCTGTTTGTGGTATATGCCTTTTTAAGCCTCACAGCCGGGCTTATGTTTTTATTTTTCCTGATATATCTTTTTATCAACCTGCTGTTAAATGCGGATAAATCCGAGGCTTAATTTTCCGGCATACATTCACGATGCGTTTCAAAACGCTTTTTAATATTTCCGCATATACCAAAACTGACCATTATCAGAGAATCAAGATGATTGCAATCATAATATATGCCGCTGCTGGCGGTTATTTTTGCTCAAATTATTAGCCATGCTTAATCCTGATTTATTACAAAAGTATAATGTGCAGGTGCCCAGATACACAAGCTACCCTACAGTGCCTGCCTGGAACGAACATATAGAAGTAAAGGACTGGGAAGGAGCTTTCAGGAAAGAGTTTGAGGCCAGCAATCAACAGAAAGGGATCAGCCTGTATATTCATTTGCCATTTTGCGAATCGCTCTGCACCTATTGCGGCTGCAATAAAAGGATCACGACTAACCACGGCGAGGAAATTGATTACATAGGCGCTATACTGGCTGAATGGGCTATATACTGCGGACTGATGAAGGAGACACCTGTAATCAGGGAACTGCACCTGGGAGGCGGCACGCCTACTTTCTTCTCGCCTGAGAACCTTGAAAAATTACTGACCAGTATTTATAAAACAGCCATCATACATCCTGAACACGAATTCAGTTTTGAGGGGCACCCCAATAATACCACCAGGGCGCACCTGCAGAAACTGTATGATCTTGGTTTCAGGCGGGTAAGCTATGGAGTGCAGGATAATGACCCTGAAGTGCAGCGTATCATAAACCGGATTCAGCCGTTTGCAAATGTTGAGCAGGCTACCAGGACTGCACGGGAAATAGGCTACCTGTCGGTAAATTATGACCTGATTTATGGCTTGCCCAGGCAGACCATTGCCGGTATGATACATACTATAGAGCAGGTAATAAGTCAACGTCCTGACAGGGTGGCTTTTTACAGTTATGCCCATGTGCCATGGACCAGCCGCGGCCAGCGCTTGTTTAATGATAATGACTTGCCCGGTGCAGGCGAAAAACTGGAGCTGTACCGGACAGGCAAGGAATTGTTTATTGAGAATGGATATGTGGACATTGGAATGGACCATTTTGCATTGCCAACTGATGACCTTTATGTAGCATCGACTGAGGGCAGGCTGCACCGTAACTTTATGGGGTATACCACTCAGGCTACCAATATACTTGTGGGTCTTGGTGTATCGAGCATCAGCAGCACTGGCAGCGCATTTGCTCAAAACGCAAAGACACTGAACAATTATTACCAGCATATCAAAAGCAATACCCTGGCCGTAGAGAAAGGGTTCTTCCTCTCGGAAGAAGATGTGCGGTTCGGGAAGTATATACTGGATATCATTTGCAGAGGAACTACTACATTTCAGTCACAGGACCTGGAGACCATTAAAACCTATTGTATGTCTGAACTGAGGAAGCTGGAAACGGATGAACTGATTTTGGTTGGCAATTGTAGTGTAAAGGTTACACCACTGGGCAAAAATTTCATCCGCAATATCTGCTGTGCATTCGACTTGTATATACAGAAGAATAAAGCGGTTGATGAGAAAAAGATATTCAGCAGGGCGATATGATTTAATGCACTTAGGTGTCCCAAGCCTCAAAGGTGTGGGACACCTAATATTACCTGATAATTACTATCCTTCATAAATCACCCCCGAAGTGGGCGTTTCATGAAGTTCAATTTTTTTAAGTTCGGGTATCATTGGTTTTATCTGTTTCCAGAGCCAGACAGCCATTAATTCGCAGGTTGGGTTTCCGAGGCCTTCCACTTTATTGAGGAATTTGTGATCCAATTTATCCAGTATACTGTTGACCTCATTCTTCAGTTTTGCAAAATCAATTACCCAGCCGGAGTACTCATCTACCGGCCCTTCTACATAAACTATGAGCTTGTAGGTATGCCCGTGGATTTCCCTGCATTTGTGGGCTTCAGGTACATTGGGCAGGAAATGCGCAGCATCAAAAGTGAATTGTTTAAAAATAATCATTGCGTAGCTAGTTGTTGCGGTTATTTTTTCTGACCAGCGCTTGTCTGTAATGCAGCTTTTCTTCAGCAGTACCCGGTTTAACTTTAGGTATAACAATGGGTTTTGCCTGCTCATCGAGGGCCACAAAAGAGAAGTAAGCTTCATTGATCAGTTTGGTTTCGCGGCTCAGGACTTTACGAGACCAGGCCTGAACAAATATTTCCATTGATGAGTTGAATGCCCGGGTAATCCGGGCTTTTATGGTAATAATATCACCAATCCGGGCGGGACTTTTGAACACTACTTTGTCCAGAGAAACAGTAGCCGCAATTCTTTCGGCATGGGTCTGAGCGCATACAGCCGAGGCTGTATCCATCCATTGCACCAGTTTGCCCCCGTTCAGCATACCCATAGGGTTAGTGTCGTTGGGATACACAACTTCGGTCATTATAGTTTCGGATTCAGACGGGGATTTTGAAGTTAATCTTGGGATAGCAGGCAAATCAGAATATTTAAATAATGTGTAAAATTGAGTTCAAGGATGGTTTTATAGCCTGATACCTGTCATTAAATCTTATGATCTTTATCAGTTATACTCATTATGAATAATGCGATATTTGCTTTATTTTTTACTTATTATCCTGGCCACTGTTTTTACCAAATTCAAAACTAAAATGAACCAAACTGCATTGCATAGCTTTCACATACCTGTTTTAGGGATCGGGTACAGTATTGATACTCCGCTAAAGGTAGCCCGTTATGGAATATCTTCTGTCCTGTCTATAATGGATGATCAGCTTATAGAGAAAATGCGTGAATACCACTCCATTCAGTCGGGCATAAGTTATGATCCGATACCGGAAAAGGAAGAAGATCATCGTGCAAAGAGAATCACCGCTTATCTTAACCTGATAAATAAAATTGTAAGTATGCAGGTGGAAGCGGTTCGCAGAATGCCGTTTAATGAGGCTAATGACCTCTCAAAATATTTTGATCTGCTGCCAGATGAGAATGAGCTGAAAGTACTTTACCTGACCATGATGAACCTGGCAGACGGGCCGCAGAAAGAAGGTTTACAGGAAAGGTTGAGGCAAAATATTACTGCCGGTGCCATTGATGTAAATGTAATGTCAAAACTAGACAGGGACAATTATGACGAACAGGGTAGAATATTGCCCAATGGTTATTCGGATGCATTGGCTGCTTTCAGGGGGTTTGCAGTGAGCGAACTGAGTTCATCTATTGTCTTTTCAGCTGGTTACAATCCCAGGTTGTATAATTACATAGAGCAGTTCAGCGATTTCTACCCGGATGAAAACGGGCAACTGAAAAAGAAGATAATTCTGAAGGTGAGCGATTACCGGTCGGCGCTGGTGCAGGGGAAATTACTGGCCAAAAAAGGACTTTGGATATCTGAATTCCGGATTGAATCGGGGCTTAACTGCGGAGGCCACGCCTTTCCAACCGAGGGCTTGCTACTGGGACCTATACTGGAAGAATTCAAAAACAAAAGAGAAGAACTGGCATCCGAAATCTTTGAATTATGTAATGCCGCCATTGAGTTGAAAGACCTGACACAATATAAAGAGCAACCGAAAATAAGGATAACCGTGCAGGGTGGCATTGGAACGGCAAATGAAAACAATTTTCTGCTGGAGCATTATGTGCTTGACGGTACTGGCTGGGGCAGCCCCTTTCTGCTGGTGCCCGAAGCAACCAATGTTGAAGAAGAAACATTGCAGAAACTGGCAAATGCAAAAAAAGAAGACTACTATGTGAGCTACGCGTCTCCACTGGGTATTGCATTCAATAACTTTCATAAAAGCACATCTGAACAACAAAGGCATGAGCGGATTGATAAAAACAGGCCTGGTAGTCCTTGTTATAAAAAGTTTCTGGCTACCAATACAGAATTTACCGAATCTCCAATTTGTATAGCCTCGAGAGAGTACCAGGACCTTAAAATAAAACAACTGAAAAGCCTTAATCTATCAACCTCAGCGTTTGAAGCTGAAATGGAAAAAATTACTGAGAAAGACTGCCTGTGTGAAGGTTTAGGTGCATCGGTATTACTGAAGGACCACATCAGCTTGTCGCACAATTTATCGGCAGTGGCTATTTGCCCGGGTCCTAACCTGGCTTATTTCTCCGGGACTTTTTCTCTTACTGAAATGGTAGGGCATATTTATGGCCGCATTAATCTGTTGAATACCATGTACCGGCCGAATATGTTTATAAATGAACTGAACCTTTACATAGATCATTTCAAAAAGAAAATCAGCGAAGCTAACCTGGGACTGAACCCCAAGCAGGTAAAGCAATTACAGGCTTATAAGAAAAACCTGCTGGATGGTATTGATTATTATAATGAGCTGGTTTTATCGTTTAAAAAAGAAAGCAGTCAGTATATAGCCACAATGAAGGATGAACTGGAGAAGGCTGCAGCAGCAATCAGCACGCAGAATTTCTCTTTCAATCTGGCTCCTGTTACGTCAGCAGTTTAGAAGATAACATACTGGTAAAGAAGGCTGCCAGTTTTATTTATGACTTAAATCATAAAACAGGAGCAAGTCAAACCCTACTTTTGGTAGTCGAATTTCGTTGTGTATGTGTCTTGGTTAGCATTGAAATCTGAGTCTATGATGTTCCGGTTGTGGCTTGTGTTATTTGTTGTTTTCCTGGTTTATTCGTGCTTTGTTTACAGCAATTGCGATAAAAGCAGATTGCCCGTGACCAGCCCTGATAAGTCTGTAGTTGCAGGTTGGAACACATGGCAGCAGAAGAATTGCCAGAGCTGCCACCAGATATACGGACTGGGTGGTTACCTGGGTCCCGATTTAACCAATGCCGCATCAGCACCGGGCAAGGATGATAAGTACCTGAAAATATTTATTCAATATGGCACCGGTAAAATGCCCAACTTTCAATTGAGTGATTCGGAAACCAATAACCTGGTTGCATTTCTTAAATGGGTGGACAAAAGCGGAAAGTCGAGGGTGCCAAAAGAGTCTGTAACATGGACAGGAAATTATAACCTGGATAACTGATGCAAAAATACCTTAGGCTATATTTAATTACATCGCTTTGCTTATTATCAGCTGCTGTCCTTTTCGGATTAGTAGCATCATGGGCTTTTTTATACCCGGAGACTTACAATAAATTTCTACCATTTTACCAGCTCAGGCCATTTCATGTATCAGCTGCTCTTTTCTGGATCATTTCAGCAGCTACGTGTGGTATCCTTCATTATAAAAAGGAAGCATTTCCTGAAACGAAGAGCGACAATATTTTTGCTCAGTTGTTTATTTATACCTGGATTGGTACCATCATAGCAATATTTGTATGTTATGGCCTCAAAAAATTCGGTGGCAGAGAGTATTGGGAATTTCCCCCGGTGCTTGGTTTGCCACTTCTTATAAGCTGGCTATTGCTTATGTGCGCTTATTTTATTCCTCTTCTGAAAACCAGGGGCAACAAGCCCATTTATGTATGGATGTGGACAACGGGTATTTTCTTCTTTCTTATTACTTTTATTGAGCAGAACCTGTGGCTAGTGCCGTGGTTCCGGCAATCGTACCTGAGGGAGCTTACTATCCAGTGGAAGGCGAATGGCGCAACTGTAGGCGCCTGGAACCAGATGATCTATGGCACCTCACTTTACCTGATGGTTAAGATAAGTGGTGATGGAAAGAAAGCGCAGGGCAAAACCGTATTTTTCTTTTACCTGCTTGGCCTCACCAACCTGATGTTCAACTGGGGGCACCACATATACAACGCGCCTGCAGCCTCATGGATCAGGGATACTTCTTATATCATCAGTATGACGGAATGGGTGTTTCTGATAAGAATGATTCAGGGTTTCCGGAAAACTTTGGAGGAGGGGCGGAAATTAAAGCACCTGATAACTTACCGGTTTATTATAGCTTCGGAATTCTGGGTATTTGCCAATCTCTTGCTTACACTGGCAATGTCGGTGCCGGCTATAAACAGGTATACACATGGTACCCATATAACAGTGGCACATTCAATGGGGGCAACAATTGGTATCAATACCATGATTTTGCTGGCAAGCTTCAGTTATATTTTAGGCATAGACCAGAAAAGTGAGCAACTGAGAAAAACTATCAGGTTTAATTTCTGGTTATGCCAGTTTAGTCTGTTTATATTCTGGATAGCATTGATTGCGGCGGGTGTTATAAAGGGCTACCGGTCAGTGGTGCTTAATATGACCAGCTTTCAGGAGATAATGCTACCGGTTATGCCTGCGTTGAAAACTTTTTCTGTAGCCGGCATTGGTGTTGTGATCAGTCTGGGGATCATATCTGTAGTTTACATTATCCAGGCAATCCGTTGCAAAGAAGCATAAAAAAATGCTTCCTTCAAATAAAAGGAAGCATTTTCACCTTAAAGTTTATGCCTATTACGCAACTTTAATATCGGGCCGGAAAATAATTTTCGACTTAACGGAATTAGAAATGAGACAAGCTGCTTCTGATTTATTGAGCACCTTCACAGCCTTCTCCATGTCTTCCTCCTTTAGTATAGTCAGTGAGGGTACCAGCGTAATCTCGCTCATTATGTACCGGCCATCTACAATCTCCAGCTTGCCATATGATTTGGAACTGAATTTTTTAAACTCCAGTTTTGAATTTTCGGCTATGGAGAGAAAAGTAGTCATCAGGCAACTGTTAACCGCGGCAGTAAAAAGATGCTCCGGACTCCATACTTTATCAATGCCTTTCGGGAACTGTGGAGGAGTGGCAACCTGCATTTCATCGTTCAATTCGGGGGAATACAAAATACCTATTCTGTCCTGTATCCAGTTGAGGTCTACTTCGTAACTATGTTCAATGCTCATTTCGTCAATTTTAATTGAAGGTTCTCAATAATTCCTGCCACATGGATCGTTTTGTAATGGCATAAATACAGAATCCTTAGCAGAAACAAAGTACTGAAACTTCGAGTCCGTAAATCATGACTATTATCATTTATCCATATGATTAAGTTCATAAATCGTGTTTTTGAATCAATGTAGTATTGCAATGTGTTGCTGATATATTTTTCCAAAAAAAGATAATACGGTCTTTATAGGAATTACTTCAAAAACGTCTGTGTTATGCGTATTACAAAACAAAAACAAACAGGGCGCGCCCAAGAAAACCTGAGGCTAACCAGGGAGCATCATGACGGGCTTCTGTTAAGCTGGAAAATAAACAATGGCTTAAAAAAAGACATCTCCCTTGACCGGATTAAGGCTTATGTGCTTTATTATTTCTATAATTTCATTGACCCACATTTCCAGGAAGAAGAGGATTTCATTTATCCTCTGATAGCGGCTGATAATCCTGAACGCAGGAAGGCGGAATTGCAGCATGAAGGCGTAAGGGTACGCATCGAATATCTTGAATGCAATTACAAGCTCACGGCAGAGTTTTTAAAAGGATTTGCTGAATTCCTTACAGAGCATATATATTTTGAGGAAAAGGAATTATTTAATGTCATTGAAAATTCTGCTGATCCGCGAGCCCTGATGACTGTGGTGAAGAGGACAAAAAGAATACTGAAAATAGATAATGATTGGCCCGACCAATTTTGGTTAAAATAAAAATAAAAAAAAAGCTTATGTTTTCAAAAACTTGTGAATACGGCATAAGGGCAGTGATTTATATATCTGCCACAGGTACTCCGGAAAATAAAATAGGGATTGCTGATATCAGCACCAATATAGAAGCGCCGGTCCATTTTACTGCCAAGATATTACAGCCGCTGGTTCACGCTGATATAATCAGTTCGAAAAAAGGAGTAAATGGCGGGTTCTATATGTATCCGAAACAGAAACTGAGAACCCTGATAGAAGTAGTGCGTGCCATAGATGGTGATGTGTTATTTTCAGGCTGTGGAATGGGCCTGAAAAAGTGCTCAGATGACGAGCCATGCCCAATGCATGATAAATTTAAAGCTATCAGGAACTCACTAAAAGCTATGATGGAACAAACAACAGTTGACGACATGGCTATCATGCTTAAAAACGGCAGAACATTTTTAAGAAAAGAAGAATTGCAACCACATGAATAAAAGCAAACAGTTATGGACCACAGTTGCCTTGTTAAACCTTTGCATAGTTGCATTGCTTGGAGTAACCCTGAGAAGTAAGATATTATTCCCTTTACACGGAATTGAGTTTAACAATATATTGCATGCCCATTCCCATTTTGCATTTGCCGGATGGATTACTTTATCATTGATTACCCTGATGGTTTATGAAATAGTGCCGGAGGAATTCAACACCAAAAGAAGCTACAATAATTATCTTGTTGGATTTCTGGTTACAGCAGCCGGTATGTTGGTTACCTTTCTTTACCAGGGGTATGGTATGTATTCCAATATCTGCAACGTTCTCTTTATACTTGTCACTTATGGTTTCAGTTTTGTGTTCATAAAGGATATACTGAAGACCAATACAGACAAAGCGGTAAAGACTTTGAGTATTTCGGCCCTTATATGCCTTGTTTTATCTTCCGGTGGGCCAATAACACTGGCTATGATGATGGCAACCCACTCTCACGACAACCTGCTTTATAAAGATTCGGTTTACACCTACCTGCACTTCCAGTATAACGGGTTTTTTACACTAACTGTTTTCGCATTGTTGCTGAACGCTTTGTATAAAAATTTTACAGAGCACCAGCTGATAAAGGTGCGGATTTTTGCCAACCTGGTGAGTATCTCAATTGTACCGACATTATTTATATCTTATTTGTGGCATTATTCTAATCCCTTTGTGTATTGTATGGCAGGCATTGGTATATTGCTGATCATCACTTCAATTGTTTACTTTTTTATAGCCTTGCGGTCCATTAAAGACCACCGCTTTACGATTCTGCCGTTTATAAGGCATATAGGGGTGCTGTCTGTAATTGCGTTCCTGCTTAAGTCTCTGCTGCAGACTGGTACAATTATACCCTCACTTGGCAAACTGGTGTATGGCGACCGGGCTATTATTATAGGCTACCTGCACCTGGTGCTTTTGGGCTTTGTAACCTTATACATCATTGCCAACTTCATGTATTCCGGCCTCATTGATGGCACATCCAGGTTTACACGATATTCCGTAAGGGTATTTGCCGGTGCAGTTATTTCCAATGAAGTAATACTTATGACCCAGGGTTTTGGCAATATGCTTATGGTGAGTTACAGCATCTATACCTGGCTGCTGTGGGGCGCAGCTATCTGGTTATTTACCGGTGCAGTGATGATATTTATTTCGAGGATGAAAACAGTAAGGAAATTACAGCACTGAAACAGGTGAAAAACTAAAACAACCTTCTTTAATCATTCCATTAGTAACCGGTAAGAACGGAGTAAACCATTTCATATATTTTTGTTGTCTTCTTTTAAAGTGTAACCGCAAACAATACTCCCGGTTTCTGTTTGAATGCCTGAATATTAATATCGAACATCTTGTTGATGATATAAAAATAAACATCAGCGATGGTATGGTGAGATTAATTTGGGTGGCTGAATAAATGCCCTACAGGGTCATTTTTTGCCGTCATTACTGCGCATAAATTCCAATACACTGCGGGCGGCTTCATCGTTCAGGTGCTGGTTGGGCATACGTACCATACATTTATCCAGGAGCTCCTGTGCAGCAGGGTCTTTGTCAATCATCTCATCAGTGTTGGTCACAAAATTCATGATCCACTCAGGGGTGCGGCGATCGGTAACTCCTTTCCATCCGGGGCCTACCAGCTTCTCTTCAGTGAGTTTATGACATGGGGCGCATTTTACATTAAAGGTATTGCTGCCATCGTGCACCATGCTATCATTCAAAGGATGGGTGAGAACAACGTCTGTATATTTTCCTTTACCTTTCGGATCTGCTGTTGCCCCCGGTTCATTCAGCCTGGCGTTTGTCGGAGATTCGGCTGATGGCTGGGAGCTGCCACAACCAGCAAAAAGTACAGTACCTGTAAGTGCAAGAATAATTATGCTTTTACCTTTCATGATCCTTTTATCTTTTTTAATGATTTAAAACACTGAAAATTTGCACAATGAATTTGTACCTGTCCCGCGGGAAATAAAAACCTTATTATCCTTACCAAAATCATCAGCTGATCCAACTGCACAAAACAAATATAAAAATAGCCCTCAGGTTATGCCGTTAATCAGTTTTAAACATGATTAAGGTCATCTATTATATTTTGATTTGTGATGATATTTGCATTGCTTTTTTTGATTAAGCATTAATTCTCTTCTGAAAAAAATACAGTTTTATGCCCCAGTTCAATAATACAGAAATTGCCTTTCGCTACCGTTCTGATAAAGATTTAAAACTTGCCCATTTTTTGTTCAGGTCTATGAATTCGCCAGCACTCACCAAAATGGGAATTGCGGCTACGAGGTTTGCGATAAAAACGCACTTACCTATAGATGGACTGGTAAAGCGGACAATCTTCAAACAATTTTGTGGCGGCGAAAATATGACAGAGGCTGGACAAACTGCTGATGCCATAGGGAAATACAAGGTAGGTGTGATATTGGATTACGGCGTGGAAGGGAAGGAAAATGAGGAAGAATTTGATAAAGCAACACTTGAGTTTGTAAAGGCAATAAAATTTGCTGCATCCAGGAAAAACATACCATTTGTGAGTCTGAAGGTAACTGGATTTGCAAGGTTTGCCCTGATGGAGAAAATCAACCGCGGTGAGCAACTTACCGAAACTGAAAAACTGGAATGGCAACGAGTGCATAACCGGATAGATACAGTATGCACCGTTGCGTTTGAGCATAAAATAATGATGCTCATTGACGCAGAAGAAACATGGATCGTAGAACCGGTAAATGAGCTGTGCGAGCGGATGATGGAAAAATTCAATAAGAAGAAAGCATACATTTTCAATACCTATCAGTTATACTGCCATGGCACACTTCCTTACCTGAATGAGGCAACAGAGAAAGCAGCAGCAAAAGGCTATATATTGGGCGCAAAACTGGTGCGGGGAGCTTATATGGAAAAGGAAAGAGCAAGGGCTGCCGAAAAGGGATATCCTGATCCAATTCAGCCCGATAAACAAGCTACGGATAATGATTATGATGCCGCGGTTATTTATTGCCTTCAGAACCTGGGAAAGCTGGCATTATTCATAGGTACACACAATGAAAAAAGCTGCCAGGATGCCGTTAAGTATATGGAGGCAAAGGGCATTAAACCTGATAATCCCTATGTCTTTTTTTCCCAGCTTTATGGCATGGGCGACAACCTTTCCTTCAACCTTGCAGATGATGGGTATAATGTATCAAAATACCTTCCTTATGGCCCGGTAATGGATGTAGTACCCTACCTGATGCGCCGTGCAGAAGAGAATACATCGGTCGCAGGCCAGACCAGCCGGGAATTGTCGCTGATAACCGCAGAAATAAAAAGGCGGCACGGATAAACAACCGGACCGGAAAGCAAAGTTCCGGGCAGTTTATCTGAAAGGAATCATAGTATACAAATGCAGGCATCCTATTTGCCTGCATTGCTTTTTGAAACCGTAACATACCATGAGTTTAAAAAAAGATAATTTCTTTTGAGAAGAATAATTCAGACCTTTAAAAAAATCTGCCAATGGGCCAGCCTCCAATCCTCAAAGAAGATCTAAAAAATAAATTTCCTTTTCATAAAGACAATAAAGGAGGTTTTGACAGTGAGGCATTGAAGAAAATCCGCAGTGCAGCAATGTGTGAACAGGATGCCTGCTATACGCTTTTGGGCAGCTGCAGCAACGGGCTTACTGCCGGGCAGGTAGTTCAGATGCAAGCTCAGTTCGGGTTAAATGAAATAGGGCATGAGAAAGCGCCGGCCTGGTATATACAAATGATGATGTCGTTCATCTTTCCGTTTAACGCAGTGCTGGTAACTATAGCTGCCGTATCGTATATGACCGATGTGGTGTTTGCAACCCCTGCCGACAAAGATTATAAAACCATTATCCTGCTGACCATAATGATACTGCTCAGCTCATTGATACGGTTCTGGCAGGAGTTCAGGAGCAATCAGGCAGCTGAGACGCTAAAAGGCATGATCACAACCACGGCTACAGTCATCAGGCAGACAGGGCAGGGGAGTACTGAGAAAAAGGAAACTGATATAAAGCAATTAGTGCCGGGCGATATTGTATCTCTATCGGCTGGTGATATGATACCAGCCGATTGCAGAATTATGCAGTCGAAAGATTTATTTATCAGTCAGTCTATGCTCACCGGTGAATCATTGCCGGTTGAAAAGCTGGGGGCAGCTATACCAGACGATGAAATAACCTCGCCGCTGGATCTCGGAAATATATGCTACATGGGCACTAATGTGGCCAGCGGCACGGCTCATGCCCTGGTTGTCTCAACTGGTAACCAGACCTATTTCGGATCACTGAGTAAAGCAATTGCCAATACAACAGTGGAAACAAGTTTTGATAAGGGTGTGAAAAGCGTCAGTTACCTGCTTATCCGGTTTATGCTGGTAATGGTGCCCCTGGTATTTATTATCAATGGCCTGACAAAGGGCAACTGGCTGGAGGCTTTACTGTTCGCCATATCAGTTGCGGTGGGGTTAACACCCGAAATGCTGCCCATGATTGTTACGACCAACCTCGCGAAGGGAGCGGTAAACATGAGTAGGCAGAAGGTAATAGTGAAGCGCCTGAATGCTATACAGAATATAGGTGCTATGGATGTGCTCTGCACCGATAAAACAGGTACGCTTACTATGGACAAGATAGTACTTACCGAACATCTGAATGTGGAAGGAGACCTTGATGACGAAGTTTTAAAATGGGCTTACCTGAACAGTTTTCATCAATCGGGCCTGAAAAATCTGCTCGATGTAGCTGTTCTGGAAAAAAGTGAATTGCTGGATTTTATAAAAGCAGAAGATGATTACAAAAAACTGGATGAAATACCGTTTGATTTTCAGAGGAGACGCATGAGTGTGATACTGCAGATGAAAAACGGTAAGCACCTGCTGATATGCAAGGGTGCAGTTGAAGAAATGCTGGGGGTATGCAGTTTTGCTTTTGATCCGGGTGAAGACAAACAGCTGCACATTGAAAGCGACAAGGTAGTGCCGATGGATGATACAATGGTACAGACTGTATTGAACACCTCAAAACGCCTGAATGAAAATGGATTGAGGGTGTTGCTTGTTGCAATAAAGGAATTTGATGAGCGCCCGCTGAATTACTCAGTGGCTGATGAAAATGATTTGGTACTTACCGGTTTTATTGGTTTCCTTGACCCTGCCAAACCTTCGGCCAAACCTTCTATTGAGGCATTGCAAAAACTGGGTATATCATTGAAACTGCTGACGGGTGACAATGAAATTGTGACCAGGAAAATCTGTGATGATGTAGGTATTACTGTTAGCAACATTGTGCTTGGCAACGACCTGGATAATATTAGTGATGAAGAACTGGCAAAAAGAATTGATGACATTAATGTGTTTGCAAAATTAAGCCCCTTTCAGAAGAGCCGGATTATAAAGGTGCTGCAGGCCAATGGGCATACGGTGGGGTTTATGGGCGATGGTATCAATGATGCTGCAGCGCTCAGGGAGTCGGATGTTGGTATTTCGGTAGATACCGCTGTAGATATAGCAAAGGAAAGTGCCGACATTATACTGCTTGAGAAGGATTTAATGGTATTGCACACGGGGGTTATTTATGGCAGAAGAACCTTCGGAAATATCATAAAGTATATAAAAATGGCCGCCAGCAGCAATTTCGGCAATATGTTCAGTATGCTGGGGGCAAGTGCATTGCTTCCGTTCCTGCCCATGCTGCCTATACAGATACTGCTTCAGAACCTGCTTTATGATTTTTCTCAGATTTCCATCCCATGGGATACGATGGATAGTGATTACCTGGCATTGCCCCGCAAATGGGACTCAGGGGGAATCGGAAAGTTTATGTTGTATATAGGCCCTATCAGTTCAGTTTTCGACTATGTGACGTTTGCAGTTATGTTCTTTACATTTAAGGCAAACAGTCCGGCACACCAGGCATTGTTTCAATCTGGCTGGTTTATTGAAGGGTTGCTGTCTCAAACCCTGATAGTGCATATGATAAGAACCAGGAAAATACCCTTTATACAAAGTTGGGCAACGGCTCCGGTTGTCGCGCTTACTTCGGCTATAATGGCTATAGCCATTTACATACCTTTTTCTTCCTTTGCTTCAGTATTTAAAATGGTACCCTTGCCGCTATCTTACTTCCCGATCCTGTTTGCTATTCTTGTTGGTTACTGCTTACTGACACAACTGGTGAAAACCTGGTTCATAAAAAAATTCCAGCTATGGCTGTAGGCAAATAACGGAAAGGAATATTGCTGATGACAGGTAGGATGGGATAATATTTCATTCACTGAACCAGGTAAATAAAGATATTAACCTGTTAATTCAGGCTCTTTTACTCAGCTAACTACATTCTTACAGATAAACGCTATTTCACACCATCATTGCTGCGCATAAATTCAAGCAGTCCTCTGGCATCATCATCACTTACATGCTGGTTGGGCATCCTGACAATACATTTTTCAAGCAATGCCTGAACAGAGGCGTCTTTGTCTATCATTTCATCTGTATTGGTAATGAAGTTCATGATCCATTCAGGTTTTCTGCGTTCCGTTACACCTTTCCATCCGGGGCCTACCAGTTTTTCATCGGTAAGTTTGTGGCAGGCGCCGCATTTTACATCATAAATGGCTTTACCGCCGGCTGCCATCTTCTGATCAAGCGGAGTAGTTAATACCACTGTTGTAAATTTGCCCTTTCCTTTTGAATCATCTGCGTTAACTGCTACTCCTGCACCAGCTTCACCGGGCTCCTTCATGGTGGCTTTAGTGGGTACATAGGCATCGCCTGGGGCCTGCGGCCCGCAACTGTTTAAAGCAATCAGGGCCAGCAGCGATAATGAAATCAGTTGGTTAATTTTCATTGCTCAATTTTTAGGTAAAGATTTTTTTTTAGTTTACAGATCCCGGTGTGACAAATGTTCATACCGGGATCTGTATAAATTTTATTTACTTGTTTTTAAATCAGAGATGATTGAAGGACTGAAGGAAATCTACAATCTTATCGCGCTCATTGTTAGTAAGCTGCGCCCTTGTCTGCATATGCATACCAATTGTTTTCCAGTGCTCATCA
This sequence comes from uncultured Bacteroidota bacterium, assembly GCA_903835005.1. Lineage (GTDB taxonomy): Bacteria > Bacteroidota > Bacteroidia > Chitinophagales > Chitinophagaceae > Nemorincola. The sequence goes on along the minus strand of CAILLK010000085.1, from coordinate 26,036 downwards.
TTAAAAGTTTTAGGTGCCGGTGTGTTATGGCATCTCTGGCAATTTTCAGACCAGAGCTGCGCCCCGCTTTTATCAGAAATTTTTTTGCTTTCTGCGCATCCATTCATACCGATCAACCCAATTACTGAAATGGCTAAAATGCCCGAAGTGATCATTTTTTTTGTTCCGGTTATCTTCATAAAATAAGTTTTAAAATTCGGTTGAAAATTGGATGATCAGATTATTTGTATTGGTAGTTACACCGTTAATATACCCCTCTGTATTATCTACTGCGGTACCTTTCGATGCTCTCATTTCATATCCGAGTTTAAGTACGGTTCTCCAGGAGATCCAGTAATCCAGAGCTATATCAGATTCTGTATAATTCTGGCCGTAGCTGGAACCTTGAGGTGTAGTGTAATCTACAAAACGGTATGCCAGTTCCAGGTTCTTTATATATTTGTTTTTGGAGTTGGATGGCCTTACAGATACCTGCCCGAAGAAATCAGTAATGGTATTATTGAATGTGAATTGGGCTGCAGAGTCGGCATAGGTCATGGAGCTTATCATTGTGGCGCTGTATTGTGCTTTTACATTTACCTGAACAGGGTTGTAATTATGCACAAAGTCAAGGTCAACAGCATACATACTTACGGATGGGCCTGTGGTACTTGTTGGGTTTGTATTGATGAATGTAGCACCTGCAGGTGTAGCCAAAGCGCCATACAAACCTGATACCCCTATCTCAAGAGATGAATTGGACAGGGGTAAGAATCCCAGCCTGCCACATACTGTTTTTCCATTGTTCTGGGCTACCACAAATCCATTGGTTATTGTGCCGTCATTATTCAGCTGGAAACCATTAGTCAGGCTTACATCATAGCTCATCTTCATTGTTCCCAATGGCAGGCCACCGGAAAGTCCAATTCCGAAATCGCTGCCGGCTACATCCATACCTGTTGGGTCAGATGGCAGTTTATCTATCCATCCTGCGGCAAGCCTTTTATTGTAGATACCAAAAGGCAGAACAAAATATCCTGCCCTGGCTATAAGCCCCGGAGCAATAAAATAATGCACATCGGCCCAGTTTACACCTATGGAATTACCATCCCACGACGGCTCAAATTCTACCAGCAGGTTATCGCCATGACGCCACAGAAACATCGGGCTGAATTCAAACCGGTCGGCATCAGCAAGGCTGTTCGTTTTATTAGCTGCTGCGCCGGTTGTAGTTACTGACTGATTGATAAACCCGAATGTGGTAAGGCCAACCATCATAAAATCAGTTTCAGATGGCAACATTGAAGTAACTGCCTGATTGATGCTCTGATCTTTAATTGGATTGCCAGGTTGCGACATATCCTGAGCTATTATAGTGCCATTATTCAACAGGAACAGGCCAGCTATAAATGCTAATCGTGCTGCTTTTTGAAGATTCATAAATTGGCTTTTTAGTTAGATTAATAAAGTGAGGAATTACTTTAAACTATTTCTTCAAGGTGCGTATATAGTTAACCAGGCTCCAGCGTTGAGCATCTGTGAGCTTGGTCCTGAAAGATTGCATTGGCCCTCTTCCGGTTGTCATTTTATAAAACAGTGATCCGTCTGTCTCAGCCTGAACTGATTTAGATGAATGGTCGGCTGGTTTGGGGTTCAGAGCTGCTGCTGCCGGGCCATCACCTTTGCCTTTTTCTCCGTGGCAAGGTGCACACATGGAAACATACAGTTTTTTGGCGTCAGCCAACACTTCTTTATTGCCATCCAGCGGGTTTTTCTGTGCTATAGCCTCGGCTGGCGCTACCCATTTTTCATACTTCTGCGCACTTACAGTCGAAGTGAAGAAAACAGATTCTGTTAGCAAAGAACAACCCAATACAAGTTTCAAAAATCTACTTTGAAATTTACCTTTTGATTGCTTCATATAAAATTTAGTTTTTGTTATGATCAAAAGTGGTTACAATTTGTTGACATAAACATGACATTTATCAGGTGATTGGAAGCGGAATCGACTTTATTTTATGATTTTCGTCATGATGATGTACCTACATCTAATTGCTTTGGGCAGGAAAAACCTATTTTCACAATCCATAACTGAGGTTATGATGAATATAGTTGACCAACAATCTGCTATTGCCCAAGACTTATTCTCAACTTTATGAAGCATGCGAATTAATTCGCAACATAACCGGTAAAATATTTTATTGACAATTATTATAAATATTAACATTGTTTGTTTAAACTCTGATTTAAATTCCTTGTCAATAGGAAACTTGAATTGATTCACGCCAAATCATCCCACTTTATGAAGTTCCCGGTTTTTTATTTTGTTTTATTTATGTTGTATTCATCATCAGTTTTTTCCCAAGCGATGAAAGCGACTAAGGCTGAAGAGGAAGCAGATGATCCTTATGAGAACAAAAGCTATTTTATGACCGGACTAAATTACATGAGTAATAATGTGTACCTGGGCCGAAAAGATTCGGTAGCACTTCCCTTTATCAGCCCTTATATAGGTTACCATTTCAGTAATGGTATTTATGGCAAAGCAATTGTATCTGATGCGCCGACTAAAGGATATATAGATCTGCTTACGCTGGAGGCAGGATGGGATCATAATTTGGGCGATCACTTCAATTTGGGTGTGTGCGGTGATAAATTTTACTACAATAAAAACAGTACCAATATCCGTTCGGCAACAAAAGGCGGCTTAGGTGCCAACGGACAATATACAAACGACTGGATTGAACCACAGTTAACCTGGGATTTCAACTTTAATAAGGCATCTACCGATTACGTACTTGGTCTGGAACTGGATCATGATTTCGATCTGAAAAAACATAAGTTTCATATTGTGCCGGCAGTGAGTCTGAATTACGGCACCAGGCATTTCTACGACGATTACTTTATTAACCGGTTTCTTAAAAAAGACAAGACACTGGCTGCATATAACGTTGTTGCAGATGCAAATGAATTTGTTCCCCTCGATTATGAAATTAAAACCAAATTCACTTACCGGGTAACCAAATGGCTGTTCACGCTTACTCCTACCTATTCTGTACCCACGAGCCCGGCAACAATAACCTTGCCGGGTAAAAACAAAAATAAGACTACAGAGACGGAGAAATTATCCAACAGCTTTTTTGTGGAACTCGATATATGCCACAGGTAGGACCAGGCAGTGGTATAGCAGGCTTTACCTTTTTATAGTGTAATTTTCAGGTATCCTGAATGGCATATCTACAGGAATATCGAATTCAATTTTGGAGAAGTTCATTTCCAGTGAGTAAGTATCATTACGATTGGTCAGATTGATGACCCGGTAGGTAGAAATTTTTCCGTTAGGCAGGGTTATATAAGAATTGTATTCAGTCTCTGCCGCCGGCCCATTTGGTTTGCGGGTACGTAAATGCCCTCTGCGCAGTGTGCTGTCGGTATTATTAAAAACAATGTTCTGCATATAACTACTGTCTTCCACCCTGAATATTATGGAATCACCCATTTTCTCGGCATCGGTAATTGCGCCCTCGCGTATCGGTTCTCCTATGATAAGATTCTGAAGCGAGGAAAAATCTACTTTAGCAGGGAGAAACTTATCAGCCTCACTAAGTGGCAGAATAGTTACTTCACCCTGCTGAGAATTAATCAGGTAAAAACTATCGGGGGTAATAAATATTCTGGCCGCCTGAACCACACCGCCAATAGCAGTAATATTGATCCATATTGCACTGTCTCTTTTTACTCTGAAATGGCCTGTAAATTCCAGTTTATTATCCGGGCTCTCAAAGTGCATTTTTGCTTTGCCGGAAAAGGTTTTGTAGGCCAGCCTTTTATTCCATACAGGCTTCAGCTGTTCTATAAGCGGGTTCACATTAATTACTGATGCGGCAGGCTGTTTAAGAGTGTCTTTTGGGGTCATATTGGTTATTACCTGGCTGGTATCAGCTCCGGTCCAGACCACCTTTTTATCAGGATCCTTTTGTTTTTTTCCCTTTACCACTTTCATAAAAGAGCAGGATGAAAAAATACTTGCCATTAACATTAATATTGCCGCACCTGCAATTCTATTCATACAATTTTCCTTCACTTATTTTTTTGTCTATTTCCGGATCATCGGTGCCCTTTTCTTTGGCCAGTTTCCAGTTAATGATCGCTTTATCTTTATTGTTGAGTTTGTAGTAAATATTTCCAAGGTGATCAAACAGCGGTGCGTCTGCACGGTCACCAAATAATTCAATGGCTCTTTTCACAAATACTTTTGCCTTTTCGTAATCACCTTTTTTGTACATGATCCAGCCATAGGTATCCAGATAGTTGGCTTCTCCCGGCTTCAGGTCGAGTGATTTTTTCGACATTTTTTCGGCATCATCCAGGCGTACAGCACGTTCTGAAAGGAAATAGGCATAATTATTCAGTGCTACTGCATTGTCTGGATCTAGCACTATCGCTTTGTCAAAAGCTTTGTCCGAAAATTCATCCTGTTTGTTGCTGTGGTATACTTCAGCCATAAATGAATATAATGAAGCCAATGCAGGTTTGTCATTTTCAGGCTGGTTATCTATGGCGCGGTTAATTGATTTTATTGCCTTGTCGTATTCTTTTTTTAGGTAATGGCCCTGGGCATTAAAAAATTGCGGATCTACCGAGTTGGGATACATCCTGATGTACCTTTCACTGTTTTTTATTAATGAATCAGACATTTGACGCTCCCAAAAGTTTTCAAGAAGCTTTCTCCATACCTCAACAGATGATTTAGCCTGCAGCGACCGGTTATATGCCCATACCGCACTATCTCTTTTGCCACAGTTATCCAGGAAGTCACCAAATATCCACATTACCTGAGGATCGGCCGGATGCTGAGCTGCCAGCTGACGGCAGATGGGTAAGCCGGTGGCTCTTACTACCGAATCATTGGGCATACTCTGAATAAAACTCTCAAATGCCTCCAATTGCTCATCTGCATCCTGCTCGTTGTTCAGAATGGCCCGGGTATCATACAATACATAGTTGGCCGTATCCCCGATTCTCAGAAAATGTTCTGCACGGCCTCCCTGAATATATGGGTCGCCAGGAATAATTTTTTCGGCCTGCTCATAAACCTGCGCTGCTTTTCCTGGCTCCTTGTTGTTGTCATACAGGTCGCCAAGGTCCTTGTAATATTTGCCGTTTTTGGGTTCCCTTGCTACAAGTTCCCTTATCATATCTGCAGCACGTTCCAGGCTGTCCATATTCAGGTACACGTGTTCTTTCAGTTCTGTAAGCTCCTCACTGGGACCTACTGCCATAATCGCTTTATTGAGAAATTTTAAAGCCTCTTTGTAATTTTTCGCTTTTTCATAATATTCTGCAGCCTGCGTCAGGTAACCGGGATCGTTGGGCTCAGCCTTCGAAAGATCATCTGTTATTGAAGCAGCCTGAAGATAATCGCCTGTTTCTGCCAGGATAAGTGCGTATTTCTCTTTATACCATTTGTTATCTTTATTAAGCGCTATTGCTTTTTTCAGATACTCAATCGCAAGGTCTGTTTTGCGGTTATTATAATTGAGCACAGCCATTTCATACCATGGGTCAGATACTTCGGGGCGTAATGTAGTAAACTGCTCAAACAGGCTCAGGGCCAGCGGTTCATCTTTTTTTATTTCCGCCTTCAATGCTTCGAAATAAAGAGAATCTGTTTTGGCTTTCATTCCATCCCTGGTAGCATCATAACTCGCTCCTATTTCCTTCTGGGCAAATGCTGGAACTGCTGTCGTAAACAGGTAAAAGACTACAAGCGGGTATATCAGGAAGGGCAGTTTCATATCTGAACTGAATAATCACCGAGGCTTAATTCCTTCGGCTTATCCATGTAAGTTACATTTTTACCTATTATCGAGGCAGTAATTTGTGCATTTTTAACAACACTTTCAGCCATAATAATGCTGTTGGTGATGCGGCTGTCGGAAATCTGCACGCCTCTTTCGAGAGAAACATGTGGCCCGACTACTGAATTCGCGACCTTTACTCCCGGCCCGATGTAGCATGGTTCTATAATCACAGAATTGGTTACCACGGCCGATGCCGAGGTAAGATGCTCCTTGTCCTTTTTTATTTCCAGCATCCGCTGGTTGGTATAAATACTGTTGTCTTTATTGCCGCAGTCCAGCCATTCTTCTACCTGCCCGGTATAGAACTTTACGCCATTTGTGAGCATATGCTCCATAGCATCTGTGATCTGGTATTCGCCTTTCTGCATTATTTTCAGGTCTATAAGGCGTTGCAGTTCTTTCTTCAGCGCATCGCCGTCCCTGAAGTAATAAACCCCGATTATTGCAAGGTCGGATACAAATTCCTGTGGCTTCTCTACAAATGCCTCTATCTGCTCTGCTGCGTTCAGTTTTACCACCCCGAAAGCCTTGGGGTCGGCCACTTTATGAGTCCATATTATAGCGTCTCTTGTGGTATCTATGTTGAATTCGGCTTTGAAGAGTGTGTCTGCAAATGCAATGAAAACATTTCCGGTAAGTGTGGTGCCCGCGCATAGTATGGCATGTGCTGTACCAAGCGCCTCCTGCTGATAACATATCTTTCCCTGTGCACCAAGCCCGTCTGCTATTTTACAAAGGTTGTCTTCCACTTCTTTGCCAAACGCCGGACTGATAACAAAAGCTATCTCCTCCACTTTTTCGTTGGCAGTGGCGAGTATATCTTCCACCAGCCGCTGTATTATAGGCTTGCCGGCAACGGGCAGTAAAGGTTTCGCGGTTGTGAGCGTATGGGGCCGCATCCGTTTCCCCATTCCTGCCATCGGGATAATAATATTCATCTGAAAATCTGTTTTTCAGATACCGAAGCTACTGCCCGGTATCTCATTTATGATTTGCAACTGCACTGGTCCGGGGCTTTACCTGGTGTTTCTCCACCCCCGATTCAACCAGCCTGGTATTAAAAATTGAACCTTACAATTTGGCACTGATAGCGAACGCCCGACTAACGAATTCAAACCCCTGAGTGCCCGAAACCTCCTGTTCCCCTGTCTGTCTGTTCCAGCACATCGGCCAGTTGCCATTTCACTCTTTCATATTTGCCCACAACCATCTGGGCTATTCGTTCCCCGTCATTTATCACCTGCTCCTCATTGCTGAGGTTTATCAGGGCCACCTTTACCTCGCCCCGGTAATCACTGTCTATTGTTCCCGGCGCATTCACCACTGTCAGCCCCCGTTTCACAGCCAGTCCGCTCCTGGGTCTTATCTGTGCCTCATGACCCTCGGGTATTGCCATGTAGATACCTGTAGGCACCAGTTTGCGTTCCATGGGTTGCAGAGTCATCGGCTCATCGAGCCATGCCTTAATATCCATGCCAGCAGATCCGGCAGTCTGGTATTCAGGCAGCGCATGGGGCGAATTGTTTATGACCAATACCTTTAATTCCATAGCAAGGGCGCAAAGGTAAGGAAGGGGAATTGAATTTGGGGAAAATGCGGGGGAATTAGTAATTTTTTACTTTTTCCTTGGCCAATAAAAAATTGCTTGTCCTATTTCAATTGAATTCAAAATCTCATTTACTATTTCTTGCAGTTCGGGTGGTATTTTTAAGGAAATATTATTTTCTTTTCCTGAAAGTATAACAGTGGCAAAATGTATTGGTTGGTATCTTTCTTTTAATTCGTCTCCATAGTCGGGGTCATTGAATAATTGGTAAACAATATTTGTTTGGTGATGAATTAGAATATTTATAAGCATTGAATCAACAAATGTGTAATCACCACCTAAAAAAATTAATTTTAATTCATCCTTTATTCCATCAATTAATCCATTCCACGCTTTTATAGCAATATAAATCGTACGAAAATTTTGATTATTATCTAATAAATATGCTTGGGTTATATAATTTAAAGCATCTTCCTTTTTAGTTGCAGTTCTGTAATATATTGTTGCCAAATTATACAATGCGTTAATTCGGTTTACTTTTTTTGAATCAACTTTATTTATTAATGTTAATAAATATTTTTCTGCCAGTAATAAATTGTTTTGAATATTATAAAGATTTGCAAGATTGCTTATAGCTTCTTCAATTCCACTATCAATAGCTAACAAATAATATTTCTCTGCTAGGTCATATTTCAGTTGAACTGAATAAATTGTAGCAAGATTGAACAATGCAATTTTATCTCCATTGTCTATTGCAATCAAATAATATTTTTCTGCTAGGTCAAATCTATATTGATTATGATAGAAAGTTGCTAAGTTAAATACGGCATCTTTGGAGCCTTTATCCGACCCAAGCATTAAATAATTCTCGGCTAAATTCAATTTCCCTTGTATTAAATATATTGCGGCCAAACTATTTATTGCTTTAATATCATTTTGTTCAATTGCCAACAAAAAATATTTTTCAGCTAAATCAATTTTATTTTGTTTTTGATATAATACAGCAAGATTATTTAATGAATCAGTTTCACCCTTTTCAATGGCGGATATATAATATTTTTCGGCTAAATCAACTCTATGTAGATGATTTTCGTATATTACTGCAATATTAAATTTAGCTTTTAAATAGTCCTTTTCTATTGCTTTAAGAAACCATTTTTCTGCTGCATCATAATTTCCTCTTTTATCATTAATCCAGCCTATAACATTATCTCTGAGTCCATCTTCTTGATCAATTTCTTCAGCTAATTTTAATGCTTTTACCCAACTTTTTTTTTCAATTAATTCAATAATATCTTTAATTATTTTTTCTGTAGTTAATGGTAGTTCAATAAATAAATAAGCATCCAACTTTAGTTCATTTGTCTTATTAATTAGCAAATCCCTGGTTTCAGAAGAAATTATTTTTAATTGTGCAAATGCTTTTGTAAGCAATACTGCTTTACCAGGTTCCATTTTTTCCAAATGCGCTAGGTGATTCTCAACTAACTTCTTCAATTCATCTCCATCATAAAAACTCTCCAGAAAAATAGTCAGATATTTCGCCTTCCTTTTTTCCTTCGGGCTACCTTGAGTAAAAATCAGCCAAAGATTAAAGAACCTTTCAGAAAGCCTGTAGAGATTGTTTTTATTACTGGTGCTTAACTTATCCACTATCCCGCTATCTGCCAATTGGCTCAATTGTGCAGATACCGGTTTTATATCCATGTGTGCAGCATCTGCCACTTCCCGTGCACCGACGCCCTCCCACAAAAATGCCAGTTGCAAGACTATTTTTCTTTGAGCCGGTGGCAGATTATTCAGCCGTTCCTGGTAGAGTGGTGTTACCCTGTCCATGATCAACTTCATGTATTCATAACCAGTGCCATCTACTTTGTTCACCAGTATATTTACAAATAGTAGTAAAGTCCTTGGTAGCCCGTCAGTAAGTATCCTTACTGCTTCAAGTTGTCCGGTTCTTTTCTCGACAAATTCTTTCAATACCGGTAAATTATATTTCTCACCCCAATGCAGGAATAAAGTCTTTATTTCATCACTTGTAAGTGGTTCAAGCTTCAAGACTCTGAAAAATTCATAAAAGGGCATATCGTACCGCCAAAAGTGTTCGGTCATGCGTGTGCTGCCACCAATTATTTTTATATCATCAAAGTTCAGCAATACTTCCCGGAGCAAGGAAGCATCCTCTTTCAGGTTCTCGAAAATGCGGTCTATATTATCAAGCAGCAGTATTATTTTTTTACCTGATTTTTCTATCGCAGTTTGAATTGCTGCAAACAGGCTCCGTGAATAGGCATTGCTGTCATTATCCCATTCAGTTTCTTCTACTTCTATGTGTTTATGTTCCAGTTCTTCCCTGATAGCCTCCCACAGGTCAAATAGTCTATAAATATTTGCTTGTTCCTCGGCAAGGTTTATAGCAATATATTTTTGCTTTAGCTCTTCGTCAGTATCAATTTCTATCTGCAGCCGTTTTAGCAAGGTTGATTTACCACTGCCTCTGCGCCCAAGCAATAAGTAGTGCTGCACCGAGCCTTTCATTTCATTACGGCGAATATCGCCCATGATTATTTCATACTCACGGAGCCGGATAATAAAATCGTTTTTTATCACATCGGGCTCAGCATTGGCCGATTGATAAAAATTCAGGTTCGGATTAAATGTTTGATCAGCCATTGTAAACGGGATATTGATTTAACCAGAATTGTTCCAGAAAAGGTGAAAGGAATTTATAAGTATGTTTTGAAAGCTCTACCAGGTAACCGTCATTTTGCAGTTGCACTATAAAGCTCATATAGTCATCATTTCTTTTGTGCTTGTCATTTGTAGCTATATTGTATATCTCCTGTATCACAATCTTCCCTTTATGTGCGCAACGGGTAAGGATTTCGTTGATAAATGCAAATTGTTCGGGATGGTATTCTTTCAGGCGTTCTATCCAGTCATCAAAATTTTTGTTCTTTTCCAATACCTGATCAAAAGCTTTATCCACCATCGGTATGCTGATTCGAGGCTCATTCATTTTTCGTGCCACCAGGTCTGTTTCTTCAACCATTAGTTGCAGGTAGTAGGGCAGAAGGTGTTTCACTTTTATTTGTAAATATTGCAGCGTGGCTTCATCAAATTGTATGGTTGCGTCTTCAATAAGTTGCTGTATCAGTAACGTGGCTTCATCTGCAGATAACGCTTTTGTTTCTATAGGGTGAAGGTCATTGATCAGGGTGGGCCTGTCCATATTCTTTATTACAAATTGCAGCCCAATAGAACCCGCAAATACTAATTTGAAATGGCGGAAATTATTATCGCTTCTTATTTCACGTAGTGTGTTGAGTATATCTATAGCATCTTCTTTCAGCTTCCTTTTATTCAGCGTGTTGATTACTTCTGCAAATTCATCCAGAAAAATAACCGTTGTTATAGATTGGTCTTTTAATTGAGGGATTATACTTTTTAGTTCTTTTTCATAGTCAATATTTTTTCTGCTGATGGTTATTGACCCTTTCACAGAAACCTGATCAATACTATACTTTTCACTTAGCCTCTTAAGAAAGCTGCTTAATTTTTTTATCTTCCCTATACAATCAAGAAACAAATGAAACAACCGCTCATAAAATTCATTTTTTGTCTTTACACCCTGAATATTCTGGTAAATGCAATAATAATCAGCTTCCGGATTATCAGCCAGGTCTTTCATGATAGAAGTTTTTCCCACCCGCCTTGGGGCTACAAAAAGGATATGGTTCCCTTTTTTAATCTCCCGCCAGAATTCTTCATTAATATAGTCGCGTCTGAAATATCTTTCACCGGTTGCTGCATCACCGGTAATTGTATTAGGAGATATCCATCTTTCCATTTTGACAATAGTTTTATTGACACAAATTTATGACAATAAATCTATTGACAAAATATTATGACAATAATTTTATTGACAAGCCTATTTCGCAATAATACGGTTGCTAACTTATTTCAATAAAACTACCCGCAAAAAACGTGTGGTTAGTTTATAATCTTCCTGAGCTAGCATTCCCATAGCAAATAACTTTAACTGGATAGTTTTTTTGCAATCACCTTTCGTTTCATTTTATACCCCAATTTCAGAAATATTAGCTAAATTTGAACTTGAAAACCCCACCTAATAGGGGATGAAGTTTTATGTCGAAAAATCTCAGCGAATTATCAGGCAGGAAAGGGCTCAGGGAAAATCTTTTTGAAGAATTGGGGATAGCTGCAACAGAAACAGGAACTATATCGAAAGAAAAGTCGGAGCAACTGGCGAAGGACTTCCTTTTCGGAACAGCCAATGTATATGGAACGGCTACTTTTTATGATTTTCTGCGGCCTGAAAACAAGGGAAAGAAAGTGTATGTGTGTAATGGCAGCTCCTGCCTCACAGCCGGTACACAAGATAAGCTGAAAACGGCACTGCATGGCGAATTTAAAGATGAGGAAATAGGAGAAATGTGCTGCCTGGGCCGCTGCCATGAGAACAGTTCGTTTTTCTATGAAGGCCACAACTATTCGGGTAAGGATATAGACAATATTGCCGCAATAAAGGCGGGTAAGCCGCAACCAATAGATAAATATAATGTGGGGCACCACGGCACACAGGTTCTTACCTGCGATTTTCCGGGTATCGATACTTTTTACAAAACACTGGGTAAGGCGCTGAGTCTCACCCCCGATCAATTGCTGGCCGAACTGAAAACTTCCGGATTACGTGGCCGGGGTGGGGCAGGGTTCCCTATCGGATTCAAACTTGAATCGTGCAAAAACACGAAGGGCGATATTAAGTTTATAGTGTGCAATGCAGATGAGGGCGACCCGGGTGCCTACAGCGACCGGTACCTGCTGGAGGAAAGGCCTCATGCCGTATTGCTGGGAATGATTATTGCCGGCTATATAGCTGGTGCAAATAACGGAGTTGTTTACATAAGAGGCGAATATCCGGAAGCGATAGAAATAACCCAAAAGGCGATTGATGATATCCGGGCAAAGGGCTTTATTGGTGAAAATATACTTGGTTCTGGATTTAATTATGATTTCAAACTGATAAAAGCTCAGGGCGCTTATATATGTGGTGAAGAAACGGCATTATTATCCTCAATCGAAGGGCAGCGGCCGGAAGTACGTGTGCGGCCACCTTACCCTACCCAGCATGGCTTATTCAATAAGCCCACTGTGGTCAATAATGTAGAAACGCTTGCTTGTATACCATGGGTCATTGAAAATGGCGGTGCTGCATTTGCAGCTATAGGCCGCGGCAAATCAACCGGAACCAAACTGGCATCGCTGGATGGATTTTTCAAGAAGCCGGGTATTTATGAAGTGGATATGGGCACGCCGCTTTCGGTATTGGTGAATGACCTGGGTGGTGGTTTCAGGGCATCGGTTAAGGCGATGCACATTGGTGGGCCGCTGGGTGGATTAGTGCCCGTTGACAAAATAAATGACCTGACAGTAGACTTTGAATCGTTTGCTCAGAATGGATTCCTGCTGGGACATGCATCGGTAGTGTGTTTGCCATCTGAGTTTCCGGTAATAAAATATATTGAGCACCTGTTTCAGTTCACCGCACATGAAAGCTGTGGCAAATGTTTCCCATGCCGTTTAGGCTCAACCCGTGGCTATGAAATGGTGGATAAGGCAATTACCACTGATTATAAAATGGACCGCGAGCTATTCACAGACCTGATAACCACTATGGAGATAGGCTCCTTGTGTGCTTTGGGGGGTGGGTTGCCGCTACCAATAAGGAATGCTTTGAAGTATTTTGATGGGGAGTTGAAACAGTATTTTGAAAACTAAACAACAGGTTTATGGGATTAGTATATGCAGATGTCGAATTAATAAATGGAATTGATATTGCCCTTGCAAAACGGCATATGATAGGTGAGGAAGAAGTGAAAAGAATACATGTCGATATACTTGTTGATACGGGGTCCTATATGCTGGCTATTAATGAGAATATTAAAGAACAATTGCAACTTCCTGTTGTTGAAATGAGGAAAGCCCAAACTGCAACAGGACAGATTGTGGAATGTGAAGTTGTGGCCCCTGTGGAATTGAAATTTAAAAACAGGCGCACTTCCTGCAATGCTATTGTATTGCCGGGTGATGCAGAGCCATTACTTGGTACGATTCCTTTGGAAGATATGGATGTATTGATACATCCGTTGCGGAATGAACTGATAGTTAACCCTGAGCACCCCTATTTTGCACAGATGAAGATGTAATAGTTTGGTTTGTATAAACAGAGCGCAAATGCTCTAAAAAAACAGAACGATGAGCAAACAATATTATGTAGAAAGCAAGACAGCATCCGGAGGATCAATCGGCAGTAACGGCCAGGTGAAGGCTGATATCAAAGTTGCTTATATTGACGATAAACCTTACGAAATAAAAGAGGGAGAAACTATTATCTCCCTGATGCGCCGGAATTTTGGTCAGAAGTCCATACCCACACTTTGCGATTCGCCCAATCTGGACCCGTTTGGTTCGTGCCGGGTGTGCAGCGTCGATGTGGCGCTTACCAAAGGTGGCCCTGTCAAAACAATGGCATCCTGCCATACACCTGTGATGCCCGGCTCTTTTATTTATCCGGAGTCAGACCGGGTGCAGAAATTGCGTAAAAATATTGTGGAGCTGGTTCTTACCGACCATCCGCTCACTTGCCTTACCTGCGAGGTGAATAACAACTGCGAGCTGCAGGAAGTTGCCGCCCGTGTTGGTGTACGCGATGTAAGGTACCCGGAGGGCAAGACCCACCTGGACAGGAAGAAAGACCTGAGTCATCCATATATGACTACTGATTTCTCCAAATGCATCAATTGCTTCCGTTGTGTAAGGGCATGCGATGAAGTGCAGGGGCAGTTTGTGCTGAGCATGGGAGGAAGGGGTTTCGACAGTCATATCATAAAAGGCGCAGAGGTTACTTTCAATGAGTCTGATTGTGTAAGTTGTGGCGCTTGTGCACAAGCATGCCCCACATCTGCCATATCGGATATTTATGAATCAAAATCCATTCAGGTTGATGAGAAGATACGCACTGTATGTACTTACTGTGGGGTAGGCTGCAACCTGGAAGTAGCGGTAAAAGGTGGTAAAATAAAATCAATACAAGCGCCTTACAGCGCTGATACCAACCAGGGGCATACCTGTCTCAAAGGCCGTTATGCGTTTGCCTTCTACAATCATAAAGACCGATTGCGCACACCACTCATTAAAAAGAATGGCGAATTTGTGGAGGCTACATGGGATGAGGCTTATGAGTTTATCACCGGCAAGCTTAAAGAAATAAAGACGAAATACGGCCCTGACTCCTTTGCAGGTATATCCTCTTCGAGGGGAACAAACGAAGAAAATTACCTGATGCAGAAATTTACTAGGGCTGTAATGGGTACCAACAACATTGATTGCTGCGCCCGAGTATGCCACTCACCAACTGCAATTGGTATGCAGCGCACTTTCGGTACGGGAGCGGCAACCAACTCCATCAGGGACCTGAAACTTACCGATTGTATCTTGGTGATAGGTGCTAATCCTACCGACGGACACCCTGTTACAGGCGCGAAGCTGAAGCAGGTAGCCATGAGCGGAAGGACTTCGATAGTTATTGACCCTAGAAGAACCGAACTGGCAAAATATGCCACTTATCACCTGCAATTGCGCCCCGGCACCAATATGGCCATCCTCAACATGATGCTTTATTACATCATCAGTGAGGGGATGGAGGATAAGGATTTTATTGCACAGCGCACGGAAGGCTATGAAGAGTTCAAACAGGAGATACTATCTCAGAATATGGATGAACTGGAGGCTATATGCGGTGTGGATAAGAAACTGGTGCGGGATGCCGCAATTGCCTATGCCAAAGCTCCAAATGCCATGGAGTTTCATGGACTGGGGGTTACCGAGCATTCGCAAGGTACCCTTACCATCATGATGATTACCAGCCTGGCTATGATAACGGGTAATATTGGCAGACCGGGCGTGGGTGTTAACCCGCTGCGCGGACAGAACAATGTGCAGGGATCGGCAGATATGGGCTGCCAGCCATACCAGGGGGCAGGATATTATGATGTATCAGTGCCTGAGTATCACAAAATGTACGAAGAATTTTATCATGCCAAGTTGCCTGACTATGCAGGCATGAAAATACCACAGATGTATGATGCGGCCAATAATGGCAAGCTGAAAGCTATGTGGGTGATAGGTGAAGACATGGCACAGACAGACCCCAATACACACCATGTGGTGGCAGCGCTTAGCAAGCTGGAACTGTTTGTGGTTCAGGAACTGTTTATGACCGAAACCGCTAAATTGGCAACAGTGATATTGCCTGCATCGTCTTTCCTGGAAAAGAGCGGCACATTTACCAACGGTGAAAGGAGAATTCAGCGGGTAAACGCAGTAGTGGAACCCATTGAAGGCACCAGGAGTGATGGCCAGATAATGGTAGACATAATGAACCTGATGGGCTACGAGCAGCCTGCTGTTTATGACCCTGAATGGGTGCTGGAAGAGATAGCACAGATAGTGCCTTTCTTTGAAGGCGTAAAATGGAATGAACTGGGAAGTGATGGCAAGCAATGGCCGGTAGCAAAAGGGGGTAAAGACACACAGATACTGCATACGGAAACATTTAAAAGAGGCAAGGGCAAATTCATACACAACGATTACAAGAAATCGCAGGAGCTCGTTAAGAATGAAAAGGAGTATCCATACATCATCACCACCAACCGCGAACTGGAACATTATAACTGTGGCGCCATGACCCGCCGCACAAACAATGCGCTGATAGTAACAGATGATGTGCTGATGATAAACCCAGTGGACGCGGCTAAGCACTTCATTGTGGATGGCGACATGGTGTGTGTGGAATCACCGCGCGGCAAGGTAGATGTGAAAGCCAGGATCACCGACGAAGTAAAGCCCGGGATTCTGAGTAGCACCTTCCACTTCCCCGATGTGATGATGAATAACATAACGAGCAGTGTGAGCGACAGTGAAGCCATGTGCCCTGAGTTTAAAGTGGTGGCCTGCAACATAAGGAAGAGTAAGGGGGAGTATAAGAAAAAGGTGATTGTTTAGGAATTTGTAATTGGGATTAGTTTCGGGTATTTAATAATAATCCATTAGAAATACTTTTGCGTTATGACCACAGTGCAAATTCAGTTATATGATTTATTCAGAAAGGCATAGCACCTTACTGATGATAAGGTGGCAGCATTTGTTACCGCTATGAGAGATATTGTATTATCAGGATTGCATGAAGGAAGTAATGGTCAGTTAACTAAAGATGATGTTCATAATCTGGAACTGGAAATTGAACAAACCAACCAGTAAATTGAACAATCCAAAAACGAGGTTTATAAGGCTGTTTATCTTAAAGGTTTATTGCAATTCCTCGGAATTGTAGGTGCGATTATTGCCATTGTTAAGTTTATGAAATAGAATATTGTACGCTTTGTGTTCATTGATTTAAAAGTATGCTCAAATGAACGACCTGTTTTCATTCACCCAAAGAAATGCAATTCTATCCATACTTTTTTTAGGTCTTTCAACACTTTTGTGTTGTAAAAAGAATGATAATGGCCCTTCTATTGGTAAACTGAATGGTAATTGGATTTGCTCGGGGCAGTACCATAGCGGTGAGTATGTTATTCTTGCTAATGATACTCCTTCGTATATTATCGATACGACTTTCACTATTAAGGATACATTAAGCATTTCTATTTCTAATTTGGATAGCAGTCTGACTATAATCGACATAGTAAAGCTTCACCATTTTTACTTTCCAATTGATTTTAGTGGAAAATATAATATTTGCTCTAAGGATGGAAATGTATTTAATTATTGCAATAATTATGACCCAAATAGTAGCACGGGGCCTGATATTGAAATCAATTAT
The DNA here is from genome assembly GCA_903835005.1 of uncultured Bacteroidota bacterium. Lineage (GTDB taxonomy): Bacteria > Bacteroidota > Bacteroidia > Chitinophagales > Chitinophagaceae > Nemorincola. The sequence goes on along the minus strand of CAILLK010000085.1, from coordinate 8,740 downwards.
TATTATAAAGAGAATAGAATAATGTGTACCTATTGGACAAATTGGACTTATCCGGAGGAGGCTACATTAAATTGTACTCAAAAGTACTAATTGTAATATTTGCTAACTGCCTTTCTATCTTAATTTCATTCTTCAAATTTGAAAGTGAAAATATAGTTTGAACTAATTTGTCTTGAATTACCCAAGATTCCTAACTAAAATTACGTCTTTATAATAAAGACATTTTATGAGAGCTATCCTTACACTTTTATCGGCACTGATTTCTTTTCAATCGATGGCGCAGGAAATTGGCGGTAAGGTGATTGATGAGAAAAGAGAACCTATGATTAGCGCGGTAATTCAGGTTTATGCCGGGGGTGTCCTAAAGGGAGGTTCGGTTACTGATTATGATGGAAACTATGTGATCAAACCATTGGAGCCAGGGTATTATGATGTATTGGTAATCTATAGTGGATATGACTCCATGTTTACCAATAAGGTACTTGTTTCGCCGGATAATCTTACAAGAGTTAATTTCGCTATGTCTATAATCCACGACCAACATAAAATAGAAATTAATGGGGTAAAAGAGCCGTTAGATTTGGGGTGTGGATCTCATGATAGAATAAATAAGAACGAGATAGAGCCACTCCCAGTTTGTCGACTGATTAATGTGTTTTCAACCACGTATGGATTGTATCAAGCATGGCGGGGTGCTGGTGTAACCATTGGAGGCAATGGAAAACTTTACATTATTGAGGATGTACCAATGGTTCTTAGTCTCAAATCGGTAACTCAAATGAAGGTGAGAGACTACCAATCCTATAGTACTTTTACCAGAGATGATTTGAAACAATTGCCTGTAACAAGCATATATGATATTGTAAGTTTGTTACCCGGAGCATATCAGCAAAGAAGGGGCGATGAGGTGCGGTTTTATGGTGGAAGATAATTACCCAATTCCTGTTTAACAGGGTGCCTCAATAAAATATCGATTCCGGCATTTCTGTTTTCAATAACCCCGCCTGCTTCGCTTTTTCAAATAAAGTACCGATCGCATTTCTACCCTTCACTCCAAGGTCCGTGGTGAAGTCGTTTACATAAAGTTGAATATGCATCCTCATTACATCCTCTTCCATTTCCTGCGCATTGCTGGTAATAAAAGGTGATAGCTCAGGGTATCGCTGCCACGAATAGGCCAGGCTTTTTTTGATGATCATATCTACAGCAGCACAAACAGTAACCGGCAGGCTGCGGCGAATAACTATGCCCCCGAGCGGAATTGCCGCATGGGTTGTTTGCTCCCACCAGTCGCCCAGGTCAATCAATTTGGTAAGGCCTTTTTGCTGGTAAGTAAATCTGCCTTCGTGAATAATCAACCCTGCATCAAAACGGCCATCGAGCACTGCCGCTTCGATCTCATTAAATACCAGCTCGGTTTTATTTTTTGCCTGCGGAAAAGCAAGGGTAAGCAGCAGGTTGGCAGTGGTTTTTATGCCCGGTATAGCTATTTTCAAATTTTCAATGTTGGCAAGATCGAGTGGCTGCTTGGAAACCAGCAGCGGCCCTACCCCCTCGCCCAGTGCGCTGCCGCTGTGAAGCAGGGCGTATTGGTTTACGGTATGTATAAAGGTATTATAGCTTAGTTTGGTTATATCCAGTTTGCCCTGTTCGGCCCACTGATTAAGGGTTTCCACATCTTCCATCACATAGTCGAAGGTGATGCCCATGGTATCTATCTTGCCATTAACCATAGCATCAAAAATAAAAGTATCGTTGGGGCATGGACTGAAACCGAGTGTTAATTTCATGGGGCAAAATTACAATAAAGCGAACTAAGTGGGCCCAACCTCACCATGCTTAAGATTTGTCAACTTTTTAAAAGTTGACAAATCTCAATGATTCGATGAAAATAATCAGCCATTCATTCAGATTCACAATTGCATCCTTCATTTTCCATTGGCTTTTATCTCTGGGCGTAACATAATTCGATATTGCCCTTATCTGTGCAAAGGCCACCTTTTCCTGGAGGCACACATAATGAAACGCTGCGCCTTCCATGCTCTCAACCTGGCAGCCATATTTTTCTTTCCTGAGTTCTATGGTCCGTTCATTGCCACTTACAGTATTCACAGTTAGTCCGGACACCTGAGGCAATACTATTCGGTTGGATACAACTTCTAAAGGATTAATCAATTTTTTTGCTGAAAAAGGAAACTGGTTTTCAGTCAGGAGTCCCATTTCAAACAGATCCAGGTATTTATCATGGTCTTCTGCCCCTGCATCTCCAAACTGGTCACTGCTTACAAATACTACATCGCCTAATCCCAAATCTTCAGTATAACTGCCACCTACCCCTGCCTGAATAATAAGATCGTATTTACGGTTCTGAAGGTTCTTTGTCAGGGTAAAGGCAGTAGCAGTCATGCCCACCCCGGTAATCAACACATCTGCTAATGGATTGTGACTATTATTCCGGTTGAGCCATGGCCCTATTTCAAATTCAGTAGCAGCAACAATAAGAACATTCATACCGCAATATAGTTTGTTATTCGCTGTTTATAAAGGTTAATGATCGGGCTATTTTGCCCCAATTCAGGTTCTTATTTGTCAAAACCATATAGTAACCCTAATTTTGCACATAAATAATATAAATGGTTTATCTGACGCGTGTCGAGCATTTTAATGCTGCTCACAAATTATACAATAACGACTGGAGTCCGGAAGAGAATAAAGATGTATATGGCAAGTGTGCCAATGAGAACTGGCATGGCCATAACTATGAGCTGCATGTTACCATAAAAGGCATTCCTAACCCGGAAACCGGTTTTGTATATAATGCTAAAACGCTGGGCCTCCTTATTCAGGATGTAATTGTAGAAAAAGTGGATCACCGGAACCTTAACCTGGATGTGGACTTTATGAAAGGTAAATTCACCAGCGCTGAAAATTTTGCAATGGGCATATGGCATGAGCTCAAACCTTATATTGAAAAAGGCAACGTGTTTTTGCATTGCATTAAGCTTATCGAAACACCAAAAATTTATGTGGAGTTTTTCGGATAATTGTTTTCAATAACTTTATTGTATTAAAATTGTTTTCCTTAAAATCATCCCGAATTATATTGATGCTTAAAACTAGTTCATTTGGCTTACCATAAAAAGGAATCTTACGACGAGGAAGTTACCAGTTCGCTCAAGGGTCATTACCGCTCCATTATTCAGGATATAGGTGAAGACCCGGAACGGGAAGGGTTGCTCAAAACTCCTGAGCGTGTGGCTAAAGCCATGCAATTCATTACACAGGGATACAACATGAATGCAGCCGATATTCTTAATTCAGCTAAATTCCATGAGTCTTATAATGAAATGGTTTTGGTAAAAAACATTGAGTTGTATTCGTTGTGCGAGCACCATATGCTGCCATTCTTTGGCAAGGCACATGTTGCATACATCCCAAATGGTGTGATTACCGGCCTGAGTAAAATAGCACATGTAGTAGAATGCTTCTCCCGCCGCCTGCAGGTTCAGGAGCGGCTGACAAAACAGATTCTTGATGTTATAGTAGAAACCCTCAACCCGCTTGGTGTAGGTGTGGTAATTGAGGCCCAGCACCTGTGCATGATGATGCGGGGAGTACAGAAACAAAACAGCATTACAACCACATCAGCATTCAGCGGACAGTTTATGAAAAATGAAACCAGGTCGGAGTTCCTCAAACTTATCTCACACAATCTGTCATAAAGCATGCAGCCCCTGCATATTCCCAATTGAATGATGCGGGGGCTAAATGTATCTGTTAACCAATACTACATACCTGGCATTGGCACAACTTCATGCACCTCAAGCGTAGCCGCCTGGCTCCAGCCGCTGGTATGCGGATGCCCCTGCATCAGCGATTTTGCCTCATCCATGTTTTCGGCTTGTATTATGGTATAGCCCGAGAATTGCTTCTGGCCAGGAGTAAAACTACCATCTACAGACTGCGACTGGCTGTTCTTTAGGGGCGCACCCATATCAATTACATGACCATCACATTTGGCAAACCAGTCCATCCACAATTTCATACCTGCTGCCTGCTGTTCAGGAGTGATGTCTTCCGGGCGCCTCATGGCATCGGCCGGGGCGTGATACGTGACCAGAAATTTTTTCATTGTATCGGTTTTTTGTTTCAAATATAAGAAATATTTTTTTTGACCACGTAGCCCGTACCAACCATGCGGCACATTAATTTTTGGAGAATTTCGGGTTTGGGATACTAGAAAGTTATGGCTATCCATAAATTTTTATCTTCTTTAAATGAGAAACCCGGAAGCGCACACTTCCGGGTTTCGAAATACAAACCGGCGGACCGGTTACTCTTTCTGTTTGGCTTTTTTACCTCCAAAACGATAACCCATTGATAACTGGAAAGACGGGCTGCGGAACAATTGAGTAGATACAGCCTGCGAACCTGTAGAGCCCGCATTATCCCATAATGTCTGTACATCTCTAATATCCAGAGAAATAACCGGAGACAACTGTATAGCTGCACCGAACACGTATCCCAATCCGAACCTGCCGTTAAAGTCGCTTTCTTTTATTGTTGGTTTGGTATCATTGCCCACTGCTGCTACCTGGGTTGTAGCGCCTGGTGTAGCTATGCCCTGGCTTTCATTTATTGCCAGTGTATATACCAAATTTCCGCCCGCAAATATGCTGAAATTCTTTTTGGTATAGCGCACTATAAGGGGTAGTTCGAAACTATGAAGGGTTGAGAAACTGAACGGATTCTGAATTTGCTGCCTGCTCCACATGTTTGGTCCTATCTGTGTATAAGTATAATAATCATCGTTAAGGATATATCCGCTGTTAATCCGTTGGAAATATTCTAGTTCAGCAAGGATATTTACATTTTCACTGAATATAAAATTGCCGGTTACACCCATCTGGAAACCTTTGAAGTTGTTGGGGCCAAAGAAAGTACTGTTGATACCGCCTTTGAGGCCAGCCGCAAACCTTGCGCCACTGATAGAGTATTTGATATCATTTACAGCATTTTCCAGGCTTTGAGATAATCCTGCACCACCTTTCGCTACGCTTTTCTCATGACGTGCTAATTTCCCTGCAGCTTTTTCAGTAGCTTCCTCGTCCGACCATTCAGACGATGCACCCGGAATTATCAGTTTGCTACCATTATTGGCGGCAAGTTTACCAGCGCTCATAAATTGTTTTACAGTAGGCGGGCCAAATACTTTTATATCATCATTATCAGCAAATTCCTCATTAATTGTTTCATAGGATATAGTATCCTGATGGGTAACATAGGTATTCGGGCCTGTTTTCGTAATACGTTCTTGGATTGTTAGTTTTTGAATTATCTTTTTCGCCATCCTTGTCCTTAAGGTATCTTTGTTTACAGGGGTGGTATTGCTGCCAGCATTCCCTCCGGGTATAGCCGCTATATTATTGCCTGAGCTTGCAAATGGCATTTTTTTAGCAATAGGTTTGTTATCCTTATCCTCATTGGAAGGTTTTGTGCCATTACCATAAGTTGAAGAACCTTTGGCAGCCAATTTCTTGCCGGCACTATTTGTTTTGTTTGCTTCAGCAATAATTGGGTTTTTAACCGGCAATTTTTTCTTAAGGGCATCGTCGGTTGGGTGCGATGAACCGATAGCCAGACTATTTACCGAAATTGCATCATCAGCATCCTCGGTTTTAGTGTCTTTTCCTGAAACCCGGGTATCCACTTTTTTACCAGGTTGCTTAACATTTTTAACAGCTAACGAAGTCTGGTTTGTTTTACCGATTACTTTACCTGCTCCTTTTTGTTTTTTGGTACCAGCGGTGGCAACGGTACTGTTTCCCGATTTGTTTATACCTGAATTCTTAGCTGAGGCAGGTTTATGGTCTGCGGTTTTATTTTTTAAGCTGTTAGAATTTGGATGATCGGTTTTTGAAGATGCAATAAACTTTTCCCTTTTGGTTGTCTTATTGTTCAATTCATCATTATCAGGCGCAGTTGCTTCATCACTGTTATTATTAGTTGATGCAGTTAATTTTTCCTTTTGGGTTGAATTCTTAGAAGTTGATTCATCACCTGGAGTTGCTGCTCCATCACTATTATTGTTGTTTGAGGTAGTTAATTTTTCCTTACCGGTTGTGCTATTATTGATTCTGTCATTACCTGAAATAGCAACTTCATCATTATTGTTATTATTATTATCCGATGTTGAAATTGAATGTCCCTTACGGGTTTTGTTATTCCTAAGCTTGTTGTTACCAGATGTAGCTACTACTTCATTATGGTTATTTATTTTTTCAACTGGGTTATGAACGGATGATTTGTGTTTTAAATCTACATTATTTGCAGTAGAAGCGCCAGTCTTGCTTTTTTCATCAGCTTTTTTTGGCATTGTAGCGCCGGAGATGGAAGCAGCAACTACCGGATGGTTGCTAATTTGCAGTTCATTTCCGTTGTTGTTATCCTTATTTTTTCCGCTGGTGGTAAACATTGTTTTATTATTGCCGGCACCATTGGTGTTTTTCTTGTTTAATGGATTTGAAGTTGGGTTATTTTCATTTTTCCCATCTGTGGTTGTAATCTTTTTATTATTAGAATTGTTTAAATCAGAATTGGGTAATTTATTATAATCCTTATTATTGATTGCATTTGCAGGGAGAGAAGAAGAATTGCTGGCAGTTGTATTCAAGGCAAGTTCTGTGCCATTGCCTGTACCTAAACTGCGGTAATGAGAGGTAATCTCATAACCACCAAGGCTGAGGGTGCCCAGCATAGCAATTATGGCGAGGCCACCAAACATACGGCGCCACATAAACCCAACTGGTTTGCGGTCTTCTTTTTCGTCAAGCAGCTCACGCATCCGGAGCCAGGCGCCTGATGGCTCCCGTTCCTCCGCCCCGCTTAATCGCTGCCTTACCAGGTCATCGACACTTACTAAGTTATTATCCATTTGGATAAATTTATATTTTTTAAAATTTTTTTACGCTACTTTATACTTTCAAATGCAATTCCATTTTTTCAATAGTATCTTTCAAAAGCCTTCTTCCTTCAGATAAATGCCATTTTGATGTTCCCTCGCTTATTCCCAGCAAATTACCTATTTCCCTGTGTGTAAATCCTTCCATCACATACATATTAAACACATTCCTTGTTGCTTCGGGTAGCGCATGCACCAGTTTCAGCAACTGATCGTAATACAATTTATCGGCATGGTCCTTATGTACATATTCATCTTTTTCTACCAGTACCACCTTGCTCGAATACCTTGAATTCTGCTTTACATAATCTGCAACCGCATGAAATATGATTTTTCTCAGCCAACCTTCGAAAGAGCCCTGAAAATTATATTGACCTATCTTCTGAAATGCCCTTAAGTACCCGTTATTCATTACCTCTTCTGCCTGTGTCTCCTGATCTATATACCGCCTTACCAGGGCCATCATCCTGGGATAAAATAAATGATATAGCTTCTCCTGCGCACCACGTTCATTGTGGATACATCCTTGAATGAGTTGTTCCAACTCACTCGCATGGCCGGTTGTATTATATGCCAAAGCTATAGACAAGTATATTTGTTATTAATACTAAACAGTAATAAAGACTGCTTTATTGCTTAAATGGTTGGGTAACGATAAAAAACATTGATAAAATTAACGAATTTTGGTAGAAATATGGTTTTAAACCCGGTTATTCTCTGTATAAAGGCTTTTCTGTTGCCTCTGCATAATAAAAAAATAATTGCATTGGCTTGCTTGGTTATATTATGCCAGGTTGCATTGGCACAGCAATCTGAAGTATGGTACAATACAGATAGCCTGCTTCGGCGGGTGTCGGCAAATAAAAAGTTCGGGCAGATAATAAAGGAAGCCGAAGGTATATACAGAAAGGCTCATATAGATAGCGCTGATGTATCATTAGCCGCTTTTGAAGTGGCCTGCATGGAGAAAAAACTGATTGATGACAAACAAATCCGGCCTAAGGGAATAAAACAGTATAAAAAGAAACAAATAATCAGTGTAGTAGATTATACCCGGCCCGGAAACAGGCCAAGAATGATAACGGTGGACCTGAAACGGAGGAAAATACTATATGAGAGCCTTGTAACTCAGGGCGCAGGAACAGGAAACATAAAGAATGACAAATATACCCTGCCTCTGTATTTCAGTAATGAAGGTGGCAGTGAGTGCAGCAGCCTGGGGATGATACTGGCAACCAAGGGTACGCACCCTGATAATCCCTGCCACCTATGCAGGTTCACCCTGGCCCGGAAACATGATTGTGTGATTGTAATGGAAGGTTTGGAAAAGGGCATAAATGACCACATTCTGGAGCGGGATGTGGTAGTGCATACCACAGGATCACTGAACTTCGGTACGGATTCGCTAAGGCGGCTATTAAGCATAAAAGATACACTGTATTGCATGATGCCAGATAGCTGCAAATGCCTGACAAGCCGAAGCGATGGCACACCAAAACGAACGGATGCCTATGCCACCCAATGCGGCATAGCTGATAACGGAGGATATATGGGGCAGAGTAATGGATGCCTGGTACTGCCCGAAGAAACCCATATTGGCCTGATGAATGCGATAAAAGGCGGATCGCTGATATTTATTTGTAAATTCCGGAGCATGTTGACCCACCATTCCGTTTTATGTTGACCCTCCATTCCGGTGATGTTGACCCACCCAATAAAAAGAGATTCCGGCATATAGCCACGGTATTAGCCTTTTTTCATGGCAATATTCGGGTATGT